>CAZKHG010000018.1:0-42619 GCA_964552655.1 uncultured Rikenellaceae bacterium
CTCTGTTTCGCTCTATCGGAAAGACTTGGAGAATGAGCTGGTATTATCAAAGGAAAAAGCCGAAGAGTCGGATAAGCTAAAATCCGCTTTTCTGGCAAACATGAGCCATGAAATCAGAACTCCAATGAATGCCATACTTGGCTTTTCCCAGCTTTTGGGGTTGCCAAATATCACCAAAGAAAAACGGAAGCAATACATTGATATTATCAATAGCAAGGGCAATATGCTCGTAAAGCTGATCAATGATATCATAGATGCCTCAAAAGTTGAATCAGGACAGCTTACCATTGTTAACCTGCCGTTTAACCTCAATTCGCTGCTTAAAAACCTAATTAACTTTTACCAGAAAGAAAAAATTTTTTACAAACGCGAAGCAGTAGAAATTAAGCTAGTTATCCCGAAAGGTACTAACTCACTGAACGTAATATCTGACGAGGGAAGGTTGGAGCAGGTACTGACCAACCTGATTGATAACGCTCTTAAATTCACCGAAAGGGGATTCATTGAATTTGGCTATTCACTATCCGATGATCAAATCAAATTTTTTGTAAAAGATACCGGCATTGGGATTGATCCCAAGATGCAAACCCTGATTTTTGAGAGGTTTAGGCAAGCTGACAACATGCAGGCCTTGAAAAAAGGAGGAACAGGCCTTGGGCTTTCTATTTCAAAAGGCATTGTTAATTTACTAGGTGGTAAAATTTGGGTAGAATCTGATCCGGGATCTGGTACAACTTTCTATTTTACAATTCCATACAATGTCCAGCTTAAAACTGAAACCGACGAAGAAACGGAGATTGATGAAGACGTAGATATTTACCCCGATTTCAGGAACAGGGTAATTCTAATTGCCGAAGATGAAGAGGCAAATTACATCTTTTTAAATGAACTGCTTGAGCTTACCGGCGCAACCCTTCTCTGGGCTAAAGATGGGGCTCAATCCGTTGAACTTGTAAAATCAATCAAAAAGGTTGACCTTATCCTGATGGATATTAAAATGCCAGTGATGAATGGCTATGCAGCAACGCTGGAAATCAGGCAGGTAAACCCTGACATCCCGATTATTGCCCAAACGGCCTACGCATTTAGCGAAGACCGAAAAAAAGCAGAGGCGGCAGGTTGCAACGATTATATCACTAAACCTATCAATGCCAGGGAACTTTTTTCAATGCTGGAAAAGTATATCAAATAATTATGAAACTTTTAATTGCAAAAAAAGTGTGTTCTATAAATCTAAAATTACTAATCATAATATGAGTAAAATTATTGTTCTGGGAGCCGGAATGGTGGGCAAAGCCATCGCAATCGATCTGGCAAAAAAACATCAGGTTACATCGGTCGATATCAATGAGAAATCGCTGGAATACCTTTCGGGTAACCATAAAATCAGCACATTGGTTTTAGATATTTCTGATACTGATAAATTGCAAAAACAAATTTCAAATTTTGATTTAGTTGTTTCAGCAGTCCCTGGTTTTATGGGTTATAAAACAATTCTAGCAATTATAAATGCTGGAAAAAATTTTGTGGATATCTCCTTTTTGCCGGAGGATGTTCTGCCCCTAAGCCAGCTGGCAAAAGATAAAAATGTAACCGGGGTAATGGATTGCGGTGTAGCACCGGGTATGCCGAATATCATTGCCGGCTATTACTACGACAGGATGAAAATTGAGTCTTTGGAATATATGGTTGGTGGTTTGCCAAAGGTTAGAACATTCCCGTTTGAATACAAGGCACCATTCTCACCCTGTGATGTGATTGAGGAGTACACACGCCCGGCGCGGTTTATGGAAAACGGAATCGTAGTAAGTAAAGCCCCGATGAGCGACCCAGAACTTATCAACTTCGAAAAGGTTGGAACACTTGAAGCGTTTAATACTGATGGGCTTCGATCGCTTTTATTTACCCTGAACAGAATACCAAACATGAAGGAGAAAACCCTTCGCTATCCCGGACACATCCGTTTGGTACAGGCGTTAAAATCGTCCGGGTTTCTTGATTATACCCCAATTAAAGTTGAAGGGAAAGACGTTATCCCGTTTGAGTTTACCTCAAAAATTCTGTTCAATTCCTGGAAACTTGGTGATACTGAGCCAGAATTTACAGTTATGAGGGTTAAACTTTTAGGAAACGAAAACGGCAAGAATAAAACTGTTATTTACGACCTTTATGACGAGTTCGACCCTGCTGAAAAACTTTCTTCCATGGCCAGAACAACAGGTTTTACGGCCACAGCTGCAGTTGAACTTATAATTAACGGGATGTTTAAGGAAAAAGGACTTTATCCACCTGAATTCATTGGAAAAGAAGAGATAAATTTTAAGTTTATTCTTAGCTACCTTAAGGACAGGAATGTCAATTACATTAAAACAGAGTATTAGTAAATCTTTAAAAATCTTTGTTTTATTTAATTTCAGGATATAAATCTGCTACTCCATTACCTTCGTTTCACTTAATTTGATAATTCCTTTATAACATTCTATGCAAAGATTGATTTAATCATAATTAATATTCAATTTGAAATTTACTTTGCTTTTAAGTAAAATTGCGCCTCAAAAAATTTGTCCTTGAATTCCAAAAATACTATTGAATTTTTTGCAGTTACCCTTCAGCTGCATAGGTATCTAGGTTATATTCTACACCCTTATATTATTAAATTGGTTAGCAAAGAAGGCGGAATTTACACCATCGTTGAACTGCTTCACCCGGGTAATATTTCGAAATGGGAAGAACTTCTACCTGCTAAAAATACAGAACTTTTCAAGTTGCTGAATGACTTAAACGAAAACTCAATAGTAAAACAATTCTCTAAAACCAGGGTGAGCAATGCAAGTTTTTTCAAAGCGATGGTAAACAATGAGCAGCTCAATCTATATATCAGAGGTTATATTGAGCGTAGGATGAACAAATGTTTTGAGTTGTTCCTGGAGCTGAAAATCCCTGTTTTTCTAAAAGAGAAGAACTTTAATAACATTTATTCTGATCACCAACTTACCCTCAATGATGATTTTGCATTACCTGTTTTTAACTTTTCAGTTGGGGAGACAGAAAGTAAGTATTGGATTTCAGCAACATATAAGAATGCTGACATCAGGTTCATCAATAAGAATACAGAGGTGATTTGCAATGATCCGTGCTTGGTGAGGATAGAAAAAAACTTATACCGGTTCAAGGGCATTGATGGCAGAAAGCTTAGCCCATTCTTCACAAAACCAAATATATCAATTCCTAAATCGGCTGAAAGAAAATACTTTGAAACTTTTGTTCTGAATATTGTCCGCAATCAGCTTGTTAACCCCGAAGGATTCACAATCTCCAAAAGCATTCCTGAAAAAAAAGCATTGTTATCATTAGAAAACAGGTTGGCCGGCGGGTTTGCAGTAATTCTGAAGTTCGTATATAATTCAAAATCGTACCTGGCAAACGCCAAACTTGAACCGGAGGTTCAGCTTGCTGTTGAAAATGGAAAGTACCATTTTAGCAAATTTGACAGGGATGCTTCATGGGAAAAAAGTTGTATTGATGCTCTGATATCCTTTGGATTGGGTAAGGTTGGGGAATCCGAATTCTACCCCGCTGAACTCAATCAGAATGGCCCCAGCTTTGCCCCATACCAGCTGGTTGAATGGCTAAACCTGAATACCGAGAAGCTAAACCGGCTGGGGTTTGAAATTGTTCAAAATTCAGGGCTTAACAACTACTATCTTAAAACTTACGAAGTAAGGTTTAATGTTAATACACCTGCTGACTGGTTTGATCTTTATGGCCAGGTTGTTCTGGATGGTTTTCAAATTCCATTTATTCATCTGAAGAAGAATATTCTTAAAAATATCCGGGAATTTATATTGCCAAACGGGCAGATATTTATTCTGCCCGAAGAGTGGTTTGCCCGTTATAAACCTATTTTCTTTCTTGGGAAAGATACCGGAGATAGAATCTCCATTCACAAGTCCCTTTTCAACCTTTTAGAGGAAATCAATATTGAAAACAATCAGGCAAAAGATTTAAGAAACCAGTTTAGTAACCTGATAACAGAAATCTCACCACTCCCCAAAGGGTTAAATGCAACTTTACGAAGCTATCAAAAACAAGGCTATATATGGTTAAGCTTACTCTATAAAAATAGTTTAGGAGGATGTCTTGCTGATGATATGGGGCTTGGAAAAACCATTCAAACACTTGCATTGCTTCAGTCTATCAAAGAGAATAATACCAGTGATGGCACAAAAACCTCTTTAATTATTGTACCCACATCACTGGTTCATAATTGGGTAAATGAAATTTCCAGATTTACCAGTAATATGACCTACCTGATATATACAGGTTCTTCCCGACAGAATAATCTGCACGACTTTTCAGATTTGGACATTATAATCACCACCTATGGAATAATTCGAAATGACATCCATCTTATTACTGATTACCTGTTTAACTATATCATTTTAGATGAAAGCCAGGCGGTTAAGAACCCTCTATCAAAGACGTACAGATCTGTTCTTTTACTTAAAGCTAATCATTTTCTCACAATTAGCGGCACTCCCATTGAAAACTCGCTCACCGATTTATGGTCACAGATGAATTTTGTCAATCGGGGGGTATTGGGAAGTTTAAAAACTTTTAATGAGGAATTCATCCAACCCATCACCAAAAACGATGAGGCAAAAAGGAAGCTTTTAAAAAGTATCATTGAACCATTCATCCTCCGTAGAACCAAAGAGCAGGTAGCCCAGGACTTACCAGAGCTGAGCGAACAGGTTGTTTACTGCGATATGGCCGAAGAGCAGGAGAAAATCTATGAAACAGAAAAATCTTCAATCAGGAATGCCATATTAGATCAGATAAAAACTCAAGGCTACAACCGTTCAGCCATTGCAATACTAAGAGGTTTAACAAGGCTAAGGCAAATAGCAAGTCATCCCTTGATGATTGATGAAACAACATTATCCGGATCGGGTAAGTTTGATGAAATTACCAGAAGTATAGAAAACATTGTGGCTGAAGGTCACAAAATCCTGGTCTTCTCATCATTTGTTAAGCACCTTAAGCTGATTTCAAACCATCTGGATAATTCCGGTGTCTCCTATGAGCTGCTGACAGGCAGCACTACGAATAGAAAAGAGGTGGTTGAACGATTCCAGAACAACACCGAAATTAAGCTTTTCCTGATATCGATAAAAGCTGGGGGGGTTGGGCTGAACCTAACCGCAGCAGATTACATTTTTATTCTTGATCCCTGGTGGAACCCTGCTGTGGAAAATCAGGCTTTGTCCAGAGCGCATAGAATCGGTCAAAACAAAAAAACCTTTGTTTACCGTTTTATCTCTTTAAATACTGTTGAAGAAAAAATACTCAAGCTGCAGGAAAAGAAAGAGATTTTGGCCGAATATTTCATCGAAAATTCCAACCCATTGAGCATTCTTGGAGAAAAGCGGATATTAGAATTAATTGATTAACTTCAGTGATACAAACAAACTCTTTGAATTAAGCGATTAATTAAAGATTACAAAAAATAAAGGTGCTGACAGTCAGCACCTTTATTCAGAAATAGCCAATATCAACTATTTTCTAGAGATCAAAATCGCCAACATACGAATCCACGTAGGATGGGGCGACTCTTACATGAACGGTAGCCGCCCATAATTTCATCTGATCGCATGCATATTGGAAATCTGGCTCACAGTAAATATAATTCAATTGATCGAATCCAACCATTTGATAGTAGGTGAACACTCCGTTCTGCATGGTTGCATCACCATCATAGGAATATTTTTTGGTATCAGATGCAACGGCAATGATTCTTCCCGGTGCATTCAAGTCGGTAGCCATGGCGCCAATCTGGCAAGCATCGAAAGAAAACATCATTTTTGTACTTGTGGCACCGGCAAACATTGTTTTAAACCAGGTGCTGCTAATGTAATACAAATCCGTTGAAACAATTTGACCCCTACTCCCATGACCGGAGTAAACAAAAGCGATTTCGTTACCTGCCACTGACAGGCTAACCAGATTAGCCACAGCCGCTTCGATATTAGCTTTTGTTGCATTCAAATCCAGCAAAGCTGTTACGCTATACCCTTCGGTTAACAAACGGTTTTTCCAATCTATTGCATCATCATCACAATACTGCAGGTCGTTTGTTGTACCGGAATAATCGGAAATGCCAATAACCAGGGCATATTTCCCTTTTGATGCGCTTTCGTTCGGTTTTACAGAGAAAGCATCTTTACCGGTAACCTGATACTGAGCAATAACATCGGGTGGCCTGTTATCCAATGTAGCAAAATCAGGTCTTACACTCCATGTGGACTGATTAGCTTGTGGAACAAGTTCATCCTCTTTGGTGCAGCTCAGGAAAATAATGCCCATCGACAAGGCGATGAAAGCCAGCTTAATCCATTTTTGTTCTTTCATGTTAGTTGAGTTAAGGTTGTTATTTAAATTAGGGTTTTAATTCATCTCAAAATTGAACCTTTCTTAAGACTATATCAATTGGGATTTTCACTATTTTATCTGGTAATAACTCCGGTTTTAATAGCGAGTTTTCGCTATACGAAAAGAGTCAGTAATGAATCTATATCACTGCCTATAAGTATTTTCAATTTACATTTAAGTTACAATCAAAAGAAAAGCTGCTAATCCGAGGTATCGGCTTAGAGGCATATTCATTTTGGGTATTATTGATTGTGTATAGGAAGAAAAAAAACGGGAAATGGAACCGACCTGAATTCTACTACTGGTTTAACCACTCTTTAAACCCGGATGAGCGATCAGAACTTACGATTACATCTACATCGGGTTTTGGTTGTAATTCGAGTTTTACCCTTGACTTGGAGTAGGTGAACATTGATTTAATGGAAGAAAAACTTACCATGAATTTTCGGTTTGCCCTTTTGAAAACGGTTGGGTTAAGTATCTCTTCCAGTTTCTCCAGGGTAAAATCTACAGCATACCTGTGATTATCGTGTGTTACTAGAAAAACACCTTTTTCAAGTGCCATAAAATAGGCTACATCATCCACCCTGATAGACTTAAGTTTATCAGCATACTGAACAATAAACCGGTTTTGATAGGTATGGTCTGGTTTTCGAATTGCTTTTATAATTGATTCCAAATCAACCAATGTTTTCTGATTATGTATGGTTTTATATTTGCTAAGACTAAAAACCAGTTCATCCTTTTTTATAGGCTTCAGTAAGTAATCAATGCTATTCACTTTAAATGCTGGGATTGCGTACTGATCATACGCTGTGGTGAATATAACCGGACAGGTTAGTTCTACCTGATCAAAGATTTTGAAGCAGGATCCATCGGCCAGGTGAATATCCATAAAAATCAGGTCAGGTTGAAGATTTTGCTTGAGCCAATCCACGCTGGTGGAAATGCTATCGGTTGTGGCAAGTAATTCAATACCCGGTTCTGCTTCTTTAAGCATTTTAATTAACCTACGGGCTGCAGCAATTTCATCCTCAACCACAAGTACCTTCAAACTACATTCTTAATAATGGAATTGATACAATAAAATTAGAATCATTTTGGGAAACAACCACTCTTTTTTTAGTGAAGAATGAGTATCGCTCACAAATATTCCTGAGTCCAAACCCATTCGAAGTTATCTCCTGGTCCCGTTTCTGAAAATTATTTTTTACAATTAAATATTCATTATCTGCTGTTATACTTATGTTCAGTGGTTTATCTCTGGATATAATATTATGCTTAATGGCATTCTCAACCAGCATTTGCAGGGTTAGCGGGGCAATCAGGGTTTCAAGAAGCAAATCATCAATATCAATCTGAATTGTAAGATTTGATCCGTAACGGTTTCTTTGCAGGTTGTAAAAATTTTTGATCAGTTCAATCTCATCCGATAAGTGAATTAACTCCTTATCTTTCAGGTTAAGAATTGTACGGTAATAATCAGCCGTTTGCTGAACATATTCAACTGCTCTCTTAGGATCTTCCTCTATTACGGTTGTAAGGGTGTTTAAATTATTAAACAAAAAGTGAGGGTTTATCTGGCTTTTAAGTGTTTCATACTGACTTCTGATTGTTTCCTTCTCAAGTTTTTCCGATTTAATAAGGGTTTGCTTCCATTGCATAAAAAAATACCAGGCTTCATAAACAGCGGTATTGAAAAAAGTAATCATCAGGGTAAAAAAGATAGAGAGCTTAAGGTTTTTAGCAAATGATTCCATGGGGTGAAAATAATTTATGGCAAAAAAAAGTAACCCCACTAGTGCGGTGTAGGTTGATATGGCTATAATCTCAATAATCAGATGCCGGAGCGGATTTTTTTGCCATGGGAAATTTTCACCTAAATAGATTACAATAGCCCTTACACCAAACCACATTAAAATTGTTGTAGAAAGTGAGCCTAAGAAACCAAACAAAGCATTAAAACTAATTACGCCATTCCTGTACTCATCAAAGATAAAAGGCGCTCCAATGGCAATTAGCAGAATGCCAACTATCATCACCCAGGTATCCTGAAAGGTTCTTATCTTTGTAGGTTCTGTATCCGACATTAAGAGCCAATTTATGGTTAACATCAAAATTATCACTAAAAAACAATTCTCCACTGAGGAATCATCATAAATCCTACCTGATAAGTGTAATCAGCAGTTCCGGTCTTTTTATTAAACTTGTCGCTGAAAATGTTTTGGTTGTTGAACATGTTGGTTATTTCTATACCCCATTCCTGTGAATATCGCTGCTTTTGAATACGAAAAGTAATTTTAAGATCGCTTTTGGTATAGTCTTTTAACTTTAAAGAGAAAGCCCTGGTTTGATCCCATTCTCTGGAATACTCATTTAAAGTGCTGTTATAATAAGCAACCCAGGGTGTACTCCGTTTTCCTCCAGCATACACAGTTTTCAGGTCAATTGCTATCGATTTTTTTGATTTCTGATTTTTTCCATTAAGTTGGAACTCTTTACCAATCAACCCATTAACCACATAATTGCTGTTAAAAGCAGAATTATACTCAACACCGTCACTTCCAGTATACCTGGAATCGAATAATGAGCAAGTGGTCAGAAAGTAAAATCCTTTATTCAAAAAACGCTCTAAAGTAAGCTCAATGCCATAGTTTCTCCCTTTCCCTTTTGCGGTCAGCTTATCGGGCACTTCAAAATAGAAAGATGCACCCTGATTCAACATTGAGTAAGAGTTTTTGTTTATTGCATCAACCCCGGCATCAAAAATATACTGGTAATAAACCTCAGCCTTCACTCTCGTATAGAGATCAAGCCGGAAATCGTATCCCATAACAAAATGGTGGCTCTTTGTAAAACCCAGATCGGTATTCGGTTTGATGTACGTTCCATCATCCTGCCTTTGTTGCATGAAGTAGGTAAGGATATTGGCTGTCTGACTATGAAGGCCATAGCCGATACTCAACGTATGATTGCTGGAAATCTCCCAGCGTGCCCCAATTCGTGGTTCCAACGATTTTGTGTTATTCAGGAAAAAGTGCATGTAATGAATCCCTGTATTAATGGTAATTTCATCTGTAATTCGGTATTGCCATTGGATATAGGGGTTTACCAGCCAGGAAGTGCCATCGTAATCAATCTGTTTGCGAAAACCATTTAAGCTGGATTGATATACGCTATCAATCATTGATCCATTAAGTGTTTTGGCTACAATCCCTGCCCGAATAGTATGTTGCTTATTGAATCTTTTATTGAATGTGGATGAAAAAAACAGATTGCGTTCAATTATGTGGTTTCGGTACCACGGTACCTTATACATACTCAACGGTACTAGTGAATCTATTACCGTTTCCATTCTATGCGCCATTCCGGCGACTGTAAACCTGGCGTACGTATTTTGATTTATATGAACCTGATCGGATAAACCTACCACTCCCATGTCTGTCCCGTTTGTCAGGTCAAAACCTTCGCCACCATAAAAATCAAGTTTTTGCTTAAGCGTATCACGTTTGCTATCCCAAATATCAATATCACTGATACCGCCTAAACCAAACAAAGATATATTGCCCAACCTGGTTTTTGGGAAGTTCAGTTTAAAAGATAAATCCTGATAGTATGGAATGCCTACAGTGCCAAAATCCATACCTAAAGCAGCAAAAACGCCCATGGTAGAATAACGGTAATTAACCAGAAAAGATGAACCTTTTTCCTTGTTAAAAGGCCCTTCGGCACCAAGCTCAAAACCGTTGAAACCGACTTGCCCCAGGAACTCAAATTTTTCATCATTCCCATTCCTCATGTGCAAATCAAATACTCCGGAGATGGCATTCCCGTACTCAGCAGGAAATGCACCGGTTATAAAATCGGAATTGCTTAATAGGGTGTTATTTAGCATGCTTACAGGACCGCCTGTTGTTCCAGTCATCCCCCAATGGTTCGGGTTTGGGATATCAACTCCTTCTAATCGCCATAACAAACCAGTAGGCGAATTACCCCTTATTATAATATCATTTCTGGAATCATCTACGCCAAGCACGCCTGCATAATTTGCCGCCATACGAGCTACATCGTTTCGGCTGCCGGCGTACCGTTCAGTTTCCTCTACCGTAAAACCCCTTGAGCTGATCATTGCCAGCTTATTTATTGATAAAGATTTATCAGTACGGGCTTTAATAACAACCTCTTCGCCCATTATTACCTGTTCTTCCATCTCAATGTTAAGTACCAGCTCCTTGCCTGATTGTAGGTTAAGGCCAGTAAGTATTACGTCATGGTATCCAATAAAAGTGATTTTAAGGCTGATTCTTCCTATCTCAACATTATCAAGTTTGAACCGCCCCTGATCATCAGATATGGTTCCCCTTAGGGGGTCAGAGTTTAGTAAAACAATATTTGCACCCGGAATTGGACTTTTTGTTTGCCTGTCAGCTATCAATCCCCTAATGGTTTGTGTAATAGGGTTCGAGTATAAAATGAATGTTCCCAGTAAAAAAAACAGTGTAATAAACTTTTTCATTTTTTTTATTGCAAAGGAAATTTCAAGTTTAAAAAATCAAAAATAATAAAAGATGAAATGGGAATATAATGGGATGAAAGTGGAAATATCAACTAAATACATATTATGGATGGATGATTTTTTAAATAAAAAGTTGCGTGGTTTATCTATATTTTTATATCCGTTCGTCAATTTTTTAAAAATATATTGATATTTTATTAACAATTTATCTATTTGATAATCTGATATATATGAATTTTATATGGATTTTATCCAGCTCATACAACTTAAATGAGTCTTGACATTAAAATAATTATAGCTGAACTTGGTCTGATATTAACCCTAACTAAAAACCAAATTAAAACTATGAAAAAATTTTTATCAGTTCTAGTTGTTCTTGGATTTGGAGTTATGCTTTTTAACTCCTGTGAACAAAGTGTTGCCCCTGATGTTCAACCTCAGATTGGGGAATATCACTCTTTAGGTGCTGAATTGCTCCCACCCGATGAGTATAATAAAATACCACTTGCCAAAACACCTCAGGTTGAAATTAAAGCCACAGTTCTTGATCTCAACGTACCACCTGTTGGCAATCAGGGTGGCGAAGGATCATGTGTTGCCTGGGGAACCACATATGCCGGCCGTAGCATTGATTGGCAGAAAAATCACCCTGCAACATGGAGCACCAGTGTAAATATTTTCAGCCCTGAGTACGTTTATAACCAAATCAAGGTAAAAAGATCCTGCAGCTCTGGATCCTATGTAACAAGAGGCCTTGACCTGTTGGTTTCACAAGGTGTTTGTACCTGGGCTATGATGCCTTATACCGATGTAAGCTGTACTTTGCTTCCAACAACTGCGCAGAAAACTGCAGCTGCAGCATACAAAATTCCCAGCTACAGCAGAATTACCGTAAATACAACCAATATTAAAAGTTTTCTAACCGCCGGAAAGGCTGTTATTGTTGCCGGACCAGTTAGTAGCGGCTATATGTACCTGGCTAGTGGAGCAGTACTTACCACATTTGTAGGTACATCATTAGGTGGACATTGTTATTGTGTTGTAGGATATGACGATAACAAAGGAGCTTTCAAATTCATGAACTCATGGGGTACTTCCTGGGCTACCAATGGATTTGGCTACATCGCATACGGGTATGAAACAACTTGGTGGACTGAAGCATACGTAATTAACTAGATTTTATCCCTAACTAACACTTAAAAACCCTTCTCTTCCGAGAAGGGTTTTTTTATTGAAACTTCAACTTTTTAAAGACCCCAGATAATCTAAAAATTTAGTATCCAGCAGCTTGTCCATCTTTTCTTGATTCGGATGCTCCAATGTAAACACCATTCTTAGCATCAAACATAATTGCCTGATAACCACCATATCCATCCAAACTATAGCTTATTTTATGTCCTTTTGCCAATAATTTTCGAATTTCGTTGTAGTCAAAACCGGATTCAAGGAAAACGGTACCTCCGTCAGTCATTACCTCATCGGTTGGTTCAGAGCTGCCATCATGCTGAATCCTTGGGGCATCGCCAGCTTCCTGAAGGTTCATCCCAAAATCGATCAGGTTAATTATAACCTGTGCATGACCCTGAGGTTGCATTGCACCTCCCATCACCCCAAAGCTAATGTATGGTTTCCCATCCTTGGTAATAAATCCCGGAATTATGGTATGAAATGGTCGTTTCCCGGGTTCAAAAACATTTGGGTGTCCCTCTTTTAATGAGAACATTTCGCCCCTGTCCTGAAGTACAAACCCAAGCTTAGTTGGGGTCATGCCCGAACCCATTCCCCTGTAGTTGCTCTGTATTAATGAAACCATGTTACCATCTTTATCTGCAACTGTTAAATAAATGGTATTCCCAGTGCTAAGTTGGCCTGCATCATAGCTTCGTGCTGCGCGATTAATGTTCAGTAATTTTGTCCTCTCTTTTGCATACTCCTTTGATATCAGCTGTTTCCAGGGGATTTTTGAAAATGCAGGATCGGCATAGTAACGAGCTCGATCCTCGAAAGCCAGCTTTTTGGCTTCAATAAAAAGATGCAAATATTCAGCACTTCCAAATCCCATCGATTTAATATCAAAATTCTCCAGAATGTTCAGCATTTGCAAAGTTGCAATTCCCTGACCGTTGGGCGGTAGCTCCCAAATATCATAACCCCTGTATGATGAAGATACCGGTTCCACCCATTCGGAAGTGTGCGAGGCTAAATCTTCATAGCTAAGGAAACCACCCTGTTTTTTCATGTATTCATCAATTGTTCGGGCAATACTTCCCTTGTAAAACTCATCACGACCTTTTTTTGCTATTAGCTCTAGTGTATTGGCCAGATATGGGTTTTTAAAAATCTCCCCTTTGGCAGGCGCTTTGCCATTGGGCAAATAAATCTCGGCAAATCCTTCGAATTGCTTTAAACGCTCGGCATTTCGCTGCCAGTAAAAAGCAACCAGTTCAGACAATGGGAAACCCTCACGGGCATACCCAATAGCAGGTTGCAGGATATCAGGCATAGCAAGTTTTCCAAATTTCTTATGCAATTCAAACCAGCCATCAACGCAACCTGGAACCGATACCGGGAGTGGACCAAATGCAGGTATGTGTGTTATCCCTTTGCTCTTGAAATATTCCAGAGAAAGCGATTTAGGCGAACGACCACTGGCATTTAGCCCATAAAGTTTTTGGGTTTTTGCATCCCATACTATGGCAAAAAGGTCACCACCCATTCCGGAACCTGTTGGTTCAACTAGCCCTAGCATTGCATCTGCTGCAATAGCAGCATCAACAGCAGAGCCACCTCTTTTAAGAATATCAAGTGCAACCTGAGTTGCCAATGGCTGACTGGTGCATGCCATTCCATGTTGGGCAATTACCTCCGAACGGGTTGCAAAATTCAACCCGGTCATTCTATCCTGGCCACGTGTTATCATAGTAGCAAGAATTGTTATTAAAAATAAGATTTTTCTCATAGGTGATTGTTTGATATTTTATTTGACTTAAATATATCATGATAGTTTATTTCAAATTTCTAATGTCGATGTTTTCCGTATTTTTTAAATGATTGATGCTTAAAACAACCATTTTTTTAAACTAACTTTACATGAGACAAAACTAAATTTTTATTAGCAATGTTCAATAAAGAGCTTCAACAAATGCTTGGATTCTTCAGATCTGTACCTGGATGGGGTGTGATTCTATCAATAAATGGGGAAATTATGTATGCTACCGATGACTTTAGGAATGAGTTTTTCCCAAATGAACTTGTACAGAAAAAGTTTGAGGATATTATTCCTAATTTCAATATAAATAATGTTCTGTTAAGTCAGGAAAACTCCTGGCACAGAATTGAAGATTGGTATAATCTCCAAAACAATAAAAGAATGTTTCTTGAGATTAAGGCAAGTCTTTTTTCAGTTGAAGAGGTCAGATTTATCATTCTATGGATTTCGGACAAAACAAAAACTGACAGAGAGGAGAAGATTAAATCGCTTTTAATAAATCTTACCAAAGCAGAGATACAGGCAGAAAATATAAAACAATTTTATAAATCGATCCAGCTTGAGCTGAATAAAATCATTGAAGCTCAGAATCTGTTCATCGCTCAATACGATAAATACAGGCACCGGTTAAATTTTTCATTTTTCTCCGATGAGAAAGATCATTTCACTTCTTTTCCAACAGGTAAATCATTAAGTTCTTATGTAATTCAGAAGGGAGTGCCAACTTTACTAAAATCAGGAGATATACAGCAATTGATTGACAGTAATGAGGTTGAGCTTTTTGGTACTATGGCTAAGTGTTGGATCGGTGTCCCTTTAATGGTTAACAATGAGATATATGGTATAATCGGGGTTCAAAGCTATAAAAATGAATGTGCTTATTCTCCAGATGACGTTAAAATACTCGAATATATCTCCAACCTGATATCAATTATCATCCGAAGAAAAGAGAATGAGGTTAGTCTGCAAATGGCCAAAAATAAAGCAGAGGAAGCCGATAAGCTGAAATCTGCATTCCTTGCAAATATGAGCCACGAAATCAGAACGCCCATGAATGCCATTATTGGCTTTTCTGAGCTTATCACTCGTAAAACAATTTCCCAGGAAAAAAAAGAGGTTTACGCACAATATATTACCAGCAGCAGCAGAACTTTATTAAACCTTATAGATGATATCATCGACCTGGCTAAAATTGAAGCCGGTCAGCTTAAAATCAGCAAAAGCAACACTTATGTGAATGTGATGCTTAATGAGCTTGGCGATTTTTTTGAGAACGAAAAGAAGCGGATCAATAAAAGTAGGATTGTTTTTATCAAACATCAAGGGGTTTCAAAGGATACATTTTCAATTCTTTGCGATTCATTGCGGTTAAAACAGATTCTCATCAACTTGCTGAACAATGCCTTGAAATTCACCCCAGATGGGCTAATCGAATTTGGGTACCTGATTCCTAACAATGCCACAATTATGTTTTTTGTAAGAGACACCGGAATCGGGCTTAGCGATGAAAAATTATCCTTAATTTTTGAGCGCTTCAGGCAGGCCGATGAATCAACCACCCGGAATTTTGGGGGAACCGGCTTGGGTTTGGCCATATCCAAAAAACTGGTGGATATGATGGGTGGACGAATTTGGGCTGAATCAGAAAAAGGGAAAGGCTCCACCTTCTTTTTTACCCTTCCCCTGATTATTCCCAGCAGTAGCATAGAGCGGGAAGATAAGGCAGATATTACAATCACAAAATCGTTCGAAGGTAAAACAATTCTCATTGCTGAAGATGAGGATATCAACTTCATGTTCCTGGATGAAGTTTTACAACCCACTGGAGCAAAAATTATAAGAGCAAAAACAGGTTATGAGGCGTTTAACCTGTTTAAAGGTAATGATGTATCATTGGTTCTTATGGACATCCGTATGCCAGAAATGAATGGTTACCAAGCAACTAAACTTATCAAGGAAATCAACCCAAACGTGCCGGTAATTGCTCAAACTGCTTATGCAATGGCCGAAGATAAAGTAAAAGGATTATCATCGGGTTGTGATGACTATCTTGCCAAGCCAATAAAACCAGAACTGCTAATTAATACCATTAAAAAGTATTTGAAATGAGATTGATGAATGTATTACCTTGTGAAATTCTAACTCATAGAAACCCGAACAGTTACGGTTTTCCGATCGACTTTAAATACAAACAGGTATAAACCCTTACTCAATTTTTCCCAGGGCAACGTTAACGATATCGATTTCTCAAAAATTTCGTATTCTCTCCTGTCCACCAGATTTCCAAGAAGATCGTAAATACTCAGAGTTACAGTTTGACCAAAAGTAAAATCCGAAGAGCTGGCGTTGATCTCCTTAAACTGAGATATCGGGTTAGGATAAACATTCACTATTAAAGATTGATCCATTTGCTTTTCAGTGCTAACGAATGTTTGTGATGATATTGATAATGAAGCATATCCACCCCCCTCTCCACCAGTATAAATGGCTTGGGAATAACCCTCTAAACCTAAAAGGAGAAAAATAATTAATTGAATAAGATTTAAGTTTTTCATAATAAAATCTTTAACGCCCACCCCTGCCGCCAGAAGTATTCCTTCGGACGGAGGGCTTAATGTGAGAATAAAACCTATCGGAAACAGCCAAATCACGCCAGGAACCAATGCCAGATATTGTGCTTGCCCATCCACCTCCACGGTACATCATTCCCTTGGCAGTTAATGGATTACACCATGATACCTGATTAGAGTAACCGTTTTCATCAATTGTACCATCGCCTGTTTCATTCAAAAAATATTCACCGCCCTCGCCAGCCTGAACAACCATTTCCCATACATTACCGCTCATCTCCATAACACCATAGTAGGCTGATCCACTTGTTAACCTGTCCGTATTCGTACTTGCAGCAAATCCCGTTCTGAGTGGTCCACGTAACCCCCAACTCCCACCAGTGATAGTATTGCCATGATTTGCCAAACCATTTCCAGAAAGAACAACATCACTGACACTTTCAAATACCGTACCATCATTTATGGGGTGATCTGCATCGGTAACAGATGGCGAGGACCAGGCAAACTCTCCGGGAATTGCATACTGATTTGCACCTCTGCAAACCTTCTCGAACTCTAATTCGGTTATTGGACGTAAAGCAGCCCAATCGAGGTAAGCAGAAAGATCTGCATAGGATAAAAAATTCATGGCACGGTTTAAGCCATCATCTCCCTCGTTAAAAAGAATATTCCTATTGGCATTGCAGGCATAAATAGCTGGTTGAATGTTTTCCACTCCGCTCATTGCAATCAGAATAGAATTGCGATATAAGCTATCGGGCAGATAGGGGTTTATCATGGCAAACGAACCTGCTGTTGAATTAGGTGAAACTGATGTTCTGGCTTGTTGTTGTTTAAAAGTGAGCGTATTCAGGAAATCGGCGTATTGTACCTGGGAAATTTCATATTTCATACAATAGAAACCATTATATCCTTTTGGATATGTTGCAGGTAATACTGCTGGAATTGCTGCGGGTTGAAACTCCTGGTTGGGATTTAGAATTTTTAACTGATTATTTGTTATTTCCTCCTCTCCCGATACAAGGAAAGGCTGGTTCTGGGTATTTGCAAATGAGGAAATTGAAGCGCCATCACCTAAATAATATGATCCTTGAGGAATATAAACCATTTCAATGGCATACACCCTAACCTCGCGAAATACATTAATATCCAGAATTGTAGAAATATCGATACTTACATAGGGATTATTTCCCGTGCCAAGTTCACGTCTAAAAAGGAATAATCCCTTTCCATCAACAGGTACTTCAATGGTAAAATCATTGGTATTTACTGAATGATCGCCTAAGTTTACAGAAATATTAAGATGAACCCAACTTCCATCTGAGTTCTTAGCTTTTAGAAACATCCATATTGCATCGTAACTGCCACCAGATGAAAAATAATTCCAACTGTTGTCCCAGGCAATTTCTACTGTAAAATGATTGTGGTTATAAGCCCCATTCCTCAACCTCAGGTTATTTGCATATGCAGGTAGAGTCATCCATAATACCAGAAGTAAAATGAGCTTCTTCATTTCCATATTTAAGTATTACTCAATGTAAATATTTTTGTACCTGAATTTTAGGTTATCAAAACAAAAGTAAGCAGGTGTATTCATCCCAAAATCACCGTTATCAGAAGATGACAGGTAAAACCTCAACTCAGAAACCTGGTTAAATGCTGACAAATCAACATTTTCCCATTTATTAATGATGAAGTCTTCAGCAGCCGAAGGGGAACGATAATCTGCAAGCATAAAATCAATGGATTTCAACTCAATACCTTCGGAGTTATATGCTTTCATGGTTAGCTTAAACCAATCAGGGTCAGTGCCCGATACGCCTCCGAATTTCTTTGAGTAAAGGTTACCATTTTTTATAGCCCAGTAGCAGTAAGTGGAATTGGTCACTTTAGCCGAAATAAGGTCTACAGGTTTGTCGAAAACAATTTTCGCATTATCACCTACTACATAGCAAACCCCATACTTATTCGACGGATCAATAGTTTTTGTATTATATGCACTATACTGATTAGTAAAATCAGTAGTTTGAATATCAGTTTTATTTGATATAGCAAAACCATCCCAAGAGGTAAAACCACCACCCCAATCGGTGAAATTGTTACTAAAGGTTGCTGAGCCTATGGTAAAAGCACCTGATCCGTCCGATCCATTCCAATAGCCTGATTCACCGATGGTTTGATTTTGAAAATCTACATTCTCTTCGATGAATTTTTCCTCATCTTCACAAGAAAAAAGGAAAACATTTGCAACCATTAGGATTGCAATTAAAAAATCATTTTTTTTCATAATCGTTTAGAGTTAAAGTTTTAATTGATACACTTAAAACCTCAACCCGTAAAACTTAGGAAAACTAAGGCTGAATAGTATTAGCTATTCTGCAGCTTTTCTCCCCGAAAGCTTACGAATGAGGGTGTTCAAAGCAGGTCTTCTGGCTTACTCCCCTTTTTGGAGGCCTTCCCATCCGGCAATTGCCGGACAGTGGCAAAGGTTTCCTTAAGGTTTTGGAGAATACAGCAGCGGGTACTGCTCCTGATTTTCACAGGATTCCCTTTACTATGAACTATACAAAGGTAATAAACAAACTGAATGGGTAATAAGCTGGCAAAATAATGTATTAACTATTTATAAACATGCCCAAGTTCTGGAATGTGGATTCGAATAGTAACAAACTGAAAAATGTTTTTAAAATGCTAGTAATCTGCAATAATAGACAATAATAAATAAATTGAATTTTCCTTGCATATTTAAAGGCCTTAAGCTATTTTTGCTTATATATTAATCATTTATTTGATACATTTTTAATCTGAAACGTATGTTTTTTCACTCAAATCTTAAAACATTGCGGAAACGCAGAGGGTTAACCCAGGAGGAACTTGCGGCTGCCCTCGATATTAAACGCCCCACCCTTAACAACTATGAAAATCAGGTTGCACAACCTACAATTGATGTCCAGCTAGGAGTGTCAAATTATTTTGGTGTATCAATTGATATGCTTTTAAAGGTAGATTTAAGTAAATTCTCTGAATTTCAATTCGAAGAGCTGGAAAGGGGGAATGATGCTTACACCAAAGGAACCAAACTCAGGATTCTAACCTCCACTATTGGAGCTGATAACGAAGAGAATATAGAGGTGGTTCCAGTAAAAGCCAAAGCCGGATACCTTGCCGGGTACGCCGATCCTGAATTTGTTAGCACCTTGCCCGTTTACAGGCTCCCTTTCCTGAAAAATGACCGGAAATATCGTACTTTTCAGATCAATGGTGATTCAATGCTCCCAATCCCCGATGGTACATGGGTTACGGGGGAATTTATTCAGGACTGGACAAAAATCAAAACGGGCGAAGCCTGTATTGTTCTCACCCGCGAGGATGGGCTTGTATTTAAAATGGTGGAAAATCTGCTTATCGAAAGTGGAATATTAAGATTATCATCATTAAATCCTCTGTACCCTCCTTTCGAGGTAAAAGGTCAGGATGTATTTGAGGTTTGGAAATTCGTTCACTACACAAGTAACCAGCTACCTGAAGGAAATATTGGTTTTGAACAGCTGATGGGTGCGCTTCAAAAAGTTATTCATGAAGTGGAAGACATTAAAAATGAGGTTAAAAGAATTAAGGATAAGGCTTAAGGATAAAGAAGTTCAGGGTTTGATATTCTGTATTCAAAGTTTAATATAGTTTTTATTGAATTTTATTTTATTAAGCAGGAGGTAATGGAACTTCAGGAAAAACTAAAAATACTATCGGCTGCGGCTAAGTATGATGTTTCCTGCGCATCTAGTGGCAGTAACAGGAAAAACACACCTGGTGGACTTGGTAATGCCTGCTATGCAGGTATTTGTCACAGCTTTGCCGATGATGGTCGGTGTATTTCGCTATTAAAATTGCTGTTTACAAACCATTGCATCTATGATTGCGCCTACTGTGCCAACAGGAGAAGCAACGATATTAAAAGGACATCCTTCACTGTAAATGAGGTTGTTGACCTTACCATGAATTTTTACCGAAGAAATTATATTGAAGGTCTGTTTTTAAGTTCCGGCGTGGTTAAAAGCCCCGATTTTACTATGGGAAGGCTAGCAAGAGTTGCACGTGACTTAAGAATTATCCATAAATTTAATGGTTATATACACTTAAAGAGTATTCCTGGTTCAAGCCCTGAGATTATTAAGTCTGCTGGTTTGTATGCTGATAGGTTAAGTGTAAATATCGAAATCCCAACCGAAGCTAATTTAAAATACCTGGCACCCGAAAAGGATTTTCCCAGCGTTCTCACCCCGATGAGCTTCATCAAAGATCAAATAATAGTAAACAAAGATGAACGAAGAAAGTACAGAAAAGCACCTCTTTTCACACCCGCAGGTCAGAGTACTCAGCTTATAATTGGTGCCACTCCAGAGAGTGATAATCAAATTCTTCACCTCACATCAAATCTTTATTCAACCAAATATTTAAAAAGGGTATATTATTCGGCCTACAACCCAACCAATGAGTATGATAAACGTTTGCCTGCAATTACTGCACCGCCATTACGCAGAGAACATAGGCTTTATCAGGCCGATTGGCTTCTTCGGTTTTACCAATTTAAAGTTGACGAAATCGTTAATGATACCCACCCAAATCTTGAATTAGAATTTGACCCAAAACTGGGTTTTGCTTTAAGAAATCCCCATTTATTCCCTGTGGATATTAATAAGGCTGATTTACATTTATTGCTAAGGGTTCCAGGAATTGGCCCAAAATCTGCAAATCTGATCCTCTCAGCCAGAAGGTATAGCAAGCTGAATTCTCAACATTTAACGAGGATTGGTGTAGTGATGAAACGGGCAAAGTACTTTATTACATGTAACGAACTTCCAAGTAAAACTATTCAGGAGTTGACATCAAACCAGGTAAAAACAACCATTCTACAAAATGAACGACACAATCAACTGGCGGATGCTTTTCAAATGGCTCTATTTTAAAATGTTAGAATAAAGTCTTTTTTTATGAAAATATGATATCTACCGTTATATATTAACTATCAATACAAAAAAATCAGGGATCAAGTCGCACCATTTTTTTTGATTGCTGCAAATTACTTTAACCCCTTTATAACCTTACTAATTTTAGCCGTTATGAAATTTCTATGCTAATAAATCTCTTTAAGCAGAATGGCTTGAGAGCACAAAACTCTATTTTTATAGAATAAATCCATCTTTATTAGTCAAATGATTGCGCATTATTTCTAAAAGCATGATCCAAATCACAATTGCTATTCCATAATTTTTAATAATTTTGTAGGCTCGAAAAAGTTTTATTTTTCAAAAGATTAACAATCAATCATTTACCAATAAATAAATTTAAAGATGTCTAACGTAAAACGAGTTTACACCTTTGGAAATAAAAAAGCTGAAGGTAAAGCAGATATGAAAAATCTGCTTGGAGGAAAAGGGGCCAACCTGGCAGAAATGTGTCTTCTGGGGCTACCTGTTCCGGCAGGGTTTACAATTACTACCGAAACCTGTAATGATTACTATGCAAATAATTGCCAGCTGCCTAATGATCTGCTTGATCAGGTGTGGAGTGCAATGGCAGAGACCGAAAAAATCATGGGAATGAAGTACGGAGATGCTGAAAACCCACTGCTTGTCAGCTGCCGTTCCGGTGCACGCAGCTCAATGCCTGGTATGATGGATACAGTCCTTAACATCGGATTAAGCACAGCAACCATCCCCGGTTTACTTAAGAAAACCAATAACCCACGCTTTGTATGGGACTCTTACCGTCGGTTGATCATGATGTACGCCGATGTAGTGATGGAAAAAGCGGAAGGCCTGGAAACAGATGGGAAGGGAATTCGCAAGCAGCTTGATGATATGCTTGATGAGTATAAACACAACAAAGGTTATAAATCAGATACCGATCTTTCAGCTGATGATCTTAAATTCTTAGCCGAAGAGTTCAAAAAACGTGTAAAATCTGCACTTGGCAAAGAGTTTCCCGATGATGCAAAAGAGCAGCTGATTGGGGGAATCATGGCTGTATTCAAAAGTTGGAATGGGAAAAAAGCTGTTTCCTACCGCCGAATTGAAGGCATTCCCGATAGTTGGGGAACCGCTGTAAATGTTCAATCAATGGTTTTTGGCAATATGGGCGATTCATCTGCAACAGGTGTTGCTTTCACCCGTAACCCTGCAACCGGCGATAACATATTCTATGGCGAGTGGTTAGTAAACGCACAGGGCGAAGACGTTGTTGCCGGTATTCGTACCCCAAACCCACTTAATGACGACACAAAGAACGAACAGAACAAGCATCTGCATAGCATGCAGGAATCAATGCCTGCAACCTATAAAGAGCTTGATAATATCCGGAATATCCTTGAGCAATCTTTCAAAGATATGCTAGACATTGAATTCACAATTCAGGAAGGGGTTCTTTACATGTTGCAATGTCGTGTTGGTAAAAGAACCGGAACAGCTGCATTGAATATGGCAATGGATATGCTTCAGGAGAAATTAATTGATGAAAAAGCAGCTGTTTTACGCGTTGATCCTGCCCAGCTGGATGAATTATTACATCCTATTTGCGACCCAGCAGAAGAGAAGAAGGTATCTGCAATTGTTAAAGGCTTACCGGCAGGACCGGGAGCCGCAGTTGGTAAAATCGTTTTCACTGCCGAGGATGCGGTTGCCTGGTTCAGAAAAGGTGAAAAAGTAATCCTTGTTCGGGAAGAAACCAACCCTGAAGATGTAGAAGGAATGCGTGCTGCTGAAGGTATTCTTACTGCCCGGGGTGGTATGACATCTCATGCTGCGCTTGTAGCCCGTGGCTGGGGAAAATGCTGTATTGTTGGTGCAGGTGCCCTTCACGTGGATGTTACCGGTAAAACCGCAAAAATTGTTGGAACCAATATCGTTCTTAAAGAAGGTGATGTTCTCACTTTAAATGGAACAAAAGGTCATGTTTATAGTGGTGCATTAAAGCTAATGGATGCTACTGAAAATCCCCGTTTCCAGAAATTTATGGCAATAGTTGATAAATACCGGAAAATGGGAGTTCGCACAAATGCAGATACACCAGATGATGCAAAAATTGCCCGCGAATTTGGTGCTGAAGGAATTGGCCTTTTCCGCACTGAGCACATGTTCTACGGGAAAGGTTCTGAACAACCCTTATTCCTCCTACGTAAAATGATTCTTAGCGATGGGGAAAAAGAACGTCGCAGCGCCCTTGACGAGCTTTTTGTTTTCGTTAAAAAGGACATTAAGGCAACTCTGCTCGCAATGGATACATTACCGGTAACTTTCCGTTTACTGGACCCACCATTACACGAGTTTGTACCACAAAGCGCTGAGAAACAGGCTGAACTTGCAAAAGCACTTGGTATTACAGCCGAAGCTGTTGCAAAACGTGGTGAAGGCTTACATGAATCGAACCCCATGATGGGTCATCGTGGTGTCCGTTTAGGGGTAACCTATCCAGAGGTTTCTGAAATGCAGATAAGGGCGATTTTTGAATCAACTGTTGAGCTGATTAAAGAAGGTCATAACCCGATCCCTGAAATAATGGTTCCTGTAACCTGCGATGTTTCTGAACTTGATTTTACAAAGAAAATCGTTGACAGGGTTTATGCAGAGGTTTGCGCAAAATTTGGAGTAAAAGAGATTAAGTACAAATATGGTACGATGATCGAAATTCCACGTGCCTGCCTTCTTGCCGATCGTATGGCTAAATCTGCAGAGTTCTTCTCGTTTGGTACCAACGACCTAACCCAGATGACATTTGGCTTTAGCCGTGATGACATTGGCGGATTTATGAACGATTACCTGGACAAGAAAATGCTGGCAGCCGATCCTTTCCAAACCATTGACCAAAGTGGTGTTGGCCAGCTGATCGAAATGGCTGTTAACAAGGGTCGCGCAACGCGCAGCGATTTGAAGGTTGGTATCTGCGGTGAGCAGGGCGGCGATCCAGCATCGGTTGAATTCTGCTTTAAATCAGGGTTAACCTATGTCAGCTGCTCCCCTTTCCGAGTACCTATTGCCCGCCTTGCGGCAGCTCAATCCAGTATCAAATACGGTAAATAATTTTGATTATTATAATTGCTATGAAACCGCCTCAAAAGGGCGGTTTTATAATTATCATAAATCTGTATTCAATAAACCTTTAATGATTTATATCATCAAACTAAACAAAAAACATTTTTTTTCGTTTAGCCAGTATATAATTAATCCATTTTTTATAACATAAACACAATGTCATGAAACAATTTCTTTTTATAACATTTGTATTTGCTATTATTTCATTTAATGTTAAAGGTCAGGACGAAAAGCTTCAAACCACTTACATTTACAACATTGTAAAAAATGTTGACTGGCCTGAATCATACTATACCGGAGATTTTGTTATTGGGATATTAGGGTCAGGTCCAATAACCGATGAGCTGAAAAAAATGGCTTCAACAAAAAAGGTTTTTTCACAAAAAATTTCCATTGTTGAATTCAACTCCCCTGAAGAAATAACCAAATGCCATGTCCTTTTCATTACTAAGCTTAAAGCCAACTCAATAAAGGATGTTGTTGCAAAAATAGGTGCAAATGCAACCCTGATTATCGGTGAAACACCCGGTCTTGCAAGTTATGGTGCCTCAATTAATTTTATTAAACAAGATGGTAAACTGGTTTTTCAGATAAATGAATCAACTGCTAACAAACAAGGGCTAAAAATTAGTTCAAACCTGAAAGAACTTGCATTATTTTAATTAGAAAACCCATGAAAGTTAAGTTTACCGTAGCTAATAAGCTATCACTCGGTTTTGGTTTAATCATCCTATTCATTTTGATTACCGGAATTCTAACCTTAACTAATTTAAACAGCTACAGAAAAGCCGTAAGCGATATATCCGATATCTACTCCCCTTCGGTAGAAAACCTTAATCGCTTGGATGCATTAGTTTCAGAATCGAAGATGTTGATCAGGAATTGGGTGTTCATTGAGAAAAAGGATAATACACCCGACAAAATCCGGTTAAAGGATTTACATGCCAAAGACTACCCATCCCTTAAATCTCAAATTTTAAAGATTGCTCCATTATGGAAGGATCAGAACCAGCTTAAAAAGGTAAATTCAATTTTAAAATCCATTGACGATTCTCTTTTTGTTTCGCATAAAGAGATTATGTCTATGCTAAATTCCTTTGAAAGCTACAACGATATTTCCGTTGTTTTCGAGGTTCAGCCCATGGTAGATCAGGAGGGAACAGTATCGTTACTCACGGATAAGTTGCAGAATAATATAAAATCTCTGGTGCAGGAAATTTCCACCGAAACCACAAATCTGCAGGAAAAGATGAAGTCTTCCTTTCAGCGTTTTCAGTGGTTCGTTATACTAAGCATCACGTTCACCCTTGTATTTTCCGGTTTCATTACATTTTACCTGATAACAAATATTCGTTCGTCAATCAATAAGGCTCAACTTGTAATTGAAGAGCTTTCGGAAGGAAAATTAAAGAGCACTGTTGCCATTAATGGCAATGATGAGTTTGCCTATTTACTTTTCAAGATGCAGGAGATGAAAAACAAGCTGCTCGAAATTGTTGAATCCGTGGTAGATTCCTCACAGAAAATAGAGGAAACAGGCGCCGAAATAACCACAGATTCCAAAGAGCTTGCAGATGCTTCCTCTTCACAGGCATCATCAGCAGAAGAAGTATCCTCATCAATGGAGGAAATGCTTTCGAATATACAGGCTAACTCGAGCAATGCAGCTGAAGCAGAACGAATTTCGAAAAAAATATCAACCTACGCCGAAAAAGTTAGCTCTGCATCAGATGAATCGTTAACGGCAATAAATAAGATTGCAGAAAGAATCAAAATTATCAATGAAATTGCATTTCAAACTAACCTGTTAGCCTTAAATGCTGCAGTTGAAGCCGCAAGAGCCGGTGAGTACGGCCGGGGATTTGCTGTTGTAGCTGCTGAGGTCCGAAAACTGGCGGAAAGAAGCAGGAATGCTGCTGACGAGATCAATAACCTTTCCAACTCCAGCGTTGAAACAACACAGAATGTGGTAAAATTAATGAACGAACTGCTGCCTGATATTCAGAAATCAACCAAGATTGTTCAGGAAATTGCGGCAGCAAGTGATGAGCAACGAATTGGTTCCGAACAGATTAATAACGCTGTATTGCAATTTGATACTTCAACACAGGTGAATGCTCAGGCTGCAGACAAGCTGTTACAAACTGCTATAATGCTTAACAAAGAGTCTGAAAACCTGAAAAAAAGTATAGAATTCTTCGATATCTAAAACAATTTTAATAGTAAAAAAACCGCTTTTATAAGGCGGTTTTTTTATTTGTGTTTGTAGGTAATGCCATTAGAATCTTATCCTAAAAAAAAGAGGCAATATCGGGTTGATATAACCTCTTTATAAAATACCTTATTTGCAGTCTAGATTTTCTTCAGGTTCTCATCAATTAAAGGTTTAATCTCCTTGCTTGATGGTCTTGGTGCGTTTGGCATCAGGATATTGCCATTAGCATCAATCAAATAAAAAGTTGGAATGCCTTTGATTTGATAGCCCACCGCTGCATCGGAAGCCCAGGCGCCATCTGCATGGAGCTGGACACCCTTCATTTTTTCCCCTTTCACTTTATTTTCCCATGCTGCCATATCATCATCAAGGGACATGCTGATGAAAACTATCTTTTTACCCTTGTATGCTTCCTGAAGTTTTTCTAAGTAGGGTAATTCGTACTTGCAAGGACCACACCAGGTTGCCCAGAAATCAATGTAAACCAGCTTGCCCTTGAAATCCGCTAACGAAACTAGCTTACCGTTAATATCCTTGTACTGGAAAGCCGGTGCAGGTTTACCCGGAGCAAGTTTCATTTTATTGTTATAAATAACGCTGATTTTATGCTTATACCCATCGGTTTTACAACCAGCCAGAAATGAATCTACAATGCTGGACAACTCATAAAATTTACCAAACTGCAACTCATCAATCAGCTCGTTGTGCTTAAGATAATCGCGAATCTCCGGATTTGATATTGTGGAATCGATAACAGAAAACATCTGGCTAAAACGTTCACCTGCTGGTTGTTCCTGCAACTCGTCCAAATTAACCACTTTTGATACCTTATTCATCACATACTTGTTAACCAGGTTTGTATAGTCATCAAACATCATGTGGTAGCTGTTATTAGGGTCAAATCCTTCAAAGAATGAGTAATCAGCGCTATCGGCCTTAAAAGGTACGCCATTTACCTCTGCATTATACTCAGGATAATTTGATTTGATGCCAAGAATAAAGTAATCAATTTTTGCCTTTTCCAGGTTGATAATAGCCTTGCTGGCTGTTTTAATGGAGTCGAGCATTCCAAGTAAATTCATTTTAATGGTGTCGAGTTTAAGGCCAAACTCTTCTTTGTCCTTTCCGTAAAGATCCTCCCAGTTCCCTAATAATCCCCTGACCGCTTTATTTCTTCCAAACAGAAACTGGTTAACGGTTACATTTGCACCGGTATATTTTGGCCCATCCTGAATATTGGCAAAATCAATCGAAACGAACATGCTGTCGCCAGGATTAAGGTAAACCTGGGCTTGGGTACGGTAAGCCCGCAAAGTGTATAGTGCAGGTTTGTCTAGCAATACTTTATATGTAAAGGTTTTATCCTCTTTGAGTTTTATAGTATCGGATAAACCTTTTGAATTAAGCAGAATGTATGATTCTGTGAAATTTGGCAGACTACCTGCTATTATTGCTTCTTTGGGCCCTTTTGAGGTACAGGCAGCAAAGAGTGGCAATAAAAAAACAACTAAGTATTTTCTCATTTTTATCGATTATTGGTTAATTATTTATGTGGTGCAAGGTAAAAAAAAAAGAGGAAATTAATCGGTGAAAAAAGTTTGCATTAATGAATTAATTAAAATTCATTACCTCATTATTTAAAATCTATAAATCGCATTGATTGTTTGCCAAGTTAATTGTTGATTTCGTTCATATTGAACCAAGTTTAAAATGACGAATTATTCAATTATTTTTCATTACTAATCGACTAATATTTAATTATTCCAAAACCTTCAGCTCGCCAATCCCCTACGGGGAAATCGACACAGGATGGGCTGCTTAATTTACAATACTTTATCGCTTACAGCGAAATACAGCGGAGCTGTTATAGTGTTGTAATAAAGTAGAATGTATTATGAATGAAATTCCCTGCAGAGCCTGCCTAACAGCTGCAGGGATTAAGGCTTTTTGTTGGACAGCTATGATTATTTTTATAACTATTCTTACAATATCAAATTCTAATTATAATCGAACAGCCTAAAAAAGTGTAATTATCATTGTCGCTCAGCGATATTTACAATTTGTTTAATTAAGCTGGAGAAACTACTATTCATTTAGTGCAAAATCAACCGCCGCTTTTGCATGAATCTCAAGCGTGTTAAAAAGCTTTATACCAGTATCGGCTTGATTGATCAGCAATGGAATTTCAGTGCATCCAAGGATAATGCCCTGTGCTCCTTGATTAACCAAACCATCTATGATTTGCAGGAATCGCTCCTTTGATTCATTCCCAAAAATGCTTTTAATCAATTCGTTTTCAATGGTATATTGAATAAACTCCCGATCATTATCAGATGGAACAACTACTTCAATCCCATTGGCATTAAGCTTTTTTTTATAAAAGTCCATTTCCATTGTTTGCTTTGTTCCAAGAAGTCCAACCTTATTCAATCCGTGTTTTTTTATCTCAAATGATGTTGCATCGGCTATATGAATGATTGGAATGGGAATCTCCTTCTCAAGGGCATCGACAAACTGATGAAAAGTATTGGCACATAGCACCAGGCAATCAACACCCAACAGGACTAACTTATTGGAAGCGTCCGATACTAATCTCAAAATCCCGGTTTTATCATTTAACCTATTGAATTTATTGATATCTCCATAGTTCAGGGAGTACAATATGCATCGGGCAAACTGCAACCCTCCCAGCCTTCTATTAACCTCTTCATTTATAATCTTATAATACTCAACGGTTGAAACCCAACCCGTCCCACCAACTAAACCAATTGTTTTCATGATTTAACAAAAAGATAGTAATTCTTTATACACAATAATTCAGAATTAGTTTTAGAAACCAATTCTGCCAAAGACTCTTCTAATAATACTTGTAGGAATAACCTTTTTATACCTTTCTCTACGAAATCGGAAGGCTTTTTCACCTTCTTTTCCAAAAATTTCTGATGCTAATCTAACTATTTTTGCAAAGCCCTCGTCTCCAATTCTTTTACGAAATAAGCTAAAGTCATGGTGATGGAATGGTGGGACATGCTGGAAATAAACCTCGCCACAGAAATACTGCCAGTAGGGGTTTTCAAGCCAATGCTGAATGGTTGTTTTCTCCCCGTATTTATAAACCTGTTTAAGTATTGTTAACCCGATCATGGTTCTGATGGGCACAGAAGGAGCCCCCTTGGTACTATAATATTTCCCGAATTCCTGCTCAACGTTATCCCAGTTAACTTTGGAAGATAACTTAAAAAGCTCATGATCAGGGTTAATAAAATGGAGCAATGGAACCTTTAACAGATCCAGCTGAGGATGCTTTTCGGTTTTGCCAAGCATGGTTAAAAAAGAGATTTTAACCAAATTTACACCGATATTTTCAAAGTAAAATACTTGTTCCCATTTTATTATGCTGATTTATCAACAGCTAACAAATAGAATACATATTCAATCTACTTTTTTCTTCTATTCAGGTATTGATCAAGGGGTATTGGGTTGTGGGTTTTTGCCCACCGGGAGGTAATTTCATATTGTTGCTTCATGTTATTAAAATCCAGCATCAGAAAATCTTCTTTGAACTCTGGTACATAAACAAAGGTTCTTTCAGCAAGGTATGGTGATTCTTTTTTCAGCTCATTCAACCTTTTCATAAAACCTTTGTTGGAAATGGCTTCAGCTGAAACACCCAGCTTATCAAAAAACTTGAACTTATCAATGCCGAATTGCTGAAGTTCTTCGTTCAGGTTGGGAATAGAATCCCGTTTTCGGCTGATCACGATCATTCTTTCAACATCAAATCCACAATAATTCTCAAACTGAATTAGTGCCTGATAGGGCACATGATCGTCAGCGATGCCACCATCAAAGTATGGTTGGTTGGGTAAAGTGGTCAAGTTGCTGATAGGTGTTGGGGGAAAAGCAATCGGTATTGAGGTTGAAGCCATTAAAACATCGACAATGCTCAGGGAAGAATCGCTTTCGGGGTTGATCTTTCTGTTGCATAAACGGAAAGTTCTTTCTTTCATTGGCAGAGCCTTCAGGTTCACAATGGAGAATGCAGTAGGGTAAGGCAAATCTGCGAGCGTTTTATATCCTAGCCTATCAACAATTACAGTATTAATTAAATTCCGAAGTGGTTTTGTATCAACGGGTAGTTTGGTGCCATGTTTAATAAAAATATCATCGTTTTTTTGTTTGGTCAGAACTTCCCTGTACTCCTTCCAGGTATATTTACCATCAAGAATTGCGTTTAAAACGGCAGCATTTAGTGCGCCTGAACTGGCTCCTGAAATGAAAACGACATTTTTCAGCAAACCCCTGTTATACAATTCCTCGAGAAGAGCTGCTTCCTGGGCGATTCTGGCAGCTGCACCGGTAATAACTATTGCAGTCCCGTACTTCTTTTTCTGAACCAGTTCATGATCGCGTTTGTCCCTGCTTCCCAGTGATACCCATACAATAAGTATCAATACAAAAATTATGATGGATACCCGTTTTCTGCCTTTCATTTAATTTTTCTTTTAAGATGTTTTGTCTTCTAACTCAAGATTAGTTTTATCAATAATATAGAGAGGCCTGTTTCTAACATTGGTATTAATTCTGCTGATATACTCCCCAATAATCCCTACAGAAAGCAGCTGAACTCCACCAATAAACATCGAGCTGATTATGAGTGATGTCCAGCCTGTAATAGTTTGATGCAGGATAAAATGCGAGTACAAGGCGTATAAAATAACAACAAATGCTACCAGGGAAAAAAGGATTCCCAGGTTAGTTACCAGCCGTAGTGGGGAGTTCGAAAAAGCGGTAATTCCATCAAATGCAAACCTGATCATCTTACCAAATGAATAACCTGATCTACCTGACTTCCGGCTATCGCGCTCAAACTCAACAAATGTTTGCCGGAAACCCAACCAGGCAATCTGACCCCGAAGAAACTTGTTTTGTTCTGGCATTTGTTTCAGGTACTCTACGATTTTATGATCAATTAACCGGTAATCGCCCACATCAACCGGAATATCAAAGGAGGTGATACGTTTCATCAACCTATAAAATAGCCTGGCAGTAATCTTCTTAAAAAGGCTTTCGCCTTTCCTCCTTTTCCGTTTGGCATAAACTACTTCAAATCCATCCTTGTACTTTTCATAGAGCTTGGGGATCAGTTCAGGGGGATCCTGCAAATCGCCATCAATAATAACAACAGCTTTGCCCTTGGAATGTTCAAGCCCAGCGGTTACCGCAATCTGATGGCCAAAATTCCGGCTTAGGCTAATATATTTTACCCTGGAATCAGTCCTGGTGATCTCTATCAGGTTTGCCAAAGTAAGATCGATGCTTCCATCATTAATGAATATCAACTCGTAATCTGTGGTAACCTGACTCACCGAGAGAGATAGACGTTGGTACAATTCAGGAATAATATCCTGTTCATTATAAAGAGGAATTACAACCGATAATTCATTCATGGCTTAACCCGTTTTTTATTTGGTAGTAAAATACATTGTAATAGCTTTGAATTACCTCAAAAGTATAATTCTTTTCAATATACTCTCTAACATTATTCTGATAGGCAATCACCCTGTCCTCAGGGTTCAGGTTTGTCCAATCATATTTCATATCAATATCCACTCCTTTATCCTGAAGTAATCTGATATAAAAGAAATTATGAGCAGCATAGCCATCGTTTAGCAGAGTGTAACCATCGAGGTTATATTTGCCCTTTACCGCATCTTTTAAAATGTAGCTAACCCTGTAGTAATCAACATCCCAGGGATATACTTTTGGAGAAAATGATTTTGACATAGTTTCAGATACCGGTTTTACTATCACCAGAAATAAAAAAATAAATGGCAACACATTTTGAACCAATAACCCGGAGAACTGTTTAAAATCCTTTAATGTATTGAATATGTGATGGATAAATCCTGCAACAATTATAGCAAGATAAGGGTACAACGGAACATTATACCACTCCAGCTTGGTTTTGCAGGTTGAAATAACCAAAAAATAAAAGATTACCAAAGATGTAGCAAAGAGGATTATACGTTTAATTCGATCATTCCTTGTGAAATACCCAATTGCAACACCACAGGGTACCAGTAGGCTCCAATATGTAAAATGATGATCAACCAGCATCCGGTAATAAAACCAAAAACTGTGGTCGTGCCCTTCAATGGCATTCATATATCTGCCCCCGACTTCATTATCCCAAACAGTATGCAAATACCCTGGATTTATCATTTCCCTAAAACCATAATACCCGCCAATTATCAGAATAAATATTGCAGTGCCAATGTAAAAATGCTTGTTCTTTAGAAGATTAAATAGTTGTTTCTTATATAATAAGTAAACTGGCAAAACCGGAAGAAAAATGAGGCCAGCAATCCCCTTGGTTAATACTGCAAATATTACTGATAGAAAAGAAAAATAGAGGTACTTATTCCTGCCTGTTTCAGTAAATAAAAGAAAAAACAAAGGGTACATTGTAGTGAAAAGAGTCAATAAGGCATCGTAATCGCCGGTTCTTACTGCATGATACTGAATATACCCAACCGAAGATACCAGAACCATAATGGCAGTAAAGCCAAACCAAAAATCTTTTATGAGTTTTATTGATATATACAAAATGAAAAAACAGGTCAGTAAGGCTGCTAAAGCCGATGGAAGGCGAATGGCCAACTCTCCTGACCCAAAGATTTTAATTCCCAGCACCTGAAACCATATCATTAACGGAGGCTTTGTGTTCCACATATCGGGTTTCCACTCAAAAGTAGGTACAAACCAATTACCCGATTTACTCATTTCCAGGGCATTGTTAGCCAAACGGGCCTCGTCAAAAACCCTGATTGGGACAGATTCCAGGTGGCTAAATATGATAAAGTATAATATTAGGATTAAAATAAAGTATCTGATCGGCTTATTAACTGTAGAAATCATTTTAATATTGAATTAGGAGATAGATTTTACATTAACCCAAAAATAAAAAAAATAAAGAAGGAGGCAATCAGCCTCCTTCTTTTCCCAAACACACAAAAAAAACTTTTTAAAAAACCTTTTGAGCCATAAAAACTCCTACTAACAAAAACCTGCAACATCTGGCTCAAAAATACAGGGTTCAAACTTGGAGTAAAATTAAACTATTTTTTATTGAATTGGTATAGATAAAGTGTTAAATGTTATCGGAAAATAAAATATATTTTACCAAACGACTATTTGAAGAGATAACTATTTAAAGTTAAACATCTCCTGTAGGTTATTTGTTTGGCCGAAAACCACAAAAATGTCCCCTTCCATCAGGATTAATTCATTGGAATAATCAGGAATTACCTCTGGAATTTCCTTTACACCACCCAGAATATTCTTATGGGGGATATTTCTTTTAACAGATACTAGTTTAACAGAAAACCTTTCCTCAAGGTTAACTTCTTCCAGGGTTGAACCCCAATAGATTTCTGGAACGGGATATTCGATTATTTGGTACTTATCAGTTACAGTATAGCTATCGGAAATTCCTTTTAGCTGCAACTTTTTGGCAAAACGTTCGGCAGATTCTTTTTCGGGTGATAAAACCTCCGTGACCCCAATAGCCTCAAGTACTGTTTTATGTAAATCATTGATAGCCCGACCAATAATTCGCTTTACGTTAAGCTGTTTTAGCAAAGCGGTAGTCATAACAGAGGCACCAAAATCCTCACCAATGGCAACAATAACGGCATCAGCCTCATTAAGAGGAAGTGAGCGTAATGAATCAATATCATTCGTATCGCAGGAGATTGTTGTTGATATCATATCCTTGCACTGCTGAACCCTCAGCTTACTTTGGTCAATCCCTATAACCTCATGCCCCATCTCGGTTAATCGTGCCGATAAGGCAATGCCAAAGTTTCCCAAACCAATAACAATGTATTTCATAGATTTATAATTAACTAAGTAATAAACAGATTTTCACTCGGATAGCGATACGTTTTATAAACCGCTTTTTTTATGATTCCTACAAGTATTGTAAACATACCCACCCTGCCAATTAGCATTGTAATTACAATTACGAATTTTGAAGCAGAACTCAAATCAGCAGTAATTCCTAAAGATAAACCAACTGTTGAGAAAGCTGAAACGCATTCGAAAATAATCTTCAGCAAGCTGAATTGGGGATCAAAGAAACCAACAAAAAAAACAGAGAGCCCTATAACCAATAGTGATAAAACCATAATAGCAAACGAACGGCGGATGGTTTCATTTGAAATCTCTACCCCCTTATACTCAACCTTTTCCTTTCCCCGGGCTAGCCCAACAAAGTTTAACACTGAAACTGCAAAGGTTGTTGTTTTAATCCCACCGCCGGTTGATCCGGGCGAAGCGCCAATCCACATCAATAACAAGGTAATAAGAGCCGTTGACTCCAGAATTGCAGATGTGTCAACAGTATTGAAACCTGCGGTTCTGGGAGCAACTGACCCCAAAAAAGCCCCGGTAATCTTTCCGGCAATGGATAACCCTTTAAGGGTATTGTTATATTCGGTAACGAAGAATAAAACCATACCAGATACAATCAAAATAAGAGTAGTATAAACAACTAAACGGGTACCAGCAGCAATTACATGGGGTTTGTGGCTATAATACTGTTGAAAGCCTAGCGACTGCTTAATCTTATTCTTGATATAATGTTTCGATAGTGTATAATAGTTGAAGAGAATTGGAAACCCAATCCCCCCAAACACAACCAGAAAACCAATTACCCAGTGAAATCCATAGGCATTTCTGATCTCAGGATCGTATAGATTGCCAGAATAGGTTGAGAAACCTGCGTTACAGAAAGCAGAAATTGAATGGAAAATAGCCACCCAAAACCTATTGTGGCTGGACCCTAAATTTTCGTGGTTTAGAATAAAGAAAAGAACCACTGCACCTATCAACTCAATTACTAAAGTGAAAACAATAATCTTTAAAAGAGTTTTAAAAACCTGACTAAGATTTGACTCGTTTATCATATCCTTTATTACCAACTGGTTGGTGAATGATGATTCTCCTTTAAAGAAGATTCCAAAAAAGCTGGTAAAGGTCATTACCCCTAATCCGCCAAGCTGTATCAGAATTAAAATGATACCCTTCCCTAATGCGGTAAATGAGGTTGCTGTATCAACAGCCGTTAACCCGGTAACACAAACAGCGCTTGTTGAGGTAAAAAGGGCATCAATAAAGCTAATTCCTGAATGAGTTGACATGGGCATCATAAGTAAACCTGCCCCAAAAAGGATTAACAGTACAAAGCTGAATGTGAAAATCAAAGCCGGGTTAAGGGTTTTATTGAAAAGGGTTAAGCTGCTACCTGAAAACTCGTAAAAGAAGGTTAAAAAGGCAAAAGCGTGAACTATGATACCCATTCTGAAAAATGCCAGGCCTGGATGGTTAAGATAAAATGTTTCGCTAACCAAAATCCTGAAAAAGAATATTACTACAATCAGGGTAAATATTAAATAGTTAGATATTTTGGAATGAACCTTAATTTCTTTTCTATAACCCAGAAATAGGCGTAAGGAGAATAAAATTAAATAGATGGTTATAAAAAAATTAAAAATTAGCGTGATAGAATCTTTTATACCTGCCTTATTTGGGAAACCAATATCATAGAATACGAGTATAATTGCACCAATAGTTAAGTAAAACAAGAAAATATTGGCGAAGTTAATTAAACTCCTTTGCAACTTATACAGCCTATCAAGTATGCCGATTGATAAAAAGTGACTTTTCTTCATCTAAAAAACAAATAACTGGCAAAGGTAAAAACAATTATTATAGATAATATCCACTTTAGAATTATTCATATCAATTTTATCAAGGATAATATGCTTTTCAATAATAATTTTGAAACCTTTATCAAATGAGGTGATAAAGGTTGGTCGGTTAAGTGATATAAATTTAATTATTTAGTTATATTTACGTTTGGTAAAAATAAAGATAAAATGAAGGCCCTTAAAATTGAAGCGGCAATAGATACACCGGAAATTTTTTTTGATCCTGTTACTAAAATATTTTCCATTTCAGGCATCTCGCACCCTGAGAATGCGAAAGAGTTTTACCAAACCGTGCTTAACTGGCTCGATGAATTTTACGAGGATATTAAGGATCGCGGCAAAACAAAGGTCATTGTTGATTTAAACTTCAAATATATCAACTCATCTTCGTACAAATACCTGCGCGATATCATGCGTAAGATATCTAATATGAGGAATAATGGCGTAGAGGTTGAGGTAATCTGGAACTATCATGAAGAAGATGAGGATTTGCTGAACGAAGGAACGGTACTTTTTGAACTTCCTGAAGTTAACCTGCCATACAGGTGTATTCCTTATTCCTGAGTAAGAATAATCTTGTTGCAAGATTTTCTCATTCCCGGTTCTGGTAAGTAACATTCAAAAAAAATGTTACTTTTGCGGCTAATTAAACAAACATTATCTGAATATGGCAAAGAAAAGAGAAATTAAGAAAGATGTAGATTTTCTTGTAAGCGAGGTTGTTAGCGATTGCTATGCCTACATGTATATCAATGGGGAAAAAAATAAGGAAAAGGTGCTCGATATTATCAGCAATATGATTGAAAAGAGAAATCAGCTATTCGAGAGAATTAATAACCCTTCCAAAGAATTTGATTCCAAGCAGATTAAATCACATTATAAAGCAATTCAAACTGATTTATTGGCTGCTGCTGATGAATCCTTTACCAAGCTTAGCGAGCTCTCTTCCAAAAAGAAGTAGTTCATTTTATTAAAATCGGTTTTCATTCTTAACTCTAGCAAGAATTGAAAGCCGATTTTTTATTTTCCGGTATGGCAAAATACAACTTCGATCAGGTTTACAGCAGGGATAACACCTCATGTGTAAAATATGATTTACGCAAAGAAATCTTTGGCAACGAGAGCGTAATCCCTATGTGGGTAGCTGATATGGATATTCCCACACCCGACTTTATTATCAGGGCTATAAACGACAGGTGCAACCACCCTTTTCTGGGCTATACCTTTCGTGATAACAGCTATCACAATTCAATTGTCCGCTGGGTAAAACTGAGGCATGGCTGGGATATAAAAGCAGAGTGGATCAATTTTTGCCCCGGTGTAGTTGCTGGCCTTAACCAAGTTATTCTAGCCTTTACTCAACCTAACGATAAAATAATAATACAGCCTCCTGTTTATCATCCCTTTTTCCACACTGTTGCCAACAACTCCCGCCAGCTGATATTAAATCCGTTAAAAGAGGTTAGTGGACACTACCAGTTTGATGTTGAAGATCTTGAAAGAAAAATAAAACTTGGGGCAAAGATGCTCATTCTTTCTAACCCCCATAACCCGGTTGGCAGAGTCTGGAATGAAACAGAACTTAAAGCGATAGGCGATTTATGCACGAGATACAACATCATTACTGTTTCTGATGAAATTCATTCCGATTTGGTTTTCAGGCCCAATAAACATTTACCTTTCGCTAGTTTAAAACCAGAATACTCACAAAATTCCATAACTCTGGGTGCACCAAGCAAAACTTTTAATACAGCCGGACTTGCCACAGGATTTGTAATCATCCCAAATAAAGATCTTTTCGAAAAGTATAAAAAGTCCCTGGAAATGACCGGCGCCGGTTTAGGAAATTTATTTGGGATAGAAGCGCTTAAGGCATCATTTACCCCCGAAGGAGGGGAATGGTTGCAGGAGTTGCTGGATTACCTAAAAGGAAATATTGAGCTGGTTCAAAACTTTTTAAACGAAAAATTACCCCAAGTGAAATTTACACCTCCCGAAGGAACTTACCTGCTTTGGCTCGACTTTAGAGATTTAGATATACCTGAAAATAAGCTAAATGAATTACTTGTAAACATAGCAGGCATTGGGTTTAATTCAGGCAGTGGGTTTGGAGATGAAGGAGCTGGGTTTCAGCGTATGAATATTGCTTGTCCCAGATCAATTGTACAAGAAGTTTTAGTACGATTAGAAAAGGCATTTAGTGATTTCAAAACCTAAATCCTCCCAGGAACATAACGCTTAAAATACCGGTTTTAATGGTTAAACTCCTAGCTGGTAAATAGGAGTTATTCCAATCTAAAACAAATCCTCCAAAAAACCATCTCCCATTGTAACCACTACTAACCCGGGTGCTAAGCCTGAAATAAATATTGTTGTATTTGTTGATCCCGTCACCAACAACAAAGATCTTTTGTTGGACATAACCTATACCGGCAAAAAACATAGGGTTAACAAAAAAATTTCCCTTAGTGAATGAATATGTTACTCCAGGCTGAATGGCTCCCCCCAAATAGCTCCCTTTATACAAAAAATCCTGATCATTAAATGATGATTTTATGGAAAAGGGGATTAAGGTTGAATCGCCTGAGATGTTGATTGAGGAGTAATTTGCATAAATTAAGCCAGCCCAAACATTTTTAACCTGTTTCTCCGTCATCTTAAAAGAGGCATTTAATGAATACCGCCTGGGGTTTAAGCTGTAAATGGTTTCAAATCCATTTGTCTGATAATTTATATCTGGTCGGATTATTTTGGAATTAAGGTTAGTAAAATCAGGGTTAACCGCTGAGGAGTTGGCAATGAAAAAACCGCTATAATTCCTTTGAAAAAGCGAAACATGAAGGTAACGTAAAGTCAGGTTTAGCTGATAATCAACAATATCTGTTTTGCCAAATCTGTTGATATCCTGTTCCGTACCGGGCAATTTAGTTGTAAAATTGATCAACAGGTTATTAACAGAAAATCCTATTCCACTAACTACCCCATTGTTTGGTTTATAGCTGATTTTTTCATTTGTCCCACTTTTATTCCCGTTAGCGATAATGAATGATAACTCCCTGACACCAGTATATATTCTCACTGAAAAACGTTGTTTGAATGGTACAACATATAAGGTATCGGGTTTTAATGCTAAACCATTAAAACCTAAAAAGGAGATCAATATTATAATTGCAAGACGTAACAAAACTTTTTTTTTAAATCGCGCCAAATGTAGTTAAATGTAACTGAAAAAATAGAATCCGATTTAATTTGATAGAATTGGGTGAACTATTTACCCAAATTATGGTTTAATGATTTAATAGTTATCATTCAACATGAATAATTATCAATATGAATTGAGGTGAAAAATAATTCATGTATCTTAGTTATCAAAATTATCAGAAGATCATTATGAATTTCAAGCTGAAAATCTTATACCTCACCTTAATCTTGACGATTCATTTTCTCTATACCTACGGACAACCAAGTCAATTAAAATATGCAATAAATCCCGATACCTTAAAAAAGATTGACACAGAGCTGAAGAATGATATTTATGGCAAAATAACAGGGATCGTAATTATGGTCAAGTCCAGAATTATTTTTGAGAATTACTATGGATTTAACAGCAATATCACCCTGCACCCAATAAGTTCGGTAACAAAAAGTGTAACATCATTGATAACAGGAATCTGTTTGGACAAAGGAATTATCAGTTCCATAGATGTACCTATATATACCTATTTCCCGGAATACAAATCGATTTTTGATAAAGATACATTGAAAAAAAGGATTACCATCCGGCATTTATTAAATCAAACATCAGGGTTAAGGTGGGACGAATGGACTAAACATTACTCCTATGCAGGAAACGCTTTAATTGAGCTGAGCCAATCGGATAGCAATTGGGTTAAAACCACCCTTAGCTTACCAATAGACTATAAACCAGGTACTCATTTTACCTATAATAGCGGGAACTCACAGGTTATCAAAGAGATTCTTTGTAAAGCATCAGGGAAGGATTTTGATTGGCTGGCAAACAGCTACTTGTTTAAACCTCTTGGCATAGATAACATCCATTGGGATTACTACTCAGGCAACGGTTACCCCGCCTGGGGTGGAATCTCAACCACAACCCGGGAAATGGCTCGTATTGGCACATTAGTTTGTTTTAAGGGCAATTGGAACAACAACCAAATTGTTTCGGAGGAATGGATTAGAGTTTCAACGAACGTTGAATCAAAAAACGGCAAGGCTGATTATGGTTTGCATTGGTGGATATCGAAACAACCTGATAATATGCCGCTTATTTATGCTGCAGGCTATGGTGATCAGTACATTTATATTGCACCAGACAAACAAATAGTAATTGCAATAAATGGTCAGAATTTTACCGATTATAAATGGCCCAAAACAATAGATAAACTCATAAATACTATACTTTCATCAATAACAATAGAATAAAATAAATCCAAATACCATCAGCTATGAATAAACTTAGTACAACTTATCTGGGACTTGAATTGAAGAACCCAATAATAGTGGGTGCTTCGTCCCTGACAAATGATGTGGAGAGTCTTAAGGCTATCGAAAAAGCCGGTGCCGGGGCTATAGTTATAAAATCACTGTTCGAGGAACAGGTACAACTGGAAGAGCTGGAAATGCAAAACGAGCTCGAAGAGTACACCGAAAGACATGCGGAAATGACTAACCTCTTTCCAACCCTTAAACACGCCGGACCCAAGGAGCATCTGATAAAAATCCGAATGGCTAAAGAAAACCTGAAAATTCCGATAATAGCAAGTTTAAATGCCATTCATCTTGAAACTTGGATTGAGTATGCCAGGGAAATTGAGAAAACTGGTGCCGATGCCCTTGAGCTAAATTTCTACGCTACTCCAAAAGATTTTGATGTGGAAGGTAAAGTGATTATTCAATCGCAGCTGGATATCCTTAAAGCTGTAAAAAAAGAGGTTAAAATTCCATTAGCCATAAAATTAAGCCCTTTTTACACTAACCCATTGAATGTGATCGGAAGGCTGGATAAAACGGAAATACAGGGTTTGGTCCTATTCAACCGGATGTTTCAACCTGATATTGATATAGATAAAGAGGAATTAGTTCAAACCATTATGTTCAGTTCGAACAGCGACGCCAGACTAGCACTAAGATATGTTGGGTTGCTCTATGGGAATGTTGCTGCCGATATCTGTGGATGTTCAGGTATTATGAATGGTAACGATGCAATTAAAATAATTCTTGCTGGCGCGTCGGCTTTTCAGGTAGTGGGAACTCTTTACCAGAATGGTCTTGGTCAAATAAATGTTATTCTTAACGAAATTGAGGAATGGATGGATAAAAAAGGGTACAAATCGTTACGCGATTTTCAGGGGAAACTCGCAAAGAAGAATTTGAAAGATCCTTTTGCTTACCGCAGAGCCCAGTACGTTGATATTTTGATGCGTTCCAATGATATAATCAAAAAGAATAAGCTTACATAGCTGTAACTGAAATGTAACTAACCCTCGGCTTTTTTATCAAGGGTTTAATTATTTAGTTTATCCGGGATAATCTGTCAAACTGTGGATTTTAATAATAAAAGGGTTAGAATACTTAAACAAGGCAAATTAAAATATGGCCCCATTGTTTACTGGATGTCAAGAGATCAAAGGGCAAAAGATAACTGGGCTTTATCCTATGCGATAGAATTAGCCAACTATCATAATGTTGGATTATATGTGGTTTTTACACTCACCAGGGAATACCCGTCAGCTAATCTCCGCCACTACGATTTTATGCTCAAGAGTTTAGCTGAAGTGGAAACTAATTTTCAAGAGAAAGGTATTCCTTTCATGGTTTTAACGGGAGATCCTGTAATAACTCTATCCGGTTTTCTGGAAAATATTGATGCTTCCATTCTGGTAAGCGATTTTGACCCTTTGACGGTTAAGCGCAGTTGGAAAAACGAGCTGAACAAAAAGATTCAGGTACAACATCATGAGGTTGATGCCCATAACATTGTTCCCTGCTGGGAGGCATCAAATAAACAGGAGTTTGG
>CAZKHG010000018.1:42629-51940 GCA_964552655.1 uncultured Rikenellaceae bacterium
AAAATCACAAAATTACTACCTGAATTTCTTGTTGATTTTAATGACTTTAAGCCTGATATTAAATTACCAATTAATACCAATAACTGGGAACATATTTACAAATGGCTGGGCCTGAACAACGAGGTAAAGCCAATAAACTGGCTTATCCCGGGAGAAAAAGAGGCACATCGGGTATTACATAACTTCATCAATATCAAATTAACAGGTTACAATGGCAAAAGAAATGATCCAAACGAGGATGGACAATCAAACCTCTCCCCTTACCTCCATTTTGGTCAACTTTCTGCTCAACGGGTTGCTATAGAAGTAACCAAATCAAAAGCTCCGGAGGAGGATAAAAAATCGTTCCTGGAGGAGCTCATTGTTCGGAGGGAATTATCAGATAATTATTGTTTTTACAATGATCGGTATAATAGTTTTGATGGATTTCCCGAATGGGCAAAAAAAACCTTAAATGAGCATTTTTTGGATGAAAGGGAATACCGCTATACCGATGATCAAATGGAATTTTTCAAAACTCATGATCCTCTTTGGAATGCAGCACAGGCAGAAATGGTTATTACAGGCAAAATGCATGGGTTCTTACGAATGTACTGGGCAAAAAAAATTCTGGAATGGACCACAAATCCGGTTAAAGCCATTAAATTTGCAACTTTTCTGAACGATAAATACAGCATTGATGGACGTGATCCAAACGGGTATGCAGGAATAGCATGGGCAATAGGCGGAGTTCACGACAGAGCCTGGGGCGAAAGAGCTGTTTATGGGAAAATCAGGTACATGAATTACAATGGGTGCAAAAGGAAATTTGATGTTGATAAATACATTAATAGAATTCAAAGTATATCATTTTAATCAATTCAAAATGAAATTAACAAGTTCTTCCGGGTCATTGAGATTATTTTCAATATGCATTGTTACTTTTCTAATTTTTCATTTTCAGGAAAGTATTTCCCAAAATATAAAAAAAAATAACCCTGATAATTACGTAGTATTACTGTCGATAGATGGCTTCAGGTGGGATTATCCAACCATGTACAAAACTCCAAATTTAAACAAGATAGCCCAGGAGGGCGTTAAGGCTGATGCTTTGATACCTTGCTATCCCAGTAAGACATTTCCAAACCATTATAGCATTGCCACAGGTTTGTATCCTGATAATCATGGAATTGTGATGAATTCCTTCTACGATAAGCAGTATGGTTATTTCTCCTTGGGCGATCGAGCTGCGGTTGGAAATGGAAATTTCTACCTAGGTGAACCAATATGGGTAACTGCTGAAAAACAAGGTGTGAGAACTGCCTCTTTTTACTGGGTTGGTTCAGAAGCCCCTATTCAAAACATTCATCCAACCTATTGGAAGAAGTACAAGCAACGGGTACCATTCACCGATAGGTTAGATACAGTATTACACTGGCTTACGCTACCCGATGCACAAAGACCAAGGCTGATAACCTGGTATTACCATGAACCCGACTGGACAAGTCACGAGTATGGGCCAAAATCAATTCAAACAAAAGTGGTAGTTGAGCAAATTGATAGTTTGCTAGGTGTATATATGGCTAAAATGAAAACCCTGCCAATTTATGATAAAATAAATTTTATTATAGTTTCTGATCATGGTATGGCAACAATCAGCTCCGATAAATTCATTAACCTTTCAAATTATGTGAAAAAAGAGTGGTTTGATATCATTGCAGGGAGCAACCCAGATTATATACTTCAACCCAAGGAGGAATATCGGCAGATTGCATATAACGAGTTGAAAAAAATACCAAACCTCAAAGTTTGGTTACGTGATAGCATCCCCGCCAGGTTTCATTATGGCAAAAATCCCAGGGTTTGCGACATATTAATTGAATGTGATTTAGGATACAGCCTCAGCTGGGCTGATGATAATGAAGGCTATACCGGTGGTGCGCATGGGTACGATAATCAATACCCGGATATGCATGGGATTTTCTATGCAATCGGTCCTGCATTCAAGAAAGGATACACTCAACCGGCATTTATGAATATCAATGTTTACCCCTTAATCACCCACCTGCTGAATATCAAACCAGCAAAGGTTGATGGCAACCTTGACGAGATAAAGGGGATTCTCAAATAATTAAGGTTTAGGAATAAAAAGCAAAAGATTTTAGCTCAAATCCCCGAATCAAAGATCTGGCCATTTATCATTTTACCTGCAAGTAGGCTGCTTTATTGATATCCTCCACACTTTTTATCGGTTTAGGCGGATTAAGGTATTGTGCTAAGAATTTGTAAATCTTAACCCTGATCTGCTTTGCCAATTTGCCATCTATCCTGTCAAATGAATGACCTCCCGGGGCATCCTGAAAAATTTCGTATTCAAATTTTTTCCCCTCAGCTTTTAAAGATTTAATCAGATTCTCAACCTCAACGACAAAAACGTCATCATCGTTGGTGTTTGTGTGGATAAGCAATGGGGTTTGGAGTTTACCTGCCTGCCATGCCGGTGAACGTTTACGATACTCGTTAATATCCTCGCGGGCTGTTTTCCCGATATGGTAATCAGCAGACATCAATTCGCGGTAATCATCCGTAGCATAACCCATACGGGCTATTAGATCAGAAACCGGAACTCCGGCAAACGCACAGGCGTAGTCCTTTGGGTGATCGAATATATTCATCAGGGCAATCATACCACCATGGCTCCAGCCAATTATCCCAACCCTATCCTTATCAATAAAACTATAATTCTCAATCATATACTCCTTGCTGGCAAAGCAATCCTCGTTTTCCAGCCCACCATAATCAATCTGCTCGTAAAAGCCTCTGCCATACCCGGTGCTGCCACGATATTCTGGGGCTACAACAATATATCCCTGAGACATCATTTCACGGATAATATGCGTGTGATAAGTTGTAAAATCGGCATGAACACCGCCATGCGGCAAAACCAGCAACGGGTATTTCTTTGACTGGTCAATATTCCTGGGTATAAAAATATACGCCCAGAACTTCAACGGGTTTTTGGCTCCCATAGCGGAAGGGTTTCGAACTTTAGCCGGCGGTGGACCATACATATAAACCTTGTCAATAAATGCCACATCGCCTAACCTGTTGAACCAAAGAACATCGTCAACAGCCTTTTGTAGCTGATCAATCTGGTGGTTTAAGTTCTCATTATCAGCTTGCAGCTGCTTTACCTGATCCTTCAGGGCTTGATCTTCCTGTGAGAAGGATATCAAGGTTAAGATGGAAAAAGCTAGAGTGAAAATTTTTTTCATGACTTATACGTTTAAATATTTGAGTCAGCTCCAGTAAAAAAGTTTAATTCAGGTTATGTTTTAGGTTAATAAGTTAGTTGTTGGGTAATAGGTACAATTCTTTTCAAATTTAAACATCAATTAAAGCGATCGGATTAATAAACATCACTAAATATTAAACTAGGTAAAAATTTTAAAAATAAATTTTTTATGTATCTGATATTGTGTTATATATAAAATATTTTGATAAATAACTAACATTCTTAGTTGATCTACTAAATATTTTAGTTATATTTGCGTTATGAAAGAACTAACCAAAGCAGAAGAAGAGATAATGGAGTACTTATGGAAACTCCAGAAAGGTTTTGTGAGGGATATCCTGGATAACTTCCCTGAACCAAAGCCGGCATATACAACAGTATCAACAATAATAAGGATACTGGAGAAAAAAGGGATGGTGGGCTATACCGCATACGGTAAAAACTACGAATACTACCCGTTGATATCCAAAAAGGAGTATGCCAGGCTTTGCTTCAAACACGTTCTCACCAAGCATTACAACAGCTCCTGGAAAAAGTTTGCCTCTTTCTTCTCATCGGAAGAGGATGTTACTTTAACAGAATTGGAGGAAATGAAAAGGCTTATTGAAGAACAGATTGAACATCGTAAAAACAAAGAGAATGGGTAATTTGATTAATTATATTTTGCTCTTTACATTAGGGGTTACGCTTTTTACCGTTGCCTACCTTCTGCTATTGCGAAAAAACAGGAACTATCGGTTAACCCGATACTATTTTCTTTTTACGATCCTTTTCTCTACTATTTCGCCAATTCATCCAATAAACTTAGGCTTAAGCAACCCATTTAACTTTAAAACCATAAAAATATCGGTTGATTCACCAACTGTGGTGGCGGTTCTAGATTCCTCCTCACAAAGTAATTCCTTCACAGCCAGATTTATGGAATTAAATAACTTGCTTAAAATTATAAAAGGAATATACCTGCTTGTGGCCATTTTTCTTTTTTTAAAACTGATTTACAGGTTGATATATATTTCTATGATGATAGCTACTGAACAACGGTACATTGATGATACCGGGCAGGAGCTGTTTATCACCACCAGAACAAGTAATGCTTTTTCATTCTTTGACAACATATTCATTAACCCAAATAATTTTACCTATGAAGAAAAAAGGTTGATAATAGAACATGAAAAGGTACACATAACACAATATCATACAATCGACCTGATAATAATTGAACTACTGCTCGTATTCCATTGGTTTAACCCTTTTGCTTACACCCTGCGCAAGCTGATGATTGAATCTCACGAATATATTGCCGACGAAGTGGTGCTTAGCAAAGGGTACGACCCCCACACCTATCAAAATCTTCTGCTAAGTGTTATTTCTTCAAAGGTTCTGCCCTTTGCAGGCAATCAATTCAGTGCTTTCATAATTAAAAAAAGATTAGCCATGATAGGAAATAATATAAACGATAAAAGAAAAAAAGTCAGCTTCCTGGTAGTAATTCCTGTGAGTATGATTTTATTTTTTACAGTATCAGTATTTGCCAATGTAAAAACTGAAAATTCAAATGATTCAAAAATTAAAGATCGTGTTGTTTTTCAGGATACAGTAAAAAATAACAATTTAGAAGTATTCACTGTTGTTGATGAAATGCCAACATTTTCGAACGATGGTGAAAATGGTTTTCGAAAATTTATTGCTACAAACCTTAAATACCCCAAAGAAGCAGTGGAAAAAAACATTCAGGGTAAAGTTTTTATCCAATTTATTGTGGAAAAGGATGGTCAGCTCTCGAACTTTAAGGTATTAAGAAGCGCTCATCCCCAATTGGACGAAGAGGCTTTAAGGGTTGTAAAATTATCCCCCAAATGGAACCCGGGTAAGCAAAGGGGAAAGGCAGTAAGGGTTTCATTCACTTTTCCAATAACATTTTCGCTCCAAAATACTGACAACAAAATATCAACAGAACAAACTGATGTAAACGAGGTATATACTGTTGTTGAGGAAATGCCAAAGTATGGGGATAATGATCTTGCTTTCAGAAAGTTCATTGCCGAAAATATGAAATACCCAGAAGAAGCAGCAAAAGATGGTATTCAGGGTAAAGTTTTTGTTCAGTTCGTTGTGGAACAAGATGGGCAAGTATCCAACTGCAAGATATTAAAAAGCATTCATCCACTCCTGGATCAGGAGGCCTTAAGGGTTGTGCAATTATCTCCAAAATGGATACCGGGCAAGCAAAGAGGCAAAGCCGTGAGAGTTGCCTTCACATTCCCAATTGATTTTAAACTCGAAACGGAAATAAAATGAAGAAAGGTCGGGAAACCGACCTTTTTTACTTGCAAACCTCCTGTTTAATCTCCGGAATTCTCCGGGAATAGATTAAAGCGGCTAAAAGACAAAATAACCCGGCTACAGCCATTGTGTATTGTACACCTGCCCACGGGGTTATAGTACCTAGCAAAAGGCTTCCCAGCGGGGTTATTCCCATAAAGGAAAGTCCATAAAGTGATACCATTCGACCGCGCTTATCCACATCGGAAATGGTTTGTAGCAAGGTATTTGTAGATGCAAACTGGACAATCATACCAAAACCAACAAAGTAGATAAGAAATACAGATAACCATTTATTAACCGATAGTGAGAAACCAATCAGGCTGATACCAAAGATTACAATTGCTAGAAGTATTAGCCTGGGCACTCCACACATCGATCGGCGGGAAGCTAAATAAATTGAACCTGAGAGTGCTCCGGCACCAAGAACACCTGTAATAAAACCTAATAATTGAGAATCTCCGGATAGAACATCCTTGGCAAAAACCGGCAGGAAAACCTGGAATGGGAGTCCAAAGAAGCTGGTCATAAAAACAGCAATAAGAAGGAAACGTATAGGTTTAAAGTTAAAAGCATATTTGAGTCCTTCTTTAAGATCATCAATAACTGTTCCTTTGGTTTCAGTAGAAATCTCCTGCTTTACCGACATAGAAAGGAGTGAAATAATCACCGCAAGAAAGCTGAGCCCATTGATAAGAAAACACCAGGCTTCGCCGACTAAAGCAATCAGTATGCCACCAATCATGGGACCTATGAATCGTGCGGAATTGTAGAGTGTAGAATTCAATGCAATGGCATTTTGAAGCAGCTCCCTGTCGCCAATCATATCCAACACAAATGCGTGCCTGAACGGGTTGTCAATCGCCATAAATACACCATTCAATATTGCCAGAACAATGATATGCCATTCCTGAATGGTATTGCTAAAAACCAATGCAGAAAGGATAAATGCAAAGAACATCGGGAATACCTGGGTAAGTATCAAAACAAATCTTCTGTTCACCCTATCGGCATATACACCAGCAAGGGGTGTAAGAATCAAAGCCGGAATCTGACCTGCAAAACCAACAACACCAAGCAGCAATGGCGAACCCGTTATGCGATATATCAACCACCCCAGAGCAAGATTTTGTAACCAGGTACCCATAAAGGATATTACCTGGCCAATAAAGTATATCCTGAAATTGTAAACTTTTAGCGCCCTGAAAGCAAAACCAACACGGGTGAAATAAGAATTTATATCGAGAAAACGGTTCAAATCATGAAAATTGAGTGAACAAAACTATAAAAAATGTACGAGCTATGATCTGAATTTTTTTAAAACTTCAGATTAATATAAATGTAACTATTTTAGACTCAAAATTTCATAAAACAGGAAACAAATTCAATTATCAATTGCATTTAAACTAATGTATCTTCGCTTTATCTAATCAAAAAACGAATAAAACTCTGTATAATATGAAACCAATTCGCCTTCTAATTATTTTATCTATTCTTCTGCTATATTCTGGCTATACTATTTCTCAGGATCAACCAAAAAAACTTACCCTTGAGAATATTTATAAATCGAGATTAATCAGAATGAAGGGATTCCCATCCGTTCGATGGTTACCTGATGGCAACAGCTATATCAGACTTGAACAAAACAAGGAAACCAACGGTCAGGATATTGTTAAATATGATGTAAAAACCGGCGATAAAAGCATTCTTATCTCCTCAAAAGCATTTATACCTGAAGGTGAAAGTAAACCGCTTGAACTCGATAATTATAATTGGTCAAACGATAATAGCAAATTGTTGATTTTTACAAATACCGAAAGAGTGTGGCGCTATAATACCCGTGGTGATTACTGGGTACTAAACTTATCCACAGGTAAACTGCAGCAGCTGGGTAAGGGATTACCGGGGTCGAGTTTGATGTTTGCCAAGTTCTCCCCAGATGCTGACAGAGTCGCGTATGTAAGCAAAAACAATATTTATGTTGAAAATCTTAACGATAGCAAGATATCACAACTTACAAGTGATGGCTGTGATTATATTATTAACGGTACATTCGATTGGGTTTACGAGGAAGAACTCGATTGCCGTGATGGTTTTAGATGGAGTTCAGATGGTAAATACATCGCTTATTGGCAGGCAGATACAAGGGGAACTGGTACTTTCTACATGATTAACAATATTGATTCCATATACTCTAAAGTAATACCGATTCCCTACCCAAAGGTCGGGACAACCAACTCATCAGTGAAAACGGGAGTTGTGCCAGCTGCAGGCGGGGAATCAAAATGGTTTGATATTCCCGGCGATCCAAGGAACAACTACATAGCCAGAATGGATTTTATACCAAATTCAAACGATATTATGATTCAACAGCTTAATCGTTTGCAAAACACTAATACCGTGTGGTTGGTAAATGCTGAGAATGCCTCGGTTAGCAAATTATTTGCCGATTCTGACAGTGCATGGGTTGATATTCATGACGATATAGTCTGGTTAAAAGAAAATAAGTATTTTACCTGGGTGAGTGAAAAAGATGGATGGTTGTCGTTGTATATTATATCCAGAGATGGTAAAACCTTCACCAAGGCGTTTAATGCTGATTTTGATGTGATAAATATTTTGAATATTGACGAGAAGAATGGATACGTTTATTACATCGCTACACCAGATAATTACACACAACGATATCTTTATCGATCTAAAATGAACTTAAAGAGCAAACCGGAAAAACTAACACCGGCTAATTTCGACGGAACTAATGGTTACGATATTTCTCCTAATTCAAAATATGCAATTCATCGCTTTGATAACCGGGTAACTCCCAGTAAAGTATCAATGATTTCGTTACCAGATCACAAGCTGATTAGAGTTTTTGAGGAGAATAAACAGGCTAAAGAGGATTTTGATGCATTAAAGCTAAATCCCAAGGAATTTTTCAGAGTTGATATCGGAGATATCACCTTGGATGCCTGGATGATTAAGCCTCAATCATTTGATCCAACCAAAAAATACCCAGTGATATTCTATGTATATGGCGAGCCAGCTGGTTCTACCGTACAGGATAGATTTGGGGGTGGCGATTTATGGCACCAATACCTTGCATCACAAGGATATTTAGTGATGAGTGTAGATAATAGAGGGGCAAACGTCCCTCGTGGCAGAGCATGGCGGAAAAGTGTATATAAACAAATTGGCATTCTTGCTTCGAAAGATCAGGCTGCTGCTGCGCAAAAGATATCCCAAATGTACTCCTATGTTGATACATCGCGAATTGGGATTTGGGGTTGGAGCGGTGGAGGATCAATGACATTAAATATGATGTTTAGATATCCAAATATCTACAAAACGGGAGTTGCTGTTGCCTTTGTTGCCGATGAGAAGCTTTACGATAACATTTATCAGGAAAGGTACATGCAGCTGCCAACCACAAATCCAGAAGGGTATAAAGAAGGATCGGTAATAACTCACGCTAAAAACCTTAAAGGCAATTTATTGCTTATTCACGGTACGGGTGATGACAATGTCCACTATCAAAATTGCGAAATGCTGGTGAATGAGCTTATCAAAGACAACAAAATGTTCAGCATGATGGCATACCCAATGCGATCGCATGGTATTTACGAAAGAGAGAATACAACATTTCATCTCTACCAAACCATGTCGAAATTCTGGTTGGAGCATTTGCCAGCAGGACCTAGGTAGATTTAAGATTTAA
>CAZKHG010000018.1:52040-60865 GCA_964552655.1 uncultured Rikenellaceae bacterium
TCAAAATATCTGGTCATTTTCTTTACATGCAATCATTGTCCCTACGTTATTGGGTCGGATGAAACAACCCGCAAAACTGCTGAAAAATACAAACCCAAAGGAGTTCAATTTGTTGGGATAAACTCAAACAGCCCAAACACCTATTCGGAAGATAGCTTTGATAACATGGTAAAACGCATGAAAGAGAATAATTTCCCCTGGGTTTACCTTTATGATAGCACTCAGAAAGTCGCTGAATCATACGGCGCTTTGCGCACTCCTCACTTTTATGTTTTTAATGAAAACCGTGAACTGGTTTATACTGGCAGAGGACTTGATAATCCGCGCGATACATCAAAAGCCACAGTAAACGATTTGGATCGGGTTCTTGAAGAACTCACCTCAGGGAAACCCATTAGCATTCCATTAACCAACCCAATTGGGTGCAATGTTAAATGGGAAGGTAAAGATGCACACTGGATGCCAGCCGATGCCTGTGATCTGGTTTGATAAAGATTATGATAAGTTTTTACATTTTATTACGACTAATAAAGCATCTTGTAAATTCACTGGCTGCAACTTATCAAGGTAAAAATTTTTCAGGATGTTTACCCATTAGCCCTGATGCTTTTTGAAACTCCGATCCAAGCAATAAAATATCGGCCTCATTATACCAGTCAGCAATAAATGTAATGGTTGTTGGCATTCCTTCCTTATCGAATCCATTTGGAACTGCAAGCGCCGGGTGTCCAGTAAGGTTTGTCATTAAAAGCTGATTGCCGGCAAAACTAGGGCACACAACTACGTCAACCGATTTAAAAAGGTCAATAAACCTTTCAATAAGTTTTGTCCTCATCCGGTTAGCCTGGATGTACTCCACAGCAGGAATAAATCTTGCTGTCCGGAAAATATTAGGCCATGAATTGCTGTTCTGAAGTACCATCATGGTATCCTTATGGGTTAATGTTAAATCGCTGAAAGCTGTTGCAGCTTCTGCTTCAAGAATTAACGATATCGCCATTGAGGGAAAATCCTCAGGTAGTTTTACGGGAATCAGCTCCACTCCCATTTTTCTTAACGTAACGAGCGTTAAACTATCATTTTGTCTGCTATCTGATTTCTCCTGAAAATATTCAGGCATATACCCGATTCGTAGTTTTTTGAAATCCTTTTTAGGATTATAGTTGAATGGAACATCAACCAGGGTATTATCTTTTCCATCAGAACCTTTAATCGCATCGAATACCAGAGCACAATCCTCGGCAGTACGACAAATTGGGCCAATTTTATCCATTGTCCAGGATAAAGCCATAGCCCCTGTCCTGCTCACCCTGCCAAAGGATGGCCGGAGGCCAACTGTTCCACAACGAGTTGATGGTGATACAATTGATCCCCAGGTTTCAGATCCGATTGCAAAACCAACTAATCCTGCAGCAGTAGCTGATGCAGAACCTGCAGATGATCCACTCGAACCTTTATCTGTATTCCACGGGCTGCGGGTCATTCCTCCAAACCAAACATCGTCCATGGCAAGTTCTCCTAAGGAGAATTTTGCAACAAGAACAGCACCTGCAGCATCAAGTTTTTCTATAACAGGTGATGTGATTTCGGGGATTTGATCCTTGTAAATCTTAGAACCAAATGTAAACGGGTAACCTTTCAGTGCCAGCAAATCTTTAACGCCATAAGGGATCCCGTGCAAAGGTCCACGATAAATTCCTTTTGATAGTTCAGCATCAGCCTTTTTGGCCTGTTCTATTGCTCTTTCCTCAAGAAGTGTAATAACACAATGCAGAACAGGGTCATATTTTTTAAGTCTTTCAATGTAAATCCTTGTTAATTCTTCGGATGTAATCTTTTTTTCTTTGATAAGCACCGAAAGGTCAGCTACGGAATAAAAGCAAAGCTGTTCCTTGTTTTCAGGTAAAGTGACTTTACTAGAAAAATTCCAGCCAATTTTTTGTTGATCAGTCTCAACCTTGTATCCAACAGGGACAGGGGAAAATATGATTGCCGGGGGCACAGAATTATCGAGTTCAAACTTGTGAATCGTTTTATAGTTATCGGTAGCAAGGTTTATTCCTCGAATCATCGAATCCCTTTCATCCGATGAAAAGCTGAGATCGTAAAGTTTTTCAGCGTTGGCTATTTGATACTTGGTTTTACCGCTCCAGAAAAACCAGTAAACATTCACCCCAAGTGATATTATCAATACCAGTAATAAAGTCCAGATCAGGCTTTTTGATGTTTTCATATATTTTGGTTGTAAGGTTTAATTTGCAATTACAGGTAATAAAGGTATTAAATTTTCCTGAAAATAATAGCGTTGAGAAATTAAAGGAATAAACAAAATATCAAGCAAATCTAAATAGTAAAAAATAGTGGGTTTATAGTTTACCAATACTCAATCCTACAACTCTTTCCATGTATCATCTACATTATTCTGAAAGATGGTGGAGAATTCTAATCTTGGGGCAATATCCAGGTAAGGGTAAGTGACCTTTGACAGGTACAACCCCTGAGGGTAGGCAGGAACTGTTTCGTGCGGGACAATTGTACCCGCAAGATAACCTTCAAACTCATCAACAGATATTTCTCCTTCACCAACATCAATGAGTTTTTTAACAATTATTCTGACCATCCCTTTTAAAAATCTGTTGGCGGTTATCTGAAACCTGATTTTCTCCCCGTTTTTATCAATAAACAACTTCGCCGAATTAACATTACAAAGGTTACTTGGGTTCTTCTCCGGGCTTTTACAAAAAGCACTGTAATCATTGTACGTGGAAAGCAATTTTACGGCCTGATTCATCTTTCCAAAATCGGGGTTTTTCAATATGTACATCGAACTTAAACCATGCAGGAAAGGATTTTTATAGGTATGAATAAAGTAATCGTAAGTTCGATCGGTAACATCCATTTGCGCATTTGGTAAACCTATCATTGGAATGATATCAAAAGCCGCTATATCCTCAGCCAGCATTTTGTTTAACCTGAACAGCAGATCAAAATTCCATTCCTTCTCTACATCCATATGGAAAAAATACTGGCTTGCATGAACCTGAGCATCAGTCCTGCCACAGCCATGACAATGAACATTTTCTTTGAGCAACTTGCGGATATTCGTCTCAACAACTTCCTGTATGCTCATCACCTTATTCTGGCGCTGCCAGCCACGGTAGTTAAACCCATTATATGCAATATGTAAGAAATACCTCAACTTTTTATTATTTGTTATACGTTATTAGATATTGATTATGAGTTGAAAAGTATGCAAAGCAACTTTCAAAGCAAGTACTGGTTAGTGTTAAATATTATTAACGAAAAGTAAATATAGCATACAATTCCCAATAAATTAATACCTGTTGTTTACATCTTGCTAAATTTGCATAATTAAAATGATAAAATGAAGAAAGCAAAAGCAATTGCCCTGGTTGCACATGATAACCGGAAAAAGGATTTGGTGGAATGGGTTGAATGGAATAGCGAAAAACTACTGAAACACAAATTAATTTGCACAGGGACTACCGGAAAACTCGTAGAAGAAGCGCTTAGGAGAATGCTGGGAAAGAGCATTGATGATCACTTACAGCTCGCTAAACTGAAATCAGGCCCCTTGGGCGGGGATCAACAGCTGGGTGCGAAGATTGCCGAAGGGGAGATTGATATCCTGATCTTTTTTTGGGATCCAATGCAGGCTCAGCCTCATGATGTTGATGTAAAAGCACTGCTCCGCCTCGCTTCGGTATATAATATACCTACAGCAACCAATCGTTCTACGGCAGATTTCCTGATCAGCTCCCCGTTAATGGACCAGGATTATAAACCAAAACTTAAGGACTACACACAATATATCAACAGACACCTGGAAGGGTAATTCAGCGTAAAGAGATCATAAAAGTATATAAAATTTAACAGCACCAATATCCATCTAAAAACTTCATAAATGCAACTCACCTCCATTTTTTCCCAATTCACCGATTAAAGTATTTTATACCAGAATCATAAGCATAAATTTGTATAGAAAATTACTAAATCATAAATTCAATAAATATGAAACAGTTGTTGTTTTCAGTAATAGTAGTGGTTATGTGTATATCACTAGCTTTGGGGCAGGAGAAAAAAGAAGATCAGGAGATGCAAACCCTGATTAACTTCAAAAAAGTCACTTTTGGGGGGTATGGTGGCCCGGAAATAGGTTTTTCCAAAATAGATAATCGTGATGTGGTGCTTGTTGGTGGCCATGGTGGAGTTGTAATCAACCATTTCCTCGTTATTGGCGGATCTGGTTGTGGAATTGTCAATCAGCTCAAATACGATAATATCGGGGGTACAAATAGTGCATATCTCCTGGCAGGTTATGGCGGATTGTACATGAACTTAATTATTAAACCTTTAAAAATTATTCATTTCTCAGTACCCATGGTAATTGGCGCAGGGGGCATACAGTATGTTAAGGATATAAATCATCAGATAACCGAAACGAACATTATTGATCAGGATGCTTTCTTAGTATTTGAACCTGGACTTGACATTGAATTAAACGTATTAAGATTTATGCGTCTTGGAGCCGGAGTTAAATACCGTTGGGCGCCAAATATTGATTTAATTGACACACCCAACGATCCTTTCAACGGGATAACTTATGGTATTTCCCTGAAATTTGGAAAATTCTAGCTAATACCAGCTATTTATCAATAATAAATAAAAAAGATTCTACATTATGAAGTTATCAGCAAAATCAGCAATTTCAATAGTAATTATTTTGATTACAACCAACCTGGTTTTCTCACAGGACGAACCCGAATACCTTTTTAATCTCAAAGAAGTTAAGTACTCAGGTTTTGGGAATACTATTACAGAATTTTCAGGGATAAATGGCAGTTTTGGGGTATCACAAGGGGGAGCAGGGGCACTTCTTATTAACTATACCTATTTTATTGGATTTTACGGAACCAACATTGTTACAAGTCACCCTATTGAAGATATTTATCCGGATAATCATAATCCCCTCACCAACCCATTATTACCAAAATACACCGATATGCAGCTCACTTTCGAGGATAATGGGGTGTGGTTTGGGTACATCAATGACTATAAAAAGTTGATCCATTGGGGGACAAATGTGAGAATGGGCTGGGGTAGAGTGAGTTTATATGATAAAGACGTTGATTTTGACGATTTTGGAAAAACCCTTGCCGATAACATTTTCTCTTTTTCCCCGGAATTTAACCTGGAACTTAATATTACCCGCTGGTTTAAAATAAATCTTGGTGCCGGGTATAAACTGGTAACCGGGTTTGATAATTTTAAGTACACTAACAGCCTGGGTGATAAGAAAATACTATACAGATCATCCCAGTTCAGCTCACCTTATGCCAACATCAAGTTTATGTTTGGCAGTTTTGCAAAACGCAGTAATCATAAGCAAATCGAAGGGTAAAACCATTCAATTTGCAACATTCATTTTAAGCATTCTATGAAAAAAATTATACCACTACTATTGTTGTTCCTATTGATTAACAATGTACTGATAAGTAAAAATGAAGAGAATACCGAAGGAAAAGTTACAGTGAAAGGCTACATTTACGATTCATCCAACGGTGAGGCATTAATTGGGGCTACTGTTTATATCAAGGAGATAAAAAGGGGAACCTCTGCAAATCTTTATGGCTTCTATTCAATCAGTCTGATCCCCGGAACCTATACCATTCAATATTCATTTATTGGTTTTAACACGGTGGAGATGGTTTTGAAACTGGAACAAAATCAAACCATCGACATCAGTTTGAATCCGGAATCGGCGATGCTGCAGGAGGTTGTTGTTAGTAGCGAAAAGCCTAATGCCAACGTTAGTAAACCCGAGATGAGCGTGGCTAAACTTGAAATGAAAACCATTCAACGTATCCCGGCGTTACTCGGAGAGGTTGATGTGATAAAAGCCATTCAGCTGCTCCCGGGTGTTCAGCCAACGGCTGAGGGTTCATCAGGATTCAGTGTGCGCGGTGGTGCTGCCGATCATAACCTGATCCAGCTCGATGAGGCCACCGTGTACAACGCTTCGCACATGATGGGTTTCTTCTCTGTTTTTAATAATGATGCCATCAAAGATGTAAAACTTTACAAAGGCGATATCCCTGCTTCAAGTGGCGGGAGACTTGCTTCCCTGCTGGATGTTAGGATGAAAGATGGTAATTCGAAAAAATTCGAGGGAACCGGAGGGATTGGTTCAATATCAAGCCGGTTCACTGTTGAAGGGCCAATTGTGAAAGACCAAACTTCTTTCATCCTTTCTGGTAGAAGAACCTATGCCGATCTATTCTTACCCCTTGCCAAGGATCCTGAGGTTCGCGATTTCAAACTTTACTTCTACGACCTGAACACCAAAATCAACTCAAAAATTGATGAGAGTAACAGGATTTTTATTTCCGGGTATTTTGGCAGGGATGTATTTTTTAACGATTTCTTCAAGATGGGATTTGGGAATCAAACCGGGACAATCAGATGGAATCATGTATTTGGCAGCAAGTTATTTCTTAACGCAACCACTGTTTACAGCAGCTATAACTATTACCTGGGATCTACCACCGGCGATGCAAGCTCATTCATCTGGAAGTCGAACATGACCGATTATGCCATGAAACTTGATTTCAACTACTACCTGAATACAAATAATTCCCTGCAGTTCGGATATCAATCAACCTATCATCTTTTCGATCCGGGTAATGCCAGAGGGGTAAGTGAACAAAGCATGATGAACGAATGGAAGGTTCCGCGTAACTACGCCCTTGAGCATGGGTTATATGCCATGAATGAGCAAAAAATTGGCAACAATTTAATAATCAAGTATGGGTTAAGGCTTTCGGTTTTTCAGAATGTGGGAAAATCAAAAGTTTATAAATATAACAGCGAATATAAAGTGGTTGATTCAGCATCATACCAAAGCGGGGAATTCTTTAACACCTATCAAAACCTTGAACCCCGGTTTGGTATAACCTATACTATTAACGAGAAAAATTCTATTAAAGCCAGCTACTCCCACACAACGCAATACATTCAGCAAGCTTCAAACTCCCAGGCTGGAGCGCCGCTTGATATTTGGTTTTCTGCTTCGCCAAACGTAAAACCACAGCAGTCCGATCAATGGGCAATGGGTTTTTTCAGGAATTTTATGAACAATACTGTTGAAAGTTCCGCCGAAGTTTACTACAAAACCCTAAAACAGGTGGTTGATTTTAAAGATTTTGCCGCTCTTTTACTAAACGACAAGCTGGAAGGAGAGCTAAGAATTGGCGAGGGGAAATCTTATGGGTTGGAGCTCTTGACCAAAATTAACCGTGAAAAATTTGGTGGTTGGGTAAGTTACACCTATTCAAGAACGTACAGAACAATACCAGCGATAAACAAAGGGAAACAGTATGTTGCGCCCTACGATAAACCGCATAATATCTCGATAGTTTTAAACTATGATATAAGCAAACGAATCACCTTATCAGCCAACTGGGTATATGCCACTGGTCAGCCATACACTGCACCGGTTGGGAGAGCCAAGGTGGGGAACATCATAATTCCAATTTACAGCGAACGGAATGCAAAGCGTTATCCTGATTATCATCGGTTGGACATGGCATTATCTATAAAACCCAAAAAAAACCATAGCAGAAGGTGGCAAGGGGAATGGAACATCTCGGTTTATAACGTTTATTCTCGTCATAATACCTGGGCAATCAACTTTGTTGAGGATAAGATGAATCAGGATATAACCTATGCCGAGCAAACCTATTTATTCTCAATTATTCCCTCTATCACTTACAATTTTAAATTTTAAAAAATGAAAAGATCATTTTACTCAATAGTATTTCTGTCAATTATTTTTCAATCCTGCACTGAAAAGATAACTATTGATCTCGATAGTTCGGATATCAGGTGTGTTATCTATGGGGAATTTTCAAGCGACACAATGGCCCATAAGGTGAGGGTTAGCCGGTCGGCTGATTACTTCAGCAATAAACCGGAAGAACCTATAAGTGGTGCTATTGTAACCATTACAGATGGCACAAATATTTACCCGTTAGCTGAAAGTTTATCTGAACCAGGAAGCTATTTAACAAACCCTGATGTTTTTGGTGTTCCAGGCAATACATATACAATAAATGTTACCCATGTTGACCTTCTGGAGAATGGATCGTTTTCAAGCTATTCAGCAACCAGTACAATGAAAGCCGTATCGCCATTAGATTCGATTGATGCTGTTTACAATCAACGCTGGGATGGTTGGGAAATAAAGGTTTGGGCGCGGGATCCGGTTGAAACTAAAGATTTTTATCTTTTTAAGGTTAATATCAACGGAGTGAGTAATGCCGACTCGTTAAGTAATTATATAGTTACGGATGACAGGTTCTTTAATGGCAGCTACACCAATGGCATTACAATTTACTTTGTTGAAGGAAGAGATACCATCAAAACTGGCGACAAAATAACAGCAGAGATTTGTGGAATCAATGAAGACTATTACAATTTCATCAATGAAGCAATTCAGATGTCGCAGCCACAGGTACCTATTTTCAGTGGCCCACCGGCAAATATTCGTACCAATTTTAGCAACAATGCAATTGGGTATTTTGCTGCATATTCTGTTGCCAGAAAGGATTGTTTTGTAAAACCGCAAAAGAAGAATAAGTAACCGACTTAGTAATTGCTTAAAATCTCTTGGATAAACTCAAGAAAAGGTTTTCGAGGCTGTTTTTTAATTTTCAAAAATTTGAATTCATTCATTGTAGTTTAAGTTGAATTTAGAATTCTAAATTCAGAATTACAAACCCTCTAGCCTGGGATTGGCCTTATAA
>CAZKHG010000019.1:0-34927 GCA_964552655.1 uncultured Rikenellaceae bacterium
GTGACTCTTAATCATGGGGTCGAGAGTTCGATCCTCTCCGAGCCGACAAACGCCACCAAAAAGGTGGCGTTTTTTTATTTATACATTTTGCAGAAACTCTTTTGCTCTCTCGGTTTTTGTTTCCTAAATTTAAACCCCCTTAATTTAAACCATAATAAATGAAAATTGCAATCGTTGGATTTGGCGCTGCGGCCATTGGGCTTATTGAACGGCTAAAGGATAGCCCTTACGAAATTCACGTATTTGAAAAAAGCAAGGACATATACTCTTCAAGTATTTCCGGGATCCGTGCTGATGGTAAACTGTTTGTTTCTACAGAAATGGGGGGCGATATCTTTATTGATCCTCAACTCCAAAAACATTTGGTTGAGTATTACATTGGACATGCCGACAGGAAACACGTAGAAACCGGGAAATCGTTCGGGAATCTCAATTATTACAAAGCATTCTACGAAAAAGGGTTTCTGCCAATCAGTTCCGATTTCTATCATATTGGCACCGATCAGCTGAAAGAAGTCTTGTTCAATATATTCAATCAATTCTCTTCATTATCTAATCTTCATTTTCATTTTAGTTATGATGTTTCTGAAATTGAGGCAGACGAAAACAAGGTGGTAATTAACAGGTCCGACACTTTCGATTTGGTTATCGTTACTGTTGGCAGAAGTGGTCATAAATTGATAAATAAGCTGATCTCAAAATATCCCAAGCTCGTTCAGGACAGTACCCGGGTTGATCTTGGCATTCGGTATGAAATTCCAAACCATGTGGTTGAGGAGATTAACAAGGAAATGTACGAGTTTAAAGTCAAATTTCGCAGCAGAACAGGTTATATGGTGCGTACATTTTGCAATAACCCTTCAGGTTTTGTTGTCACTGAAAACTATGATGATTTCACAACCGTAAACGGTCATGCTAAGCTGAAAGAGAAAAGCCAGAACACGAACTTTGCTGTGTTGGCCTCGCTAAAGCTAACGGAACCATTTAACGATCCTATCGGTTACGGATCATACATTGCCAAGCTAACCAATTTGTTGGCAGGAGAAGGGAAGGTAATACTCCAAACCTACAGCCATTTTAAAGAGTCGCGCAGGACAAAAAATCTTTACAGGGTTTTACCAACGCTTGATAAAGAAAAATATATTTTAGGCGATATCAACCTGGCTTTTCCCCGACGAATAATTGAAAGTATTATCGATTTTATTGAGAATCTAAACCAGGTGATTCCAGGTGTGGCGCACAACGACAACCTGGTTTATGCACCGGAAATTAAGTTTTATTCGAACCGATTAAGCAACCAGGCTATGTCCAACCTTAAATTTGCAGGCGATTGTTCAGGTGCAACCCGATCAATTATTTATGCCACAGCTCATGGGTATTTGGTAGGCGAAGCCATCTTCACTAATCAGTTCACTATAAATGATATTTAATGCTTGAGGTTGAAAACCTGTGCATAAAGATTGGCAATCGGCCAATAATAAAAAATGTATCCTTCGGCATTCGCAGCGGAGAAACCCTTGGAATTGTTGGAGAATCAGGTTCCGGAAAATCTATTACGGCCTTAGGCTTGATTGGCTTATTACCTCCTGCTTCGAAAATTGAATCGGGAACCGCCATGTTTTCGATAAATGATTCAAAAACTGATCTTTTACAACTTGCCGAACAGGAATTAAGAGCTGTGCGTGGCAGGCTTATTGGCATGATTTTTCAGGAGCCCCTTACCTGCCTTAATCCATCTGTTACCTGTGGTCAACAAATCAAAGAAGCGGTTGTAAATAACACCAGTTTTTCAGGCAAGTTCGCTTCTGAGAAAAGTATTGAACTTCTCTCTGAAATGCAACTACCTAATCCGCTTAAAATTTACAAAAGCTACCCACATCAAATTAGCGGTGGACAAAAACAACGCGTAATGATTGCTATCGCTCTAGCAGGAAACCCACAATTGCTAATTGCAGATGAGCCTACAACAGCGCTGGATGTAACAGTTCAAAAAGAGCTGATCGCACTGTTAAAACAGCTTCAGAAAAAATATAAAATGGGCATGTTATTTATTAGTCACGATTTAGGGGTGATTCATGAAGTTGCAGATTATGTTCAGGTAATGAAAGATGGCGAAGTGGTTGAGAGTGGTCTAGAAGCAAGGGTTCTAAGCTATCCAACGTCACAATATACAAGGAACCTAATTGCCTGCCGTCCAAAAATCAATTTAAATCCTAACGGGATGTCAGATGAATACGCAATAGATGGTATTAAAAGTAAAGAGGTTAAAAGTGATTATCCTCAATACGAAAATAGCAGGACTGTTTTCAAAGCTGAAAACATAGATACATCGTATATCACAAAAAGAAACCTTTGGGGAAAACCGATTCTCTTCTTTAACGCTTTAAAAAATGTTAGTTTTAACCTGCTTGAAGGCGAGGTATTAGGTGTGGTGGGTGAATCCGGATCAGGGAAAACAACACTGGGGAGAACTATTTTGAAACTAATTGAGCATAGAAAGGGTAACATTTACTACAATGGTGCAGATATCAAAAAATTTACCCAAGAACAGCTAAAGATTTTCAGAAGAGAAGTGCAGCTGATTTTTCAGGATCCTTACTCATCTCTTAACCCCAGGATGACTGTAGGTCAAATACTTGTTGAGCCACTAATGGTTTATAAAATTCATAAAACTGAAAAAGAACGCAGACAACACGTATTCGATTTACTAGAAAAGGTTGGAATGGAAAGCAACAGCTATTTCAAATATCCACATGAGTTTTCAGGGGGTCAGCGTCAAAGAATTGTAATAGCCAGAGCATTAACTATGAACCCCAAGGTGATCGTCTGCGATGAGATTGTATCTGCGCTGGATGTTTCCGTACAGGCTCAGATACTCGATCTATTAAAAGAACTGCATGACCGGTTTAACCTTACCTTGCTTTTCATTTCTCATGATCTGGCTGTAGTTAGCTCAATCTGCAACAGGGTAATAATTATGAAGGATGGATCCCTTGTTGAGGAGGGTGTTCCCTCTCTAATATTCTCCAAACCCCAATCTATTTATACCAAAATGTTAATAGATTCTATCCCGGGAATTAGGCTATAACAGGCTAAAAGAAATCATTTTCATTCACATCTTTGGCATCAATGGGAGCATTCTCACAATCAAGGTTAAACTTCTTAAAAACCAGCGGCTTAGGCCATTGATCGCCAGGGTATATATTTAAGGAGGGATCATTATATACCTTTTTCAGAAACAAGGCGTAAATTGGCAATGCCATACTGGCTCCCTGGCCAAGTTTTAATGCTGCAAAATGAACAGAGCGATCTTCGGCACCAACCCAGGTTCCGGCCACAAGGTTAGGAAGCAACCCCATAAACCAGCCATCTGAATGGTTTTGAGAGGTACCTGTTTTGCCGGCAATTGGCCCGGGTAAATTATAAACGCTTCGAATTCTTATACCCGTTCCCCTGTTGATAGTTCCTTCCATCAGGTTTATCATAAGATATGCCGTTTGCTCGCTAATTGCTTCGCTTTTTTGAGGGGTAAAAGTTGAGAGTACATTCCCGTTTTTATCCTCAATTCTGGTAACCAAAATAGGTTCAATGTGCACTCCTTTGTTGGCAAAAGTACTGTAAGCACCAACCATTTCGTACACAGAAATTTCAGATGTCCCCAGCATTATTGAATTAACCGCTTTAACTTCACTGGTTACGCCCATTTTTTTGATGATGTCGGCAACTGCTTGTGGTGTAAACTGTTTAATCAACCAGGCTGAAATATTATTTACTGAGTTTGCCAAACCCCATTTTAAGGTTACCATTTTCCCGTCGTACTTTGTACTGCCCGAGTTTTTTGGTGTCCATGTGGAATCTCCCTCAACGAATGTTTGAGGAACATTCGGAATCATATAGCAAGGTGAGTAACCCTCCTGCATCGCAAGGGTATAAAGGAATGGTTTTATTGTTGAACCAACCTGACGTTTTCCCTGAATAACATGATCGTATTTAAAATGCTTAAAATTAGGACCTCCGACATAGGCTTTAATGTAGCCGGAATGAGGATCCACTGCCATAAACCCGGCTCTGAAAAACCGCTTATAATATTTAATAGAATCTAACGGGGACATGATTGTATCCCGCTCACCCTTCCAGGAAAAAACGGTCATCTTTACCTTGGTGTTGAAATTGGCATATATGTTATCCAATGAAACCCCGTTGTTTCTGAGGATCCGATACCTCTCGGTTTGTTTCATTGCCTGAAGCAAAATCGAATTAACCTGATCATCTGAGAGATCCTCGGAAAAAAGCCTGAAGCGTTTCTCCTTTTGCTCCTTGTTAAACTCAGTCTGCAAAAAACCGCCTAAGTGTTCAGATACAGCCTCTTCGGCATACTTCTGCATTCGTGAGTTAACAGTGGTATATATCTTTAGGCCATCCTTGTACAAATTATATGGGGTACCATCAGGTTTGCTATTCTTATTGCACCAGCCATACAGCGGATTCCTTGCCCATTTTAATGAATCGGCCTGGTACATTGAATAAGAGTAGTAATTATCGGGTTTTGGCTCTTTGGCAATCATCATTTGTCTTACAATTTCTCTGAAATAAGTGCCAGGACCAACATTCTGATCCTGAATTTTATAGGTTAAATTAAGCGGCAAGCGGGAGAGCGAGTCATAGCTGTTGGCGTTAATAAAACCATACCTTTTCAACTTTGAAAGCACAAAATTTCGCCTTTCAAGCGATCTTTCCGGGTTTTTAACGGGGCTGTACCTGGTGGGAGCATTAACTATTCCAACCAGTAGCGCTGCTTCATTAATACTTAACGAATCAGGTGGTTTGTTAAAAAAAGTTTTTGCTGCAGATTTTATACCGTAGGCATTACTTCCAAACGGGACAATATTCAGGTACATTGCAATAATTTCATTTTTAGTAAAGTTCCGCTCCAGCTTAACGGCAGTTATCCATTCTTTAAATTTTGAGAGCGAAAGATGGGCGTAACGTGCAAGAAAAAAATTGTAAACGCTCGTATCACGGGGGAAAAGGTTTTTAGACAGCTGTTGAGTAATAGTACTGCCTCCGCCTGATTCTTTATTGCCCATCAGCAGGGTTTTCACAAAAACCCTTATTAAACCTCTGCCATCAATTCCACTGTGGCGATAAAACCGGATATCCTCAGTGGCAATCAACGCATTAACAAGGTGAGGCGACAGGTTTTCATAGTTAACAAACGTTCTGTTCTGAACATAATAGGTCCCAAGCAGTTTGTGGTCTTCGGAAATTACCTCAGAGGCTACATTGCTCCTTGGGTTTTCAAGCTCGGCAAAAGAGGGCATTGGACCAAAAACATCGTTAGAAATTAATATGAAAAGGGTAATTACAAATACAAATAACATGATGAATATACCCCAAAACCAAAATGCGAATTTTCGCTGCGATTGATTCTGATTTTTGTTCATTTTGCAGAAATTATGAGGTCGTAAAATTAATAATTATTTATAGTTATCAGCTATAACCATTTTATTGTACCCTATTTATTCGCTGATTAAAGTGAGCCGGGTTTTACATGTCGGATTTTAATTTATATTATTAAATAAACGCAATTTTGATTATGTTATTTGAGTTTGTCTTCTAAACTAAATTTTCAGAAAATATATCAGCAAAAAATAAAATGTTTTTTCTATTGAATTTCAGCATTATAGGATCGTTAATTTCTATTGTATTGAGAAAGATTTCAGCCTGAGAAGGATATGCTTTTTCTATTTTTTTTTGCACACAGCTGGTTAAATGATTTACTTTGTGCCAATTTTAATTTAAACAAAAGCGATTATATATGATTCAAAATCTGGTTATTGTTGAGTCTCCTGCTAAAGCAAAAACTATTGAAAAATTTCTCGGTAAGGATTTCACCGTAAAATCTAGTTTTGGTCATATCAGAGATTTATCCAAAAAAAATCTGGGCATTGATATAGAGAAAGGCTTTAAACCAGAGTATATCATCAATGAGGATAAGAAAAAAGTTGTTGACGAGCTAAAAAAGCTGGTAAAACAAACCGAACAGGTTTGGCTGGCATCTGATGAAGATCGGGAGGGAGAAGCCATTGCCTGGCACCTGAGCGAAGTCCTTAAACTTGATCCAGCCAGGGTGAAAAGGATTGTTTTCCATGAGATTACAAAAGAGGCCATTCAAAAAGCCGTAAAAAACCCACGTCAGATTGATATTAACCTGGTAAACGCCCAGCAAGCCCGAAGAATTTTAGACAGGCTGGTGGGGTTTGAGGTTTCCCCAATCCTCTGGAAAAAGGTTAAACCAGCACTATCTGCCGGGCGGGTTCAATCAGTAGCCGTACGATTACTTGTTGAGCGCGAAAGGGAAATAGTTGCATTCAAATCCACATCTTTTTTTAAGGTAAATGGCATTTTTAACGGGGAGGTTGATATCAAAACCGATCTTTCAGAAAAAATCAACACCCTTGATGAAACACTTGTTCTGCTTGAGAATTGCAAAACCGCTACCTTTACGGTTGCAGATGTCAGCAAGAAACCATCCAAAAAAACACCGGCGGCTCCTTTCACCACCTCTACATTGCAACAGGAAGCAAGCAGAAAGCTTAACTTTTCGGTTTCACAAACAATGACCATCGCACAAAAACTTTACGAAGCAGGTCATATAACTTACATGAGAACTGACTCTGTTAACCTCTCCAAAACTGCTATAGATGCCGCTAAAAATGTTATTGTAAGAGAATTTGGGGAAAAATATCATCAAGTCCGTCAATATAAAACAAAGTCCAAGGGGGCACAGGAAGCCCACGAGGCCATTAGGCCAACCTATATCGACAAACAGAAAATTTCTGGTAGCAGCGCAGAGCAAAGACTTTATGATTTAATCTGGAAGCGGACTGTGGCTTCACAAATGAGCGATGCCCTGCTGGAAAAGACCACTGCAACCATTGACATATCAAATTCTGATTATAAATTTATTGCATCAGGCGAGGTTATTCTTTTTGATGGTTTCCTTAGGGTTTATTTTGAATCTTCCGATGATGAGTCTGAGGAGAATGGGAAAGATCTCCTCCCGCCTCTTAAATCAGGGCAGAAATTAGCTGCAAAAGAAATATTTGCCAACCAGCGCTTTACCCAACGTCCACCAAGATATACTGAGGCCAGTCTAGTAAAAAAACTTGAAGAGCTTGGCATTGGCCGGCCTTCAACTTACGCCCCAATTATATCCACCATTCTTAACCGTGGCTATGTGTTGAAAGAAGACAGACAGGGAGTTGAAAGAAAATATCTGTTTGTACTTTTAAAAAACAACAAGATTTACAAAGAGGAAAAAACCGAAATCACAGGTGCTGAAAAATCAAAATTATTCCCAAGCGATATTGGGATAGTTGTTAACGATTTTCTGGTCGAATACTTTAAGAATATCCTCAGCTATAACTTTACTGCTACCGTAGAAAAGCAATTTGATGAAATTGCAGAGGGAAAGATAGAGTGGTCAAATATGATTGACCAGTTTTATAGGCCATTCCATAAAAATGTGGAGAAAACCTTACGCGAATCGGATTATAGTAAGGGAGAAAAAATTCTTGGAGTTGATCCTAAAACGGGTAAAAATGTTACAGTAAGAATCGGCCGATTTGGACCAATCGTCCAAATTGGTGAAAATTCAAAAGACGGAAAAGAAAAAGCCAGGTTTGCCAGCCTCCTTAAAGGGCAACTCATTGAAACCATCACCCTTGAAGAAGCGCTATCGCTTTTTGACCTGCCAAGAAATGTTGGCGATTACGAGGGCAACGAGGTGGTAATTGGTATTGGGCGGTTTGGTCCCTATGTACGCCATGCCTCAAAATTCTTTTCGCTTAAAAAAGATGACAACCCATTAACAATAACCCTACAACGTTCAATTGAAATAATTGAAGAAGGAAGAAAAAAGGAAAAGGAGAAGGTTATCAAAACTTTTAAAGAAGATCCAAAACTTCAGCTCTTAAACGGTCGCTGGGGGGCTTACCTATATTATAATGGTAAAAACTACAAGCTACCAAAAGGAACCGAAACGATAAAGTTAACTTACGCCGATTGCCTGAAGATTGTTAACGAACAGGAGCCAACCAATTCAAAAAGAAAGGGAAAATCAAAACGATGAACCCTGCTGATTATCTTGATCCGACCATTGCACTTCCCTTCTCAAAAGGGCTAACGAAAAACAGTTCTTTCTACGGCAATCTTGTTCTGTTCAAACATGGGAAACCATTCCCGGAAATCAACAACGGCGATATCGTAATTGTTGGTGTACCCGAGAGTCGAAACTCATCCAACTCAAGCTCATCAAAGGCTCCGGATATTATTCGTAAATATTTATATGGCCTTGCTTCCCTGTCTTATAAAAACAGGATTGTTGATGCGGGAAATATAAAACCCACAAAATCTCCGGCCGATACCTACGCTGCACTGAAAGACCTGGTAGAATTTTTTATTGCCAGAAAATCAAGAGTGGTGGTTTTGGGTGGCACTCAGGAGTTAACTGTCCCAATTTACGAATCATTGGCTTGTTCCATTAAGCCGGTTAATTTATCTGTTATAGATTCTCGTGCAGATTTTGCCGATAATGATGCCGAGTTTGGATCTGCAGGCTTTCTGAATAAACTGATTATTAAGCCTCCAGCCGAACTGTTTGATTTGAGTTTAATAGGGTATCAAGGGTATTTATGTAATAACAAACACTTAGAACAACTATCGGGTAAATACCATGAAAATTTAAGGCTGGGGGTTGTGCGGGGAAATATGCTGGAGGTTGAGCCAACGCTAAGGGATTCAGATTTTGTCAGTTTTGATTTGGGCGCAATAAGAAACAGCGACTGCCCGGGCAATTACAGCCCCTCCCCAAATGGCCTTTATGCCGAAGAGGCTTGTCAGCTGGCAAGATTATCGGGTATTAATGAAAGGAATAGCATATTTGGCCTGTTCGAATACTGCCCCGATAAAGATCACGATGAGCAAAGCGCTCATCTGGCTGCTCAAATAGTGTGGCATTACCTGGACTCATCAAACCAAAAAAAATTGTCATTTAGCAGCCATGGTAAAAGTGATCTAAAAAAATTCATTATCAACATCGGCCCAGCCGAAAATGAAATGGTTTTTTACAAAAGTTTACTTTCCGATTTATGGTGGGTTGAGATTATGGCTACAAATAAAAACTTCCTGACTGGCAGTGTTGTTGTTTCCTGTTCTCACAACGATTACCTGCTGGCAAGCAAGCACGAATTCCCCGAACGATGGTTCAGGATATTAAAAAAAATCTCATAGCTTAAAATTTTACTCATTGGTTTCAAAAATCTTAACTTGTTTTCTTTGGTTGCTAATATTCAAGCCAAACAACTAGTTTTACAGCCATTAGGAAGGGTTTTACTTATTTTTACTTATTATAATTAAAACATCTTGTCAAATATTTTAACAGGATTAAGTAACTTTATGGGTGAAATAATGTATAAAACTTTACTTTTTGTGGATTTATTAACAGATAATTGTTAATAAAATTTGTAGGGTAATAATATTTTTACTTATTTTACCTTTCGGTTTAACCTTTATTAGAGAGTTTTAAGAAGCATGACAAAAAAAAATATCGTACTCCTTTTTTCGTTCTTCATGCTTACATGTTCTGTTCTGGGGCAGCAAGACCCTCAGTTTAGCCAGAACATGTTCAATCAAATGACTATTAATCCTGGCTTTGCCGGGAGTCACGATATGGTTAGTGCTACCGCAATTAATAAATTACAATGGGTAGGATTTGGCGAAGGTTCACCGGCAACAACAGCGGTTAATATAAATGCAGCAATTGCCCCGTTTGGTTTTAAAAGCGGTGTTGGGTTAGATATTTTAAGTGATAATGTTGGCTTTAATAAGGATCTGGGTATAAACCTCACTTATGCCGCAAGGTTTAAGATTGATCAGGGAATGCTTGGTATTGGGTTAAGTGGCGGATTCATGAATAATGCTCTTGATGCAAAAACATGGAACACCCCGGACGGATCAACCGATAATGCCATACCAAACTCCAAGGAAAGTTCAATTAATTTAGATTTAGGTTTTGGTTTGTTTTATAATACCGAAAGTATGTATGCTGGTTTATCAGCAACACACCTAAATCAAACTAAAACAAACAAAGCTGTTAACCCAGCCCATTATTCAAGGCACTACTATCTTACCGGTGGGTATTTGCTTAGCCTCCCTAATGCCGCCTGGCAGCTAAACCCATCTGTTTTTGTAGCAACAGATTTGGTTGACAAGCAATTTACGATAAATACCAACGTTATATACAATAAAAAATTCTGGGGGGGCGTTTCTTATCGTATCGGCGAATCAATTACCGGAATGGTTGGTATTGAACTTTTTAATGGGTTAAGAATTGGTTATGCTTATGATTTCACATTAAGTGAAATCAGTAAATATAACGACGGGTCACATGAATTTATGCTCGGGTATTCCTTTAACTTAAAAAAGGAAAAACCACCCCAACAATATAAAAGCATAAGATTTTTGTAACCCTTTTGAACTGAATTATAAAAAAAATTACGTTATTTGCTAAAATAAACGGAGTGTTATGAAAAAACTTCTTGTTCTCGGTGTTCTAATAGCCATGTTAAGTAGTTGCGGGCCAAATCCCCAAGGTGAACTCGTTGGAGTGCCCGGTAGAAAAAGCTATGCTGAACCAAATCCATACAACATGGTATTTGTTCCAATGGGTTCTTTTACCATTGGTGGCAACGATCAGGATGTTGCCTGGGCGGTCAATGCTCCCCCACGAACTATATCTGTTGACGCTTTCTGGATGGATCAAACTGAAATCACCAACAATCAGTATCGTCAGTTCGTTTACTACGTTCGCGATTCCATTGCACGCCGAAAACTGGCTGAACAAAACGATGCATTTGCCATCTCCGAGGATGAGTTTGGCAACCCTATTGAACCACCTGTTCTTAACTGGGAAGAACCCATTGACCCACAGGATGAAGAGCAAAAGGAGATCCTTAAGGATATGTATTACTCCAAAGAGGAAAGTTTTTATAACCGAAAAGAAATTGACACCCGTAAACTTGATTTTGAATACTTCTGGATTGACTTAAAACAAGCAGCCGAGAAACACAACCGCTATAACTTTGAAACCCAAAGTTATGATAAGGGAGAAATCGTTAACAACCTTGGAGAAAAGGTAAAAGTAACCGATCGTTCCTCTTTCATCATTCGCGACAAGGTTAACGTTTACCCCGATACCCTTTGCTGGATCAGTGATTTTTCCTATTCTTTCAATGAACCTTATACACAGAGCTATTTCTGGCACCCTTCCTATGATAACTACCCTGTAGTTGGGGTTAGCTGGAAACAGGCTACTGCATTTAGTATTTGGAGAACCCAGTCTTATAATAAGTATTTAAGTAAACAAGGCCTTTCCTTTTCACAAGATTTTCGACTACCAACCGAATCCGAGTGGGAGTATGCATCACGAGGCAATTTAGATCATAGCATGTACCCCTGGGGTGGTCCATATACGCGTAATGCCGAGGGTTGCTTCCTTGCCAATTTCAAACCCCTTAGAGGAAATCTGGTTGACGACGGTGGTTTTATTCCGATAGCCGTTGGCAGCTACGAACCCAATGACTATGGGTTATATGATATGGCTGGGAATGTTTCAGAATGGACGGCTAATGCTTTTGATGAAAGCGCTTACACCTTTATGCATGACATGAACCCCGATTATAAATACAATGCTAAACCCACCGATCCTCCTGCGTTAAAACGTAAGGTAATTCGTGGTGGATCATGGAAAGATATAGGCTACTTCTTACAGGTTGGTGTTCGTACCTTTGAATACCAGGATACTGCTAAATCATATTTAGGCTTCAGGTGTGTTCGCTCATACTTGGGTGGCAAATAAAAACAGCTGTTAACAATTAAACATAAAACACCATGGCTTTTAACATATCAGAAATTGTTCAGGGTGCACGATGGAAAAACTTTATGAAGTTCCTCTATGGATGGGGGGCTTCAATTGTTATTCTTGGCGCTTTATTCAAGATACTCCACCTTAACGGTGCTGAATATATGCTTTTCGCGGGTATGTCAATCGAAGCAATCATTTTCTTCTTTTCAGCATTCGAACCAATTCATGAGGAGGTTGACTGGACTTTGGTTTACCCGGAACTTGCAGGCATGTCTGACGAAGAAGAACTTTCACAATACCGAAGTGGCGATAGCAAGCACGGAACTGGGGGTTTAGATGCAGATTCTATTAAAGAAATCATATCCAGCGCCATTGTATCTACTGCTACAACAATGGCTCCTCAACCTGGTGTTACAGGTCAGGCTGTTTCCGCTCCTGTACAGATTTCTGGTGCCCCCGCAGCCCTGGTGTTTACGGAAAAGTTCAACAAGATGCTTGAAACAGCTGAAATTGGACCCGAACTTTTCGAAAAAGTCAGCCGTGGATTAAACAAACTAAGCGATACAACCGCTAAACTATCAGATATTTCAAATGCTGCTGCCGCATCGAATGAATTCACAGAAAGGATGAAAAAAGCAGCTGAATCGGCCAATGAATTTGCTGCAAACCAATCACGTTCGGGAATGGCTTTGAACGAATCCATCAAAGTTCTTTCGGAAAATTTCCAAAAAACTGCCGGGATTGTTTCAGAAACTGGGCAAAATTTCATGGATGGTGTTAAACAATCTGTTACCAACCTGGAACAACAACTTACAAATGCAGGCGAAACGGTTAGTTCACGTATTACTGAATCTGGTTTAAATGTTGCCTCTCAGCTTAGTTCTTCTGCTGAAGGATTGGCTTCAACCTATAAAAAGGCAGCCGATAGTATGGGTGTTACATATCAGCAGCTTGCAGATGCAATGAAGGCCAATGGTACAATTATCAGTGAGGGTAGTGGGAGCTACCATAATCAACTTGAACAGCTAAATAAAAACATGGCTGCATTAAATGCTGCACATGAACTTCATTTACAGGAAACAAGCCAGCGTTTAAAAGAAGCCGAAAAGGTATATTCCGGTGTTGACGGCATGATGAAAAAGTTAAATTCATCAATTGCTGAAACTGAGAAATTCGCAAATTCTCTTGAGCAACTAAACAAGAATATTGCCTCGTTAAACACTGTTTATGGCAATATGCTATCGGCCATGAACGTTATGTCAAATGGTAAATAAATATTTCATTTAGGTTAAAAAGTTATGGCTCACGGCAAAGAAACACCCCGTCAAAAAATGATCGGCATGATGTACCTCGTGCTTACTGCCATGCTTGCCCTTAACGTATCGGCAGAAGTGCTTGAAGCATTTGTTCTCATTGATCACGGATTATCTAAAACAACCTCAAACTATAGAATCAAGAACGAAAAACTTTACACCCAGTTTGAAAATCAGCTCCTAATTAATAAAGCAAAAGTTTTACCCTGGAAACTTAAGGCTGATGAAATTAAAAAACAAGCTATAGATATTATTCAGTTTGTTCAACAATGTAAGGTAGATGTAACTAAAGCCTCAGAAGGACCTGAAACTCCAGCTGTTCTTAGTAATGGCGAGATCGAAACAGAACTCATCCAGGCAAAAAGCAATCTTGATGCTGGAGGGGAAATTATGATAGGTATCGGTGGTAGTGGTAAGGCTTTTGAACTAAAAAGGAAAATCATTAAATTCCGGGAGTATTTGGTTTCTCTAATCAACCCGGTTACCGGAAAAGAGTTAATTGAATCAATTAATGGTATCCTTGATACAAACGATCCCCCCAAGGATGAGAAAGGAAATACCAGAACCTGGGAAAGCCAGCGGTTTGAAATGATACCGGTTGTCTCTGTTATCCCTCAGCTTACTAAAGTGCAGGTTGATGTTCTAAACTGCGAAGCAGAAGTGGTAAACTACCTGTTGCAACAAGTTGGTGCTAGCGATTTTAAATTCAATGTCCTTAAGGCAACGGTTATTCCTAATTCCAATGAAATTTTCCAGGGTAACGAGTATGTTGCCCAGGTTTTTCTTGCAGCATCTGACACAACGCAAAAACCCAAAATTTATATCGGCCGGGTTGATTCTACCTTTAATAAGGAAACTGGAGAATATACCTATGAAATAAAAGGCTCTGCCGATACAATCCCTGTTTCAAAATCTGGTCGGGGTTTATTTAAAAGGAGAGGCTCAAATCTAGGATCAAATACATGGTCGGGACTAATTGAAATGAAAGCACCAGACGGGTCGATAACCAGAAAGCCTTTCAAACAGGAATTCCGAGTTTCTGCTCCAAATATTGTTATATCGCCAACCAAAATGAAGGTGTTTTACGTTGGGGTTGATAATCCCGTCGATATTTCTGTCCCTGGGGTTACTTCGGACAAAATATCTGCTGTAATGGATAAAGGGAGTATAAAGAAAATTGGTGATAATTTTATTGTAAACCCACCTCAGGGTGAAAAGAATTGCACTATAACAGTGTTTGCTGAACTTGAGGGGAAGAAAAAACAACAAATGGGTTCTTCAACATTTAGGATTAAACCCTTACCTCCCCCGTTGCCAAAAGTAATTGGCGTGAACACCAAGACAGTTGAAAAAAACGTTTTGCAAGCATCATTAGGAATGCAGGCATCAATGCCACCTGATTTTGATTTCGATTTAAAATATACTATTACGAAATTCTCTGTATCTGCATCAGTGGGCGGTTTCCAAACCACAAAAGAAGCGAAAGGTCAACTTTTCACTGAAGATCAAAAGAGACTTATCGGAAACCTCCGCTCGGGAAATATGGTAACCATTATTGATATTGAAGCAGTTGGACCTGGCGGTGATGTTAAGGTTCTTAACGACCTTGTAATTAAGATAAAATAATTGATTCATAATATGAAAAAAATTGCATTTTTTCTAGCAGGATGGGCAATAATCACACTTCAATCTTATAATGCCCCTGCACAGGATAGGAAAGAGAGTCTGGTTAATGATGGGATTTATATCCGCGAAACCATCCCACAGCGAACCCCTGTTCCTTACCCTCCGCTTCGTGAAGCAGACATGATGTGGACCAAAAGATTGTGGCGAATTATTGACCTTCGTGAAAAAATGAATCATCCTCTCTTTTACCCAACACAACCAATTCAGGATAGGGAAAGTTTGGTGCAAAGACTGGTTCGTGCCATCAAATATAATGAAATCACAGCATACGATCCTGATGCAGATGACGGTAGCGGTGAATTCACCACCCTTTTATCCTACGATCAGGTAGTTAAAAATTTTGGCGCACTGGATAGAACAGAAACCCAGGTTAGCCCTATTACAGGTCGAGATACTGTAATTACAATCAAGGGGCAGTTTAACTGGCAAAACGTAAAAGAACTCCTAATTAAAGAGGAGTGGTTTTTTGACAAACAACATTCAACCATGCAGGTTAGAATAATCGGTATTTGCCCAATTATGCACTCTTACCGTACCTTAAATACCGGAGGAGACGAGGAAGCAGCAGTTGGTGAACTTGAAAGAACTCGTTTATTCTGGGTATATTTTCCAGAGGCTCGTAAAATTCTTGCCAATTCTGCTGTTTTCAATAACTTCAATGATGCCCAGAGAATTTCCTTTGATGATCTCTTTTTCAAACGGCGTTTCAGCTCCTACATTGTAAGAGAATCCAACGTTTACGACAACCGACAAATCAACCAGTATTTGCTGGGGGGTATTCCCAATCAGCAGGAATCTGAACGAATTAAAAACGAATTGTTTACCATGGAGCATGATCTCTGGGAATACTAAACTTCTTTATTAAAAATATTTTAAATCCGATCACAACCGATCGGATTTTTTTATGGGTATCATCTTCTAATTACGCCCGTTAAATGTTTTCGTTCGGGGTGAAATCAAGCAATACCCTTGCTAAGTATTAGTTCTGTAAAATGTCATCAAGATGATACTGATTTCTGATTTTTGGATCGGACTAGCAGCTGATCATTAGAAAACAGGTTGTAAACTAATTGCTCCTGTACCTTTTGATAAGAATGTTATAAATGGCTATAAAAAAATATTTAAAGTCTGTTATTAGCGGGTGTTTTTCATAGCGTGAAAGGTATTTGATTTCAGATGCCATAATCTCTTCCAGGGTTTTAGGGTTATCAACATAAAACGGCGGGATTAGCCCAGGTTTAAATTTTATTCTTTTTTCCTGAAGCTCTTTGCTGTATAAATTAAAATAGTGTTGGCTTAACGGCCTAACACCAAATAGTTTTATTTCACCCCGGAGCAGGTTAATCAGCATTGGGATTTCATCAAGCCAGAATTTTCTCATAAACCGACCAAGGGTAGATACCCTGAAATCGTCCTTAAATTTACCACCCTCCTGCAAACTGTGTTTCCGGTAAACATAATCCTGAAGATATTCAGCATAGGGGTGCATAGTGCGCATCTTATATACTTTAATAATCTTCCCGCCTTTCCCTATTCTTTTTAGCTTGATAATTGGCCCATAGGTCGGTTCCAGATCAAAAGCCGGGTTCTTTATTTTCCGGGTTACAACATAGAAATGTTTATCAACATATTCCTCTTCAACCGCCTCGAATCCACAAGAATAAAGCCGACCAAGCAGCTCAGCCTTGCTTAACACACGATTTTCACCCCTGGTTAAAAGGAAATAGAAGCCTTTTGTGAGAGGAAATTTTGGGAATACTCTTTTAAGAAGATAGTCGAGGGTGTAATACAGATAGTTTAAAATGGGCGGGAATTTTTTAAGTATTCTCTTCTTTCTAAGGTCCTTCGTTTCGGCCATGCAAATAAATATTCCCCCTTTGGGCAGCTTTTCGTTTACCGCCTCAAAAAACTTATTTATTCGTCGGATATCGTTAACCCGCTTAAGGTTAACAATGGTATTATAGTATTTATCGGGTTGGTTGGCAATATTAAAGGCTGTTGTTGTTGAAACAATCAATGTCCTTTCCGCTCCCGGGCTAATAACTTTTTCAAAAAAACAGTAAACATCCCTGCCAAGCTCTCCTATAATTGCCTTCTTAATAGTTAACTCCCTTTTGGAATCTACAATAACAGGTTCCTGTATTTTGAATGTGTGTTCGGGTGATGTTTTTTTTCTTCGTCGAATTAAGGGTAATGAAAAATCATCGGTTATGATTTTCGTTCTGATAAGGAGCGCCCAAAAGCTGAAAAAACTTACCTCAATTAATGTGGTAAAACCAATTGTGCCAAAAACAATTAAACGCGAATACTTGTCGGAGCGTAACAAATAAATCAGAATGGTTGTAATGGCCATAATGCTAAGGTTGCTTAGCAGGATTTGTTTTGTGTTTTCCCTTAACCTGAATTTTTCAAAACTATACTTGTTAAAAACCAGAGAGGCAAAAATCCAAATAATTAAAAAAACGATAAGGGCATTAGAATAGCTGTACAGGTATGAAGAAACCGAGGTGGGCTTAAACTGAACACTTATACAGAACCCCAAAAAAAGGAACAAAACATCAAGCAACAGAAGAAGGTATGCCCGTTTGTTCATAATTCAACTTTAATTCTACGCCTAATTTAACTTTAAATTAAGATTCTTTCATCTATATTTTGATAAAATAATAGTAAATAATTGTTTAGTGGAGTTTTTTAGTTCTTGTAAGGCAAAGGATTTGATCTTTTCATAACTCGACATTCTTTATAAAGATGTACATTTGCACTTGTATTTTTAAACCGATTTAACAATAGTTGGCCATGAAAAAATTGGTCATTTTCATTACTGCATTAATTGTAATAATTTCCCTGTCAATAGTATTCATACTTACTTGGTTAAACAGCAATAAACAGGTAAAAAGTGATGCTCTCGCTGCAATTCCGTTGAATGCTTCTGTGATCCTTAAAATTGATAACCTCCCGAGATTCTCTGAAAGGCTGAGATCAAACAATATGATTTGGCTGGCTTTAAAAGAAATCCCCGGCATTTCTTCTGCAGATAAACTGATTGGGTTCATCGATTCTCTTTCTCAAAATCAACCAACGTTTTACCAGGTTATATCTGCCAACCCAATATTTTTTGCCGTTCAGCCAGATTCAAAACAACACTTCGATATGATTGCTTCTGTCTCCCTCCAGAAACACAATCAAAAAAAACAGCTGCTTCATATTTTGAAATTATTTGGAAATATTAAAACCACCACAAAGGATTTTGAGGGTTCAGATATTTATTCAGTTTCCATGGGAAAAAATCAGGTTGAACTCATGCATTTTTCAATTGAAAACGGGCTGTTAATATGCTCCAATTCTTTTGATGCGTTGAAATCAAGCCTTCGTCAATTAAAAGAAAACAAATCCGTTAAGGACATCGAAGCGTTTAAATCAATAATCCAAACCGCAGGGAATAATGTTGAAGCATCCCTTTTTATTAACCACAAATATGTACCGCCGATTCTTGCTCCGTTGCTCAATCAACCATACCAGCAAGAAATTAATAGCTTAAACGATTTGTCCCAATGGACTGCTCTTGATATAAGCCTGAAAAGTGAAGCCCTTTGCCTGAGCGGGTTCTCTAACCCCTCACCAGAAAAAGGCTCATATCTTTCAATCTTCACCCGCCAGACACCCATTGAAACCACGATTACATCAATCTTGCCTGCCGAAACATCTGCCTTTTTTTGGCTGGGCATTTCTGATTTAAACACCTATTTAGAAGATTACCGCTCATATTTAAACCAACAAGTGGACATAACCGGCTATACCAATAATCTAGGAAAAATCAAAATTACCCTTGGCACAGATATTCACGAACTCTTCAATAATATATTTAATAAGGAGATCGCATTGGTTCAAGTGCCATTTGACGGGGTTGATCAATCGGCTTGTTGGTTTATTGTTACCCGATTAAAAAGCGTTAGCCAGGCAGAACAAACTTTTGTTAGCATAATAGAATCTTACTCTAAAACAAACGGGTTGAAGTTTTCTGATTTTATATTCAGAAATAAAATTGATAAAGAAACAACCTCTACTTTTTACCATTTCCCAATTAAAGGGGTTCACTCATCACTTTTTGGAAGCATGTTTTCTCCTGCAAACGATGCGTATTTTACCTTCATTGATGATTTTGTTGTATTTGGCGCATCGGTGGACGTTCTAAATAAATTTGTAATGTCTAATATTCATAATAATTTGCTTGGCATTGACCTTTCTTATACGCAACTCAAAGATGTACAAGCCTCCTCATCAAATTACTATATCTACTTAAATCCCGACAAATCACAACTCCTCATCGATCAGTTTATCAATGACCAGTATTTGCCATTGTTTAAAAATCATCACCAAACTCTTGGAAAAATTCAGGGGTTGGTAATTCAGCTATCCGGAGGGAGCAATATGATATTCAACAACATCGGCTTAAAATATTCTCCACAGGTAACAGAAGAACCCAAAGCAGCCTGGGAAACAAAACTTGACACCTGTCTGTTGGGAAAACCAATTATACTTATTAATCACTACACAAGGAATAAGGAGATATTTGTTCAGGATTATAAATACAATATCTATTTAATTAATGAGGTGGGAAGAGTGTTGTGGAAAAAGTCTATACCGGAACCTATTCTGGGTGAAGTGGAGCAAATAGATCTCTTTAAAAATGGCAAGCTGCAAATGGTTTTTAATACGGGTAGCAAAATTTATATTATTGACCGAAATGGGAATAATGTTGATGGATTCCCCGTAAAACTTAAGGCTAAAGCAACAAACCCAATATCTGTTTTCGACTATGAGCAAAGTCGGGATTATCGTTTTTTTGTGGCTTGCGATAACAACCATGTCTATGCCTTTGACAATAAGGGCAAGCCGTTAACAGGGTGGAACTTCAGAAAAACTGAACAAAAAGTTACGGGCAGCATCCAACACTTTCGTGTAAAAGGCATTGACTATATTGTGTTTGCGGACAAAAACAGAGTTTACGTAGTGGACAGAAAAGGAACAGAGAAGGTGAGGTACAAACAAAATTTTTCCATATCACCAAACAGCCAATTTGTGCTGGAAGAAAAATCCCTTCAAAATCCCCCGCGGTTTGCAGCTACCGATACCCTTGGCATAATACACTATTTTTATCTGGATGGAAGGGTTGAGGAAAAACCGATTAAGCCATTCAGTTCATCTCATTTTTTTGATTACCAAGATGTTGACTCAGACGGTGAGAAAGATTTTATTCTTCTTGATGGAAATACCTTGTCCGTTTACAGACAAAATCTGGAAATTCTTTTCAATTATAAATTTGATGTAACCTTAATCCCAAAAGTTATTTATTTTAATTTTGGCACTGCTAATAAGAAACTGGGGGTTTCATCCCAAGTGGGGAATGAGGTTTTCCTGATTAATAGCAACGGGTCTCTTTACAAAGGTTTTCCGCTCAAGGGTAATGGGCTGTTTAGTATTGGGAGGATAAACGGCCAGGGATCATTCAACTTAATAGTTGGATCACCTTCCGGCTCTTTGTTAAATTATGAGGTACAATAATATATAGTTAAAATATGGTGGGTTTTCTTAGGTTTGTTTTTATATTTTTTCTGGTTTTGTTTTTACTTGGATTTGTTGCCAGAATTCTTTTACAGCTATTCCTTCGCCGAATAGCAAAAAAAATGGAATCACATCAAAGAAATCAGGAGCAGCAAACAGGTGATACTTTCGTTAAAAATACTAACGAAAGAGATAAAATCATAGGTAAGGAGACCGGTGAATATGTTGATTATGAAGAAATAAAAGAGTAGCCTAACGGTTTATAAAACTATGTCAGATATAGTTGCAGGAATTGATATTGGAGGTACAAATACTGTTATCGGGTTAGTTAACAGGGATGGGGTCTGTTTGGCAGAATCATCATTCTCAACAAAGAACCAGGATAGTTTTAATGATTATGTTGCGCTGCTTTCCAAAGAGGTTTTAAATCTGATTGATACAGAAGGAAATGGCAATACCTTAAAAGGCGTTGGAATTGGTGCCCCGAATGGTTCCTATAACCATGGAGCCATTGTTGATGCACCAAATCTGGCCTGGAAAGGAATTCTCCCGTTATGTAAAGAGATTACAAGATCTATCGGAGTTCCATCGGTAATAACAAATGATGCCAATGCTGCTGCAATTGGGGAGATGCTTTTTGGCTCCGCTAAAGGAATGAAAGATTTTGTGGTTATCACTTTGGGTACAGGTTTGGGTAGCGGGGTTGTGGTTGACGGTAAGCTGGTTGTTGGTCACGATGGATTTGCCGGGGAATTGGGCCATACCATTGCAAAACCATACGGGAGGCAATGTGGTTGTGGAAAAAGAGGATGTCTGGAAACTTACGTTTCTGCCGGTGGTATAAGGAGAACAATCTTCAAGTTCCTGGCCGATAACAACCATCCCAGTGCTTTACGAAGCATTGGCTTCGAAAACCTGTCGGTTAAAATGATTACTGAAGAAGCCTTAAAAGGAGACCCAATTGCATGCGAAGCATTTGAGTACACCGGGCGGATGCTGGGAATGAAGCTCGCAGATTTTGTCGCAATCCTTAGCCCTGAGGCTATTTTCTTCTTTGGGGGTATCGCTAAAGCGGGGAACCTGCTTTTTGAACCCACCCAAAGGTACATGGAGGAAAATTTATTCCCTATTTTTAAAAATAAGGTAAAACTTCTACCATCCGGACTGGAAAATAAAAACGCCGCTGTTCTTGGGGCTGCCGCTTTAATCTGGCAAGAACTTCAATAAACTAATCACTTAAAAAAATACAATATGTTCTCGGGAATAGTTGAAGAACCTGCAAAAGTTGTAGGATTGACAAAAGAAAAAGAAAATTTGCATATTACCCTTACGTGCTCCTTTGTTGATCAGCTAAAGATCGATCAAAGCATTGCACACAACGGGGTATGCCTTACAGTTGTTAAAAAGGAAAGAGACACCTACACGGTTACTGCCATAAAGGAAACTTTGGAAAAATCAAACCTCGGCCTCCTTAAAATTGGCGATAAGGTAAACCTTGAGCGCAGCATGAAAATTGATAGCTTGCTTGATGGGCATCTGGTGCAAGGTCATGTTGATCAAACCGCTGTTTGCACTGATGTTGTTGAGGCTGACGGCAGCTGGTACTATACTTTTGAATATGATCCCTCAAAGGGAAATATTACAGTTGAAAAAGGTTCTGTTGCAGTTAATGGCGTTAGTCTTACAGTGGTAAACTCCAAAACCGGATCCTTTCAGGTGGCCATAATTCCTTACACCTTTGAGCACACCAATTTCCATCAGTTCAAAAATGGAACTGTTGTTAACCTTGAGTTTGACATAGTTGGCAAGTATATCACCAAACTTTTAAAGGGTTATCTTGAGTCTGGTTTGCTTGATAAAAAATAATGCTTTTTCATACAATCTTCTTATATGAAACCTTTTTCCGAAAAACGGCTGGTTTTTACAATTTCATTTGCAGCTTCATTAATATCCGGCTTGATAACCATTATCCTGGCGGGTGATACCATTATAAAAGCACCATTTTACCCCCTGGCCGTTTTTTTTCTTGACTTTGTTGCCGTTTTTGCAGCAATCTATTATTTTTTAAGAAAGTGGATGCGGTTGAAAATTGCCGATAAAAAAGAAATTGCTGCTGAAAGCAGGGCTAAAACCACACAACCCATTCCTGATATTAATAATAGTTCTTCCAATTTTGCCCAAACAGGTGAAATAGATAGATTGAAAGAAATGGAGAAATACCGCAAAGAATTTCTGGGTAACGTTTCACACGAGCTTAAAACACCTATATTTAATATCCAGGGCTATGTTTCAACTTTGCTCGATGGCGGGCTTGAAGATCCGTCAATCAACCGCAAATACCTTGAGCGGGCCGATAAAAGTATCAACCGGATGATCTCCATCGTTGAGGACCTGGAAACAATCACCCGCCTTGAATCAGGTGAACTGAAACTTCAACTTGATGAGTTTGATATAGTTCAACTCATAGATGAGGTAATTGAAACCCAGGAGATGAGATCCAAAACTAAGGGTATAAAGCTTAAATTCGACAAATCTTTCGACAAACCTATAATGGTTTTAGCTGATAAGAAAAAAATATTTCAGGTAATCTCAAATCTAATGGTAAACTCAATACTCTACGGAAAAGAAAACGGGAAAACCGAAATAGCAGTTAAAAAGCGGAAAAAAAAGGTTTATGTCGAGGTAAGTGATAATGGCATGGGAATCTCAGAGTATGACCTACCTCGCATTTTTGAACGTTTCTACCGGGTCGATAAAAGCCGATCGCGGGAACAAGGCGGAACTGGCCTTGGGCTAGCAATTGTAAAGCATATTCTTGAAGCCCACGGGGAGTCAATTACCGTTCAAAGCATGGTAAATAAGGGAACTGCCTTTGAATTTACCCTTTCCCGGCCAACTTCCAAGGAATAATTTTTCTTAAACCCGCTCCAAAATTCCCTGTCTCATAAATTAAAAAAACTAGTTTATAATCAGCCATTTGGCTAATCTCGAACATTTTTAACGCCGCTTTGATTTTCTCGTTCATAAGCATATCTTTGTGGGATTTTATTTTAAGGTGTACGGAGAAATATTGATTTGCAATGAAACCTAAATTCAAGGAGTATAAAGGACTAGATCTGTCCCAGGTGAATAAAGATGTACTGGAAACCTGGGATAAAAATGACACTTTTCATAAAAGCTTAAGCACAAGAAAAGGGCATCCAACTTTTGTTTTTTATGAAGGACCGCCTTCTGCTAATGGAATTCCAGGAATTCACCACGTAATGGCTCGTACCATTAAAGATATTTTTTGCCGTTACAAAACCCAGAAAGGTTTTTTAGTTGACAGAAAAGCAGGCTGGGACACCCATGGTTTGCCCGTTGAGCTTGGCGTTGAGAAAATGCTTGGCATTACAAAAGAGGATATTGGGACTAAAATATCAATCGAAGAGTACAATAAGGCGTGCAAAAAGGAGGTGATGAAATACACCGACCTTTGGGAGGAGCTCACACACAAGATGGGCTATTGGGTGGATATGGAACACCCCTATATTACTTACGATAACAGGTATATTGAAACATTATGGCATCTGCTCCAACAATTGTTCGAAAAAGGGTTGCTCTATAAAGGGAAAACTATTCAACCCTATTCTCCCGCTGCAGGCACAGGTTTAAGCACACATGAACTTAATCAGCCTGGTTGTTATAAGGATGTTAAAGACACAACCATTGTTGCACAGTTTAAGGTGATCAGAAATGAAAAAAGCGAATTTCTCTTTAAGGATGTTGAAACAGATCTTTTTATTCTGGCATGGACGACAACACCCTGGACCCTGCCCTCAAACACAGCGCTTGCAGTTCATCCATATATCACCTATGAACTTATTAAAACCTATAATCCTTACGACGGTAAGCTGATAACCGTAGTAATTGCAAAAGATAGAAGAGAATCCTACTTCCCTTCGGTCAATGCTGATATACCTTTGGAAGATTTTAAACCTGGTGATAAAAAAATCCCCTTCAGGGTTCTGGCTGAATTTTCAGGTGAGCAGCTTGCTGATATCCGCTATGAACAACTCTTCCCGTGGGTAAAACCCGAGGGCGATGCATTTAGAGTGGTTAAAGGTGATTTTGTAACTACAGAGGACGGTACCGGTGTGGTCCATATTGCCCCCACTTTTGGCGCTGATGACGATCGCGTTGCCAAGCAATCGGGAATAGCCCCGTTGATACTTCGCGACAAAAACAACAACCCAGAACCCATGGTTGATCGCCAGGGAAGATTTTACCGGGTTGATGATCTCAGTCCTGCATTTGTAAAATCAAATATCAATGTTGAAAATTATAAAGAGTTTTCCGGAAGATTTGTCAAGAATGATTATGATCCTGACCTAAAGGATACTGATACTACCCTGGATATTGATCTTTCTGTCGCCCTGAAGAAAGAGGGAAAGGCTTTCCGCATTGAGAAACATGTTCATAACTACCCGCATTGCTGGCGAACTGACAAACCTGTGCTCTACTACCCGTTGGATAGCTGGTTTATTAAAACAACAGCTTTACGGGAAAGAATGATTGAACTGAATAATACTATCAACTGGAAACCGGCAAACACAGGCACAGGTCGTTTTGGAAAATGGCTCGAAAACCTGGTGGATTGGAATCTTTCCCGTTCCAGATTTTGGGGAACACCTCTTCCTATTTGGGTTACTGAGGACAGGAGCGAAATGGTTTGCATCGGCTCTGTTGCACAGCTAAAATCAGAGTGCGAAAAAGCCGTAAAAGCCGGACTGATGGCTTCAAACCCGCTGGAAAAATTTGTTGAAGAAAAGTATGACCAGGCAAACTATAGCACCTTTGACCTACACCGGCCATTCGTTGACAATATTGTGCTTGTTTCCTCCAACGGCAAGAGAATGTTGCGTGAGCCCGATCTGATTGATGTCTGGTTCGATTCAGGGGCTATGCCCTATGCGCAGGTTCACTACCCATTCGAACATAAAGAAAACTTCCAAGATGTATTTCCTGCAGATTTTATAGCAGAAGGGGTTGATCAAACCCGGGGTTGGTTCTATACTTTACATGCTATATCAACGTTGATTTCTGATTCTGTTTCATTTAAAAATATCATTTCCAACGGACTTGTTCTCGATAAAAACGGGAATAAGATGAGTAAACGCCTGGGTAACGCAGTTGACCCATGGTCGGTGATTGAAAAGAATGGTTCTGACCCATTGCGTTGGTACATGATTACAAATTCTCAGCCGTGGGACAACCTGAAATTTGACATTGATGGCGTAGATGAAGTTAAGCGCAAATTCTTTGGAACACTCTATAATACTTACTCCTTCTTTTCCCTTTATGCCAATGTTGATGGGTTTACTTATAGCGAGACAGATGTTCCTGTTCATGAACGGCCAGAAATAGACAGGTGGATAATATCACTGCTCAACTCCTTAATAAAAGAGGTTGATGAAGCTTACAATGATTACGAACCTACAAAAGCAGGTCGTGCTATTGCCGAGTTTGTTACTGAACACCTCAGCAACTGGTACGTTCGTTTAAACCGTAAAAGATTCTGGGGTGGCGATTACAGCAAAGATAAAATTGCGGCATATCAGACTCTATACACCTGTCTGGAAACCGTTGCCCTGCTTGCAGCGCCCATTGCTCCTTTTTACTCCGATCAGCTTTTTACCGATTTGAACAAGGTGAGCGGGAAACATCCCGAGGAAAGTGTTCACCTTTCCCTTTTCCCTAACTATTCCCTTGATCTCATTGACAAAGATTTGGAAGAAAAGATGGAAATTGCACAGCATATCAGCTCAATGGTGCTAGGTTTAAGGAGAAAGGTAAACATCAAAGTACGCCAACCTTTAAGTAAAATGATGGTCCCAATCCTTGATGAGAATTTTGGGAGACAGCTTAAGGCAATTGAGCACCTGATCCTTTCTGAGGTAAACGTAAAAGAGCTGGAATACCTGAGCGATACATCCGGTGTTCTGGTTAAAAAAATAAAACCCAACTTTAAAACGCTTGGTCCTCGGTTTGGAAAATCAATGAAGGCCATTTCCACTGCTATATCAACGATGACCCAGCAGGATATTTCGGCTTTGGAGAACTCCGGTAAATTCACCCTGAACCTCCCCGAGGGCCCGGTTGAAATCATCCCCTCAGATGTCGAAATCCTATCCGAAGATATCCCCGGATGGTTGGTGGCTAATGAAGGTAAATATACTGTTGCGCTTGATATAACCGTAAGCGAAGCGCTTCGTAACGAAGGTATTGCCCGCGAACTGGTAAACAGGATACAGAACCTGCGCAAGGATGCTGGTTTTGAGGTAACCGACAAGATCAATATTAGTATCCTAAAACACCCGGCAATTATAAAAGCCATCGAAGTTCACAGGGATTACATTGCAAGTCAAACCCTTGCAAAAGAAATCGTATTAACGAATCAGGAACCAGATGGAGCTGTTTCAAATATTGAACTCGACACCGATATAACTACATCGATATATGTTGAAAAGATTGGGCAATAAGATTGCTTAATTGATAATTTTTTTTATATTTTTAACAAATTTTAGAGTTATGGCAGAAAAGACAAGGTATTCAGACGAGGAGTTGGCAGAATTTAAGGAGATCATCCTGCAAAAACTCGACAAAGCGCGTAAGGATTATGAAATCCTGAAAGATGCTATTACCATGGGAGAAAGTAACGACACACAGGATACTTCACCAACTTTTAAAGTGCTTGAAGAAGGCGCAGCAACCCTTTCCAAAGAGGAAGCCGGAAAACTTGCTCAGCGTCAGCTCAAGTTCATTCAGCACCTTGAAGCAGCGCTGGTTCGAATTGAAAACAAGACCTACGGCATTTGCCGTGAAACGGGAAAACTTATTGCAAAAGAACGCCTTCGGGCAGTTCCACATGCAACCCTAAGCATTGATGCGAAGAATAATCAACGCTAAAGTTTTAGCTAACATCCTTATAAGGTCGGTTTTTCCGACCTTTTTTATTAGTTTTGCCAAATCTTAAACCATTGCCCATGTCCCTAAAAAATAAATCTATCCTGTTGATTCTGCTTATTTTGATTGCTGATCAGGTGTTGAAATTCTGGATTAAAACGAATATGACCCTTGGTGAAGAGATCAGGGTTGCCGGGAACTGGTTTATAATCCACTTTACAGAAAACAATGGGATGGCTTTTGGCATGGAGTTCTGGGGGAAAGGTGGCAAACTTTTCTTAAGCATTTTCCGCATTGTTGCCATTGGAGCAATTGGCTATTATGTTTACCATCTTATCAAGCAAAAAGCATCCACTGGCCTTGTGCTGGGGGTTTCACTCATCCTGGCAGGAGCCATTGGAAACCTTATAGATAGCGCATTCTATGGGTTAATATTCAATGATTCCTGGACAAGACCCGCTGTGCTTTTCCCGGCAGAAGGAGGCTATGCCGGATTCCTTCACGGACGCGTGGTTGATATGTTTTATTTCCCAATTATTAATACCACATGGCCATCATGGGTCCCCTTGGTAGGCGGTGAGCAGTTCATTTTTTTCCGCCCGGTATTTAATATTGCCGACTCCTCTATTACAACAGGAGTGTTGTACCTTTTGATTTTCCAACATAATAAGCTGTTTGGAAAGGATGCTTAGTTAAATTACTCAACCTTTTTCTTCCGGGTAATCCTATATGAGAGAAAATTAATTCCTCCAATGCGGATATTTTCTTTATTTCCGAATTTTTAAAAATTTTTTTACACCCATTTCAAACGATTTAAATCTGGTTGTTCGGCATTAGGTTGCTTTAATACAACACGTCTATATCTTATTAGCCCATAGCATTTTATAATTAAAATTATACCTTGGGAGAAAATTTTTTATCGCTATGGGTGTTAAACGAATTTATAAAATCAGCAATAAGCTGTTGTTGAGTTTTCTGATCATTACCGGCCTGCTGTTTTTTGTCGGGATTCAGAGTATTTTTTTCTTAAAATCCATCGAAAATAAACAAAAGCAGATAACGACCAGCATTATTATATCTGATGCCATTCTGGAGGCTAAATATTTTGTAAGATCGGACATACATATCCTCTACGAAATGATTTCTTCCCAAACCAATGAGGATCTTGCCTATTGGTGGGGTGAGCATCAGTTTCAGGTACAATTTGTGAACGATCAGATAAAAACGATTAAAAGGGTTGTTTCCGAATCGGAGCAGCTGGTTGGCGAGGGCAATTCCGATCAGATCCTTGGTTTGACCAATTCATTTGAGCTTGATTATGGCTTGAAAATCAAGAGTAAAATAGACGAAGCCCACAACCTTATTAATAATAAACAAACAGTGGCAAAAGGGGTTGGCCAACTAATCGTGGATGATCCAAAGGTAATCAAAATCCTAAGAGATGTTGCCTCGGATGGCCTGGCTTCAATAAAAGGGCTTGATAAAGCTAAAGAGATAACCAGAAAAATTGTAACTGATGCAGAAAAATCCTCCGTGGAAACCGTGGCAACTTCCCTTAAAACCACATGGATTACCGGTGCCTGTTCAATTGCAATTGCCTTGATTATTGCATTATTCTTTTCCTCTAGAATATCAAAAGCTGTTGGAAAACTTAAAGAGAAGATCGAACATTTAAGCAGGGGGGAACATACAGAAGAGGTTTCGATTCGGAACAGGGACGAACTTGGCGCTATTGCACATTCTCTCAACGAATTGATTAAAAACCTTAAAAAACTATCGCATTTTGCATCGGAAGTGGGTAACCGTAATTTCAAAGCCCATTATGAATCACTTGGCGATGATGACATTTTAGGCAATTCCCTGCTGGAAATGCGGAATAAACTTGAGCAGGCAGAAACTGATGCTGCAATTAGGAGAAAAGAGGAGGAGCAGCGGGTATATGTAACCCAGGGAATTGCCGGCTTGGGAGAGATTTTGCACACCAACCACAACTCTCTGGATGAGCTCTGTTTTGAAGTTATCCGCTTCCTTGTTACATATCTCAAGGCCAATCAGGCAATGTTTTTTCAGGCAGATTATTCCCATCCTGATAACCCTATGTTAAACCTTCGGGCCACCTATGCCTATGACAGAATGAAATATCTTGAAAGGCAAATCAAAATGGGTGATGGGATGGCGGGTGCTTGTTTCCACGAAAAACAAAGCATTTATTTGTTGGATGTACCCAAAGATTATATAGAAATCACTTCTGGCCTTGGCAAGGCTTTGCCGCGTAACATTTTTATTGTACCAATTATTGCCGAGGATAAAGTTGAGGGTGTAATTGAAATCGCCTCGTTCCAAATCCTTGAAAAATACCAAACAGAAATGGTAGAACAAATGGCTAAATCAATAGGAATTACCTTAAGCGGAATGAGAACCAACGAGCAAACAAAATACCTCCTAGAGCAGGCACAAAGACTGGAGAAGGAAATGAAAATACGAGAGGAGGAGCTGCAAGCCAAAATCACTCAACTCGAAGCCGAACTAGTTGAACATAAGGTTTTATGAGTATTTAACCAAGTTGTCTTACATAATATTAAAGCCTGTTTTCTTGAAAACCAGGCTTTTTTCAATTAATTGAAAATTTTCAATAAAAGTTGACAAATTAATAATAAAGTTTTATTTTTGACCGACCGTTCATTTAAAATAAAAACGTCGTTAATAAAGAATAAGAATACATGTCCCCCAGAACTGTGCAGCAAAACGAAGCAATCAGGCAGCAGAAAATGGATCATATTAAGAGTACCGCCCTGGAGCTTTTCAGCGCTAATGGTTTCCACGCTACCAGCATTAGTGATATTGCGAAAGCAGCAAAAATATCCAAAGGTTTGCTGTACAACTATTTTACCAGCAAGGACGACCTGCTTTCGTCAATTATCGACGATGGTTTTAGAAAACTCATCATATCCTTTGACCCCGATCACGATGGTATTCTTACCCAGGACGAGCTGGTTTTCTTTATAAACAGTGTTGTTGAGATGATTAAAAATGACAAACCGTTCTGGCGGTTATACATGTCGCTTCTGCTCCAACCAGCGGTACATCATAGCAAAATCCTTGAGGGGTTTAAGGAACGTGCCGATTTTATTTTCACAATGCTAAAGGACTATTATAAGCGAAAAGGACGCAAAGACCCCGATGAAGAAATAACAATGATTCACCTGATTATGGATGGCGCCTTTTTCAACTATTTATATGATGATGATTTTCAAATAGAAACCGTTAAGAAGTTAATAATTGACCGTTTTGTATAAACTAACAAACAGCAAAATGATAATTAAATCAATACTCACAGCTTTTGCAATAATTAACGCAGGCGTTGCTTTTTGCCAGCAATTATCTGCCACCGAAATAGTAAAACGCGCCGATGATAAAATGCGTGGTGAAAAATCGAGCTACAGCGAGATGTCCATGAAGATAGTACGGCCAACCTGGGAAAGAACCGTGTCGTTTAAAAGCTGGGGGAAAGGAACAGACCTGTCATTGGTTTATATAACCGGACCAGCCAGGGATAAAGGGCAGTCGTTCCTGAAGGTTAAAAACGAGATGTGGAGCTGGAACCCATCAATCAACCGGGCGGTTAAACTACCAACATCAATGCTTTCGCAGGGCTGGATGGGCTCCGATTTTACCAACGACGACCTGCTTAACCAGCGATCAATAGTTATTGATTATAGTCACACAATTACCGGAGAGGAAACGGTTTCCGGTGAGTCCTGCTACAAAATCACCTTAAAACCCAAACCCGATGCACCGGTGGTGTGGGGGCGAATTGAGATGTGGGTATCGAAAAAATATGAAATTATCCTAAAAACCGAATACTACGACGAGGATAGCTACCTGGTTAAAACTGAAATCGGTAAAGAATTAAAAGAGCTGGATGGCCGGTTAACGCCAACGGTATTTGAACTTATCCCTGCCGATGAGGAGGGTAACAAAACGGTTGTTACCATTGATAAAATAAAGTTTAATATAGCTATAGAAGATTCTTTTTTCTCGCAACAAAACATGACAAGAATACGATAATGTTTAATGTAAAATGAATAATTAAAAATGAGAGAGAATTTAATATTACAGAAAACGTATTCATTTGCCCTTAAAATAATTCGGGTTTATATTCTTTTAAAAGACGATAAAGAATACCTGCTTTCCAAACAATTGCTAAGAAGCGCTACATCTATCGGTGCAAATGCAGAGGAAGGTTCTGCCGCTCAAACCAGAAAAGATTTTATTGCAAAATTTTCAATCGCATTAAAAGAGGCTAAAGAAACTCATTATTGGTTAAGGTTGCTTCGAGACTCCAACATTTTGGAAAAAGCAACTGCTGATGTTTTAATGATAGAATCTGAAGAAATTCAAAAAATCATTACATCTATTCTCAAAACATCAAGAAAAAATTCCTGACTATGCAACATTATTCATTTTACATTATACATTTTACATTAATAGAATTATGAATTTAATTAAGATTGCCTGGAGAAACCTTTGGCGGAACAAGCGAAGAACAGCCATAACCTCGGCATCAATTCTATTTGCTGTGTTTTTTGCCGTGATTATGCGATCGTACCAGCTCGGATTTTATGACCTGATGATCAAGAACGCCATTGAGGCGTATTCGGGGTTTCTGCAAATCCAGAATGTTAACTATCAGGACGACCCTTCGCTTGAAAATACATTTGAGTGCACAAATGATCTGTTAGCCGATATTGAAAATACACCCGGAGTGAAAGCTGTTGTTCCCAGGCTGGAGACTTTTGGGTTGGCTTCATCCGGTTTGCTGACAAAAGGATCGCTTATAATTGGAATTGATCCCGAGAGGGAGCATGCACTCTCAAATCCAGAAAATAACCTTGTTCGTTATAGGATTACCGAAGAGGGGATAAACCGGCTCAAAGAAGATAAAAGCATACAGGAAGATATAGTTAAAAAACTGGAAAATCTCATCAATAATTCCTACACCAATACAGGCACAATTGCCATGGACCTTGAGGTTGACAAGGTCAAACAAAAGGAAATTCTTGAAAAAATCGCTTCTGCGTTTACTTTTCCTGGGCAATACCTCAAAGGGAGTGATGCCGGGGTTTTGGTATCGGATAGATTATCGAAATACCTGAAGTTGACAATTGGTGACACCCTTGTGTTAATGGGCCAAGGGTATCACGGAACCACCGCTGCAGGTCTTTTCCCAATCAGAGGGATAGTAAAAATAGCAAATCCGGAGTTGGACAACAAGCTGATTTACCTCTCTCTTCCCTCTGCTCAGTCTTTTTCAAGCATGGAGGGAAAAGTAACCACTATGGCCATAAATCTATACAACAACTCCGATGAAGGGATGCTCAATACACAAAAAGCACTTGAAACAAAAATATCTGACAAAACCCTGGTTGTTAAAAACTGGAAAGAATACAACAAAACGCTGATGCAAATGATAGAGAGCGACAGTCAAAGCGGGCAGGTTTTTCTGGCGCTTCTATACTTTATTATCTTTTTTGGAATATTCGGCACCGTCCTGATGATGATCCACGAAAGAAAACATGAATTTGGAGTCGTTGTTTCGATAGGGATGAAAAAAACAAAACTCGCCCTGATTATGGTTTATGAAATGTTTTTTATCGGATTAATTGGGGTACTAAGCGGGATAGCTTTGAGCATACCATTGCTTACATTCTACCATTTCAACCCCTACCGGTTAACCGGTAACCTGGCACAGGTAATGGAGGATCTGGGTTTTGAGGCTATTATGCCAATGGCGTGGATTGATACATACATCCTTTGGCAGGGGTTGGTGGTGGTTTTAATGGTTGTGCTTACTTGCATTTACCCGCTAAGAAAGATATTAAAACTTAAAGAAGTTGAAGCTTTAAGGGCATAAACAAGTACTTAAAGTGAACTAAAATAATCAGAGTATTTAAAGTTAAATCAGTTGTAACATTAAACTCCAGGTACTTTTAGGCCTTTAAGTATTCTGAGTACTAAAATATAAGATTATGATTCTATCAATTGGTTGGAAAAATGTTTGGCGGAATAAAACCAGAAGCCTGGTGGTAATTATCGCTATTATTCTTGGCATTTTTGGTGGTGTTATGGCTACGGGAATAATGCAGGGCTGGATTGAACAGCGTGTACACGATGCAATTTACATTGAAGTTTCTCATGTACAGATTCACAACCAGCAATTCTTACTAAATGAAGAGATGCAACATACTATTGTCGATCCGGAGAAAGTATTTGCAACTCTCGACACCGCCGTGGGGGTTACCGCATACTCACCCAGGGTAAAGGTGTTTGCCATGGCCCAAAGCGATTGGGCTGCCTCGGGGATGGTTATAAAAGGGGTTGATCCAGAAAAAGAGTCCAGGGTATCGGAAATAAAGAACAAGATCGTTGAGGGGGAATTTCTCAATGGTACCTATAAAATCCCGTCCATCGTTATTAGCAGCAAGACAGCAGAAGCCCTTAAATTACTAAACTACCAGGTTACCCGGGAGAAGCTGGATTCAATTGACAGAAAAATATATCCCCCTGAAATAGTTAAAAAACTTGAAAGTATTGGTGATAAGCGGTTTCGTAAAGAAAAGGATTTCCGAAGCGCCCTAAAAAGTAGTCTAGACGAAAAAGAATACAACCAATTTGCAGATAAGCTGGTGAAATACCTTTCATTCTATAGGATGAATACAGGGATTCAGCTCACAATTCAGAATAAAAATGGGATGATTCAAAATCCTGTTTTCAAAGTCAGGGGAATATACAAAACCAGCAACGCCATGTATGATGCGCTAAATGCATTTGTTGACCGGAACGCTTTAAACCAGTTTGCTGGTCTTGATCCAAAAGAAGTTCACGAAATTGCAATTATTGGTGCCAGTAATGAAAGCGGTATTCAGCTTGCAGATAAACTCACAGGATATCTCCCCGAAAACAGCGTAATGTCATGGCGGAAAGTTTCCCCGGAAATTGCCTATTATGCTGATTTTACAGCGGTTATGTCGTACATGTATGTTGGGATTATCCTCTTTGCGCTTGCCTTTGGTATTATCAATACTATGCTTATGTCTGTCCTTGAACGGTTTAAGGAGCTGGGTATGCTAATGGCAATTGGAATGAGCAAGGCCCGTGTTTTCATGATGATAATGCTCGAGTCGGTTTTACTATCATTGACCGGGGGGTTAACCGGGTTGGCTATCAGCGGGTTAATTATTAATTTACTGGGGAAAACCGGAATTGATTTTGGAATGTGGGCCGAAGGTTTTGAGGCAGTTGGCTATTCATCGGTGGTTTACCCGTACTTAACAGTCGAAAACTATATCATTATTACCTTGCTGGTAATCATAACCGGGTTGATTGCTTCAATTTGGCCAGCCCGGAGGGCTCTAAAACTAAATCCGGCAGATGCATTAAGAACAGAATAGTAATTAATTGATAATGTATAATGTATAATGTATAATGTATAATG
>CAZKHG010000019.1:35027-59536 GCA_964552655.1 uncultured Rikenellaceae bacterium
CCTGAATATTCTGATAATTAATAACGTTATGATTCTTTATCCTGAATTCTTAATTCTATTAAAATGAAAGTAATTGAACTGAAAAGCGTAGAAAAAACCTACAACGATTCCGAGATTAAGGTACACGCAATACGAGGCGTTGATCTTGCCTTTGAAGAGGGTGAATTTACCGCTATCGTTGGTCCATCGGGTTCGGGGAAAACGACCCTTCTAAACATGCTGGGGGGTCTTGATAAACCAACCTCCGGGGAAATTTACATCGGCGGAACAAAAATCAGCGACCTGAAAGGCTCAAAACTTATTGACTTTCGGTTGCACAATATTGGGTTTGTTTTCCAATCGTATAACCTGATTCCGGTGCTAACGGCTAAGGAAAATGTTGAATTTATCATGCAGATGCAAGGACTGCCTTCGAGACAAAGGTTTATGAGAGCAAAAGAGCTGCTCGAATCGGTTGGGCTGGGCGACCGGCTGGATAGCCGGCCAAACAAACTTTCCGGAGGGCAACAACAACGGGTTGCCGTGGCTAGGGCTTTGGCTTCAAAACCCAAGTTTATACTAGCCGATGAGCCAACGGCTAACCTCGACACCAAATCAACCGGAAATTTGCTGGAGATAATGGAGCGACTTAACCATGAGGCGGGAATGACTTTTATCTTCTCCACTCATGATCAAAGAGTTGTGAACAAGGCGCATCGGGTCATCACGCTTGAGGATGGGCTGATAAAAAGCGATGAGCTGATAACTCCACATTAATCAGTGATTATTTGTTCGACCTGTTTCATCTGAGTTCTGTTCTCATTTATTTGACATGAAAAAATTTATAGTTTTTGTCATTTTATTTCAAGCATTCCTGATTCAGGCACAGGAAGCGTCAAAGTTTGAATTCAAGGGTTATTTAAAGGATATCCAGAACGTATTTATCCCTAAACCCGATTCGTTGCCCTGGTTCTCTGATAATACTTTTGAAAACAGGTTACAGCTTAAATACTACCCTAAAAGTTGGCTGACATTTGATGTACAGGTGAGAAATCGTTTTATGTATGGGGATTTTGTAAAGTTGATACCGGGTTATAAAAGTTACATTGATAGCCACATGGGGTACTTTGACCTTGCTTCGCTTTGGGGAAATAACAAATCTTTTCTCGGGTATAGTGAAATCGACAGGTTGAATGCTTCCCTAACGTTTAATAAGTTGCAGATAACCCTTGGAAGACAACGGGTGAACTGGGGAATCGGGCTGGTTTGGAACCCCAACGATATTTTCAATACGTATAACTACTTTAACTTTGAATATGAGGAGCGGCCTGGTGCCGATGCCCTGAGTGTCAAATATTATACGGGGGCGCTCTCTTTCGCCGAAATTGTTTATGAATTTAACGAAACCTTTGATAAATCCTCGTTTGGTGGTTTATACAGATTTAATAAGTACGAGTACGATATTCAGGTCCTGGCTGGCAAAATGAGAACCGATGCGGTGGCCGGTCTTGGCTGGAGCGGAAGGATTGGCAATGCAGCGTTCAGGGGCGAAGCCAGCTATTTTCATCCCTACAACAGTAAAATAGATTCTATAGATGTCTTTGTAGGTTCCGTTTCCGCCGATTATTCTTTTCCAAATACCCTCTATATACAGGGTGGTTTTCTTTTTAACTCAAACGGTTCGACAAAAAATACGAGTAGCATCAACCTGTTTGGCGATCAGGCAACAAGCCCCAAAACACTGAGCAAGGGGAAATACAACATATTTTTGCAGGCAACCGGTCAGCTCACACCTATTGTCACCCCTGGAGTTGCTGTGATTATTAACCCTTCGGATTTATCCACTTTTATTAGCCCTTCGATAACATTGTCTGTTGCCGAAAATTTTGATTTCAGCCTGGTGGGTATGATTCTTACCGGGAATGGCAAAAGTGAATTTGCGAATATCGGGCAGCTGGTATATCTGAAGTTCAAGTGGAGCTTTTAATTACTTTATCCTCCCGTTCATTAATCATCATAACCAGAAAGTATTACAAGTAAATCGCTAACCTCCCCAATAAGCTTGTTTATCTCACCCTCCAACTTGTTATAGGTATAAACATCTTCTCTTATACCTGTAATTAAATCATTGGTAACTTTAAGTTGTATTTGCTTTTGTTCGGCATTATTCATAATGATCTGGAGGTCGTCGGGTAGCTTTTTGCCTTTGGCTTTAGAAAGTTGATTATCAAAAATGGAGATAAAAATATTTGTTTGGCGAATTAAAGAATCTGATAATAAATATGCTACGCCTGCTGTTTTAACTTGATCTGCAATTACTTTTTGTGATTTGAAATCGGGGTTGCACAAATCTGGTTTAAGCTGACAAACAAGGGTTAATGCCTCATCAACTGATTTTTTATACTGATACAGCTTTTGGTTAACGCTTTGTACTGTTGCATAATCTTTTGCAGCAACATCAATTCTCATAAAATCCTGAATGTTTTTTAAATCCCGTTCGGCCTCTTTCAACTTGGTGGTAAGATATTTGGCTCCCTCTGAAGAACTGTTGGCTCCATATACCTGCTGCAGGTTTGCACTGGCGCTTTGAACTTTCTCTAGCATCACATAAATCCATGGTTGTATTGTTTTCACCATGCTATCATTTTTGGAAACCTCAACCTGTCGGTTATACTCTTCCATCCGAATCCCAAAGTTGTTGATGGCTTCAAAGCCTTTGCTTTTACAAAGCAAACAGGACGTATTCTGAATCATGCCCCTCAGTTTTTGTGCAGCATCCTTTGATGTTGAATTTACCGTTGTTCTGTCAAGGGTAATCACCTCCTTCTCATAAGTTGCCCGATACAATTCCTTTTCAATCCGTGAGATATTCTGTTGTATGAGTTGCCCCTCAAGGGATTGGCTAAACTGTTCGTTTCTAATCACATCTGAAAAGCGCAAAACAGACAGCGTGGTTTCTAAGTCGCTCTTGTTCTTATTCGCATCCGTTTCAAGGTTTACCAGGGTTTTTACCAGCTCTTTGAGCTGCTTCAGGTTGTGGTCATCATCCAGGTATAGCGCGGCAAACCCTAAAATAGACTCATACTCTTTGCTGAAAACGCTTTGGTAGGTGGAATTGCCACGATACTTAAATTTTATCTCATCATAAGTTTTAAGCAGCTGGCGGTAGTACTGAAGCAACCTGAAAAGGCTCCCGCTTATTGCATCGCTGTTGCCCGTCTTATAGTTTAGGTTGTAAACATCGATGTGGTTTTTCAGGTTTGCAAAAACTGTAAGAAAGTTCACAAAATCTTTCTCCTGCCTGTAGGTATCAGCATTGATCAACCCTGAACGGAAATCATTCTCAATCTTATACTTCCGTTTCTCAATGTTGGCAAAACTCACCTCATCGCCACTCATCTGCTCCATTTTATAAAGCGACTTGTAGTTTACAACAACAATCAAGGGGTACTCGTGGTAGGTAACCAGTCGCTTTAACACCTGCCGGTTCACTTCAGGGTTTTCAGTAGAGTCAAGAAATGCAGAAATGGGCAATGTGTTCAACATTACCTGCTGGCTGTTGCCGGTTGTAAGTGCATAAACCTTGATTGAATGAATGCGGGTATCAAAATTTTTTTGCTCAAAAAGTCTGATAGTGGAGCTGAAATGGTATTCCTTTTTTCTCGAGTTGGATTCTAAAAAACTTCCAAACTCGCCAATTATTCCCAGGATTGCATCGGTGGGGTTCATGATTTTGGAAATATTTTTAAGCTGGTTCGCCACAAGCCCGAGCACCTGATCCTTGTCGCTGTTGGTAATTGCCTTAACCCGAATTTCGGCATCTATAAAATCGCTGGCAGAGTAAAGCGGGAGATTATCAATAATGCGGATATGGTCGATATTATCGCTTACAAAAGTTCGGTACTTATTATCCTTGTCTTTGCCAATCTGAAAATTATATAGAGGATAGGTTAAGTCGTTATTCCCAAAAAACCTGACATTTTTTAGGTTTGCGGTTATGAAAAGATACTCCAGGTATTCTGCATTTAGCCCCTTTTTCCTGAACAGCCCGGGCTTTTGCTGATTTTTCACAAAATCAAGCTCGTTAATCAGGTTGCTGAACTTTTCCCCGTTAAACAGGTAAATATCAGTTGAGAGGTATTGCCATTCCCCGGTAAACTGAAAAGTTGAGGTATCGGAAAAAACAAGTCTTGGTTCTATATCACGTTGAGAGATTGCTGTTTTGGTAAATAAAAAAATAAAAAGTACTACACAACAATTTTTAAACGCGAAGTCACAAAGACGCGAAGAAAATAACTTCATATATCAGTAAATTTTAATAACAATTTTCATCTTTTAGCTCACATTACGAGGCGGTACTACCTCCTTGCTCCTATCAAACATGTAACGATAGGTAACATGTGTTTTACGAATTTTTCCCCCAATTTGCTCGGCCACCCTTCGCATTCCTGGATTAAAATCGCCAATCCAGTTCAGCTCTATCTCGGTGTATGGAAACCCTTTGGAGAAAGCGCATTTTGCCAGCTCGTTAACCATTGCCCCCTCAAGGCCTTTCCCCTGATGTTGCGGGACAATACCAAAAATCAAGCCAACTGCTTTTTTGCATACCTTTTTGATTTTTAGCAGGTAAAAAAATTTTAACCGTGCAAAAAGGTTGAACTGACCGTTCAGGTGTTTTACAACCTGGTTCAAATCAGGCATCATAATAAGAAATGCAATTGGTTCATTATTGTAATACGCAAAATACACCAACCTTTCATCTAGAACTGGTTTAATGGTCTTTAACAAGGCCATCGCATGGGTTTGGGTAATTTTTTTAACCCCGGTGTATCTTCCCCAGGCCAGGTTGTATATGGTTCTGAAATCTTCTGCATATTTTTTTAATTGCCATTTTGATATTCTGGTTATCTGATATGCCTGGTTCTTGGCTATTCGTTCGGCCTTTTCCCAGATGAGCGGGTTAACATCCTGCTGGTTAACCAGCCGGTGGTATGTATATTGGTTAAAATACACTTTAAAGCCATACCCTTCAAAAAGTGAGCGGTAGTATTTTAAATGGTAGTCCATACCATAGTTTGGTTCGTAGAAACCATCTACAAGTAATCCCCACCACTTATCACGATCACCAAAGTTCACCGGACCATCCATAGCCTCCATGCCACGTTCTTTTAGCCACTGTTTACAGCGGTTAAACAGAATTGCTGCAGCATCGGCGCTGTTTATACATTCAAAAAAGCCAATACCACCTGTAGGTTGTTCATTTGCTTTGGCAACTTCTTTGTCAACAAACGCTGCGATGCGTCCAACTGTTTGGTTGTTTGAATCAACCAGTATCCAGCGAATTGCCTCGCCGTTTCTGAAATGTTTGTTTTTTTGAGGGTTAAAAATGTTTTCGATATCAACATTCAGGGGCCTTATCCAATTAGGTTCTTTGGCGTAAAGCCTTACAGGTAACTGAAGAAATTCTCTTCTGGTTCTCCTGTTTTTAACCTCAACTAAGCTGTAGCTCATGGCAACAAAATATGCTCAAAGTTAAACTATTGCGATTTAACTTGCTTAATTTATGCTGTTTAAGTTTAAAATGATAGGTTTTTTAACTTTTTTTATCTGGTGGGTTTTCATCTGGTTCCGAGCAGGGCTATTCCCGTGTAGCCAACAATTCTCGATTTTTTTGTTTTTGGCGTAACCCATATCTTGAGCATTTCCCCTTTTTTATGTAAGGGTTCAGCCTCAAAAATAACTGGTTCACTTCTTATTGATTTCTTCAACTCCTCCCGGATCAGGCTCATCCTGAATAGCTCCACTCCGTGGAACATATCCTTAAGGGTTATTCCTTTTTTGATATCGTTCTGGTTTACCCCAAAATAGGTGCAACCTATCTTATTCAGAAACTCTATTCTTCCGGTTAAAGAAACATCAAAAACGATATGGGGGAGTATTTCCGTGATCTCCCTGAATCGTATTTCGTCGCGCACAATTGCCCTGTATGATTTTTCCCTTTCAAATGCAAAGGATATCAGGTTCGATATGGTTTTAAGAAGTTCAATCTCCAGCTTATCCCAAACCCGCGGGATGGTGAAGTCATCAAACCCTACGAAGCCAAAAAGGTTATCTTCAGAGTAAAGCGGAAAGATCAGGCTGGATCGTACGCCCTGTGATATCATCATTTCTGCCAGATCTGATGGCATATCGGCTATAAAATTATTGGAGGTGTAGTAATCTTTGCCCTCAATCCACTCCAGGATCATATCAAGGTTAATCTCCCGTTGATTCTCCCGCTGAGGTTCAAATCCTTCGGCTACCCATTCATAAGTATTGGTGGTGTACCTCAGGTCATCGCTGTTTTCAAGAATATAAACCCTGTTTGCCCCGGTAAATTGACCAAGTTTGGAGATAACCTCGTTTATTTTTACATCAAAATTCTCGTTGGTGTTCAGAATAATGGATATTTCTGCTAAGAACTCATGGCGCGCCAGGTTAACGATCAACTCCTCCCTGTGTTTTGCTTGAGCCAGCTCTATCTCTTTCTGATACGAAATATCGTTTATTGTCCCGGTTATCCGTTCAATTTTCCCAACCTCGTTTCGTGACACCTTATTCCTGGAGTCAATCCAAATATACTCGCCCGATTTTTTCTTCATCCTGAACACCAGCTCAAGCAGGTTGCCTTTATTCTGGAATCCCATTATTTTCGCATCAACAGCAGGACGATCATCGGGGTGAATAAGATCAACCCATGATTGGTGGCTGGGTTCAATCTCCCATGGCATATAACCAAGTATCTGGAAGCAGATTGGGGAAAAGTACTTCTCGCCGGAAATCAGGTCAACATCCCAGATGCCCACCTTTCCTGCGCTAAGGGCAAGCTTCAGCCTTTCTTCGCTTTTCTCAAGTTTGATCCTTGAAAGGTTGCCCTGGGTTACATTTCTCACTGTAACGGCCACTTTAATGCCGTTTGGGGTGTGTATCGGGAATAAAACATTTTGAACAATCCTTTTCTCCCCGTCTTTCATGGTCATCTCCATTTCATGGGCGCTATCGTCCCATGGGATTTTTCCGGTATGGGAAATATCCCTGAACACCTTTTTGATATTTTCCTTAAAATTATTTTCCCCTCCTTTAACTTTTAAGAAAGACTGCTTTACATCCCAGATATGTCTGCCAATTGCTTGATTTTTTTTAACCTGGGTGATTCGTTCAAGAGCAGGGTTCCATTCCTGGACAATTCCCTCCTGGTCAACAATTGCCAACCCGTCATTGATTTTCTTAATCAGCTCCTCTAGGGTGTTGCGCGTTTCATCCTTTTCCAGCTCAACCTTTTTCTTTTTATCAATATTCATGTTGATCCCCACAATCCTTACTGGGGCGCCGGTCCTATCCCACTCAACAACCCTGCCTATTGATAATACCCACGCATAATCGCCAGATTTGGTCAGCGTTTTATATTCGAATTGGTATTCGTTTATCTGGCCGCTCCTGAGCTGGTTAAACGCATTATCAATACTGCCCCAAAAATCTGAGTGGATCAGCTTGTGCCAATTTTCTATGGTCGTTTTAACCTCGCCCGGTTTGTACCCAAGAATTAGAAAACATTCCGGGCTAACATATACATTGCCGGTAACGTAATTCACCTCCCAAAAGCCCTGGTTGGATGAGATCATCGCCTCCTGAACCCTGGATAGTAAGTTTGGTTCTTTAGTAAACTCCTCTTCCCCATCAATAAGCATCAGCAGAAGTGAGCTGTTTCCCTTCCAGAGGCATCGCTTAACGCTGGGAAGATACCATTTCTCCCCGCCCCCTTTGGATTCAACCTTTATTTTGATTTGGCCCGGATCGGTTTTACGTTTACTGGTAGTGTAGGCCAGATAATTCCTGAAAGGAATTCTATGGTTGGTCTGAAAAAATTTATCAATAGCCTTGCCTTGTAGCTCTTTAAGTGAAAACCCAAATGTTTTGATTGATTTCGGGTTGGCGTATTCAATTTTATCGTCCGATAAAATAAATAGGTTATGCTCTTTGCCGTCGAGCAATGCCTTGAAAAGCTGATCAAGCAACCTGGTGTTCTCGCGCAATAGCCCTGTAAATTTCTTTACATTTTCCCCGTTTTTGAAACCATCTTGCATGATAAATGTTTTATTAAAAAATCTGACTAATATAGTAAAATGTCTAATTTTATACGTTTTTATCCTGCTAATTTCTAATAATCTTCTATTTTTGTTTGCTGATAAAATGTAATTCCCTTGCTGATGACAGAGAATGAAAGACTTAAGGAGATACGACTGGTGCTTGATATAACGCAGCGCCAGATGTCTGAATACCTGGATATCAAACAGGGTTCCTATTCTGATGTGGAGAGAGGAAAAGCTGGAATATCTGCCGTTTTGCTTAAAAACCTTATCCGTCGGTTTCGGGTTAACCCGCTTTGGCTCTGCGAAGGTGAAGGGAACATGTTTCTCGATGGCAACGGGAGTGGTATCCCACCCATTTTACCCGAACTGGATATTCAAGGCGATGGTTCCACCACCGGTAATCCGGAAATGGCAACGGATGAATCCATCAATGAACACATCTCGCTGCTCGAAAAACAGAATGAGTACCTGGAAAACATCAAATCGGTTGTTGATTTTTTACAAGATAAATAGTAAAAGATCGCCTATATAAATTTCGTGTTACGCTAATTTCAAAATAACATCATTCATAAAACCATGAAGAAGACATTTAAACTAACCGGCTGTGCTTTATTTATAGCAATCAATTTATTGCTGCTTCAACCCAACCTGTTTGCACAAAACCGTGCACCGCAGAATATACGCAGGGTGACTGTAACCAGCCAGTATGTGGTTGAGAACGGGGTAAGAAAAAGCGAATCTTGGGCAGTTAACCAGGAGATTTACGATTCCCTTGGCCGTTTGCACACCGAGATAGATTACGATTTTAAGGATCACTACCCGCACAACTATCGCTGGCATACCTTCGACGGGAAGCTTAGGGTTAAAACAGAAACCTTTGAAAACGAGAAGCTGAAACAGATCAACTTATACGCATATAATAATGATAGCCTTATTGTAAAAAACACCATTAAAAAAGTGATACCGGGCGATACATCCGTTTTTTTAGTTCTTAACTATACTTATAACGCCCTGAAAAAACCGGTGAAGATAGAAGCAAAAACCGAAAAAGGAAAGATGGCGTACAAATCAGAATCAAAGTATGATATAAAGGGTACGGAAATTTCCAGGAAAGTACGAGTAAAAAAGGGGTTTTCACCTCAGGATTCCATAATAAATCTCACTGCTATTCCGGCTTATGATTCATTGGGCCGTTTGGTCTCAAATAAAATAAGGTACACCAACCTGAAAAAGGAGGCTGTAAGCAAGCATTTTGTTTATTCCTACGATAAAACCGGCAACTTATCGGGGATTAAAGAGCTAAATGAGAAGGGGGAGCAAATATACCGAGAGGAACGGCTTTATAAGGAGAAGGGCAACCGCTTGTGGCAGATCAGCTGCTACGACTCCGCCGATAAGCTGATTAAATTTACCGCCAAACGATACGAGCTCTACCGCACCAGAGATCGAAAAAGGGCTGAGCTTGAGTAATAATATTGGCACAGAGCATGGGGCATAAAGTAATTATTTTTCACACCAAGGCTCTGTGCCCTTTGCTCTCCGCCCTTAGCCCTGTACAACCGGCCCTACCCGAAATCGTACAAACATCCACCCAGTAAAATTCTTACATTCTGAATATCTTTACTTTATACCCGATGGCAAAATTATTGCTAACGACAAGTTAATAGTTCTTATCCGTACGAAAATGGGGATGCAGCAAGGTTTTCGGTGTTTTTACTTAAAATAATGGTTTTTTTTATCAGGTTTTAGCGGGTGTTTATCAAGTAAAAACACAAAATAATCTAAATTAAGCAAACCTAAAAAGCAACCCGACGTAAGAGCTGTTAATAACTTGTTAATTTTTACTATACTTGCAAAGTTTTAACCCATGATATACATCTACTCAGAAACCGGAATGATCCCTGCACGCGATGGCCCGCCCCCCTAAGGGGAGCCACCGGTGCAGTTTTGTGCTGCCGGCCGTATGGCTATTTCTACAAATTTTTTAAACTGAAAAAAAACAAAAAACAATAATCAAATTTTTTAACTTTAAATTAATCAAGCTATGAAAAGATCGACTCTCTTAAAACTGGCCTTCGTAATCGTTGCCATGTTTGCTTTTATGGGTACTTACGCTCAGGTTCAAGATGGAAATCTTGTTGAGCAAACCGCAGGTCAGCCTGCAAATCAGGATACAGTAACAGTTGGTTATCAAACTATTTATGTTGCAAAACCTGATACTTACTACCATCCTAATTACACAGCCGTAGGTCTTTGGACGCTGACGGCCAACTTTACCTGGGCTTGGACTTATTTTGCTGCTGATGGAACAACACCTCTTGCTACTCCTGCTGACTATTCAGCTGCAGCTGGTGCTAAAGCAAACGAAATTCTTGTTACTTGGGCCAACACTGGTGACTATGTATTAAAAGTTGCCGAAACTGCTCCTGCTGCTTGGGGTGGATGTCAGGATGCTACTCCTTCTGTTGTTAATGTTGCTGTAGTAGCTGAGCCTTCTCGTGGTACATTCCCCTACTTTAATACAACTCTGGGAATGGCAAGTGGCGATACACATTACTTTTGTGGAGATCAGGGCGCTGTTGATATAAATGTAAATTTAACAGGTTTCCCAAAATTTAACTTTGAATGGACACTTGTTCGTCAGGAAATTGATGAAGCCGGTTTGGATGTTGGTGCTCCAACCACCCTGGTTAACAATATCACCGCTGGTGCCGGTGCTCAAGTTTTGGGTGCTGCTAATGGTTTCGCTGATGGTAATGTTACAAACCAGACATACGTTCTTGAAAACAGGGCTTTAACAATGATTGGTGGAACCCAACGTACAAAATACACTTACACTATGATGGGGATGAATGACCTTTATTCAAGAAAAAGTGACTATGTAGCAGGTACAACCAGCTGGTTTCCAACCCCTGCCGCTAATGAAACTTATATTATTGTTCTTAATCCTACTCCAAACACTGGTCCTATTTACCATGTACCTAACAATTGGGGTGCTATCTAGTATTCTTATAAAGTCTTTTCCAACCACTATTCGCTTGAATATTCAAAAGGAAAATCAGCAATAGTAAAATGAATTTCTTAAAACCTGGCAGGTTTAACCGCCTGCCGGGTTTTTAAAAAAGTAAATAATAAAGGATTTTTGAAACGCTTCGGGTACATATTAGTTTTTCTAAGCATTTTGCTCCTCTCAGCAATGCGTGGCAACGGGCAAAACCTGCCTTCGGCATGCGTTGGCACTGTTGAGAGATACTGGGTAAAAGGGTTCAACGGCATTAGCGATTTTACCTGGACCATAACCGATCCCGATGGCAATATTGTCCCAGCTTCCGCTTATAACATTGTAGGGCGGGGCGATACCATTCAGCTCACCTGGAACAGCTCCTTTAAAGGGGGCATTTACACCTTTACAGTGGTGGAAACCACGGATTACGGGTGCTCCGGGGCTCCATACCAACAGGATGTGGTGCTCAACTCACCGGAAATATTCATTCCTTTCAACACGCTGCCCGGTAACTCCGAGGTTTGTATCGGGAGCACTATTTCGTTAGATCCCGGCACCGGGTACCTGAACTACCTGTGGCAAGATGGATCTACAAACCAGCTTTACATCACCGGCGAAGCCGGTACTTACAGGGTCAGGTTGGTGGATACAGAGCAGAACTGCTCGTACGATACCACCAATTTAACCGTAAACCCCTTGCCCGATGTCAATTTGGGTGAGGATCTAGTACTTCTTGGAAACCAAACCGCAGTGCTGGATGCTTACGGCGATAAAATCAACTTTTATAACTGGAGCACAACTGCAATTACCCCGTCAATTACTGTTGATGGGCAAAGCGGCGACCAAACCATTTGGGTTTTGGTTACCGATATAAATGGATGCAAAAATTCTGATACAGTCAACATAAAAGCAGGCAATTACAACAACTTAAAATTCCCGGCAGCGTTCACCCCCAATGGCGATGGGAGAAACGACACCTGGATTTACCCATACATTGAGGAAAACGGTGTTCGTACAGATGTTTCAGGTTATATAACCGATATGTCTATCCGGATATATAACCGTTACGGGAGCATGGTATGGGAATCGCATGGGTCTTTTAAGGCCTGGGACGGAAAAGACCTTGGTGGCAGGGAGCTCCCTATGGATTCCTACCACTATATAGCCAGGATTACTGTTAACTCAAAGACTTACCTGTATAAGGGAAGCATAACGATTGTTAAGTAGCTTTTTATAAAGTTAATAGGAGTTTGCTAAATGAAACTAAGTAGTTTTTCATTTATGAAAAAAAAGGGTGTAATAATAATGTTACTGGTAGCGGGATCGGCTATTGCAACAATAGCCCAGGAGCCTTTATATAGCCAGTACATGCTCAACTACTACTTGGTTAACCCGGCAGTGGCTGGTGCCGAAGGGCTTACTGCCTTTAACCTGACTGCCCGCGAGCAATGGCTTGGCTATAAAGAGGGGCCCAGCACCTATGCGCTCAGCGCACAGACACGTATCCTCAAAACCAGCTTCAGGAACAGGTCGCGGTTAATTAAAAATAAGGTACGCCGCCGCCGTCCAAGCGGCCGGGTGGGTTTAGGCGGATTTGTTTACAACGATGTGAATGGCCGGATCCATCGTACAGGATTTCAGGGAACATACGCCTATCATATTTACATTCGCGATATTCAGCTTAGCTTTGGCCTTTCACTTAAAGGCTTTCAGAGCCTGGCCAAAATTACCTCCGATGACCTTTACACCCCGGAGACCATTGACAATCCTCATAAATTTTCTTTCGACTCTAACTTTGGGGCAATGGTTTCCACCGAAAAATACTATTTGGGGTTATCTCTCGCCAATATGTTTCAGAACCCAATCAATTTTGGGAGCGGGAAAGGTTCTGTGTCTAATCTTAAGCAGCTTCGTCAGTACTACCTCATTGGCGGGTACCGGATAGAGCCCTATCGTAGCGATTTTGCCGTAGAGCCATCGCTTTTGTTGACCATGAATGAAAGGTTGATGTTTACTACCGATATAAACGTCAAACTATATTATAAACAGGACTATTCCTTTGGAATGTCATACCGCACAGCCGGCTCAATGATCTTTATGGCCGGAGTCAGGTATCAGCAGTTCACCTTCGGGTATGCCTTTGATTATGGGTTCAGAGACCTTTCAACTTTTAGCACTGCCGGATCGCACGAGATAATGATTGGGATGAAACTTGGCGACAGCGCCCGCAGGTATCGCTGGTTGAACCGATTCTAATCAAGACTAATTTATACAAGGCATTGAGCAAAGGGTTAATTCCTTCTGCTCTTTTTTTATTTATTCTGAATTTCTGACCACTTAATTTAGAATCAGAAAAAACCTATCTTTACAACCAAATAAAATATTTTACTATGATTCTAACCGCCATTCACTGGAATGTTAATCCAGAAATTTTCAGGATTGGAAGTTTTGCCATACGGTACTATGGTGTGCTTTGGGCATTGGCTTTTTATGTTGGGTACATCGTTTTCAACCAATTTGTTAAGAGAGAAAAGCTGCCCGAAGGTTTCCTCGATTCCCTTACTGTTTATACTGCCATAGGGACAGTGATTGGTGCGCGTTTAGGTCATTGTTTGTTTTATGAACCCGATTACTACCTTAGCCACCCGTTGGAGATTCTAAAGATATGGCACGGTGGGCTTGCAAGCCATGGGGCAGCCATTGGGATTTTGATAGCACTTTATTTCTTTTCCAGAAAATATAAGAAGCCTTTTATCTATGTTTTAGATCGGGTTGTTATTACAGTTGCCTTAGGCGGAATGTTTATCCGGCTTGGCAACCTGATGAACTCCGAGATTTATGGTGTTGAAACCACCCTGCCCTGGGGATTTATTTTTGAACGTAATGGCGAGATTTTCCCAAAACACCCAACACAACTCTACGAAGCTCTCGCATATTTATTGATCTTTCTAATCCTTTATTACATATACATTAAAAGGGACGGTAAGCCAAAGCAGGGTTTTATCTTTGGCCTGTTCCTGATCCTTCTTTTTGGGGCAAGGTTTTTAATTGAATTTGTAAAACAACCCCAGGTTGATTTTGAACAAACTATGACCTTAAACATGGGACAAATTCTGAGTATTCCTTTTATGTTAGCCGGAGTGGTTTTAATGATCCTGTCCTATTTGAATAAAGTCAACGTGGAGGTTCCAACAGGGAAGAAAAAGTAAGCCGTGCTATTTTGATAGCACCCAGTTTAATGGCTTAAAGAGATACTATTGCCTGTTTTTGAATATTTTTCCTGCAAAATTAACAGATTCCTGAACGGGGATAAACTCAAACCCTATCCTGTTTCTTATTTTTTCAGATGAATAGTTTGTCTTGACAAATACCGACTGTAAGCTTGATTTGCTTACAGGGTATCCTGTTAACAGGCTGAAAACCTTAACAAATGGCCAAATCAACCCAACAATACTTTTTTTAACCTTAATTTTGGGTGGCTTTGCCCCAATAGCCCCGGCCATCATGGTAAAAATTTCCTTGTACGATAAATTTTCTGAGTTTAAAATGAACCGTTCATTAACAATTTCCCCGTTATTTGTAAGCAAAACCATTGCTCTGGCAACATCTCTTACGTCAACATAACCAGATACTCCTTCTGTATAAAAGGGCATTCCCTTTGAGACCCTTTTCAAAATCTGCCCGCTGCCAGAGTCCCATCTTCCTGGTCCGATTATTACTGAAGGATTAACAATAATGACCCTTAAGCCATGTTCGGCGGCTCTCCATACCTCCATCTCGCTCAAAAATTTGCTCTTGTTGTAAGCCCTCATCCCTTTGGTTTTCGTCCAAATACACTCCTCATCAATAATCCCGTAATCATTGGGTTCTCCCAGCGCAGCAATCGAACTTACATGGCAGATGCTCTTAACCCCTCTTTCGACACATGCTTCAACCAGGTTGGCCGTGCCATCAACATTAGTTCCTATTATATCGCCCGATCTTCGGGGGTTAAAAGACACCATCGCTCCTGTATGGTAAACGGTATCAATGCCTTTTACAGCATCAAGAAGTGAGCTGTAATCAAGCAAATCAGCAGGTGCCCATTCAATTAACCTGAAATGATCCTCGTAATTTTGTGTGTAATAAGAGAATACTTTTTTGACAAAATCGGTTGATGACCCTTCGCGGCGAATAGCCCTAACGCTTTCCCCGTTTTTTGTAAGCTCGAAAAGCAGATGCGATCCGGTTAATCCTGTTCCTCCGGTTACCAGAACCATATCAAAGTGTATTTAATTTTTTTTAAAAGGGTGTAAGATTGAATCTTTTTCCCATATCAGCTTTTTGCCAAATCCCAGCCGGTTATCAGTCATCTTGATGTAAGTGAGATCAACAATCCACAAATGGGTGTCCATTAGCATAGCCACAGGGAACCGTTTCAGGTATTCCAACCGGGCCTTCTCCAGAAAAACGCCCTTTGGTTCGCTGATTATCCCCTGGAACTGTATCCCCTGCACCTTCCCAATAATCGAGGTTTCCAGTACCACACTGCCGGCGACGTAGATATTATGGCTAGCCTGTTTAATATGTTTTGTGTTAAAGTCAGATGTAAAAACAAAGCTGTTCTCCTCGGGCAGATAAACGTAAAAGCAGTTGGCGCACCAGGGTTCCTCGTTAAAAGATGTTGCCAGCGTAAGAACGTGGTGTTTAACTATAAAATCTACTATTCTCTTTTCCGGTAAACTCATTCTATCTGATTAGGGATGACAAAGGTAGTAATTGGGTTTGATTTTAAAAGAATTTCTTTGGTGAAGACAAAATTCATTGTTTACATTTGCTGCAAATTAGTTGTATGAAACCCCCGATTTATAAATTTGCCTTCTGGGCCTGGTTTGGATTAGTGCTGCTCTCCTCTTTTTTTTCGGCTGGCTGGATTTCCCGGCTGAATGATCCTAACAACACTATTCGATCCGACTACTTCCTTCATTTTATTGTTTTTTTCGTTTTCCCGCTGATTGGCTGGTATTCTACCAGAAATCAACAAAACAGCAAACAATTTTACCTGCTCATGTTGGTTTGTGTATTTCTGGCGGTTGCATCAGAGTTTATTCAAAAGCATGTTCACGACAGAACCTTTAACCCAATGGATATGCTCGCAAACATTTTGGGAATTATTGTTGGTGTAATACTCATCTCGCTTATTAAAAGCACAAAAAATCACTTTACAAATCAGGGGTAGCCAAACATGAAATATTTGTTCATTTCCTTCTGGAAATCAATGGCGTGGGCAATAATAATCCTGATTTTATGCCTTATGCCCAGTAGCGATCTGGAGCGTGTGCGGTTTATCAACATCCCCTACATGGATAAATTCGTACACCTGGGTTTATACATTGTGTTCACCCTGCTGCTTATTTCCGAAAAAAATCCTCAAAGAAATTCTGGTTTAGTATCCTTTAAAACGCTAGCATTTGCCGTTGGATTTTCTCTATTTTATGGCATTTTAATTGAGCTGATGCAGCTCTGGTTTACCTCATCACGTTCGGCTGATATCTGGGATGTGGTTGCAGATTCTATCGGTATTACTATTGCACTTACAAACTACAAGTGGGTGAACAAGGTAACCGGCGGTAGATTTTAATTTTAAGAAATATTCGGTTGATTTTGACATTTCGGCCCAAAACAATACCTTTGCAAACTTGTTATAAACAATGTGGAAAGATTTGCCTGATTGCAACCACTGAAAAAAATGCTAAAACAGCTTCTCTGCTGCAATCATTTAAACTTTCCCATATTATTAATCTGTTAAATTAAAAATTATGGGATATTTATTCACTTCAGAAAGCGTATCGGAAGGACACCCCGATAAAATAGCCGATCAGATATCAGATGCTTTGGTTGATGAGTTTCTGCGAAGAGATCCGGATTCGAAGGTTGCCTGCGAAACCCTTGTTACAACCGGGCTGGTTGTGCTTAGTGGCGAGGTAAAAACCAACGCATACGTTGATGTTCAGGAGGTGGCCCGGCGCGTTATCCGTAGAATCGGGTACACCCGGCACGAGTATAAATTCGATTCGGAATCGTGCGGTGTAATTTCCAGCATTCATGAACAATCCCCTGATATCACCCAGGGTGTTGTAAGGGCAAAAGAGGAAGACCAGGGTGCCGGCGATCAGGGAATGATGTTTGGCTACGCCTGCAAAGAAACAGATGAATATATGCCCCTAACACTGGTTCTTTCTCACGTATTACTACAAGAGTTGGCTAAAATCCGAAGAGAGGGAAAGGTGATGAAATACCTGCGGCCAGATGCCAAATCACAGGTCACACTGGAGTATGATGACAACAATAAACCTCTGCGAATCCATACCATTGTTGTTTCCACCCAGCACGATGATTTCGATAAGGAGAAAAAAATGCTGGAAACCATCACCAAAGATGTTCGAAACATCCTTATTCCCCGGGCAAAGGCTCGTTTTCCCAAAAGGGTTCAGAAATTGTTTGATGATAATTTCATCCTCCACGTAAACCCAACCGGTAAATTTGTTATCGGCGGGCCACACGGCGATACCGGCTTAACCGGCAGAAAAATAATTGTTGATACCTACGGCGGAAAAGGTGCGCATGGCGGTGGTGCCTTCTCAGGTAAAGATTCCTCAAAGGTTGACAGGTCTGCCGCTTACGCTGCAAGGCATATCGCCAAAAATATGGTTGCAGCCGGCGTTGCCGATGAAGTGCTGGTGCAGGTTGCTTACGCCATTGGTGTTGCACAACCCGTTGGTTTATATGTTAATACATACAATACAGCAAAAGTTAAACTAACCGATGGTGAGATAAGTGATAAAATTAAAAAGCTCTTTGACATGCGTCCCGCGGCTATTGTTAAACGCCTTGGTTTGAAAAACCCCATTTTCGAAGAAACTGCCGCTTACGGGCACATGGGCCGCGATCCTAAAATTGCAAAAATTGATTTTATACAGAATGGAAATTGCGAGGGGGAGAAAATTGTTAAAAAGAACGTGGAGTTCTTTACCTGGGAAAAACTGGATTATGTTGATAAAATCAAGAAAGCCTTTAACCTGAAATAGGTTTGCCTATTTTTCCAAAATCGCTGACACATAGCAAAGTATTATTTATAGGCTGTGTTTTAGCGATTTTTTTTATTATTTACCATTAGTAAATTTTAACGCTTCCGGGTATTCTAACTCCTGACTACTTACCACTCTAATTTCTATAATCTGATTTCTTTTATTAGGTTTGCAAAGCCATTAACAATACTATGTCAATTAGAGCGATTGGTGTAACAAAATTATATGGGACACAGAAAGCCCTTGATGATGTTACCTTCGATATTCCTTCCGGTCAGGTTGTTGGTTTTCTCGGCCCCAATGGTGCCGGAAAGTCAACCATGATGAAAATTATTACCGGTTATATACCCCAAACATCCGGATTGGTTGAGGTTGATGGGATAAATGTTGAAAATCCCGCACAGGAATTCAGGGCAAAAATCGGTTATCTGCCTGAAAACAACCCGCTTTACCACGAAATGTACGTTAAGGAATACCTTTCTTTCGTTGCATCCGTTTATAAAATTAAGAGCAACAGGAAAAAACGAATTGACCAGACGATAGAAATGACCGGTATTGGGGATGAGCAAAATAAAAAAATTGGCGCATTGTCAAAAGGGTACAGGCAACGTGTTGGATTAGCGCAAGCGCTTATTCATAATCCTCTGGTTCTGATTCTTGACGAACCCACCAGCGGGCTTGATCCAAATCAAATCATCGAAATCCGCAACCTGATAAAAGCTGTGGGCAAAGAGAAAACGGTAATGCTTTCAACTCACATTATGCAAGAGGTGGAGGCTATCTGTCAGCGAATAATTATTATTAACAAAGGAAGGCTCATCGCCGATGGCTCAACCATTGATATTGTGCATAATTCGATGAATGACAGGAATTGCTATTTGGTTGAGTTTATAAATCAGATACCTGATAATCTTTTAAAAGAGGTTGAGGGCGTTCTTGATGTGACCAAAGTCGAAGAAAAATCCTGGTTGGTTTACTCAGAAAAAGATCGTGACATCCGCGAAAACCTTTTCCTGTTCGCAGCCAACAATGGATTTATTATCATCACCCTTCAGAAAAAAGAGAAACAGCTGGAGGAGATTTTTCAATCACTTACCAGTTCTAACTAATTTCAAAAAATCAAAAATGGAAAAAGAGAATATAAACAACCAGCCATCAACAGAAAATAATGGAATAGCAGGTAAATCAAAAGCCGTTGGATTTCTAACATTTATAATAATTGTTTTGATAATCGTTTTAAGCATACTTGGGTGGCGATACTTACAGCAGATCAGGGCGGCCCGTGAAGTTGAAACTCAGCTAATAGCCGAAAAGGATTCTATAACTCACAACCTGAAAAACCTGCTGGTTGAATATGATCAACTTGAAACCACCAACGACTCCTTAAACCGGAAATTAGCAGAGGAACAAAATAAGGTTAAGGGGCTATATCAGGAAATTCAGACCCTGCAAAAAGTCAGCTACGCAAAAATAAAAGAGTACCAACGCGAACTTGGAACTCTTCGGAGTATAATGAAAGGTTTACTGCACGACGTAGATTCACTTAATGCAATGAATCAAAAACTGGTTGCCGAAAACATCAAAGTTAAGGAAGAAGCCAGTGTTGCCAAAAAAACAGTGAAGGAGCTGGAACAAAAAACCCAGGAGCTCAACTCAAAAATTGAGGTGGGGTCGGTTATCAGGGCAAGAGGCGTTACCGCAATTGCTGTAAATAAACGGGGAGGCGAGGTTACGCGTGCAAGGCGTGTGGAAAAAATCAAAACCTGTTTTACCCTCTCCGAAAATGCCATTGCAAAAGCGGGTTCTCGTTACGTTTACCTTCGTATTATTGGCCCAGATGATTTTATCCTCGCCAAATCGGAAACCGATGTATTCGATTTTCAGGGCGAGAAAATCGTTTTCTCCGCCAAACGTGAAGTTGATTACCAGAACCAGGATGTTGATATGTGCATTTTTTACGACAATAACGGCGAATTGCTGGCCGGGAAATACGGGATTACAATCTACCTGGATGGTGAACTGGTGGGCAATGGCGAACTAATTCTAAAATAGCAGAGGGCAATAATACTCCCTGAACTTACTGATCTTTGCTCTGTGCTCTTTTTAGTAAATTAACGTTTCCGCAAATTTTAAATCCACCGGTGTGGTTATCTTGATATTCTCCCTGTTCCCCTCAACCAGATGGATTATTTCACCTTGATACTCTGCAACAGATGCATCATCAGTAAAAGATTGCTGAAATTCTATATCGTAGCATTTTTTTATTACACCGGTTTTAAAAACCTGTGGGGTTTGTACAAGAAATACCTTGTTTCTGTCCACTGGAATTGAATCTGTCCCCTCCATCATTCTAACTGACTCTAAGGGCTTAACTACTGGAACGGCATTCCCTTTAAGCTCGGCAACCCGAAAGCAATTCTCTATCACAACAGTTGAAACCAATGGTCTTACCCCGTCGTGAATGGCAACCAATGAATTGATATCACCTACTTCTTGCAAACCATTTTGCACAGAATGAAAGCGGGTTTCCCCTCCGGCAACAATTGTGTGTTCAAAATTGAATTTATACCTATCACAAAGTTTCTTCCATGTTTCAATTTGATTTTTGGGTAATGCCAGGATTATCCTGGGCACAATTGCCATGGATGCAAATTTGGTTACAGTGTGCATCAGTATTGGCTTGCCGCTTATAAGTATAAATTGCTTGGGTGTTTCAGAGCCCATTCTTACTCCGCTGCCACCGGCAACTATAACCACATATCGTTGCATAAAAACTATTTTATTGCTCAAAGATAACCCGCAAATTATTGACTACAAAATCAATTATATAAACATTGCGTTTGCCGAATGTGGTGGTTTTATAAATGAAATTTTATGCTTCGCATCGAACCCTCTTAATCAAAAGAAATCAGTCCAAATTTTTGTTTTTCATCCTTTTTATTAGCTAAATTGGTATCCCCGTTTAAACAGTTGTTTAATTATTAACCTAAAACACAAACCCATGATCCCACTAAATTATGTCAAAGAGTTTGTAGAGAAGAGCGTTAAAAAAAACTGGAATGAACCAGCGTTTTCCGATTATCTTGGTAAAACTTACTCATACAAGGATGTTGCCATCCAAATTCAAAGGTTGCACGAAATACTTAAAATCTGGGAGGTTGCCCCCGGCGATAAAGTTGCACTCATCGGGAGAAATAATTCGAACTGGGCCATTGCCTATTTGGCAACCGTTTCCTATGGCGCAGTAATTGTACCTATTCTGGCCGATTTCCCGCCAAACGATGTTCACCATATCGTGAACCATTCCGACTCTGTTTTCCTTTTTGCCGGTGATTCAATTTGGGAAAATCTTGATTTCTCCGGCATGCCCAATTTAAGAGCTGCTATTTCGCTGGAAAACTATTCGTTGCTTAACAACCGGTACGAAAGATGTTCTGAATTACATCGTTGCTTTGAGGCTGGTTTTGAAACAACGATCCAAAATATCACTCCGGAATCAATAAACTACCCCGAAACATCCAATGATAAACTGGCGGTAATAAGCTACACCAGCGGCACCACTGGTTTTTCAAAGGGTGTCATGTTGCAGCATAACAGCCTGGCGGCCAATGTTGATTTCGGCAGAAACAATATCGCCCTGGTAGCCAAGGATAAAATCGTGTCTTTTCTTCCATTGGCTCACGCCTACGGGTGTGTTTTCGAGTTTCTAATGCCTTTTTCTGTTGGGTGCCATATCACCTTCCTGACAAAAACGCCATCACCAAATGTAATCATGCAGGCGTTTCAGGATATTAAGCCTCGGCTTGTGCTTGCCGTTCCTTTGATTATTGAAAAGATGTACAAGAAAAGAATCCTGCCAACCATCAACAAACCAGCCATGAAGGTTCTGCTAAAGGTGCCGGGGTTAAACAGCATCCTGCATCAAAAAATTAATCAAAAACTGACTGACGCATTTGGTGGTAATTTCCTTGAGATTGTAATTGGTGGCGCACCGCTTAGCAAAGAGGTTGAGGATTTTCTGAGGTTGATCAAATTCCCTTTCACCATTGGGTATGGTATGACCGAATGTGGCCCGTTGATTTCGTATTCCGGGTGGAAAACCACGAAACCCTATTCCTGCGGAAAATACCTGCCAACGCTGGAGGTTAAGATTGATTCTCCTGATCCAGCTAATGTGGTGGGTGAAATAATCATGCGGGGTGAAAATGTAATGGTTGGCTACTATAAGAATGAGGAGGCAACAAACAGCACCCTGGTGGATGGGTGGCTCCGTTCCGGCGATCTTGGAATAATGGATAACGACGGTTTTATCTTTATTAAGGGTCGTTGCAAAAGCATGCTGCTGGGTGCAAGTGGTCAAAATATTTACCCCGAGGAGATTGAGGCCAAAATCAACAACATGCCCTATGTTCAGGAATCAATAGTACTGGAGAAGAACAACCGTTTTGTTGCACTCATCTACCCCGACATGGAAGCCATCGACAAGGACAAACTTTCCGAAAACGACGTTCAAACCATCATGGAGCAAAACCGGGTTGAGGTGAATAAAACACTTCCTAGTTACTGTCAGATTGCTAAAGTTAAACTGTATCCGCAGGAATTCGAGAAAACACCCAAACGAAGTATAAAACGGTTCCTGTACGAAATACCTGAAGAATAATACATTTTAATGCAAGTTAAGGACTTAGGTTTTGGGGTGATGTTAAACTCAAAACCTAATTTTTTAATACCTTTGCTCTTCTAAATATGTAAGCCATGAGGAAAATTAACAATCCCGCTCTACTTCTATTATTTATACTCACAATGGTTCATACTTCATGCAATAAAAGAGCTCAACTGTTGTATGTTAGTGGAGTGGGTAACGAAAAACTGAATACTCAAAACCCTTCCCCTTACACATTGAAACCGGGAGATGTACTCTATGTTCAGATCCTCACCCAGGATCCCGCTGTAAGCAGCCTTTTTAACAACCGCGGGTTTTCTTCAACCTCATCGGTAAACCTTTTCTCATCCGATGCATCATTTTACCTATACGGCTATTCCGTGAGCGATTCCGGAAATATTCGGCTTCCGGTTTTGGGAAAAATAAGGGTAGGTGGACAAACCCTTTCACAAGCCCAGGATTTAATTCAGGCTGAAACCGACAAGCAGCTGAATGATGCCCTGGCGGTTGTTAAACTATTGAATTACAAAATAACAGTTCTTGGCGAGGTTAACAGACCGGGTGTTTACACCAACTTTAAGGATAATATTTCTATTTTCGAAGGTTTGGCCATGGCTGGTGATCTAACCAACTACGCCGAGCGTAATAAAATAATACTTGTTAGGCAAACCCCCGATGGCGTTAAGACCCTTAGGGTTAACCTGCAGGATAAAAACATTATTAACTCCGAAGCGTTTTACCTTGTCCCTAACGATATGATTATAGCCGAACCACGAAAGGGCAAAATTTTTTCTATGAACTCTCCCAATATTTCAATCTACCTATCTATAATAAGCACCACGCTACTTTTACTAAATTATCTTAAGTAATTCTTGTTCTTTTTTGATTTGTTGAGCGGGAGGAATGAAAAGAGATTTTACTTTATCGGTTTATAAAGATCTATTATGTTCTCTAAAAGAGACAGGATATGAATTTCAAACCTTTCGTGATTTTTTATTATCCCCAAAAAATAAAGTAGTCATTTTAAGGCACGATGTAGATTTAAAACCGCAGAATTCATTACAAACAGCACTAGTTGAAAACGAGCTGGGGATAATCGGTTCTTACTATTTCCGGATCATTCCCGAAAGTTTTGATACAGCAATAATTAAAAAAATCGCCGAACTGGGGCACGAAATCGGATACCATTACGAAGATGTTGACCTTACATTAAAACAACCCAAAACCAAGAACCAAGAACCCAGGGCTCAGAACCCCGAATTCAAAACTGATTTGTTAATTGACGATGCCTTCGAACTATTCAGAAAAAATCTTAGCCGTTTCGAACAGTTTTACCCGGTTAAAACCATCTGCATGCACGGAAGTCCCTTATCGAAATATGACAATAAGCTGATTTGGACGAAATATAGCTACAAGGATCTTGGATTAATTGGTGAACCCTATTTCGATGTTGATTTTTCAAAGGTATTGTACCTGACCGATACCGGACGTTGCTGGAATGGCGAGCGTTTTAGCGTGCGGGACAAGGTTCAGGATTATAGATTCAAAATTCAAGGCTTAAGAAAAAACAAGGGTGCGTTGCATAAAACTTTTGATATAATTAATTCCATAAAATCTGGTTTAATGCCAAATCAGATAATGATAACGGTTCATCCCCAGCGATGGAA
>CAZKHG010000020.1:0-55541 GCA_964552655.1 uncultured Rikenellaceae bacterium
AGCTATCCCAAATAGCTCTTCAGGATTTTGCTTCGGGTGGTTTGTTTCAGCCTCTTGATGGCTTTCTCCTTGATCTGGCGAACGCGTTCTCGGGTTAGGTCAAACTCCTCTCCTATCTCTTCAAGGGTATGCGGGTGTTTGCCGTTTAACCCGAAATAAAGTCTGATGATATTGGCTTCGCGTGGGGTGAGAGTGGCAAGTGCACGTTCAATCTCCTTTCTAAGGCTATCGTTAAGCAGCCCCCTGTCGGGCGAAGGGGAATCCTGCGAAAGCATAACGTCGTAAAGGTTGCTGTCGTCATCGGAGGTAAGAGGAGCATCCATGGAAACGTGGCGGTTTGAGCTGCGCAATGCCTCTTTAATATCATCCGATGCCAGCTCCAGTATTTCTGACAACTCCTCAACCGATGGTTCCCGTTCATACCGTTGCTCCAGCTCCATAAAAGCTTTATTCACCTTATTAATTGATCCGATCTTATTTAACGGGAGCTTGACAATCCGGGCCTGCTCCGCTAGAGCCTGCAAAATGGATTGACGGATCCACCAGACTGCATACGAAATAAACTTGAAACCACGGGTTTCGTCGAATCGTTGGGCAGCCTTAATAAGGCCAAGGTTCCCTTCATTGATCAGGTCCGGCAAACTCAACCCCTGGTTCTGATACTGTTTGGCAACAGATACGACAAACCGCAGGTTTGCCTTTACCAGCTTGTTAAGCGCCTCCTCATCCCCCTCCTTCAGCTTACGGGCAAGGTTAACCTCTTCGTCGGGCGACAGTAAATCAACCTTACCGATCTCATGCAAATACTTATCCAAGGAAACAGTTTCCCTGTTAGTTACCTGCTTGATTATCTTCAGCTGCCTCATTGGTTTTAATTAAAAAACTGAATTTGAGCGGTTGAATATAATTATTAATTAATAAAATCAAGTTGTTATAGCTAATTTTTTTTAACATTTGTGGAAAACCTGAATATTTCTTTCCCAATAATTTGGTTTTATATCGGGGAAATATATAATATTGCAAAAAATTCCTAAGAGTTGCTCAATTGATTTGTAAATCCCAAGGCTTTTTTTCTTAATCAACGTGTATTCCAAAAAATCGTTTTCTATATTACTAATTTATTCATCGTATTATGTATGATATTCTTGAGCTAAACAAGATGTTGCTTCCTGACTTAAAGGAGGTGGCAAAAAAAATGAAAATCAAAAAAATTGATTCGCTCGCTAAAGAGGATCTGGTTTACAAAATTCTCGATCAACAGGCAATTGATGCCGCCAACGATCCTAAACCCAAAAGGAGAGATAAAAAAGAGGACAAAAAGGAGGTTAAAAAAGAGTTACACAAACCTGAGAAAAGGGAATTTGCAAGGGAAGAAAAAAAGGTTTTCAGAAAAGAAGAAGTTACCCCTGCTGCCGTTGAACCTAAACCCGACTTTCAACCTGAAAAGCCCAGAGTTTCGGTCCCCCTTACTGAAATGCCCGCACCATCCGAGAATAATTTTAACCGGAATAAAAGGCAAAGGTTTATCCGTAAAAAGGATACCATCCGGGAGTTTTACTCCGATCAGCCTAAACAAAAACCTAAGGATGACAAGCTGGTTCCCCTGCCCGAGGTTGAAGAGGATTCCAGACTTGTTGAAAATGTTGTAAGTGTTGAACCGACTATTGATGTAGCCGTTGATTTTGAGCCACCGGTTGTTGCCTCCGAAACCCCAATTGTTGAAGTTGAACCCGGTAAAGAATTGCCAATCTACCAAAAAACAGAAGGTTTGGCTGATGAGGATCGTAAAGCCCATTTCCGCGATCAGAACTTCAAGAAAGGTTTTGACCGGAAAAATGTTGACAGGTTGGATTTTGACGGGGTTATCAATGCAACCGGGGTGCTGGAAATTATGCCCGACGGGTATGGTTTCCTGCGTTCATCCGATTATAACTACCTCAGCTCCCCCGATGATGTTTACGTTTCACAATCGCAGATAAAGCTGTTTGGCCTGAAAACCGGTGATACAGTAACCGGTACAGTTCGTCCACCAAAAGAGGGCGAAAAGTATTTCCCGTTGATTAAGGTTAATGAGATCAATGGTCGTAGCCCGGAGTATATCCGCGATCGCGTTCCGTTCGACTACCTTACACCACTTTTCCCCAACGAGAAATTCACCCTGATCGGCAACGGGATGAACTTACTCTCAGCCAGGGTAGTTGATATGTTTGCCCCCATTGGTAAAGGCCAAAGAGGGTTGATTGTTGCCCAGCCAAAAACCGGTAAAACCATTCTTTTAAAAGATATTGCCAACTCCATAGCCGCCAATCACCCCGAGGTGTATATGATTGTTCTGCTCATTGATGAGCGCCCCGAGGAGGTAACTGATATGGCCCGCAGTGTTAATGCTGAGGTGATCTCATCTACATTTGATGAACCCGCTGAACGTCATGTGCGAATCGCCAATATCGTGCTTGAAAAAGCAAAACGCCTTGTTGAGTGCGGCCATGACGTGGTGATCCTGCTCGACTCAATCACCCGTTTAGCCCGTGCATTTAACACTGTGCAACCAGCATCCGGGAAGGTTCTATCGGGCGGTGTTGATGCCAATGCGCTCCACAAACCAAAACGTTTCTTTGGTGCTGCACGTAACATCGAAAACGGGGGTTCTCTTACAATTCTTTCAACCGCTCTAACTGAGACAGGAAGTAAAATGGACGAGGTGATCTTTGAGGAGTTTAAGGGCACCGGGAATATGGAACTGCAGCTCGACCGGAAACTTTCAAACAAGCGTATCTTCCCATCTGTAGATATCACCGCCTCAAGCACCCGACGTGAGGATTTACTTCTTGATAAGGAGAAGCTGCAAAAGATTTGGATACTTCGCAACTACCTCACCGACATGAACTCGGTTGAGGCCATGGAATTCCTGAAGGACAGGCTGGTTAAAACCCAGAATAACGAGGAGTTCTTGTGGTCTATGAATAGCGATTTTTAGTAATTAGAATTCAGTAGTCAGAATTCAGTAGTCAGAAGTCTAAAATGACTTTAATTACTGGATTCTGATTTTTTTTTGATATCTTTGCGATCCCTAGTGACTGGGGCTGACCTGGTTTTGACAGCAAGCAGAATGGGTCTGTAAGCATGTCGAGCGTTGTGAAGCTGGCTCGTAAATCCCAGGACTCAAACCAATAAACGGCGAATCAAATTACGCTCTTGCTGCTTAATTTGCAAAGCAAATTAGCTTAATTCCTTGCCCCAGGTGGCAGGGAACAAGATGTCTCTCCGGGAACTCTGCCTTGTAGTTTCCGGTAAACGGGGCACCGAACCTTCAAGGATAGCCAGGCCGACGCCTTTAAGACCTGGTGAAATAACAAAGGATAAGGATTAACCCGGTTGCCTCCCACCTCGTTAGTCCCGACAACCAAGAGAGGCTAAGCATGTAGAAAGCAGTCTGGTTCCTTGTTTGGACGAGGGTTCGACTCCCTCCAGCTCCACAATGACCACTCCTATACGAGTGGTTTTTTTGTTTTGTATAAAAACTTATACTATACCCGATAAGGTATATTTTTTGATGTTTAATTTATTTTATACCCGAAAAGGTATATTATTAAATAATATACCTATATTTGTACCCGAAAAGGTATAAAAAATGAAACTTAGGGAATTTGTAAAAGAGAAAAGGGGCGTGAATAACCTTACTCAAGTTGAACTAGCGGAAAAAGCCGGAGTGGGTTTACGATTTGTCCGGGATCTTGAGCAGGGCAAGGAGAGCTTACGCCTGGATAAGGTTAACCAGGTACTTCAACTGTTTGGATATCAAGTTGGTGCTATACCAATATCCCGAAATATTATAAACGATGAGAAGAGCTGAAATCAGGATATATGATAAAACTGCTGGTTGGCTCACACAGGATGAGAACGGGTATCGTTTCGTCTATGAAGATACCTACCTCCAAAGTGAAAATTCTCAACCGGTAAGCCTGACAATGCCATTGCAGGCAAAACCATTTACCAGCAATGTCCTCTTCCCCTTCTTCGATGGGTTAATCCCCGAAGGTTGGTTGCTGGATATTGCCCAAAAAAACTGGAAGTTGAATCCGCGTGACCGCATGGGGTTACTAATGTTATGCTGTAAAGATTGCATTGGTGCAGTAAGTGTTCACCCAGTTAACGAGGAGGATACAAAATGAAACGTTGCCTGTACTGCTACCAACCTCTTGGTAAAGAGGAAACAGATTACCATCCCACCTGCAGTAGAAAAATATTTGGGACACCCATACCTCCTAGGTTACCTTACATAGAGGATCAAATGGAGGAATTGGCAGTACAGGTGGTAAAAAGTCAGCTGTCAGTTACCGGTGTTCAACCAAAAATATCATTGCATATAACATCAAGTGAAAACAAAACCGGGCCAAAGCGATTTACGATAGTTGGTCTTTGGGGAGGGTATATTCTAAAACCTCCAACTTCACATTACCCTCTGCTACCAGAGGTTGAAGACCTCACCATGCATCTTGCAGAAATAGCCAGGATCAAGGTAGTTCCGCATAGCCTGATCCGATTTCAATCAGGGAGTCTTGCGTATATCACCAAACGTATTGATCGAAATAATAAAGCAAAAATTCACATGGAGGATATGTGTCAGCTAACTGAGCGGTTGACCGAGGATAAGTATCATGGTTCTTATGAACAAATTGCTAAAACAATTTTAAAATTTTCTACCAACCCTGGGTTGGACATCGTGAATTTTTTCGAACAAGTTCTTTTCTCTTTCCTAACAGGCAATGCAGATATGCACTTAAAGAACTTCTCACTAATCAACCTACCGGAGTTAGGGTATGTGCTCTCCCCTGCTTACGATATGGTTGCAACCGCTTTAGTTAATCCTGCTGATGATGAAGAACTGGGATTGACCCTGAATGGTAAAAAGAAAAGGCTAAAACGTAATGATTTTATAGTAGCTTTCAATACTTTAAAATTGGATACGAAACAGCAGGACAATATTTTTAAAAAGATGGAGAAAGCCAGGGATCTATGGTTAGAGTTTATCAAAATCAGTTTTATATCTGATGAATTCAAGAAAACGTACAAGGAACTTATCGAAGAGAGGTTTTCAAGATTAGCAAATTAATTCCCAAACTTCAAACTAAGATTTGATAATATAAACCAGTCAATGAGATTGTAGTGTGTAAATAAGTCATCCCTTTTCCCAATATGTATTAGGTTTTAACCTAAAGAAATCCATTGATCTCTTTATTAAATGAACGCGAGTTCAAAATAATATGTCATACTGAGCATAGCGAAGAAACCCTTTAGGGTTCAATAAAAATCAACCTATTGCAATGATATACAGATGCTTCTCCGGGATCTCCCGGATCAGCATGATAACTTGATTGTTATTGTAATATCAGTAAATCAATGCAATACGCCTAAATCGAATTCAAGTTAAATGAGGATAATTATTTAAACAAGTATAGTTAAACAATTTTCAGAATGTTTTTATTATGCTCAAATAATGAATCTATAAAAACACAATACGTCTCAATTTGATAATTTCAATCATTATTTTATGTTTTTGAATGATTTAATCATATTCTCTGTTAAATAACTTTAAGCGGGATCAGAAAGTTTTAATTCCCCGAAAATCTTCATTACTTTTAATCTCAATTCTGACAGTCTAATAAATGTATCATCAAGCTGGGCTTCCATTTTATACCCGTTTTAAAATCTAATTATTTAAAGTATGGATGAACAAATATTAATTGCCTTTATAGCCGTGGTGGTGGTTGGTACCATAATCATTTTAAGCAGCTTTTACAACAAAAAGGCAATAATTAAAAGGAAGTTGAAAAAAGCAACAGGCAAAAAGATATCAACGTTTGTTACCGGGGATATCGCCAAGGTGGTTGGTAAAGTGGAATGTATCGGGGAACCGCTTACGGCTCCATTATCAGGAAGGCGCTGTGCGCATTACACCGTATTGGTGGAAGAAAAGGTATCCACCGGCAAAAGTTCTCACTGGAAAACCCTGGTAGAGGAAGAGGTGGCCGGGAAATTTGTGATCAGGGACGGCCGGTATGTTGCTTATATTGACAGTCAAATAGTTAGAAGTTATATTGTTGAGGATAGGCAGTACAAATCCGGGTTTGGTGAAGATGCCACGGCTGTTCTTGAGCAATACCTTAATGCTCATGGCCAAAAGAGCGAAGGGGTTTTTGGATGGAATAAAACTTTACGCTATAAAGAGGGAGTGCTTGAGGAAGGCGAGCTGATTGCGGTTATTGGCCGGGGTGAATGGAAAAACTCGGAAAACCTGAACCTGCCCGATACCTATGACCGGGTGCTCGTGCTTAAATCTACCGAGAAGGAACCCGTTTACCTGAGCGATGACCCGGATACAGTGAAAATTACCTACGATGATTCGTACATGTAGAGTTCAAAAATTAACAGCACAACCCAAATATTATTTGTAAGCATACCACAATAAGATACTCCAACATTCGAAGTAATTGCCTGTTGCAACATAAATCTCTTATCATTGTTTATCAATTCATGTTTTTAAATTCCAACGTTGAACAATAACAATTTATAATCAGATGGATGTTAAAAAGCCAATACCGGTTGAGATGTTTTACACCCTTACCTGCCCGAATTGCAGAACGCTAAAACGAATGCTCGATGAGGTTTTACCAGGGTACGGGAATAAGTTTGAGTTTACACGCAGCCTTGCAAATTCGCCAATGGGCATGGTTAGAACCATGAAATTGAATATTTTTGCTGTTCCCACACTACTAATCAATAACGAGATCGTTTTCAGAAGTGTACCAACAAAAGAGGAACTTATCGAAAAACTTAATAGCTACTAAAACTTAAATCAAAAAAAATGGAAAGAAAGAAAAAACTCAGATGTCCGCTTGGTGTTCCGGGTGGAATTCTTGCCGCGATCATCGGTCTGGTTGGAGTTATAGCCAACATTATAACCTTTAGCTGGTTAGGGTTGATTACCTCGTTTGCACTGATATTGATTGCTATGCCGTTTGTTCGTGTAACCATGATGGTGCATTCAGCTAATGACCGGTTGGATGAGCTGGAGAGCAAGGTGAAGTAGCTTTTTTCAATCAATAATAACCCAGGCATCAACCTGGGTTGTTTTTTATCTACCCCAAAAAATTACGATGTAAATATAGCAGCCACCCTAGAAGGATTTTCTATAATCATCTCCAGAATGCATAAACCTGCTCCATGTTTTCCCTTTCCCGGAGAATCTTAAAATCCATTTGAGAATAATGATACCCGATCACCTTGGGCATTTGTCGGCTGTTATACCTGGACCACATACTTAACGTATAGGCTCCAACATCGTGAATCAGGATATAATCGCCGGTTTCAACTTTAGGTAATTCAATATCCTTTGCAATTACATCACCTGCAAAACAGAGTGGACCGGCAACAATGTACCTGTTTTTATCTTTTCCGTATTTAAGGCGACCCTGGCTATCAACAACCGTAATCTCGTGATGCCAGTCTTCGGGGTTATAGCATTTGCGAAGCAAAAAATCTGCGCCTAAATGGGTCATCAGGATATTATACCCCTTCTCCCGTTTCACGTATTCCACTCTCGAAGCTGCCCATCCGGAATTGGCATGGATATAACGTCCAAACTCAGTGATAACCTTAAATCCGCCTCTGAAAAGTTCAGGTAAGTGCTGCAAAAGCAGCTGGTAATAATTTTCAAAACTAATGGGCTTAATATCCTTGTGATAGGATACCGGAAGGCCTCCGCCAATATCAAAAACTTCAATTCTTCTATCCAATGATCCGGATTTGAATGTTGAATTTACATCAAGGGCAAAATTCAATGTTTTCCTTATCCCTTCAATCATAAGCGGCACCGGACATCCCTGCGATCCGATATGCACATGGATACCTTTCAACCATGAGTGTTGGAGAAAATATGCTTTAAGTTCCTCCCAATGATCATTCAGGGGAATCCCAAATTTTGAGATATTATCGGCCACGCTGGTTGACATGATAGTTCCCACACCTACCTGTGGGTTAACCCTGATCCCGATTTTACTATTTGATCGTAATGATTTCAGAATATTCTCAATCCGGTCGAGCTCTTCAAACGAATCGGCATTAATATAAATCCCCTGCTTGAGTGCGTACTCCAACTCAGGGATAGTTTTCGATGGGGAATCAAATACAATCCGGTCGGCTGTAAAACCAACCTTTTGAGCCAGGTAAAGTTCAGGCCCGCTCGCAACCTCTACCCCAACATTCAGGTTATTTATCTCACTTAAAATCCTTATCAGCGGATTTGCTTTAACAGCAATGGCGTGCATTGTATCCGGTGGAAATGTCTCTTTAAGGTTAATTATTCTTTGGGAAAGAAAGTCTATATCGTAAAAAATAACCGCTGTGTCCTCACTATTAATTGAACTCCTATCTGTAAGGGCAGCATTAAAAACCAGGCTCATCTCCACTGCTGATATATTTGATTTTGATAAAGGCATATAAATTTTAAAAAATTGAATCAAAAAAATTATTAATAATGAACCACCGGAAAGTTAAACAATTAGGGAATCACTCACAAGCAGGCAGGGCGAAAAGAAAATCAAATTATGATGCCCTTAGGATAACCTATTATTGTGGTTTATCGAAAAAAATAGTATTTTCATCAGGTATATAAACCCGCTATTCTCAATGTCAGTTCAGGAAATTCTTATAATAGCCCTGGCAACCCTGATTGGGTTGGCGTATCTCCTTAAAGTCAGGAGTTATGATATTTACGAAAAGGAACCTTTGTTCCTGCTATTGGTTGTATCGGTAATTGGTGGAGTTGTATCCATTGGAGCTACCGCTTTTCTTTACCTTTTTGTAAAGGTGAACTATACTTTTTCTGATGCTATTTTTAAGATCGGAATAATCGAGGAGCTCTCGAAGCTGATCGCTCTCATAGCTGTTTACCGTTTAATCAGCAAGGAGTTTAATGAGATTGTTGATGGAATAATTTACATAACTGCCATATCCCTTGGTTTTGCTGTGATAGAGAATATCTCTTATGCTTTTAGTTCCGACTACCCATTTACAATTCTAAGCCTGAGGTCCGTTGTTTCTGTGCTGGGGCATATTTCTTTCTCAGGATATATGGGCATTGCGTTTTACATCCACAAAAAGGTACATAAAAACTATGTCGGTTTAGGGCTGGCCATAATGCTGTCATCGTTAGCCCATGGGTTCTACAATGGTTTTCTTTTTTCTCCGATGTTTAACCTGTTTTTTGTATTCATTTTCATTGCTTTAATTGTTTTTCAGTTCTGGTTCCTGCGAACCGCTTTAGGGTTCTCGGGTTTTAGAAAAGAGCTGGTGGCTATTGAATTTGAAGAAAAAGATAATCCGGCGCAATTATTCTGCTGTGGTTGTGAAAGGAAGATAAACGAAAAAGAAATTTCATTTGGTAAAATAAAAGGAGGGTTTTGCAGCGCATGCAAACGTATTATTTTCAGCTATCAGAATACCATTCATTTACTCCACTATTTCAGGCCTGTGCTTAAGGCACGGAATTTTTTAAAGCACCTTCAATGGAAAAGAAATAGAATAATTGCCCTGGATGCCGGGGAGTATGTTCTGTACGATACCAGAACCAGGTTTTTAAGTGCTCCAATCCTGGAATTGAGCCTTTGGTTAAAAACAAGTAACATACAGGATGAATCGAAAGTATTAAACCGACCGGTAATTGGTTTTCTTCTGAAAAATGTAGGGTTGAAGTATTTACGGTGATTATCTATTCATATGTATTAACCAAATACTAAACAGCACATTACCACATTACAATAAATATCCAATAAGAGAAATACGGGTAATGGAAATTAAATAAGGTATTTTCTGCTAAAGATTCCTAAACTCTGCTTCAAACTGTCCCTTGCATTTCGTACACAGGGCAGCATCTTTTTGATCCAGATCCTCAACATAGGTGCTGGAACGCATTACACACGTAGGTGTATGGCAATGAATCAACCCGAAGGTGTGGCCCAGCTCATGGATAACCTCTTTGGTAAGTCTTTCAATCAATATTTTTTTATCCATTTCTATCCCATACCGCTCATTATATAACCGGAAAATGGAAACAATTCCGGCTCGTCCGTTCAGGTAAGCCTGCCCGAATATGTAGGTTAAAATCGGGATAAAAAGATCAACGTTGAAAATGCCGAGGGTTTTGAAAGAATCGAAGGTGTAACTGGTATTAATGTCCTGTAAAAGTTTATTGCCGTTGTATTGCCTTCGGGTGGGTTCGAAATAATCGCTTAAATCAAGATGTCCTTCTCTGATCTTCACAGGAAATTGAAATTCGTGGGTAACCGCCTGAGCAAGCCTGTCGAGAAGCTCTTTCTCGAAATGTCCGAAGGAAATTAAAGTAATTTTGTGCTGGCTCATTCAACCTGGTTAACGCGTGTTAAGAAATACAGCCATTAATCGAAAATCAGCATAATATAATGCTATTTATCCGAAGGTTTTAAGTCGAACTTCTTGATCTTATTATAAAGAGTAACCCGATCAACTTTTAACGCTTTGGCGGTTCTCGATATATTCCAGTTATACTTGGCAAGAATCTGTGAAATGTGGTTTTTCTCATTATCATCAAGGCTTTCGAATGGGCTTTCTAACAAAGTGCTTTCAATTGGAAGATCCTTAAGGTAAATTCTCTTACCATTACCAACCACTATGGCCCGCTCAATCATATTCTCCAGTTCGCGAATGTTACCGGGGAATTTATACTCCTCAATTCGTTGCATTGCCAAAGGGTCAATGGTGACAACAGGCCGGTTTAAACTTGTACAGTATTTTTTAATGAAATAGTCCACCAGTAAAGGGATATCGCCTGTTCGCTCACGTAAAGGGGGAACATGTATGTTTACCACGTTTAACCTGTAATACAAATCCTCCCGGAAAGTTCCTTCCTCAACCATCGCTTTCAGATCTTTATTTGTAGCACAAATCACCCTGAAATCGGACGATATCTCTTTGTTTCCTCCCACTCGCACAAAACTTTTTGTTTCCAGTACCCGAAGCAGTTCAATCTGCATTTTGGGTGATATTGTGGCAATCTCATCCAGAAAAATGGTTCCGCTATCTGCCATTTCAAACCTTCCCTTGCGGTTAAAAAGGGCCCCGGTAAAAGCCCCTTTCTCATGCCCAAACAGCTCGCTTTCGAGCAAACTTTCTGACAGGGCTCCACAATGAACGCTTACCAACGGGAAAAATTTACGGGAAGAATTTGCGTGAATGGCTCTGGCTATTAGCTCCTTCCCGGTTCCGCTTTCGCCTGTAATGATAACAGAAGAGTTCGATTGGGCCACGCTTTCAACCTGTTTCAGCACGTTTTGCATCGCCTCGCTTTTGCCTATCAGGTCCTCAACATTTTCCAGGGTTGCCACTTTCATTTTTAACACCTCGTTCTCCTCAGCCAGAGCAACCTGTTTGGATGCATTTCTGACAAGATGGGACAGATCATCCGGATCGAAAGGTTTGGTTACATAATCAAATGCGCCATCTTTCAAAGCTTGAACAGCAGTATCCACTGTGGCAAAGGCTGTCATCACAATTACGATTGATTCTTTTTTTAATGCCTTGATTCTCTTGAGCATCTCCAACCCATCCATGCCAGGCATCTTAATATCAGCAAGAATAATATCAAAACTTTCGGATTCGAGGATTGATAGCGCAGCTTTAGCGCTCTCTGCGCACTCCACCCGGTAACCATCCTCTCTGAACCAGTTGTATAACGAATCTCTAACAGATTCTTCGTCGTCAACAACTAAAATTGAAATTTTTCTGACCATATACTCTTTAAGTCTTAATCAGTGGAAAAGTAATTGAGATCGTTGTGCCTTTTCCGGGTTCTGATTTTACATCTATTTTGCCTTTATGATTCTGGATTATACCATGAACAATTGCCAAACCTAGCCCCTGTCCGCTGGAGTTCTGTTTTGTCGAAAAGAAGGGTTCAAAAATATGCGGGATGTCCTCCGGGGCAATTCCAATCCCATTGTCGATGATCTCCACCCTTAACCTATCCTGGTCAAGGTCTCTGGTTCTTATCATCACTTCCCCGCTCTCCTTTACCGCTTCGGAAGCATTTACAAGAATAGCAATACAGGCTTGTTTGATTTGGTTGGGGCTGCAGTAGATCATGTCCGATTTGGCTGCAAAATCAGCCAGAAAACTGATGTTGGCAATCTTCATCGGGTGTGCCATCAAATCGTAGGTCTCATTTAAAATTTCGTGGAGGTGTTTTGGTTCAAAATCATCCTGGTCTTTTCGGGAAAAATCCAGCAGACCCTTCACGATATTCCCGCATCGCTTCGTTTCGCTCTCAATCAGGCTGAGCTGCCTGAGCATTGCCTCCTTCTTAACCGGATCTATATTCTGATTGCTTAGCTGTTTGTAGATCAAGCGAGTGTATATTAAAATACCCGAGAGGGGATTGTTAATCTCATGGGCAACAGAGAGTGATAATTTACCTAACGAAGCTATCCGCTCAATATGAATAAGTTCGGTTTGGGCTGCTCCCAACTCCTCCGTTTTTTTCTGAACTTTATACTCCAGCTGTTGCGACCAGTTTTGCAGTTCTGTTGTTGCCTCCTGCAGGTTGTCCAGCATCTCATTAAATGCCATCGACACCATCCGCATATCATCCAGCTGGTTTGGCTTTATTTCAAGCCGTGTGTTTTTATTCCCGCTTGCCACCGCTTCGCTGGCTTTAATAATCTCATTTAATGGGTTTTTTATTCTTTTGGAAGTGAAATATATTAACGAAAACATCAAGGCCAGGGTGGTAAGGGTAGCGAGAATAAAAAACCGATTCGATGATTTTTGCAGGGCAAGATCGAGGTTCTCAAGGGGAATTTTAATGATCAGGGATCCAAGCACCTCCTCGCTTTCCGGATGAGCATGACAGGCAGCAGTATAGCACGATTTCTCATTCAGAATCGGCGACCGGATCAGGAGATGCCTGTGCTTATAATCGTTAAAATTCATGCTGCACTCACTGTTCATCTCCAGTATTTTGTACGATTTCTCTTTTCTGGGAAACATGTTTTGTATATCGGAGTGGCAGCTGATGCAATCCGGGTTACTGTGATTTGTGGCATCGTTTGAGAATGAGGTGTACGCCAGGCTGTCGTGATTATCATACATGTTTACCTCATCAATACCGGGCATAGTATTTATGATATCAAGTGTAGTCTGCAAGGCGCTGTTATTGTTCTCCAGCATTGATCGATAAAGCGAACCCTCAACCAGGTAACCAATATTGTTGCCGTTTTGGCGGATCACCGTTTTAAGGTACTCCTCGTTGACCGATCTGAAAATCACCCCTAATGAGGCAAATAATACAATGGATAATATGGTTATAACATAAATAACCCTACCATATATTGATGATCGGATCTTTAGATATCTCCTGAAAATCGGTTTCCCAATTCTTTTAATCATGTCGTGAATTTAATTCATTCTTACACCTTTGAAAGTTACAAAAAAAGAGGTTGCTATAAAAATTATTAACCACAATGAACACAAAGTCCCTGCCCTGATCACATAAAGAGGCTTATCCACTTTTCGATTTTTGGCGAATCCTATTGTGTTCAATGTGGTTTAAACAGCCGCGAAGTCATTCATCAATTTAGCACAGGAACTCATTCTGAAAATCCTGCCAAATTTCTTTTGGTAGCTCTGAAAGCGTGTTGTCGCAAAGTTCACCACCATCCTGCAATGTTACCATTGACATTTCCGGGGCATGTTTTTTTATGGATACCGCCAGGAAATCCTTGAATCTCTCCAACTCGCGTTTAGCCCACTCTGTGGCGTTTTCGGCCAGGTAGTACGAGTTTGTTTCGGCAATCCAATTTACAGGTTTAATTTTATAAACCCAGCCTTCTTTGTAGGGATCGCTGTTAACCCGAACTGGCTCTTAATGTAATATGGGATTGGCCTTTATAATTTCTCCGGTAATGGGAGAAAGAATTTTTAGCTGCTTCCCATCCTTTTCAATTTCCGTAAGTACATCTCCTTTACTTATCTTTTCGCCGGGTTGTTTAAGGTTTGTGAATTTAACCTCTCCGGTAAGATGAACAAGAAGGTCATCCATGCCCACCCTGGCAGCTCCCGATTCTTCAAGGAAAGTCCATGTATGATTTTTACTGTAAAATATCCCCTGCGGGATTTTCAGGGTGTTAACCGTTAAACTACCTATAACTTTTCGGATCTGCTGAACAATCTTCGTTCTCCGGTTCAGTATAATCCAAAAGGGAATCAGTATAGCGAAAAACGCTATTATTACCAGGTACTCAATTCCCTTAGTTTCGAAAATGTTTGTATAGCTGAATCCTTCCATATTTTTGTTAATTAAATGTTGTTTCCCCTATTTTAACTGTACTGAATTTAGATTGACAATTAACGAATATTGATTTAAAATGTCTTATTTATATCAAAACATGAATAACACAGAACAAAAATTTGTAAATCGTTAATCTAACTCAATAATCAATCCGATAATACCGATTTTTCCTCCTTTACCCATGCCGGTGATTCGCGAAGTACGGGCATTCGATTGATAACCCATCTGAAAATCCAAATCTCAGTAAAAATCACGGTTAAAGTTACCACAAACTCCATCCACGTTGGAATATACCTGATAGGCATATCCCATCTGAAACCAATGATGGTAACATTCAACCGGTTTAATATTACCCCAACCATTGTGATTATGGCGGCAATTTTAACTACCCTGATATTTACCCTACGGTAACTGTAAAAAAATAGCAGCATTGGGAGAAGGACAAATCCGAATATCTCCAGCATATACCAGTAGCCCATTGGGGTGTTCAGGTATTCCCACCTCTTACCGTGTATGAAAATGATAATTTGCAGGAAGAAGTAGGCAAACATGGCCACAGAGCAAACTTTGGATAAACCGTGGACAATGTCATTGTGCTTACGATGATTTTTCTCGCTAATTTGATCGGAGAATACTTTATGGGTAATTGACCCCTCAAAAATCACCATCGAAAGGCCGGCGAAAATGCTGGATATAAAGAATGCGATAGGTATAAACTCCGAGTACCACAGCGGGTGAATTTTGTCCTTAGCCATTAAGTACAGTGCACCCAACCCCGACTGGTGAAGCATTGAGAGTGTTATCCCAAAAATAACCGCACCGATAGTCATACCAGAAAGTATCTTTCTTACTCGTTTAGCTCCCAGCCATTCTGCAATTGCTGGAGAAAACTCCACCAGCTGGGCTATCATATAAAGCAGAAAATGCCAGGCAACCAAAAAAAGGACAGAGCTGGTTCCAAAGTTATTCCCAATTATTGGATTTACTACATTCCATGGCCGGCCAAGGTCTAATAGCAATGCACCAGCATAAAAAAGATAGGCAAGGAATCCATTAAGCACGGTTACCCGAACAATGGAATGGTATTTTTTCATGTTCAATATGTAAACCATGAATGTTAGAACGTATGCTCCACCGGCAAAAGCTACACCGGTTACCACATCAAATCCGATCCATAATCCCCAGGGAATATCCTGTGATAGGTTTGTAATAGATCCTATTCCCTTCCAGAACCTGATAACAATTAGTACCAACCCAAGTAAAATAGTTGGTATTGAGATTATATTAAATGGCGTAAATATCTTCCCTTTGGGTTTCAATTCATTGAGGAAGAATTTCCAGATGGGCATGCCATCATTATCCTTGGCTATGGGGTAAACTGAGTTACTCATTTTCTTCAGATTCTTTTAGGTGATTATTCCTGGTTGCTTCATGTATTCCCAATAGTATTGGTGGGATGAGAACAAATATTGATGGTACAGCATATAAAAATCCTTTAGAAAGTTCTGGGTATGAGGATTTTTGAATTTTTGTATTAAAGCCAAGCTGATCGATTGGAACAGGTGAAAGGTAAACAAACCCTGTACCACCCGCTTCATGTTCCCCGTAAATCACCTCGGCATAAACACCCGGATTCTCAACGATTCTTTTTCTGGCTTCCCTAAGTAGCTCCCTACGAGTACCGAATACCAACGCTTCAGCCGGACAAATCTCAACACAGGTTGGTACGCCCCCGGCTTTGATCTTATCGTAGCACATATCGCACTTAATAATTTTCGGATTAGCGCTATGGTACTCGAATTTCGGGACATCAAACGGACAGGAAACCATACAATATCTGCAACCCATGCACTTATCTCCCCTCCAAATTACAGGACCCTCCTTCGTTTTATACATAGCCTGTGTTAAACAAGCTGCTGCGCAGGCAGGCTCATTACAATGCATACACTGCTTTCTGATGAAGACTTCACCCTTGGAGGTATTAAATGAATTAACGACAACCCGACTTTTATCGTCTGTATTCCTTATTACCCCCGGAGTGGGGACATCTTTAGGTTCTGGCAAGTTATGAGCTTCAGCACAAGCAATTTCACAACTTTGACATCCCCCGCATTTCCATGAATCGTATAAAATTCCATAGAACTCAACATTTTCTTTATCTCTGGTTGGATTACCCATGCTTTTACCAACAGCAAGCGTAAGACCTGCTACACCTAATGATTTGAGAAAATTTCTGCGATCTAAACCCATAATTTTTTTTTAGTTTAGTTGGTTAATAATTTTTAGGTGAATGTTATTATCTGGCGGTATCAATAAATTTAGTCTGAAAATCGTCCCAAACCTCCGGTCCAAAATTCTTCAGTATATGATCTTTTATTTCTCCCCCATCCTGTAATACTACACCGGCATATTCTAAATTATTGGTCATTAAACTATTGGTAAGAAATTCTTTTAACCTGGAAAACTCACTTAAAATCCATCCCCTGTATTTATCGGCCATATCCATGAATTGAGTTTCTCTTAACCAGTTGGTGGGTTCCACGGTATAAATCCAACCATCATAATAGGGAGAGTTATTAAATAGCGATGTATCAGATTGAAGTCTCGTATTGTGTTCCTTTATTATACCTGTAATTGGGGAATTGATGTTAATTTGTTTACCATCCTGAATGATAGAAAGCAGCAATTCCCCTTTTTTAATTCTATCTCCCGGGTTTTTCATCTTTAGCCTGGTTATTGGACCAGTAACATGCTGCAGAAAATCATCAATACCAATTTCAACCACCCCGTTCTTTTTCATAAACGACCAGGTGTGTGTTTTGTCGAAGTACAATCCTTGAGGAATTACAATGGAATTCTCATTAAATACTGATGGGCTTACCTTTGGGGCATTATTGGCTAACGGCCTCGCTGTACGGAATTTTTGTATCAGGTAATCAGTTATAAAAAATAACCCAACTACAATACCTACAAGCAATGCTACAAGAGGTATAATATAGCTGGTACTGGTAGATTTAACAACTACCGGTGCTTCAACTAATCTGTCTATCCCGGATTTTCGCTGATTATAAGCCAGATCAGCAAATCCATTTGTGGTTAAAAACTTTTGACCTTCGGTTAAAATCCAGCTGATAAATTTAATTTCATTCTCGTTGCTGGGTTTCTGGGGGGAAAAGAGATACAAATTTCCACAAAAAGCCCTCGGGTATTTTCCAATCATTATTCCTCTCATAAAATCACTCAGGTTTTCGTAAATTTTTTCATTGTTATCAAGTTTCCCATTGCCATTTATGTCGATGGGTAATAACTTGATATTATCTACCAGATTTTGGGTTTTTTGATCAATAGCGTTGTAAAGTTTACAAAATCCTATGGCGTTTCGATCTTTCTGAATTTTGGCAATCAGCTCCGGGAATGAGTTCAATTTTACTGTTGGGTAAACAGGAGCATTAATATTTAAATAGTTCTCTATCTCTTTCGTTATAAATTCATTATCAACCTGATAGAGACATATCAGATCATTACCACCATCGTTGAATAAGCTGCCCCAAACTTGTTGTCCTGGATTTGCTAAAAGCTTGGCAATTTGTTCAGATGTAATCCCATGGCTGTAAATTTTTTCGTAATACGGATTTTTAGTGTTAATTATAGGTACAATTGCATCAGTGCCTACAACCATTTTCCAGAAGGGGCCCTTGCCAATTGATTTATCGTACTCACTTGAAATAAAATAGAGTATGGCATCATTGGCAGAACCTTCATTAAAGTTGAAATCTTCCAGTTTCAAAAGTTTGAAATTCATTCCTGGGTTCAATTTTGAATACTCGTCAACCCAATTCTGAGTAAGATAAAATAAATCCGGGCTACTAATAATGGTAATAGTTTCGGTAGATGAACCCCTGCTTGCTAAGGATGCATTGGATGAATAAACCCAATAGCTGGTTAACAAGCAAACTGTTATTAAAAAAATCTTTTTCATTTGAGTATTATTAGGTTTTAGTTTTTTAATGCCTATTTAAATATTGATGTTGTTACAATTTATTCAACTTACAATATTTGCCAGTTTTCATTTCAACAATAATGCCGAATCAGCATAAACGTCTGTTTATCAAAATTATACTGCATTCCTGTAATAATTTTCTACACGTATAAGTGTATATTTTTTCAACACTTCAAAAGCATTTCTTATATATATTATTGTTTTTGTGCATTTTAGAATGGCTGATGAAAAAATAAGCTGGTGTTGATATATTCAACACTAATACTCAGGTTTTGCTGGAATCTGTGAATCAGCGCTTCCTGGTAATTAGTATAATGTATTATTCCGAAAAGGTAGAGTGAAAGTTAACCCGTTTAGAACTGCGTAAATCTTAAGCTTCATTATCAAGGGATCATTTATTCAACCCTGGAAAAGAATATTTTGATATGTAAAGACACTGAGGATAAAAAGTTTTCAGTTAAATTGCAACTAAAACCTAAACAGAATACCAAAAAAGCAGCAAATAACGTTAAATTCAAGTCTTTTGGTTCAGCCTATTTTATATAAATTTAAAACAAAATGATAAAAAATTTCTTCCTGCTGGCTTTTAGAAACTATCTAAAAAATAAAGCATTTGTTATAATCAATATCCTGGGGTTGGGAACAGCTATTGCCTGTTGTATTGTCGCTTACCTGAATTACAGGTTTGAGGTTGATTTTAATAAAACACATATTAACCGTGATAAGATTTATATGGTTAATGTTGTGCGAAAAATTAACGACAGGATGCAGAACTATGGAATAAGCCCTGCATCGCTGGCTCCGGCAATGGCAAATGATGTAGCTGGTGTGGATAAAATCTGCAGAGTTATTTATATGGGGGCGCCAATCCGGTACGAGGGAAATGGTGGAGAACCCAAGATTTTTAACCTTAGGGTTACATTTGCCGACCAAGAATTCCTGAACATGTTCACTTTCCCTCTAAAATGGGGTAATACTGAGTCTTTTCAAGATCAGGGTAAAATATTCCTGAGTGAAGAAACATCTAAAAAATACTTTGGGGATAAAAATCCGGTCGGAGAAACTGTAACTTATTTCAATGGAAATAATGAGAAAAACAAAGAATCTACATTCATTATTGGCGGAGTCTTTAAAAAAATACCAGAAAATTCAATTGTTAAATTTGATGCACTTACATTATTTCAGAATTATATATCAATTTACGCGGTAGATGAATTCGACTGGCGGGATTGGGTTGGTGGAACTTTCCTTCAGATTTCAGATCCTAAACTTGTACCAGCAATTGAGAAATCGTTGGCAAAATACATCGATATTCAGAATAAAAATAAAAGGGACTGGCTAATCGAAAAATACTACGTCAATAGCTTAGAAGGATTTACAAGGGATAGCCGAAACCTATGGGGCAACTGGATTGGCCAGGATATGCATCCTGCACAAATAATTGGTCCAAGTGTAATGGCTATTCTCATTCTGTTACTTGCATGTTTCAATTTTATAAACACGTCAATTGCCGCATCAAACAGAAGGTTAAAAGAGATTGGCATTCGAAAAGTAGTTGGTAGCCACAGAGGCAATATTATTTTCCAGTTTGTTGGGGAAAACTTCATCATCTGTTTTCTTGCATTGCTTGTTTCGTTGCTGGTTGGAATATTCCTCATCGAAGAGTATGATAAAATGTGGTCATGGGATATTGTCCAGAAAGATTTTCTGATGTATCCAAATATTATTTTCTTCCTGTTCTTTACATTATTTTTTACTGCAATTATCGCAGCCCTTTACCCGGCCTTCTATATAAGCTCATTCAACCCGATACAAGTGCTAAAGGGTTCGGTTAAATTTAGCGGAACAGGAATTTTTTCGCGGATTTTACTGGTGCTTCAATTCAGCATCTCCCTGATTGGGCTAATCTGTAGTATTGTATTTACGCAGAACGCAGCTTTTCAGAATGAATTCTATTTTGGGTATAATCGGGATCGTATCCTGATTCTCCCCACGACAAACCATGCAAATTTGGAGACTATACGCAAATCTGTTGAAAACCATCCTGATGTACAAATGGTTGGGGCCACCAGAAATCACATTGCCTGGGGATCTTTAACCCGAACAGCAGAATACTCTGATAAGAAATCGGAAGTAAGACTTTTTAGCACTTACACTGACTACCTGGATGTTATGGAAATGAAAGTGGTAGCAGGTCGTACATTTACCAAAGAGTTTGAAACCTCGGATGTACTTAAATCTGCAATTGTAAATGAAAGCCTTGTGAAAGAATTTGGCTGGGATGAACCAATTGGCAAAACAATTAAAATAGATACGCTGGAACTGGTGGTCGTGGGCGTTTTAAAAGATTTCTACACAAACCTCTGGGATGATATCCACCCAACCGTTATGAGAATGGTACCCAAGGACCAACCTGACTTACTTGTAATCAAAGCAGACGAAACAAAACTTAAGGGGTTAAATGACTTTCTGAAAAAAGAATGGGAACGATTAATTCCAAACTTGCCTTATGAAGGACTAATTAAAGATCCATCTCTGGAGGAAGCCCAAAGTGTTAACAGAAGTATTATTAAAATATTTTATTTCCTTTCGTTTGTGGCCATTTTCCTCTCCATCATAGCTCTTTACACCTTGATTTCCCTGAATATTATTAAGCGTACAAAAGAGATCGGGATTAGGAAAGCGTTAGGAGCACCCTCAATGCATATAAATAATATTATTGGCAAACCCTTTTACTTCATGCTTTTATTTGCATCCGCTATTGGCAGTGCCGGAGGGTATTACTTATCTAAAATGCTGATGGATAGTATATGGAAACAGCACATGACCATTAATATAATCAGCATTACTGTACCAGTTATCATTATGCTTCTAATATCATACATAGCTATGTCTTCTAAAGTGTTAAATACACTCTCAAAGAATCCGGTGAAAGCCCTGCGATATGAGTAACAAAAAAGGGGTGTTTTTGCACCCCTTTAATCATTCTTATTGAATCTTAATTTCTTTGGATGGTTTTGGTTTTGCCTCTTCCTTTTTAGGAAGCTTGATGCTCAGGATCCCATCCGTGTATTTGGCGGCAATCTTCTCCCTGTCTATCAATCCCTCCGGGAGAACAAACGACCGTTGGAATGATTGGTAGCTGAACTCTTTGCGAGTATAGCTTCCTTCTTCCTTTTCCTCTTTTTCAGATTTCTTCTCAGAGGAGATGATCAGCTGGTTGTTATCGAGGTTTACCTTGAAATCATCTTTCTTCATACCTGGAGCAGCAACCTCAATTTCAACCTCATTATCATTCTCCTTAATGTTAACTGCCGGTACAGTGGTGTTGGTACTCGAGAAGTTAAATGTTCCCCAGTCCATCAAATCTCTTGAGAAAAAGCTGTCAAAGAGCGATGGAAGAGTTGGGAAACTGCTGTTTGATCTTTTAACCAGTGTCATGATTTTACCCTCCATAATTTAGTTAAACATTATTTTGAATAGAACCATTTATTGTTCTTTAATCTACTGATTACAAAATGAATACCAACCTTTTTTTATGAAAAAATGGCATAGAAATGCTATGGGATAAGACAAAATAATGTCAAAATTTCATTGCCTGAAATGAGTTTACATTAGTTTGCGGAAATTTTTAAAAAGGGGAAAAGGATTATAAAATTACATAACGAAGAGTTTTATTTTTTTAAAAAAATTTAATCAGGTTGTTAACTTAAAAAAGCATTATGCTGGAAACAAAGGGTTTGCTTTTAAATCAATTTATTCGATCTTAAAAAAATGGTTCCCATTTGGGTTGTAAATTGTTTTCAAAGCGCCAGGGATGACACTTACCTCAAACCTTGAAGAAAAATACAACTCCCCATCCAGGTGAAAAGGCACTTGATTGGAAAACTCTAAAATAATTTTATCTGTTTGATAGTAATGTACTTTTTTATCGTAAATATGTGTTCCTTTAGGTACCTGGAGTAAAATCCTTAATCTTTGTAAAAGGGTTAGCTCTTTAATTGAGCACACCTCAAGCAAGCCATCGTTGGCGATGGCTTTAGGAGTTAGGAAAAATCCACCTGCAAATCTTCTTCCGTTGGCAATGGTGTTAATAAAACAGCTTGTTTCGCTATCGCTCCCGTTGGAAAGCACTCGCATTCTTTTTTCCTTATAGAAGAGCAGTGTTTTCAGGATATGCCAGATATACTTGTGTTTCCCACCCTTTTTAACCCGTGCTGGTTCTGTGTAATTCTCAGCTGCAACCTGAGCATCAAAGCCAAGTCCCATCCCATTTATAAAAGTTAACCCGTTACAGGAGCCAACATCCATTGGTATAGTATTGGCTTCAAAAAACAATCGCCAATGATCTTCGTCGAATCTTCCGGGGAAACCAAGCACCTGAATAAAATCATTCCCAGTACCGGCGGGAATTGCGCCAAAAATCACCTCCTTTTTATGAATCAACGCGTGGGCAATCTCATTAAGGGTGCCATCGCCACCAACTCCAATAATATATTTGAAACCCTTATCGGAGTAATGTTCAGCAAGTTCTCTTGCATGGCCTTTATATTTGGTAATAACCAGTTCTGCATCAATATTGATTATTTTAAGCATTTCTTCAATTGTATCAATATACTTTTTGGCAAATCCATTCCCGGCAATGGGATTTACAATAAACGCCCACTCTTTTTTTTGATGCACTTCCATGATATTCATTTTTAAATGTGAGAGAGTACCAGATCGGAGTACTCTGGTTTATCAACGCTGGCAGATTCAATTATCTTTTTAACCGTTAAAATAATCTCATCATCATCCATCGCTAATAACACCTTGTTATCTATGGGTTGATGTATAACTACTTCAACCTTTGTATCGAAATCAATATAGAACCTGTTTTTAGGTTTTAGTGAAAATAACCCGTTGAGAGTAACTGGGAGGATGTCTAGATTTGAAGTTCTTAGCAAATGAATAAACCCCTTGTGGAAACGGTTGATTTTACCATCAAGCGTTCTGGTTCCTTCCGGGAAAATGGCAATGGTTTGACCTTTCGATTTGAGGACTAGCTGCTCAAGCATTTCTTTTGTATTTCTATAATTAGCCTGTTTCATGGCTATATAGCCTGTGGTTCTTAAGAAATATCCAAAAAGGGGGACTTTAAGCAGCCTTTCCCTACCAAACCAGGTTACATCCGGGTAGAACGACATTATGGCCATAATATCAAACAGGCTGGAGTGGTTGGATATCAAAATATACTTGCCCCCCTGGACTAGGTTTTCGGCACCGGTTAAATGAACACGTTTCCCAAGGATCCAGAACACGGATCTGGCCCAAAAGCGGGCCATAAACCGCACTACCCTCTTGCCCTTTAGCAGAGCAAATAACGTGGCAATAACCACCATAACAGCAGTATAGGCATACAAAAAGCCAAATACCAGAACGGTCATCAGGGCATAAAAATGCAATCGCTTCATTGTAAAAAACCTGTTACCTGCAGGTGAAAATCCCAGCATCAAAAAACACAGAAATATACTGTATTTTTTTTACCCAGAGTGCCAAATTGCATTTTTAGGTAGCCAAGGATGGCTTTTGTTGAATGAATATCACAGAATTACCTATAGCCGATGATCGGAGAAAATTCGCCTAATAAACCTGTGAAATTTATGTATCCCAATTATTACTTTAGTTCTGCCACTTTCTTTGATACTGCATCCCAATAATCCTTTGGTAAACCAACAAACCTGTCTTCATAATATTTTTCAATTATTTTACTAATTGCCAACTTACTAGACCTTAAGTTTTCATTCTTCTCAAGTTCAATCTTAACTTTATTTTCAATATCCATTATTTTGGCTATATAAACATTATATGTTGAATTAATCAGTTGTTTCGTTAGATCGTCATTCTTCTCAACATATTTTTCTTTGGCAAATTTTTCAAGATAAGGAATTGCTTCTGTTTTATATATACTGAATAAAGTATCTTCCACTTTAACTGTGTTTTGACTAAAGCTGCTTTTCACAAAAAGCAGAAATAATAATAAAATTATTGTTCTCATATTTTCAAAATTTTTTTGTTTATTGTGGTGCTATTTGCGCCAAGGTACATCCAACATATGCCCAATTTGCAGCAATTGATGCCCACCTATCTGCATCATCTAAAGAATAACCTTGGCCTAATCACCAATTAAGTTGTTGAACATAAATATTGAAACTGATAGCCTCACAGTCTGCAGATTTAGTATTTGTTTTTTCTGCGATATTAGTAAGTAATATGGCAAAAAACGTTTCTGTAGAGTACTTATACTCATTTAGCCTATTTATTGTCTTTTCTAACAAGAGAAATGAGTTACTTCTGGTTATTAAAAGCTTGTTAAAAAACTCCTTTTCTTTTGGAGAACTTTCTAACATAAAAATTTCAAATGTTTGGTATTTATTAAAAATCCCAATTAATTGCTTTTTATCCTTTAAACTAATAGTTAATAAAACAACCTTTGTTTCTTGGAAAGATAATTTCTTCTGATTGATGAACTCAATGTAATCTGCATCCGCAGATAGAAACTCCTTAAGTTCTATATCCGTAAGGATTGTTTTTTATTTTGGAATCTGATCTTTACTACAACTTATCAATAAGATTAGAAAGAAAGAAAGAAAGAAAGATTTTTCATGATCGTAAAATTTCAGGGTTAATAATTTATTGTAATCAAATTTACAAAGAAACTTTTTTAAACCCTACATTATTCAATACATTTTTCATTCTATTAAATATTGTAAAAACAAAAATTATAAAAAAATAAGAATTCTATTTGGATAACTCCATTCCCGGTGCTCCGTCTGGCCGTGGTCTGAAACCCTGTTTTGTGTAGAACTCCTTTTTCCCGTTTGCACAGAAAAGCTGAATGTCAGGTATCCCGGCAAGTTTACATTTATCCACCAATTTACTCAGGATCAATTTTCCAACACCACACCTCTGATAATCCGGGAGAACCATCAAATCAACAATGAAAGCATGCAAAACACCATCGGAAAGTACTCTCCCAAAACCAATTAAACTTTTTCCATTGCGTACAGAAATCATATACCAGCTGTTATGTAAAGATTGGTGTAGTAACCATGGGCTCAGGTTATATTCATGGTTCCATCCAGTACTATCAAATAACTTAAAGTACTCTGCCCTTTCTGGTAAACCGCTCTTTACTCTTAATTCCATGGCTGCATTTTAGAATCAAACTGCAAAACCTTTACCACGATGTTTATCAATCTAATTATCATTAAATTAATATTATCAGATCTCTAATTATTTCAATTTTCAATAAAAAGGGTGTTCGAAATGGTACATATACTGTTCGGTTTGCAATAGATGAGAATTTAAAAAATCATAGATTTGCGTAATCCTTCAAGGTTAAATGGGGAAAGAAAAATCTATAATACGGTTAACTGGCAAATTGGACAACTACCTGCTTGATCCAAATAATCGTGATTGTGTACTTAAAACAAACGGGGAGCTTAGCTCATCACAAATCGGGTATAAAGTAAGCGATGGCTCGAAGGTAATTATAAAAAGGATTCACCCCAGGTTAATGGGTAACCAAGACGCCATCAAAAGGTTTGCCCGTGAAGCTTCATTCCAGGTGATTCATCCCGGTATTGAATGTATAAGGGAGCTGATTTATCAGGACAACAACATTTTTCTTGTTCGGGATTACATTGAAGGGATTGATTTAAAATCGTTGTTAAACGGCAAATGGAGAAAATTAATAACAACCCGTTTTGTGGTTAACTGCACTATTAAAACGCTCGAGGCGCTGGAAGAACTCCATAAAAATAATATCATACACTGCGACATTAAACCCTCCAATATAGTACTCTTAAACGCTCTTGAGAATTCACCGGATTTTAGCAACCCTGGAATAAAACTGATTGATTTTGGACTTGCTCAAAATTATCTTGAACTTCGAAATGACAGAAAAACCAAACTCCCGTTTTCATTTATCTACGCTCCTCCCGAACAGGTTTTGGGATTTCATGAGCTGATTAATCCAACCTGTGACATTTACAGCTTAGGGGTTACGATGTATGAATTGCTATGCATGAAAACTCCATTCCACAACGAAAATCCAATGATTACCCTGCAGTTGCAGATTGCCGGTAAGCTCACAAAAAATAGGAGAATTGATGATAAACTATTTGATATAATAGCTAAAGCCACATCTAAACCTGCATTAACCAGACCGCCAAACTCATACTCTAAGAGAGAGCTAAACAAATTGTTGAAAGAGGCTCAAAATAAAAGGTACCAAACAGCTAGCGATTTTAGGCAAGACCTAACCGATTTTCTGATCTGAGAATAAATCCAGAAGAGCCGGTTCAATTTTCTCAAACTCAAATGTGAAACCACCATCCAGAAGCCTTACAGGCACAACATTCTGACTTGACAGAAAAACCTGATCGGCCATTTCCCTGAAGATAATGCGAAGCATGAATGATGGAATAGAAAATAAAACCGGTTTTCCCACTATTTTCCCAATCTGTTTAAGAAGATTTTTTTGAGTTACCGGTGATGTGGAAACCAGGTTATAAACACCGGTGGAGTTTTCATTTTCCAATAAAAATTGTATTGCCCTGATATGATCGCTGATGTGAATCCATGACATTAGCTGCTCCCCGCTGCCAAACCAGCTGCCAACAAACAACTTTACGGGTAAAACCACTTTTGCAAGGAATCCGCCTTTCCCGGACAGAACGATTCCAGTTCGTATAAATACCACCCGTGTTGCATCATTTATTGATTTTACCGAATCCTCCCATTTCTCAACAACGTCGGATAAGAATCCATGCCCTTTGGGGCTATCTTCAGCTAATGTCTGGTCTGAGTTGTGGTTATAATATCCTATTGCAGAAGCCTGTATGAGTATAGCGGGGGGTATGTTGCACCTATTAATTGCATCTGCAATTAATTTTGAAATGTTAACCCTGCTCGATAGTATCTTTTCTTTGTTCGATCTGCTCCAGAATTTTGCAATATTCTCACCGGCAAGATTAATTACTGCAAATGACCCATTTATTAAATTTTCCAGCTGGTATTTATTATTCAGTTCTTTGATTGTTACCTTGTTGCCAAAATCTTTATAAGCCTTTGAAAAATTTCTGGTAACAACCTCAATTTGATAACCTTTAGAAAAGAGAGAATGAACCAACTCCTTACCTATCAAACCTGTTCCACCAAAAATTACAATTTTTTTATTGTTAGTCATCCTCTTATAAATATAATGTGTGATTAAAAATATTATAAATCTCCGGCAAATAATATCTCAAGTGTTTTGAATAATTTTCACTATTCTATTTCCAGGGTAACTGAATCAGCAATTTCTAAGGCGGTGGTAAAAGTAGTCAGATCAGGGAAAAGTTCGCCTGTTGCACCTGAAGGATGGCTGTGGCCAATGGGTTTAAATGTATATTTTTTAACAGGCGAATTCATATCAACCTGAATAGCATATACCAGTGCTGGCTGACAAGATGTTTTATACTCTTCATCTTCAGGATACTTGTTATTATGCCAGTAGTTGTTCCAATCCCAGGTTTGGTTGATTTCCATTAGTACTTTTAAGTTCATTAAATTTTTCGGGAAAGTAGTGTGAAGCACGAAATTACCCTGTGGTGTTGCACCTGTAATTGCATCAACCAATGGGTTATCGGGATTTGGAAGGTATAAAACATCTGGTGCAACAATATTGCGTTTATGAGACCAATAGGGTAATGCGGCTGCCCTTCGCCTTTCCCCGGGTAACCATTTGCCATTTTTGTTCACCCCATACTTGAATGTCCCTGTTGCAATTGATTTTGATGCATATAATGTTTGAATATATTTCCCGTCCTCATCTTCCACCCAGAATACAATTTGAGGGTAATAGTAGGACTTTCCTGCTTTAAAATCTATAATAACTTTTACCCCGTCATCAAATGGGTTGGTGCTAAGACCAACGGTTTCTGTTTTCACCTCTTTGGTTTTGGTTGAAGAACAAGATGTTATAATAGCTCCAATGATGAGTGATGTTAATATTATGGTTTTCATTTTCATGGATATTAAAATTCAACAATTATTCCTACAGTAGGCAATATAGTTCCTGAACCTGAACTTTTTATCGGTTTAAGTAAATACCTTGAAGGGTCGCTTGGGTTAATCACAGGATTCCCATTCTGGTCTGTTTCATTGATAAGCCTTGCCTGCTGATCGCTTTTAAAATTGTAAAGGTTCTGAATGTCAACATAAAAGTTGAGCGTCCATTTTTTCAGGTAGAACATCTTATCAACCCTGACATCCAGCTGGTGAAAGCTGTTCAAACGCAAACTATTAAATCTTGAGTAATCCAAATATCCTCTTTGTTGTACATCCCAAGCTTCGATAAGGGTTGATTTGTTCATGTCATAAGGAGTATAAGGAGCCCCGCCTACAAATCGCCATTTAAAACCTAAATCCCAACCTTTCTTGAAGCTCCGGGTAGATGTTACTGAAATCAAATGGCGGTTGTCCCAGGCACTGGGTATATAAGTTTTTAAAACTTTTAAATTTTTATCGGTTTTATTAATTTCACTCCATACCAAAGTGTAAGAGAAAATAATATTAAATCCGTATAAGTTTTTGTTCCTGAACAAAAGTTCAGCCCCATAAGCCCTTCCCTCTCCGATAGATAAAACTTCCTCATCGCCATAGGTTCCATAATCAGCACCCTTGCTTGCAATGGAGATTGAATCCCTGACCGAGAACGGGTAATGATAGTACTTCTTATAAAAACCCTCAAGGGTGATTTTGCTGTTCTCGTTTGGTGTCCATTCCAAACCGGCAACCAGCTGATTGTTCTGTATGTATTTTAAATTGTTTTGTTCATTTACCAAAACACCAAGGGTATTTCTATAACCCAGAGTAGTATAAGCGGGTTGCTGAAAGTAGCGGCCAGCGTTGAAGTTGAAAAACAGATCAGGTGCAAACCGGTAAGCTAAAGAAAACCTTGGGCTTAGCTGATTCACTATATTTTTCATCTCAGAGGAGTAGCTGTTGGCATCTGTCCGGAGACCAAATGATACGGATAATTTCTGATCGAAATATTCCTTGCTAACCTGTCCGAAAAAACTCCATTTGAACAGGTCAATTTTAGAGTTATATGTTTCTGGTAATAACCCACCGTTTTGAAATAAGGCCCGAAAAGTGCTATTGAAATACCTTGCGTATTCCAAACCCCCTCCAAAGTTGAACTTATAGTTAGAGGTTGTTTTTAAATCGCGTTCATACCTGAACTTATTCTCGGCCTCCCATGATGAGTAATCGAGCAGCTTAGGATTTGAACTAACGTTATTCTGATACTTGTACTGTCTGTTATTCAACATATTACGACTTACAACCCAGGTATCATACCCATTCTGATGATAGTTTTTGAAGACTGTACCCAGTGTATAGTTCCATTGGGTGTTAACAGGTACATTGTTAAGAATGTAACGCTGATCCTCATCAGGATTCTTCAATCCGGTATTAAGGCTAAAATCATCAATTGCGCCCAGTCCGATAACAGTCAGCTCATGCTTCTCATCGAGCCTGGTTTTGGTTTTAAACTGAAAATCGTTATAGGTCGGCAGGAAAGGCAACCCCAGTGCATCGAACAGAAATTGGAGGTACGACCTGCGAGCAGAAAAAATGAAGCTGGATTTATCGGACAATGGTCCATCAAGGGTAAGAGCGAGATCGGACGCTCCAACAGCGCCTTTAAACTTAAGGTTATCCTTATTCCCATCAACCTGCTTAAAATCAAGAACAGAACTTAAAGCATTACCCCTTGATGAAGGAAAAGCGCCGGAATAAAAGTTAACCTCCCTGATGAAATCAACATTGATAATTCCAACAGGTCCGCCTGATGCACCCTGAGTTGCAAAGTGGTTAATGTTAGGAATTTCAACATCGTCCAGATAGAACCGATTCTCCGAAGCACCACCTCCCCGGACAATTACATCGTTCCTGTAAGCGGGGGTTGATGCAACGCCAGGTAGTGACTGTATTACACGGCTTATATCCCTGTTTCCTCCAGGGTTTCGCTCAATTTCGTCAATCCCGATCCGGCGCAGCGAAACCGGGCTCTCCTCGCTTCTCCTGAATGGGGAGGCCTTTACCACCACTTCCTGAATTTCAATTGAAGTTTCCTCCATCGGGACATCAAGAAACGCTGTTCGTGCATTTGTAATTAGTATTGCTTCGGATATATAAGGCTTAAAACCAATCGCAGAAACTCTCAACTCGATATACCCGGGTTTTAAGCCCGCAAATTTGAAATTGCCGTCGTAATCGGAAACTGACCCAACTGTTGTATTCCAGATAACAATATTGGCAAATGGTACCGGTTCATTGTTCGTTTTATTGAACACCCGTCCTTGCAAGGTACCTGTTTCCTGGGCAATCAGCGAAGTATAGATGAATAAAAATGAAGTTAAAATCAGAATTTTTCGTTGCATAACTTATTGTTTCTATGTTTTTAAATTAGAAACAACATTAAATGAATATTGTTTAATGAATTAAAAAATAAATTGAACGATCTAATTAAAAATGGTGACGAGCCACTCGCCGGGTTGATTAATCTGGATTTCAAACTCAACGTTTATGTATGCTGTTTGAAAATAATTTAATGACATATAAATTATATTACAGGAAAAAGGAAAACTAACTAGTTCAAAACCTTGCCTATCGCCAAGTTTTGTAAATATACCTCCGTTTTCAGCAAAGTGAAGATTATAAATATAATTATTAACTTCTCCTCCCCTCATAAAAACAAAAAAAACTCTATTACCATTACCCGTTCTTTTAACTGTGAAACGTGTAACGCTCTGGGATTTAATTATTTGATATGTATCGGGTTTAATAACTCTAACAAGTTTCCCCTCTCGCCAGATTCCCTTATAAGTACTATCCTTGTTATTATATTTAAAAGTATAAGTGCCCTCGCCACTCATTTTACCCTTTTTCCAAAACCCTTCATAAATTTCTCCTGTTAACCAAATATATTTTCCAAACCCATCAGGATAGCCTTTTTTGAAATGCCCTTCGTACATATCTACTCCTTTTGCGACACCTTTTCCATGAGCCAGACCGTTTTTACACTTTCCATTATAAAAAATTTTCAGTCCATTTTGTAATACAATGCATGTATCCTGTGTGTAGGAAAAATAGGACTGGAAACATAAGAATATCAACACAATACTGCTTTTAACCATAGGAGGTAATATATGTATTTTCAAAATCAACAGATCAGGGCAATGCGAATTATAACTTTTCCTAAAAGGTAATTTTAATATTTAAGATCGAAATGCTGATTCCAACCCTAATTATACTCCAATATAAATGAATATCAATATATTATCAATCGTAATTAACTACTTCTTCTTAGCCAGATTGTAGTAGTAATCAGCCTTCTCCTTGTTTTTAAATCTATTATATATATTGCCAATAAATTGAGCATTCCGGGTTTTAGGGTCGAGCTTATAGAGTCGCAAAAAATAATCAAGAGAAGTTTGGTAGTTTTTATTCAATCCATCCCATGCTGCCAGAAGCTGTTTATATTGTTTATCGGTTTGGTTGCTCTCGTAAGCCCTCATCTCCTTAAGGTAAGTATTCTCAGCGAGCCAATAGTACTTTTCAGCAAGTATTTCAAGAGCGGTTATGCTATTCTTATCAAGTTTTAATACCTGGGCAGCAATCTTCTCTGCCTGATCCTTGTATTCAAGTTTTTGGTTTACAACAAGAAAACCGTTAAGAACTCGTACATCGTTCTGTGATGTTTTATCCAATGATGGCCATAATTTGTATGCTAAATCCCAGTTCTCGCTTCTCACGTAAGCATCAAAAAGCTGTTTACGGATATTTCCTATTTCCTCCCCTTGAGGAAACTTATTGATATAGCCTTCTAGATTTGTAATCTCCTTCGAAAGGTTATCGGCTTGCCTGCTGATTTGTACCAGTATTGTGAATGTTTTTGGTGTTGCGTGAGAGGTTCTACGTGCGACTTCGAGCATTTGCATTGATTTCTCGAATTGTTTTAGCTCAAAAGCTGCTATGCCTGCGTTTTGAAAAACCACTGTATCAAAGGGTTTTTTCTGGGTTCGGTATAAATTGATAAGATCTTCATAGGAAGTAAGGGCTTTCTGATACTCTCCGGCGTTAAAAGCAGCGTTGGCATCCGCCAGTTTTTGAACTGTGGGATCAACAACTTCACCAGTTTTTTTGGTGGCAGTACAGCCAGCAATTATCAATAAGGGGATATAGATAAATAGCAAACGGTAATTCTTCATCTCGTTACGTTTCAATTATGGTTTGTTAGCAAAGTTAAAATAAAATTGTTAACGATGAGCTAAAAGGCAATTCAACCCTTGCTTTTATAAAAATAATTTAATTCTCAGGAGCCCTATCTGGAGGTTATCTTGAAACAAAAAAAACCAGTTGTTTAATTATATTGATATTTTGCTACATTTGTTCATCTCATAATTTAAAAACCTAAAATAATAATCATTAACCATAAAAATATGCATCATGGAACAGAAGAATACTAATTACGGTTTGGGAATGAGTGTAATCGGATCCATCTTCTTCATTTTTGGATTTGCCACAACTTTTATTATTACCCTGAGCGGTAAGGTAAAAGATATCTTTGAATTGACTGAGTTTAAGGCTCAGCTTTTAAGCTTTGCTTTTTTTATTACCTACTTCCTTATCTCTATACCCATTGGGTTGTACATTAAAAAAATTGGTTATAAGAGCGCGCTAATAATTGGTCTTCTCCTTATGGCGGCCGGAAGTTTTCTATTTTATCCGGCAGCAAGTTTTCCATCATTCCCACTGTTCCTGACTGCAACTTTTGTCCTGGCATCAGGTGTGGTTTTCCTTCAGACTGCGGCAAACCCTTATGTTACTGCGCTGGGCTCTGAAGAATCTGCCGGAGGCAGGCTCAACCTGGTTCAGGCATTAAACTCTATCGCTACCATGGTTGCCCCATGGCTTATCTCCATCGCAATATTTAAAGGAACCAGCGATATGCTCGATGCTGCCCAGAAAGCACAAACGGTTCAAATGCCTTTTATCATTATGGGGATAATAGTTGTTTTAGTTGCTTTAGCTATATTTTTTACAAAACTCCCGGTAGTTGGTGAAGGTTCCGCTCTTCAGCGGAAAAGTGTTTGGAAATACCCACATGTTTTACTTGGAGCGCTGGGTATTTTCTTTTACGTAGGAGCAGAAGTGGGCACAGGCGGCCTTATCCTGAATTTTCTGAAAACCTCATCACTTGCCCTTACAGCTGAAGAAGCCGGGAAATATGTAGCCATTTACTGGGGAGGTGCAATGGTTGGTCGTTTCTTTGGATCTATCATGCTTTCGAAAATGACTAACGGAACCAGAAAATATCTATATGTTGCCTTGGTTTTACTACTTGCGTTGGTTTCTGGTTCATTTGTTACTAACTGGAGTTGGAATATCGGGCTTATTTTCATGGTTATTGCCATTGGTAACTTCATTTTAATGCAACTTGGCAAAGGAAATGCAGGTCGTTCACTTGCAGTATTCGCCCTGGTAGCAGCTTTATTAGCTTTGGTTACATCTTTTACAACCGGAAGTTTTGCTTTATGGGCTGTGATATCTATCGGTATGTTCAACTCCATCATGTTTCCGAATATTTTTACATTGGCCGTTAAAGATTTAGATCAGGGAGAGCTAAGCACTGCATCAGGAATAATCAATACATTGATTTGTGGTGGAGCAATAATTCCTTTGATTATGGGTAAGATTGCCGATATTTCGGGGTATTCTTGGGCATTCATTGTTCCAGCTATTTGCTACCTCTATATTTTTTACTATGCCGTTAAAGGCAGTAAACTTCGCTAGTATAAACATTTACAAAATAAGTTATGAAACAAGTTGCTATAGGAATTGACATTGGTGGAACCAACACTGCTATTGGAGTTGTTGACAGGGAAGGTAATCTTCTTTACGAGAAAAAACCTCAGCTACCCACCCCGCAGAAAAAGGAAAACCCTCAGGGAAGTGAAGCTAAATCCGAAGAATTGATGGTGGCTTATATAGCATCCCTTACTAAAGAGATTAAGGCTGCAATAGAAACTGTAATTCAGATCAACCCTGATATTAAGGTTGAAGGAATTGGAATAGGTGCACCAAATGCTAACTACTACAGTGGTACAATTGAGTATGCCCCAAACCTTCCATTTGTTGGGGTTATCCATTTTGCACAACGTATTCAGGAAAAATTTCCTGAAATAAAGTATGTAAAATTGACCAACGATGCCAACGCTGCAGCACTTGGCGAAATGGTTTATGGTGGAGCAAAAGGGATGAAAAACTTCGCTATGTTCACTCTGGGCACTGGCGTTGGCAGTGGAATAGTGGTTAATGGTGATCTGCTTTATGGTAATGATGGATTTGCAGGTGAATGCGGCCATATCACTTTAATTCCCAATGGCCGGTATTGCGGTTGTGGCGGACGTGGACACCTGGAAGCATATTGCTCTGCAGTTGGAATGAAGAGAACTGCATTGGAATTATTGGCCCTCTACAATAATACCACCAGTCCACTTGCCAATAAATCGTTCAACGAAATGGATTCCAAAATGATTTATGATGCAGCAATAGCCGGAGATAGCATTGCTAAAGAAGTTTTTGAGATTACCGGCAACTACCTGGGAATGGGCATTGCAGATACCGTTCATCATTTAAGCCCGGAGGCAATATTCCTATTTGGCGGGCCAACCGCTGCCGGGGAACTAATATTTGGTCCCACAAGAAAATCGCTGGAGAACTTTCTAATGCCTGTTTTCCGGAATAAAATCAAAGTGCTTCCCTCAAGGTTAAATTTAGGCGATGCCGCAATTGTTGGTGCCAGCGCCCTAGTATGGAAAGAACTTGAGAAAAACGAAAGATAAATAACATAACCAAATTTATTATGGCTGATAATTTCACACTGGGATTTATAGATTATACCATCATGGCCATTTACTTCGTTTTTGTACTTGGCATTGGATGGGTGCTTAAAAAGTACATGAAATCCAGCGCACAATTCCTTGAGGGGGGAAAATCAATTCCTTCCTGGATTACAGGCTTGGCTTTTATCTCGGCTAACCTGGGAGCACTTGAAGTTTTTGGAATGGGAGCCTCAGGTGCAAAATACGGCCTGATGACAGCTCATTTCTACCTGATTGGTGCCATTCCTGCCATGATTTTTCTTGCCCTTTTTATGATGCCCTTTTACTATGGTTCAAAGGCCAGATCTGTACCAGAATATTTGAAGTTAAGATTTGATGAAAAAACCAGGGGATTCAACGCGTTCTCATTTGCCATAATGACCATTTTTGCTTCAGGTATATCGATGTACGCCCTGGCAAGGTTGATGGAGGTAATGTTACATTGGAATTTTAACTACAGCATCTTTGTTTCAGCCGCTATAGTTTTGATTTATACATATTTAGGTGGTCTTAAGTCTGCCATTTACAACGAGGTGTTGCAATTCTTTCTGATCGTGATCGGCTTCCTTCCCTTGGTACTAGTCGGATTGCAGGATATGGGAGGTTGGGATGGACTGGTAACAAAATTGAATGAGGTGTCTGTTAGCAAGGGTTTTGCAGAAGGAACCTGGACTAGCACCTGGCGTTTCCTCGGTTCAGCTGATACCAATCCCATGGGAGTTGATTGGTTTGGGATGTTTATGGGGCTAGGATTTGTCTTGGCATTCGGGTATTGGTGTACAAATTTTCTGGTAGTACAACGCGCAATGGCTGCAAGTTCCATGTCTGGTGCCCGCCGTACGCCTTTAATTGGTGCGCTCCCCAAGATGTTTCTCCCAATTCTGGTTATTGTTCCGGGTATGATTGCAATCGCCTTAATGAGCAGACCAGAGAATGGGTTGGTATTGATTGGTGACAATGGCCAAACCGATTACAATATGATCATCCCATCAATGCTGGTTCACTATTACCCCACTGGCATACTTGGACTGGGAATTACTGCGCTTATGGCATCATTTATGAGCGGGATGGCGGGAAATGTTACAGCATTTAACACAGTTTTTACCTACGACATTTACCAATCCTATATCAAACCAGGGAAATCAGATAATCATTACCTTAAAGTTGGTCAGTTTGCCACTATTTTTGGGGTTGCTGTAAGTATAGGAGCGGCCTATGTTGCAGCCAACTTTAATAATATCATGGATTTTCTTCAGCTGGTGTTCGCATTCGTGAATGCTCCGCTTTTTGCTACGTTCATGCTTGGTATGTTCTGGAAAAGAACCACCGGAAACGCCGCATTTTATGGGTTACTTTCAGGAACTGCAGCAGCAGCGCTTCATTACAGTCTAACCATTGCCGAAGGCAAAGGAGGTTGGATAGCCCACCTGGTAGAATATCCCAGCGGAATGGCTCAAGGATTCTGGACTGCAATTTATGCCTGGACAGTATGCTTCATCGCAACAATTATCATTACATTTTTTACCAAAAAACATAAATCAGATGAGGACCTCAAGGGGCTTGTTTACTCACTCACCCCTAAAACCTACGATGAACCTGGAATTAAGTGGTATGAAAAGCCTGTGGTTATGGCTGTAATCATAGGCGCTATAAGCATTGTATTAACAATTATATTCTGGTAGGAGGAAAGAATATGGGACTTGATATTAAATTTCCAATCGGGTTGTTATTCTCAATTTTAGGGTTTATTCTAACAATCTATGGCATTGTAACTACAAATGATGTATTGATGTACACCAAATCTCTGGGGCAAAATATCAACCTATACTCCGGGTTATTTATGCTTTTATTTGGGTTGATGATGCTTTACTTTTCCAAGGTAACCCGGAGCAAAGAAAAATCTTAATTATTTTACCCTGTAACATTGATAAACCCCGGAATATCCGGGGTTTATCATGAAATTAAAACAGCAGTTGTTTGCCAGCTTTTGGGGAGTTTTTCATCTCATGAAGAAGCAGCCATCGCTTTTTGTCAATGCCCCCGGAATACCCGGTCAATCTTTTATTTTTGCCAATTACCCGATGACAGGGTATAATTATTGGAATGGGGTTGGCTCCATTGGCTAATCCTACAGCACGGGTCAATTTTTCATTCCCCAATAGTTTGGCTATGGTTAAATAGCTGGAAGTTTCAGAAAATGGAATTGACCTCACTATCGCCCAAACTTTTTTTTGAAATTCCGTTCCAGCTGGGTTTAGGGGTAGATCAAAAACAGATCTGTTGCCGTTAAAATATTCATCCAGTTGCTTCTTACATTTTACAATGACTTCATTGGTGCCGTCAAGTTCATCATCTTCAGATTTTATAAATTCAATGCTGGTGATACTTTCTCCATCGGATTTAATTTTTAATAATCCTACAGGACTGTCATAGAAAGAGAAATAGGGCGTTGGCATTACAGGTTTATTTTATACCAAACTCGTATTTTACTGAATGATTGTACTCTTCGTTGGGTTTTAGTAAAGTGGACGGAAAACCAGGTTTATTTGGGGTATCCGGGAAATGCTGGGTTTCCAGGCATAACCCAAAATGTTTCCTGTAGGAAGTTTTATTATGACCAATGGAGCTTCCATCCAGAAAATTGCCGGTGTAAAGCTGAATTCCGGGTTGTGTGGTAAAAATCTTTAAAAATCTCCCGGAAACCAGATCCTCAACAATTGCAGAAGGTTTATGTAGTGATGGTGAGTTCAATACATAGCAGTTATCATACCCGTTGGGTATTTTAGAGATGTCCTCACCTATCTTCTTCGGTTTGCTGAAATCATAAGCGGTCCCTGATAATCCGGCAATCTCACCGGTTGGAATCATGTCATCGGTTAATGGGAGGTAATGGTTAGCATCTATGAACAAAATATGATCAAGTACATTTCTTTTAAACCCATTCAAATTAAAATAGCAATGGCTGGTTAGGTTTACATGTGTTATTTTATCGGTTGTTGCCTGGAAATGAATTTCGAGAGAGTTATTATCAAATATCCTATAAGTAACATTTGTTAAAAGATTGCCGGGGTAACCTTCCTCCATATCACGGCTTAAATAGAAAAGTTTCAGTGTGGCGCCATTGCTATCGTTTTCAAGAATAGAGTTCCATAATTTTTTATCAAACCCCTTTTGGCCCCCGTGAAGATGGTTTGCACCATTGTTTCTGAATAAATTATAGGTTGTTCCATCAAGGGTAAAACTACCATTTCCTATACGGTTGGCATATCTGCCCACCAGGGCTCCAAAATACGGGTGATTATCTATATACTGCTGAAGGTTATCAAACCCCATGGTTATTTCATCTATATTCCCTTTATTATCTGGGACTTTTATAGAAGTAATGATTGCGCCAAAATTGGTAATAGAAACCTCCATCCCGCCACCCGATTTGAAAGTATAAAGGAGTATCTCATCTTCAGAGAAATCCTTGCCAAAATCGTCAATGAATACAAGCATACTAAGATAAAAATTAAAATTAACCAGCTATTAATAAGGTATCTAAAAATAGCAATTTTTTATGGATTCTAACTCAGAAATTGGGTTTATTAATAAAGTGTGATAATTCTAATTAACCGTATCACCTTCTTATTTATAAAAAAATTATGTTATTTTTGGTTAAAAGTGGCTATCATTGTGGAATTTACATGTTGTTTCAGTTAAAGTGATATTTTTGATCTAGCCAATTTATTTATTTTTAAAAAAAATATGGACAATGGCTGTATTAAATTTTCTATATAATACATATTCAAAATTCTTCAAATTCTTTATTTTTTTCATCATTTTTTTGGGGTTGCAATTTTCGTTAGCCGGTAGTACAAATCCTGATAAATACATTGATAGCCTTATAACCCGTGTAAACACAACCAAAGATGACACTATCAAAATAATTACCCTGCTTGAGATATCAGAGTATTTAAAAGATAAAAACCCCGACAGCTCTCTTTTTTATATCAGCAAAGCGGAAATGTATATTACAAATGCTCACAAGAACATTGAAAGCAAGAAAAATTGGCTGTTGAGCTTGATTAAAAGGAACAAAGACGATGAATCGCTAAGGGGTTTAACAAAAATTGAAGCTGGGATATTTAGGCTTAAAGGAGAAGTACTGGCAGAAAAGAAGGAATATGAAAAAGCCTTTGATCTTCTGAATCAATCTTTACTGAAAAGCAGCCAGATAAATGATGTTAAGGGTTGCAACTTTTCTATGCTTGAAATCGGGAAGGTGTATTTGGCGCTGGGGAACTTTACCAAAGCCAAGGAGAATTTCGATTTTGTTCTGAATATTTCCATGTTATCTGGTTATAAGGATTGCCTTTACGAGGCTTATTGTGATTTAGGTAAATACTATTTTGCCATCAATTCCACTGACACTTCCCTGGCCTATTACAAGAAAGCGTTAAACACTTCCAAAGAAACAGGAAATAAGAGAATTACAGCAGAAACACACCTGGCAATTGGCTCTTTTTGCCAATTCACAGGAAAATTAACCGATGCCATTGAGAATTACAGGCAGGCCATAGCAATCAGCAAGGAACTTGATTGTCAGGACATTGAAGCTGAAGGGCTATTCAGGATCGGGTTGATATATTCGCAGCAGGGCAGATCAGCTGAAGCCATTGAGGTTTTATTAAGGGCTATGCAAATTTTTGAAAAACTCAATTCAAGTTCAACATTATCTGAATGTTATCTCAATCTAGGTATGGTTTATTCCGAAAAGGGCAATCCGGAAAAATCGTTAGGATTCATTCTGAAATCCCTTGAGCTAAATCAACGGATGAATAATCCTAAGGGGATTGCAACAGCATACCTTAATTTAGGTATTAACTACACTAAGCTAAATCGAACAGATGAAGCATTAAGTGCTTATTTTGATGGGATTAAAAACCAAAAAATAATAGAAGATAAGTCTGGCCTTGTAAATTCCTACATCGGCCTGGGTGGACTTTACCAAAAGACCGGCGATTACAAGCTTGCGAACCATTACTTCCAGAAAGCGTTAAGCATCGTTACCACTGTGAATGATCCTGCACTGGTTTCAAGGGTTCATGCCAGCTATTCAAACCTGCTACTCAAAGTTGGCGATTTAGAAAAAGCCCAGATAGAAACAAATCTTGCCCTGGCAAATGCTAAAAAGACAAACGATATCCCCCTTTTACTTAATGCAATAGATTTAATTGCAGAAACATACGAGAAAAACGGGAGGTATAAGGAAGCCTTTTTACATCTCCTGCAGGGTTATCGTTTACTCGATTCTATCAGCAAAAAAAGTAAAAACGAGTTAATTGCCAATGTAGAAGCCTCTTACATAACTGAAATTAAACAGCATGAGCTGGAAACCATGAGCAAGGAGAAAGAAGTACAGGCACTCCGAATCAAGCAAAACGATGAAATCGTAAAAAAACAACGAGTTCTTAGCTATTTGTACTTAGGGGGATTCCTGTTTGTGTTTGCCTTTGGTTTCCTTTTCTTCCAACAGGCACAGCGCAAAAAGAAAATAAATGAAATACTGGAGAGGCAGAACAAGGATATCCAGCAAAAGAACGAGGAAATTGTATCCCAAAGAGATGAAATTGAAGCCCAGCGGGACGAGATTGAAGCTCAACGAAATGATATTGCCCGACAAAAAGAAGAGATTGAAAAGATGTTCCAGCTGCAAACAGATAGCATACTTTACGCCCGACAGATACAAAATGCCATACTGCCTGATAGGTACGTTTTTACCGATAATCTGCCCGATTCTTTTATTTTCTATCGGCCAAAAGACATTGTCAGCGGTGATTTTTACTGGGTTTCACCAATAGGCGATAAAGTTGGTTTTGCGGTTGTTGATTGTACCGGGCATGGGGTTGCCGGTGCAATGCTTTCGATGTTAGGTTCATCGTTACTTACCGAACTCACAGCAAAACCTGAAGATGTTGACCCCGGCGATCTTCTAACTGAACTTCGTTCGTACATCATCATGTCGCTATGGCAAAGAGGGTTTATCGGGGAACAGGTTGTTGGGATGGATATGGCATTTTGCTTACTCGATAAAGAAAAACTTGAACTCAGGTATGCAGGTGCAAACAACCCGGTGTTGATCTATTCAAAAAATCCCGATGATGCCGATTATTCAATTGTTGATCTTAAGCCGGACAAAATGCCTATTTCCATGAGTGTTAGGATGAATTCATTTTCAACCCAAGTATATCAGCTTAAGAAAGGAGATGTTATTTACCTGTTTACCGATGGTTTTACCGATCAAATCGGTGGGCCTAATACTAAGAAATACTCAGTACGTAACTTTAAGCTCTTCTTATCAACCATAGTTCATTTACCTATGATTGAGCAGGAAAGATTGCTTGCTGAGGAGTTTGAGACCTGGAAGGATAAACAAAGCCAGATTGATGATGTGACTATAATGGGGATCAGGGTTTGAAATTCGTGGGTTTCGGGTTTTTATTATTCATCTATTCCATTCTCAGCAGATTTATTTCCTTTTCCTTCAACAACTACAACAACTTCTCCTTTTACCCCTTTACTCTTAAAATGCATAGCGACTTCGGTCAATAAACCGCGAACTGTTTCCTCGTGAAGTTTAGTCAATTCCCTTGAAACGCTTACCTTTCGATCTTCGCCAAATACTTCATAGAGTTGTTTTAGCAATTTAATCAGTCTAAAGGGTGACTCATAGAACACAATCGTTCTTTCCTCCTCTTTTAATGCTTCAATACGCTTATTCCTCCCTTTTTTCTGAGGCAGAAATCCTTCGAAAAGAAATCTGTCGCAGGGTAAACCACTGGATACCAATGCGGGAATAAAAGCAGAAGCACCGGGAAGGCATTCAACTTCAATTCCCTTTTCGATACATGTGCGAACCAACAGGAAACCGGGGTCTGAGATTCCCGGGGTACCGGCATCAGAAATCAGGGCGACAGATTCGCCGGCCATAATGCGATTGGATATCTGTTCAACTGTTCTATGCTCGTTGAATTTATGGTGCGACAGCAAAGGGGTTTGAATCCCAAAATGCTTGAGCAAAAAGCCGCTTGTGCGGGTATCCTCTGCAAGAATTACCGAAACCTCTTTTAAAATTCTGATTGCCCTTAAGGTGATATCCTCAAGGTTTCCGATTGGGGTAGGAACTATAAAAAGCTTACTCATAATGCAATTACAAATCTAAGGCAGGTAATCCAATCACTCATTTAACAGTTTTCTTCTGACCAAATCAATAAATCTATTAGCAGCTTCGTTATCGCTTTTCCAGCTGAAATTCTCATGGATGAAAATCATTGCCTCCGTGATATCGGTAAACTGGTTAAGTTTTTTTACTGTGGAGTTGTATAAGCCGGCATCGCCATTAAAAAGCTCCTTGGTAAATAGAAATTTATCGTTAATACCGATGGCCTTGATCAAATCGCCAATAGGTTTATTCTGCTGTTGGCTGGAGATATCTTTTCGTACCGTTTGGCCGGATAGGGTTTCGTTTCTGAACTTTTTGGTTCCCTGATATTTATCAGCAATAATTTCCCCGGGTTGTTTGTCCGTTGTTGATGATTGCTGGGTTTTTGGTTTTACTTCTTTCACACCATCAAAAATTGATTTCTCCGTTGATTCAACCTTTTTTAAAACAGGTTCCCTTCTAACCTCTTTATAAGCTGGCGCTTTTTCTTTTTTTGGCTCTTCATGGTATTGCTGAACCACCTGGGGTTTTATTTCTGGTACCGGGGCTTTTAATGGGATTTCAGGGGTTTTATCAACATCAACTTTAATTGCCTGCGGTGCAGATGATGAAACAAACACCTGGTTATCTGGTTTTTGATTGGTAACCATCAGATCATAAGCCATACGAAGCTTCTCCAGGATCAGATCACGCTCTATGGTAGAAATTTTATCGCTTGTGATATTCCTGGATATCAATACCTGTGCCTCATCTAAGAGGTTGTTCACTTTTTTAAGCAGATTTGTTTCCATATCGTAATTAATTCCGACAACAAAAATAACTTTTTGCTTACTTTTGTAAAACTAACGTAAAAAAATGGGTTTACCATAAATGCTGTTCCAAGAAAATTCCATTGAAGGAAATAAACCAAAAGGATGGATCGAGGTAATTGTAGGATCCATGTTCTCAGGAAAGACCGAAGAGTTGATCCGAAGGCTAAAACGGGCAAAGTTTGCCAGGCAAAGGGTTGAAATATTCAAACCCCAGATTGATACCCGCTACTCCGAAGAGCAGGTAGTTTCGCACGATGCCAATAAAATTCATTCAACGCCTGTATCCTCATCGGGGAATATTCTGCTACTCTCTTCAGAAGTTGATGTTATAGGAATTGACGAGGCTCAATTCTTCGATATGAACCTTACTGAGGTTTGTATTAAGCTGGCCGATCAGGGGATTCGGGTTATTGTTGCAGGGCTGGACATGGATTACCGGGGCATCCCATTTGGCCCAATGCCCAACATAATGGCCTGCGCCGAGGATGTAACCAAGGTACACGCCATTTGCGTAAAATGCGGAAACCTTGCCCAGTACACCCATCGTAAAACCGCATCGGATAAGCTTGTGCTTTTGGGCGAAATGGATATATATGAACCACTCTGCCGGAGCTGCTTTATTGATGCCACAAGAAGAGAATTCAAATAGATTTACTTGAGTTAAGGAGAATTGGGGTTTGGGCATTTAAAATGTATAATGATTAGACCATTAAATTCAACTTGTTGGAACGATAATTAACCTGCTTAATTCAGATGATCAACTACACCACAGGGGAAATTGCAAGAATTCTGGGAGCGAGGTTAATTGGCAACCCGGAGTTGAGCATTTCATCCATCTCAACCGATAGCAGGTCACCCGCCGGGAACAACAACAACCTATTTGTTGCCATTATAGGCGAACGGCATGATGGCCACAATTTTATTGATGAGCTGATAAAAACCCATAGCTTTGAAGCGTTTATAGTATCAAAACCTGCAGATTATAAATCGCTTTACCCGGGTTCAACATTCATTCAGGTTGAAAACACGTTAAAAGCACTCCAGCAATTAGCGGCATACCATCGTAAAAGGTTTAGCTGTCCAGTTATCGGTATTACAGGTAGCAATGGTAAAACCATAATCAAAGAATGGCTTAATCAGCTTTTATCCTCCGATTTTAAAATAGTAAGAAGTCCGAAAAGTTTCAACTCTCAGGTTGGAGTACCCTTATCGGTTCTTCAAATGGATGAAAGCTTTCAGCTGGGAATATTCGAGGCAGGCATTTCGAAGCCGGAAGAGATGATTAACCTCCGGCCCATTATAAGTCCTACAATTGGTATCTTCTCTAATATTGGAAGTGCACATCAGGAAAACTTTGTGAGCCTAGAACAGAAGGCTTTGGAAAAATTGCAGCTTTTTGAACATGCAAAAGAATTAATCTATTGTAAAGATCATCTGCTCATTGATTCGCTGGTTTCCCAAAACCTTTCAAAAGAAATAACTCGTTTCTGCTGGGGCAAAAATCCCAATTCTGATGTAATAATTGAAAACCTTGAAATGATGGATGGGGCAACATCGATCCGTGCCAGATACCATAATAACGCCCTCAATTTCAATATCCCATTTGCTGATAATGCCTCAGTTGAGAATGCAATGCACTGCCTGAGTTTACTGCTGCTAATGAATACTGACGTGGATTCCATCCCCCAAAGGATGGCTAAACTTACTCCGGTGGCTATGAGGCTCGAGCTAAAACAAGGTATCAACGGGTGTACGCTGATAAATGACAGCTACAACTCCGATATTGGATCGTTAACCATTGCATTAGATTTTTTAGCCCAGCAGAATCAACACCCGAAACGTCTGCTCATACTATCAGATATCCTTCAGAGCGGCAGAACCCATGATGATCTGTACAATGAGGTATCAAAGTTGATTCTGGAGAAAAAGGTTGATAAAATAATTGGGATTGGCAAGGAGATATCAATGTATAGCCGCCTGTTTAGCGTTGAAAATGAGTTTTACCCTGATACCAATGAATTCCTAAACAGTTTTTCCCGTCGCCAGATATCCAACACCGCAATACTTCTAAAAGGGAGCCGGAATTTCCATTTCGAAAGGATTTCAGCCATGCTTGAACACCAGGCACACCGAACAATTCTTGAGGTTAATATGAACGCCCTGGTTCATAACCTTAACTATTTCAAAAGTTTGCTAAGACCCGGAGTAAAAGTTATGGCCATGGTAAAAGCCTTCTCCTACGGGAGCGGATCGTTCGAAATAGCCAACCTGCTCCAGTTTAACCGGGTAGATTACCTTGGGGTTGCTTTTGCAGATGAGGGAGTGGCCCTTCGGGAAGCTGGTATTTCGTTGCCGATTATAGTCCTCAACCCCTCTTTTGGCACCTATGAGCTGATGGTGGAATATGACCTCGAACCCGAGATTTATAACTTCTCCGGGTTGAAAGAGTTCATTAGGGTTATCGAAAAATCAGGTGTTGCCAAATACAATATTCATCTTAAGCTGGATACCGGGATGCACCGGCTTGGGTTCACATCCGATCAAACCGATGAGATGATCAGAACAATCATTTCAGCTAAATCAATTGAAGTCAGGAGTATTTTTACACATTTAGCCGCCAGTGAAGATAACTTACAAGATGAATTCACCCACGTTCAGATTGATAACTTTAAATCGGTCTGTAATAAAATCTCAACAGCACTTGGATACCAACCAATACGCCATATCCTAAATTCCGCGGGGATTGAACGTTTTTCCGAATCCCAGTTTGATATGGTACGTCTAGGCATTGGCCTTTATGGCGTTAGCGCAATCGATCAGAATAAACTTCAAAATGTGAGCACGTTAAAAACAAAAGTAATCCAGGTAAAACAGCTGAAACCCGGTGAGACAGTTGGATATAACCGGAGAGGGGTAATCGAAAGGCCCTCAACAGTGGTTACCATTCCAATTGGTTATGCCGATGGTCTCAACCGAAGGCTTAGCAATGGCGCCGGGAAATTCCTGCTAAACGGGAAGCTGGTTCCCACAATCGGGAATATCAGCATGGATACCTGTATGCTCGATGCCACTGGGGTAAAGGTTTCCGAAGGCGATGAGGTTATCATTTTTGGTAAAAACCCTACAATCTTTGAATTAGCCAACTCAATAGAAACTATCCCTTACGAGGTACTTACCTCAATCTCACGAAGGGTAAAACGGGTTTACTACCAGGAGTAACCATTTGGCAACCCTGGTTTATAAAAGGTTACTATAATCAGCACTGATTTCAAAAAAGATAAGAACCCGAAATAAATCTAAAGATGAAAATCTACCTCGATTATAATGCAACCACTCCTATTGATAAGGAGGTGGTTGCAGCAATGCAACCCTATTTAAGCGAGTATTTTGGGAATCCCTCAAGCGCTCACAGTTTTGGAGCAGATACTAAAAAAGCCGTTGAGAATGCCAGGAAGCAAATTGCCGCACTGATTAACTGCAATCCACACGAGGTTATTTTTACCAGCGGAGGATCAGAGTCGAACAATTATGCCATAAAAGGGTATGCTTACGCCAACGAAAGTAAGGGGAATCATATTATCACCTCAACAATAGAACATCCGGCAGTAATGGAGGTATGCAGGTACCTGGAGAAGAAAGGGTTTAAAGTATCGTATATCCCTGTTGATGAATTTGGGTTAATAGACCTTAAAAAGCTTGAAGCTGCCATTTCAGCGCAAACCATTCTGATCTCAGTGATGCATGCCAATAATGAGATTGGAACGGTTCAGCCCATCAATGAGATTTCCAGAATTGCTAAAAAGTTCAACATCACCTTTCATACCGATGCGGCTCAATCGGTGGGGAAATACCCGGTTGATGTTCAGGCGATGGGAGTTGATCTATTGTCAGTTGCAGGCCACAAGCTTTATGCACCTAAGGGAATAGGAGCGCTGTTTATCAGGGATGGGGTGGTTTTGGAAAAGCTTATTCATGGTGCCGATCACGAGCAAAACAAACGTGCCGGAACAGAAAACGTGCTGGAAATTGTCGGGTTAGGTAAAGCCTGTGAAATTGCTCATCGCGATTTCAATAAAAATATTCAGCACATGAGCCGGATGAGAGATTTACTTTATGCAAATCTTATAGAAAAAATCCCTGATATCAAGCTGAACGGGCACCCCCAGCTACACCTTCCAAACACATTAAATCTCAGCTTTTACCAAATTGAAGCCAATGTCCTGCTTCAAGAGATGGAAATGAAGGGAATTGCTGCTTCAGCAGGTGCTGCATGCCATACCGACTCAGTTGATGTTTCACCCGTTATTACTGCAATTAACCTTGATGCTGATTATGCCATGGGAACCATTCGTTTTTCGGTGGGTAGATTTACGACAGAAGAAGAAATAAACCATGCAGCTGAGATAATTGCAGATATCGTAAATAAACTTAAGCCTGAAGAAAAGACAGGTATTCATAGAAATAATTTCCTCCAAAAAAATATCAATCTTACAAAATACACCCAGGGGCTGGGTTGTGCCTGCAAAATGCGACCACAGGAGCTGGAGCAGATTTTAAAAGATCTCCCATTATCTACCGATCCAAATATCCTGATTGACACGAAGAACTCTGACGATGCTGCTGTGTATAAGATAAACGATACCACAGCGTTGGTTCAAACTGTGGACTTTTTCACCCCAATTGTTGATGAACCTTATGATTTTGGTGCTATCGCTGCGGCCAATGCCCTGAGCGATATTTATGCCATGGGCGCAAAGCCATTGTTTGCCTTAAATATTGTAGGATTTCCATCAAACCGGCTCCCAATAGGGGTTCTGAAAGATATTCTACATGGCGCAAGCGATAAAGCCAGGGAAGCGGGTATTAGTGTTCTGGGTGGTCACACCATTGACGATCCGGAGCCAAAGTTCGGAATGGTAGTTAGCGGAATAGTCCATCCGGATAGCATTTGGACCAATGCCGGGGCAAAGGCTGATGACGCAATTATCCTTACAAAACCTTTAGGTACCGGAATAATAACCACTGCTCTTAAACGAGGGCTGGTTGATGAGAAAACAAAATCCGAGGTTGTTAAATCCATGTCGGAGCTAAACAGGAGAGCAGCTGCAATAATGGAAAAATACACCATCAATGCATGTACAGATGTTACTGGTTTTGGGCTTATTGGCCATTTAAGCGAACTATCAACGGCAAGTAAAGTGAACGTTGAACTCTACTCTGAACAAATTCCAATTTTTAATGAAACGATAAACTTTGCGGCAGCTGGGATCATCCCGGGAGGATCAACCAATAACCTAAACCACTTTTCAAAATATGTTTTTTGGGATGAAAGTATTACGGCCATTACTAAAATCATCCTTTGTGATGCTCAAACCTCAGGAGGGTTGCTTTTCACCTTGCCAGCGAATGAAAAAGAAAAAATACTGGAAGATCTGAAGAATGCAGGGGTTGAATTCGCTGCCCATATTGGAAATTGCTCTGGTAAGGGGCATGGTGATATTTTTGTAAAAAAAACAAAGGGATAGAAGATTCAACTAATCCGGATGTTTTTAGAAACCATAAATAATCATGAATTGCCAGGTAAAATAGCACAATCAAAAAAACCATTTTAAAAAAAACCACATAGTAGTTTAATTAGCTAAAAAAATAATACTTTTGCCGGACAAAAAATTAATTATCCGATTATGGACGATTACCACCCTAGTATTTAAACCAGAATAGAGGTAAACTTACGAATTCCTCTATTCATCTAAATTTGGAGGAGCTAGTAATGAAAACCTTTTTTAAAAATGGTATAGGGTTAGTCCCCTGCGAGAAATGGGAGCCCGGTTGCTGGATAAGCATTGAAAACCCATCCGAAGAAGACAAAAACTACTTGATTGATGAATTACATGTCCCCCTTTCGTTTTACAACGACATCGAGGACCTGGACGAACGTCCCCGTATAGAGGATGAAGATGGCTGGTATTTGATTCTTCTAAGAATCCCAATCCTGACAAATGATGAGCGACTGCCATTCTCCACGTTGCCCCTGGGGATTATATTTAAAGATGATATTTTTGTTTCAATCTGCTTCCAGACCACCGAGATGCTGAACGACTTCATCAGCTACTCCAAAAGAAAACTGATAGTTAAAAAGAACAATTTTGATTTCGTTTTGAGGTTACTACTTTCGTCGAGCGTTTGGTTCCTTAAATACCTGAAACAAATCAACCAGAAAATCAAACTTGCCGAGAAACAGCTCGAAAAATCGATAAAGAACGAGGATCTTCAAACGTTGCTCCAGATTGAGAAATGCCTGGTATTTTTTACTACTTCATTGAAAGGGAACGATATACTGATTCATCGAATCAAGAATATGAAGGAGAATAAGGACAAGCTGGATGAGGAGCTGGTGGAGGATGTTGAGATCGAATTGCGACAGGCACAGGAAACCACCAACATATACAGCGATATTTTAAGCGGTATGATGGATGCCTACGCCTCTGTTATTTCCAACAACCTGAACATCATAATGAAGCTGCTTACCTCGATATCAATTATCCTGATGATCCCCACGCTTGTTGCCAGCCTATACGGGATGAATGTCCCAAACAGCTTCGAAAACAACAGGTTTGGATTCTGGATAATTCTTTTAATTTCTTTTTTGATTTCAACCCTTGTAGTTGTGGTTTTCCGGAGAAAAAACTGGTTTTAAGTTCATTTACAAGGAAAGTGCTATTGATAAATAAAAAAGGGTACGAGTTTCGTACCCTTAACTTTTTTCCAAATAAAATAAATCATTTCACTTCCCAGGTATCGCCACTAGCTAAAAGATCATCCACGCATTTGATGGTAGCGGTTTTCTGAATTTCCAACACCTGATCGCGAACGTTATCATCGTAGGTAGATTCTTTAACATTCCTGATAACTCCCAGGGCAACCGGGTATTCGGGGTAAGCCATGTTGGCAAGCATCATGTGGATGCCGGGGTTGGCCTCAGTGGCATCGTGAACAAGGATATCGTCCATAGTAAATCCACCCTGTCCGATGGTTACAACTTTCAGGCTAAGTCCACTTAAAACTAAACCCTTATCCCGGTTTTTACCAAACACCATTTTCTCCCCATTTCGCAAAATGATGGTTCTATCGTCGCGAGTTTCTTTGTCCATCAAACTTCCATGGGTTTTATCATTATAGATAACACAATTCTGAAGGACTTCAACAACTGAAGTGCCATCGTGTTTTGCAGCTTCAACCATTATTTCGGAGGTAAGTTTCACCTCAACATCCAGGGTGCGGGCAAAGAATTTTCCCTGAGCGCCAATTACCAGTTCCCCTGGCCTGAATGGATGCTCAACAGTTCCAAAGGGCGAAGTTTTAGTAACCGCCCCCAGTTTTGATGTTGGGGAGTACTGGCCCTTGGTTAGCCCGTAAATCTCATTATTAAAAAGCAGGATATTGGTATCGATATTCCTGCGCACAGCATGAATAAAATGGTTTCCACCAATGGCAAGCGCATCGCCATCGCCGGTAATCTGCCAAACACTCAGGCGTGGGTTTGCAACTTTAATACCGGTAGCAATAGCCGAGGCACGCCCATGAATCCCATGGAATCCAAAGGTATTGACATAGTAAGGGAAGCGGCTGGAACAACCTATCCCCGAAACAAATACATACCGTTCGATATCATAGTTGAGCACATGCGAAACCTCTGGCAAGGCTCGTTGAACTGCGCTCAGGATGGCGTGATCGCCACAACCGGGACACCAACGAACTTCCTGATCGCTCTTAAAATCCTGTGGTGTATATTTAAAATTTTCTGCCATGATTATTTACCCTCCAAAATTTCGTTATACTTCTGAACCAGCTCAGCTACAGTAAAAGGCAAACCTTGTACCTTGTTGTATTGCAAATAGTTAAACTCCTGATAGCTGGTTCTTAAATAGTTTGCAAACTGTCCCATGTTCAACTCGCATACCAGAAGTTTTTTGTACCTCTTAAAGATATCGCGAACGTTCTTTGGCAAAGGGTTTATATAATTGAAATGGCACAATGAAACGCTTTTCCCTTCTGAACGGATTTCCTGAACAGAGGTAAGTAAATGGCCATAAGTTCCTCCCCATCCGATAACCAGCAACTCGCCTTCCTGATCACCGATAACCTCTTGTAATGGAATAAACTCCTGAACACGCTGAACTTTTGCCTGGCGTATATCCGTCATTCTTTGGTGGTTAATAGGATCATGAGATACACTTCCTTTGAGAAAATCCTTTTCCAAGCCACCCACGCGATGCATAATTCCCTTTTTCCCCGGGAAAGCCCAACCTCTGGCCAGACGTTTCTCATCACGGGCATAAGGCATATAATTTTCAGAGCCTTCGGGTACAATTGGTGGGTTGATATCGGGGTAATCCTTCATACTCGGAATTCGCCAGGGCTCCGACCCATTTGCTAGGTAACCATCGGTTAGCAGGATAACCGGAGTCATGTGTTCCATTGCCAGTTTCCCGGCAAGGAAAGCATAGTCGAAGCAGTTACTTGGAGTGCTAGCAGCAAGAATTATCATGGGAGCTTCGCCATTTCTTCCGTATAATGCCTGACCCAAATCCGATTGCTCTGTTTTTGTAGGTAACCCAGTAGATGGTCCACCGCGTTGTACATTAACCACAACCAAAGGAAGCTCAGTCATCACGGCTAAACCCATTGCCTCCGTTTTAAGGGATAAACCGGGACCTGACGTGGTGGTTACTGCAAAGTTACCGGCAAAGGATGCTCCAATGGCTGTGCAAATTCCTGCGATCTCGTCCTCAACCTGAAGGGTTTTTACGCCTAAATCCTTGCGTTTAGAGAGTTCAATCAGAATCTCAGTAGCCGGTGTTATAGGGTAAGATCCACAAAAAAGCGGGAGTTTTGCTTTCTCAGCTGCAGCAATTAAACCCCAGGCTGTAGCAGTATTCCCGTTGATATTCCGGTAAGTACCTTTTGGGAGATTTGTTGCAGCGGGAATATGATATGTGTTGGCAATGAGCTGAATATTTGATGCATAGTTAAACCCATCACGAAGCACCTTCTTGTTTGCCTGTGCCACTTCTGGTTTTTTCTTAAACTTCTTCTCAAAATAGGATTCGGTGAATTCAAGCGGACGACTATAAATGTAATAAACCATGCCTAATGCAAACATGTTTTTACTACGAACTATGCTTTTATTATCTAACCCGGAATCTTTTAAACTCTCTTTGGTTAACAGGGTTATAGGTGCAAAAATTACCTTATAATCGTGAAGTTTTAGCTCTTCTATAGGGTCGTTGGTTTTATATCCAGCCCGCTGTAACCCTTTTTCGTTAAAGGAATCATTATCAACAATGATCATCCCACCGGGTTTCACCCATCGGGCGTTAGCTCTTAATGCAGCAGGGTTCATTGCAATAAGGGCATCACAGTAATCACCGGGGGTATTAACCTTCCTGCTTCCGATATTCACCTGAAATCCCGAAACACCGCCGATAGTTCCCTGGGGGGCGCGAATCTCGGACGGATAGTCGGGGAATGTGCTTACGCTGTTCCCAAACAGGGCGGAAGCATCGGAGAATAAAGTTCCTGTAAGCTGCATTCCATCACCTGAATCGCCGGAGAATCTAATAACCACTTCTTCCAACTCCAGGTTCTTTTTAGCTTCATCCATAGGGTAAAATTTAGTTTCTGAAAATATTAGTAATAATATCTAATTAATTATCAATATCTTAAAATTCGAAAGGGTTTAAAAAAATATCCCACAAAATTAACTATTTTACATTACCAAGACTTTTTAATTCCATATTTTACGACATGTTTTTAACATGATAAAATTCATATCACGGGATAAATCGGGTTAGTCTTATCCAAGAATATCTGTTATAAATCTTACTAACCGGTTATAATGCGAACCCTCCCAATAAATCTGCTTGCAATTCTGACATTGAAAGAACTCAGAGTAATATTTAATAGTGCTATCGCGAAGTTGATTTTCAATTATCATTTTATCAACAACCACAACACTTCCATTGCATAGCGAACATCGACTGAAAGGTTTAGCTTTCTCCTGCAGTGAAAATTGTTCAATCAGCTCTTTTAGCTGGTTTTTTGGATCGGTATTACGCAGGAAATATCCAAATTTTGTGAAACTTTTCCTAAGTATTCCCAGATCGCGGGTTAAGATTATTCTGTTCTCCTCGTTCGATATTCTGATAATCTCATCATCAGCATAATCGGTTCTGTAAAGAGAATCAAACCCCATTATTCGTAAGAATCTGGCCAGCTTGCCCAAATGAACATCGAGAATAAAACGGGGCTCATCAGGTTCCCCATTAAGTAGGTTTAACTCACCGGTTTTAATAGAGTGAAAGCGCGGGTAGCACACAATCCTGCTTCCCGGTACAGGGTGAAAACCGAAAGTTGATTCCTCCCCATTGCAAAGGATTTTTGACACCTACACATGGGGCACTCCAACTGCTTCAACTACATCCTTAATCGCCGGTGTACCAAAAAACCAGTACCTGAATGTAATTTGCCGGTTTGGGTATTGAATAAAATCGTTCAGGTTACCATAGAATCTTAGCTCGTAGAATTTCGTTAATTTCTCTCTCAAGTTAGTAATTGGTTCTTAGGTTATTAATTATCTGGTTGGCAATTAATTTTCATTTTCTAACAACTGAATTCTGACTTCTGGCATCTGAATTCTGACTACTTCTCTTAACTTTGACACAAAATTCTGAATAAAATGGCATTAATCAAACCTTTGCGGGGAATAACACCAAAAATTGGCAAAAATTGCTATATCGCGGAAACAGCTGTTATTATAGGCGATGTTGAAATTGGGGATGATTGCAGTATATGGTACGGTGCGGTTCTTAGAGGCGATGTGAATTCGATCAGAATTGGCAACAGGGTGAATATTCAGGATAACTCAGTTCTACATACAACCTACCAGAAAACCACAGTTAAACTTGGGGATGATGTATCAATTGGGCATAATGTAATTGTACACGGAGCAGAGGTCAAAAATGGAGCGTTGCTTGGGATGGGATGCACCGTTATGGATAATGCTATTGTTGGCGAGGGTGCCATTGTTGCGGCAAATGCGTTGGTTTTGGAGAATACTGTGATTGAACCAGGAAGCATATACGCCGGTGTTCCAGCAAAATTTGTTAAGAAGGTTGATCCGGCACAGAGTAAAGATATGAATGAACGGATAGCCAGAAACTACCTATTTTATTCTGGCTGGTATAAAGAAGATTCAAAGTAGTTAAGAAGTTAGCTTACATTTTTAAACTACTATCTATATCTCATAAGATAAAATAATCACTTCCTTAAGCCTATCCGGTTGCAATATTTTACATTCAGTAGAATTTAAATTCCATAATTGGCTATTTGCCAGGCAATAAAGATCGCTGCCGACCATTACGAATGTTGTTGGGATATCAAAATCAGGGTTGTTCTGGTCTATAATTCTCATACCAATGATTTTGGTATTGGTCTCATCCAGAAAAAATCTAACAATCTTTACATCACTTTTTTGTTGTACCTCATTCTGTATACCGATTAAACTTTTCTGATAGTATTTCAATCCATCAATCCCTGTTGAATTAAAGATGCTATCGGGTTCCCCTATAATACTTTTCTTTTGGATATCTAATACTCTTATACCATGAGTGGTTGATGCAACGAAAAGGTATTTGCTATCAGATGAGATTGTTATACCATTCGGATAAAGTATTTCAATTCCATCGTAAAAAACCTCTACCGAATCCGTTTCTTTATCAATCTTAAATATTGTCTGTCTTTCCGTATCGGTGAAGAATATATTGCCTTCTGTATCTTTTACCAGATCATTATATAAGTGTTCCAGAGTATCATTGATTGAATATGATTTTATAAGATCACCGGAAATAAGATGGAATTTATTAACCAAAGAGAATTTCTTCCCATTTCGATAACCATACCCACATGCCCACAGGTATTTCTGTCCATCATCAACTATTAAGCCCAAAAAACTCAAATTCAACAAATCAGAAGGGATAAAATCTTTGAAGTCACCTGATTCAGCATCAATCTGGATAATTTTTGTTTTATAAATACTGCTTAGATAAAAGGAGTTTGTTGTTGATGAATAAGTAATTCCTTCTGGAATAAGATCCTTTTCACTTAT
>CAZKHG010000021.1:0-48837 GCA_964552655.1 uncultured Rikenellaceae bacterium
ATTTGTGTTGAAATATGATATAAATATATAAACAATCAGCAAACGGGCATTAAAAACTTCAATAATATTACTTAAAAGTGAAAATTAGATATGTAATTCTCAACCTCTTTTCTATAGAGTTCGGTTAGCCTGTCCAGAAGCGGATTTTTTATACTTAAAAGCTGATCATCTATTCTATTAATGGGTAACAGACCAGGGGAGGTTCCGGTTAGAAATGCACTTTCGAACTCAGAAAGGCTGATGATTGGGATCTCAGCCTCGTTGAGCTGAAACGATTCCCTTTTGCATAAATCAACAACAATTTGTCGGGTTATCCCACCCAATACCAGCTTTAAAGGGGCAGTAGATATTCTATCCTGTTTGATAAAAAAAATGTTAGAACGACTACCTTCCGTAATCATACCATTCCTGTTAACCAGAACAACTTCATAGCATTTATTCCGGTTGATAACCTGATCGGCGTAATCCCTTAGCTGAGAATTCTCAATCTTGGCATTGGGTTCAGCTCTTTGAGCCATTATGGTTCTAACATTCACTCCATTGTTAAGCTCATCGAGGGATGGATACCTGCCCTGAATTAAATAGATCATTGTATCGGAGCTGGACCGATCTCCCATTTTTAGGCTTACTGAGACTCTTAAATTGCAATTGATTATTCCATTCAGCTTAATAAGTTTCAGTAATTTCTCTTTGACAACATGAAGATCAGGTGGTAATGAGCCTATAAAATCGATAGAATTGGACAAACGCATTAAGTGCATTTCAAGGAATAACGGTACAGAATTGATAACCCTAATCACTTCATAAGCCATCAGGTCATTTTTGATGTTGTAAATGGCAATTTTACTAGTTGGAATAAACTCACCGTTAAAATAATAGTATTCTCCAACGATATTATGATATGGCTCCATTTCAGGTTGAATATCCATTAAAAAAATCAACCGGGTTACCAGTTGATTTATTAAACAATGATTAACTAATTATAAGTTAGAACTTTTTGTTCAGGTAATACTCATCGAGGATTGAGGAAATGAGTGGGGTGTAAAAAGATTTGAAAAAATTAGCTTTCCCGGGCTCAGTATATTTGTACAGGTAATAGTTAACCCAGTTGCCACCTACAATCTTAGAAGTAAAATTCTTTGAAGGGTTTTCTGCAAAATCGCCGGCAAAATAGTATGTATCTGAGTTAAGGGTTTTAATAATTGCAGGGAATTGATTTGGCATTCCATATTTTTCCAACACTTTGATCCCCTCGGCATTCAGGTCTATCATATAGCTTGCCGGAACTTCTGTGTCGGCTCCAGGTTGGATAATCTCAAACCACTGCTCAAAAGCAATTGATTCTGGCAACCCATACTTCGCCATACCTTCCTTTGTGGCAACTATTTTTGGAGTTGGTGAATTGAGTTGTTCTCCCATTATCAGTATTTCGATGACTCCATCGTTGCTTAGCAGTACAATGCCACTTTTGTCAGAAGGCCATTCACCTTTATGTTGTGATTCATATAAATTGGGCATCCAGTCTGGTGGCCCGTTCGATTTGGAAATATCAAACGAAGGGTAATATTTTCCTGCCCAACCGGTCCAGTTGATGTCAAACAGCAATTCTGTTTTACTGCGAACCAATGCATTTGTTGGGGTGCTAAACATGTTGTACTCCCCAATTATCAGTTTTCCCAACTCTTTCATCTTTTTCAGGAGCAGGAAATCATTCTGGTTCAGGCCTCCGAATACTTTTTGGGAGTGAATTTGTTTTGATTTTCCCTTGTACCACTCAAATGAGTAAACCCCATAACAATCGGTAAAATAAGCCGCATCATATACAGATGCAGTGGCATCTACCTCATTAATCCTGATGCTTTTAAAATCAAATATATCTTTTTCAATATCAATAGGGATAAATCCGTAATAATCATCCTCAACGCTATATTTTCCGTTATCGGGCCTAACATATCTGTTGCTATTCAGAATCCAAACAAATGATTTGTGCTCAGGGTAATCATTACTGGTAACCGTTTTATCCAGGATATAAACATTTAGGTGCTTTTTGGGTTTAAAAACCCAAATCAGGTTGAGCAGGAAATATAGCAGTAACAAACTTCCCACAACCCATGCCACTATTGAAATTAATCTTTTCATAGATAAAATTCTTTGGTAATATCCTTAATATTAAACTTTAACGTGGTGATTTTACGCTAAAAGTTTATACACTCGAAATTTACAAATAAATTCCGAATAAATTAAGGTACAAGTATTAAATAATAGAAAAATAGGGAATTCCTATATCTCTTCAAACGAATCTAATCGGGTTGAGTTGATGAAATCTGATATTTCCTGTGGGGTTTTAACAATTCGTTGGCATGTATTTCCAATACAAATGTGCATTTCATCGTAATCTAAATGATGCATTATTTTATCAGGACTATACTTAACATGTATATTTGAGTAAACTGTTTGCTTTAGTATCTCTTTGTATTTACCGGTATCTATTTTATCAAGCATAATCCTTGGCTTTACTATTAACAGGGCTAAATTCGCCCAGTTATATACATGGGGAGAACCATGGTTTAAATATTCCACCAGGTGGTTAGTTGCTTTTTCAAACATTTCGATGTAGCTGTTTTTGTCGAGAATTACTCCAAGTTGTAATAGGTTATTAAACATCACTGAATTTGAGGAAGGCATCACCCCATCAATTAAATCAATTTTTCTGACAATCAGCTCCTCGGAATTATAAGGTGAATAAAAAAACATGTCCGATTTGCTGTCGTAAAGATTTTCAAGCACATACTCCGATAAATTTTCGGCTAAATGTAAAGCCAATCTGTCATTGGTTACTTTGTTCAGGTTGATAAGTGCCTGAATCAGCAAAGCATAATCATCGAGCATTCCGTTAATATATACCTTACCCTTGCAAGCTATCCTTTTCAGCCTATTTTTATCTAAATGGTAATTATTAATATAGTTAAAAAGCGATTTGGCATTAACTAAAAAATCATTTTCGTTAAAAGTAATATACGCTTCGATAAGAGCAGAGATATAAAGTGCATTCCAACCAACAATTATTTTATCATCAAGGGCTGGTTTTGTTCTATTTAACCTGAACCGGTTAAGCTTATTTTTAGCTTCGCAGAGAATTGTTTCGATATGGTGAATACTTGATCCAAAAATACATTTGAGTTCATTCTCAGATGCAACTCGTCTGAGCGTATTCGTATTATTCCAATTCCCGGCAGCAGATACACCATAAGCTGTACAAAATAGTTCGGCATCACTCCCTAATATCCCTTCTATTTCGCTTTTCGACCAGATATAAAACTCTCCTTCAATGCCGCCGCTATCGGCATCAAGTGCGCTGTAATAGCCACCCTGAACCGATTTTAATTCTTGTTCAATAAATCCAATTGTTTCGTAAACCACCTTTTTGTACAACGCATTAGGATTTATTCTGTATGCTTTAGAATAAATTGATATAAGCTGGGCATTATCGTACAACATTTTCTCAAAATGCGGAACATCCCAATTTTCATCCGTTGAATAACGGGCAAAGCCACCGCCTATATGGTCGTATATTCCTCCATTGGCAATTTTCTCCAGAGTCAGGTTTACGAATTTAAGAATCTCATTATCGGGCTTATGAAATCCGTATACCAGGAGGAAATCTATCAGTCCGGGCATCGGAAATTTTGGAGCACCTAAAGTGCCCCCATTTTTAAAATCCAAAACCCTTTTTATTTTTCCTACATAGTTTTCTATTGTGCCTGGTTTAACTGTATCCAAATTTTTATAACCAATATTAATTATATCGGTCTCAGCAATTCCGTTTGAAAGTTCATTGGCAACCTCTTCTACCCTGTTTTTATCATTTTTCCATGTGGTATTCAAGCTATCGAGAATATTTAACCAATTCTCCTTATTGAAATAAGTACCACCAAAAACCGGCCTGCCATCAGGTAAAGCGAAACAATTCAATGGCCAACCTCCTCGCCGGGTAATAATCTGTACTGCATTCATATAAATCTGATCCACATCGGGCCTCTCCTCCCTGTCCACCTTGACACAAACGTAGTTGTTGTTCATGAAATCAGCGATTGCTTTATCAGAAAAAGTTTCTCTTTCCATTACATGACACCAATGGCAGCTGCTATACCCAATACTGATCAGAAGAAGTTTATTTTCCTTTTGGGCTATTTCAAATGCCTCATTTCCCCATGGAAACCAGTTTACCGGGTTATGGGCATGTTGAAGAAGATAAGGGCTTGTTTCCCCTGCAAGACGATTTGAGTAATTCACAATTGGGGTTAATTAAGTTCCATGTATAAAACACAAAACCTGCCCATTTGTTGATTTGTTAAAAAGCATTGAATCATGATAAAGTAGAATATCAATCAATTTTAATAGCTATTTTTGAGCTTCAATTAAGGAAAATATTTTGGTATATACTTTGATTACTATAGTACTGTAAACAAAAAGAATGAATTATGTCAGGATTTAAAGGAACTTTCCCGCTTGTTGTTGCATTTTTTATCTCAATTTGTAGCTATGCACAAACATATAAAATTGATGTTCATATTGATGGGATTAAAGATACCTCACTTTTACTTGGTTACCATTTTGGTGAAAAAAAGTACGTACAAGACACAGCAATTGTTGATTCAAAAGGGAATGCAGTATTTGAGGGGGATACTTTGCTAAAGGGAGGGATATACCTGGTAATACTACCCTCCAAAACATATTTTGAAATTCTGGTCTCAGAAAATCAGCGGTTTGGCGTTAAAACCTCTGCCAGTGATCTGGTTAACAAAATTGAGTTCACAAACTCACCCGAAAATAGCGCTTTTGCTGACTACCAGAGATTTATGATTGAACAGCAAATGAAGAATAAAGATATCACCGAAAAGCTGAAAAAACTGGACGAAAAGTCAGACTCAGTTAAGATATACCAGAAACAACTCGCCGCAGTAAATGCTGATGTCGAAAATTATTGGAATAAGCTTATCGAAAAAAATAAGGGAACATTTCTTGCAACTATCATTAAATCAATGAAAAATGTGGAAATGCCTGAAATTGTTGTTCCAGAAGGGACCAAAAATGCCGATTCACTCAAGTGGATGAGAAGCTATCAGTTTAACAAGGAGCATTTCTTTGATAATATTCCTTTCAGTGATCCCAAAATGCTCAGAACCCCAATTCTTGAGAACAGAATTAACACTTATTTTGATCGGGTGATTATTCCCCAGCCCGACAGCATTATTCCTGAGGCGATAAAAGTAGTTGAACTTGCCAAACAAAATAAGGAGGTTTACCAATTTGTACTTCAGCACCTGGTAAATAAGTTCCAAACATCCAACATGATGGGAATGGATGGAGTTTTTGTAGCACTAGCTGAAAAATACTATTTGGGTGGTCAGGTTTGGTGGGCCGATAAAACCTTGCTGGATAAAATTAACGAGAGAGTCACATTGTTAAAACCAAACCTAATAGGGAATATTTGTCCCGATCTGAATCTACCTAATCAAACCGGTCAGCCGGTTAGGATAAGCAGTATCAAGAAAAAGATAACAGTTGTTTATTTTTGGGATCCGGACTGCAGCCATTGTAAAAAAACAACACCAGAACTTAAAAAAACCTACGATAAGTACAAAGCCAAGGGACTAGAAGTTTATGCCGTATATACCCAGGGCGATCAACCTAAACTGGTTGATTATATCAATAAAAATCAGCTAAACTGGATTAACGTTTGGGATCCTCAACAAAATTCTAACTTCAGGAATTTGTTTGATATTTACTCAACGCCGGTTATCTATGTTCTTAATGAAAATAAAAAGATAATTGCCAAACGGATAAGCGTGGAATCGCTAAATTCTATGTTAGAGCAACTTCTGGTAGAACCTAAAAAATAAAAAAGTAATTTACGATAAAGAATATCTACCCAAACCTGCTGATATTTTCCAACTTGGCGATATCAACTATTTCAATCGATTTATTATTAACCTTAATTATCCCTTCCTTATTAAACCGGGAAAGGGTGTGAATTACGTTTTCCTGCGAACAACTTGCAAACTCGCTGATCTCCTTCCGGGTTAAGTTTAGGGTAAAATTCTGGCTCTTGTAAACTGATTTTGATAAATATAAAAGAATATTGGCAATTCGGCCATTCACCTGTTTATGGGCCAGGTTTATAAAATTGAAAACTGAATCCCTGAAAATTGAAGAAACAAACTCAACCATTTTTAGAGTTAACTCACTGTTTGATAACATCAGGTCCTTTAGAACATCAATTTTTATCAGGCATGCCTCTGACTCCTCAATTGCTACAATGGAAAACAAAGTCTTGTCATCGTTAATCAGGTTAATACCGCCTAAAAGTCCCGGCGCCGATGAAATAGCCATTATGACATTGTCACCGCTTTCGGTCATAAAGTTGAATTTTACCCTACCTTTAGATAAAAATACCAGGTGCTGTGTGATCGTACCCTGCTTCACCAGGTACTCCCCTTTTGAGAATTTTACCTGGATTGAATTCCTGTACAACCGGGTAAAATCATCTTTTGAAATGTATTTGCAAACAAACCACTTAAATAAACATTCCTTACACTCAGTTGTTAATAGCTTAACCTGATCCATTTTAATTATTAAGATTTTAATTCATAGCAATAAGAACTCTTTAGTTATCAAAAATATGATTTTTTTCATATTATTATATAATTTATTTCATATTTTCGAAACCCGGTAAAACTATTACGTAGTTTACATTTGTGCAAACCTAAATGTGGAATCTCCAGAATCTAAGAAGTTGATTGATTTGTTATTAAATTTTAGGATAAGATAAACCCAGAATTGTTTATTTGAGCTGACTTATGTTTTTATTTGCCAGTAAGCAAAAAGTAACAAATATTAACCCTGCCGTAAGAGACAGACCCTTACGCAGTATAGTCAAATCCATCACCTGGAGAATTGTTGGAACAATAGATACAATCACCTTATCCTATTTTATAACTGGCCGTATTAATGTAGCTTTGTCAATCGGATCGGTGGAAGTGGTTACCAAAATGATCCTGTATTTTTTGCACGAAAGGATCTGGGCAGTAATTAATTGGGGAAGAATGATGGTATTCTTCAGACGGAACAGGCGAAACACGATTAGAATTTTTAAACGCATTTTATTAAGATGAATTACCAAAAAGATATCGAATCACTAAATAAAGAATTTGCAAATACAACTCCCGAAGAAGTTCTAAAAAGCCTGAGTAATAGGTTTCCAGATGAGGTTGTTTTTTCAACAAGTTTTGGATTAGAAGATCAGGTTATTACCGATATGATTGCAAAAGAAAACCTTGCTATTCGGATATTTACCCTGGATACCGGCAGGTTATTCCCCGAAACTTATAAAACTTTTAGCAGAACATTGGAAAGGTATAATAAGCAAATTGAAGTTTTTTATCCCAATACAGAAACCATTCAGGCGTTAGTAACCCAAAAAGGGCCTTACAGCTTTTACCTTTCACAAGAAAACAGGAAAGAGTGCTGCTATATACGAAAAGTGGAACCACTGGAAAGAGCACTAAATGGCTCATCGTGCTGGGTAACCGGGCTAAGATCCGATCAATCGGATTCTAGAAAAAGTCTAAAACCCTTCGAATGGGATGACAAATTCAGCATAATCAAGTACAATCCCCTGCTCTACTGGACTTTAGAAGATGTTAAAGAATATATTCACCAACATAATGTTCCCTATAACCTACTCCACGATAAGGGATTTATCAGCATAGGGTGCGAACCTTGCACAAGAGCCATCGAACCTGGCGAAGATTACAGAGCCGGAAGGTGGTGGTGGGAAAATAATTCAAAAAAAGAGTGTGGTTTGCATACTCATTAATCAATAGATAATGGAAAGTTTTTCAAATCAGTTTAACCATTTACGCGAGCTCGAAAACGAGTCAATTTACGTTTTAAGAGAGGTAGCCGCCCAGTTTCAAAACCCGGCAATCCTGTTTTCAGGGGGTAAAGATTCAATTATACTTGTTTACCTGGCTATAAAGGCATTTTATCCTGCAAAAATTCCATTCCCTCTGGTACATATTGATACAGGTCATAATTTTAAAGAAGCGCTGGATTACAGGGACGATCTGGTAAAAAAAACCGGGACTAATCTTATCGTAGGTAGTGTTGAAGAATCTATCAAAGAGGGAAGGGCAACTGAGGAGACTGGTTTTAATGCCAGCAGGAACAAGCTCCAAACCGTTACTCTGCTCGATACCATTGAAAAGTATAAATTTGATGCGGCTATTGGCGGTGGTCGCAGGGATGAGGAGAAGGCAAGAGCAAAAGAAAGGTTTTTCTCCCATCGGGATGAATTTGGCCAATGGGACCCCAAGAACCAACGGCCTGAACTGTGGAATATCTACAACGGCCGCAAAAATATGGGGGAGCATTTCAGGGTTTTCCCAATCAGCAACTGGACAGAGCTGGATGTTTGGCAATATATTTTGATGGAAAACATTCCATTGCCCAGCATCTATTTCACCCACGAGCGGGAAGTTTTCTGCAGGGATGGTGTTTGGTTAGCCTATGCACCCTTTATGAAATTAAAGCCCAATGAAAAGGTTGAGGTGAAAAGAATCCGTTGCCGGACTGTTGGTGATATTACGTGTACTGGTTTAACACTTTCTAGTGCATCAACCATTGAGGATATTGTAAAGGAAATTGCAGCAACACGAATTACAGAGCGTGGTTCACGCTGGGATGATAAACGCTCGGAATCGGCTATGGAAGAAAGAAAAGTTCAAGGTTATTTTTAGAAACTATGATGGAATCAACAGGAAATGTACGGCTACTTTACTCTGAACTACTCAGGTTTACAACAGCAGGCAGCGTAGATGACGGTAAAAGCACATTAATTGGCAGGTTGCTTTACGATAGCAAGGCAATCTTTGAGGACCAGCTTGAGGCTATTGAGCTTTCCAGTAAACGCAAGGGAGAAGAGCATGTAAACCTGGCCCATTTAACCGATGGGCTAAGAGCTGAACGGGAACAAGGGATTACCATTGATGTTGCATACAGGTATTTTGCCACCCCAAAACGAAAATTTATAATTGCTGATACTCCCGGGCACATCCAATATACCAGAAATATGGTAACCGGGGCATCAACAGCCAACCTGGCAATCATCCTGGTTGATGCCAGAAATGGCATCATTGAACAAACCATTAGGCATTCCTATATTGCTTCGCTTCTGCAAATTCCTCACATTGTGATCTGTATTAATAAGATGGATCTGGTGGAATACTCTGAATCTGTTTACCAGAAGATAAAATCCGATTACAATTCAATCGCATCTAAATTTAATATTGCCGATTTACATTTCATACCAATCAGCGCACTAAAGGGCGACAATGTGGTTAATAAATCGGAGAACATGCCCTGGTTCACCGGAAATCCATTGTTGGAGTTACTTGAAAATATTGAAATCCGGAATGATAATAACCAAACCGATGCCCGGTTCCCGGTTCAGTACATCATCAGGCCGTACTCCACGGAATTTCATGATTACCGGGGGTATGCCGGTCAAACGGTCGGGGGATATTTTAAACCCGGTGATGATGTTGTTGCACTGCCATCGATGCTAAAATCAAAAATCAAATCAATAGATTTGAACGGCAAAACTTTTGATCAAACCTACCCGCTGCAATCCATCACCTTAACGCTTGAGGATGATATTGATATCAGCCGCGGAGATATGCTGGTTAAACCCGACAACCTTCCAACCATTGATCAGGATTTAACCTTGATGATTTGCTGGTTTAACGAAAAGCCATTACAACTAAACAGCAGATACGTGATAAGGCATACTACAAACGAGGTTCGTTGTATCATTAAAGCGGTTGATTTTAAGATGAATATCAACACCATGGAAAAGAACCCGGATGATAAGCAAATCAGAATGAACGATATTGCGCGTATTGCCATTAAAACATCCAAACCATTATTTTTCGATTCATACCAAAAAAACCGTTACACAGGTGGATTAATTTTTATTGATGAAACCACTAACGAAACCGTTGGTGCAGGGATGATTATCTGATTTAGCTGTTAGAATGTTTTATGGCATTTGAAAATTTCCGGTAGCAGTATCAAAGAAAATGTTTGTTCCCTGAAAAAATTCATTAAAACCCCCGCTGCCAGCTAACTCCAATGGTGTACCAAAGAGAATATCATCTTTAAGCATCATCCAGTACTTATCAACCAGGTTGAATGAGGTTTGCAAATCGTGAGTGGAAAAAAGAATGGTTTTTCCATTTATTGTCAGGTCTTTGAGCAGATGAACAATTTCAAATTTAGTGGGTAAATCGAGAAAAGCCGTAGGCTCATCCATTAGAATGATATCCGTATCCTGAGCCAGGGCAAACGCGATCATCGCCCGCTGGCGCTCCCCGTCGCTTAGCGAATCAATTTCACGATTTATCAAATGGGTAATACTAACGCTATCAACTGTACTGTTAATTTTGGCAATATCCACATCATCCAATGTTTCAAACCAGCCATGATAGGGATACCTTGCAAGCGAAATGAACTCAAAAACTGTCATATTTGGTGCATGAATCGGCTCTGCGGGAATAAAGCTAATCAACCTGGATAGATCAGCACTTTGAAATAGGGTTATGGATCTTCCATCAATTAAGATTTCCCCCGATTTCTTTGGTTGCATTCTCGCGATAGTCCGGAGAAGGGTGCTCTTCCCCACCCCATTCCTGCCAATTACTCCAATTAGTTCACCCTGAGAAATTGCAGCATTAACTATCGGAAAAGTTGATGAATCCTTATCTTCGTATCCGATAACCAGGTTTACTATTTCAATTTTAGAGGGATTCATTTACCTTGAAACAATTCGTTTATTTTTAAGCACAATATAGATTACAACCGGAATACCCATAAGCGCAGCAACAGAATTTAAGGGTAAAGTAATATCGAAACCGGGAACCTGGGCAATGATATCACATAATAGCATCACTGCGGCACCTGAGATTACGGTAGCCGGAATCAACACGTAATGGTTTGATGTTTTCAACGATATTTTAACCAGATGCGGAACTGCAATCCCGATGAATCCTATAGGTCCACAAAATGCCGTTGTGGCTCCTGCAAGTAAACTGGTGGAAATAAAAGTCAGAAACCTGATTTGCCCCACTTTAACACCAAGATTACGGGCATAATTATCACCCAATAATATTACATTTAAAGGTCTTGATAGTAAAAAAGCAAGAAACAATCCAAGAAATACCAGAATTGCAAACAACCTGATTTGCAATCCGGTAACACTCCCCAAACTTCCCATTGTCCAGATAACAAAAGACCGAAGCATAGACTCATTGCTGAAATACTGGAGAATGCTCACTATTGCCGAAGCCGCTGAACCAAACATCATCCCAAGTATCAGAATTGTCATAATATCCCGAACTTTAATTGAGACCAGCAAAATAAGGATCAGCACCAGCATCGCCCCAATCATTGCCGCTGCGGCAATGCTTAGCTGAGACACCCAAACCGGGATTGTTAATGCTGAGAAACCCAGCACAACCAGGGCAACGCCCAAACTAGCCCCTGAACTGATCCCCAGTACATAAGGCCCGGCAAGAGGGTTCCTGAAAATGGTCTGCATTTGTAAGCCGCTTACTGCTAATGCTGAACCTGCTAAAAGTGCTGCAAGTGACTTTGGTAATCGTATGTTAAGTAAGATATTTGTTGCGGTTTGATTACCATTGCTTCCCCCTGAAATGAATGTCAAAAAATCTTTGAAAGAAATTGAAACTGAGCCTAAATACATATCCAATACAAACAGCATTATCAGTAAAAATGATAACACTATAAAGTACCTGGAATACCTGAATTTCATGGTGAGCAAAAAAATTTATTTGACTTTTTTATAGTAGTATAACCGGTGATCAGGTAACTTTTCAGGGTGAAAAATATGAATTAAATCTTTAAGAATTAAATCAGGGTGAATCACCCCTGATTCCCAGAAATCATTTCCACCTCCATCAGACATCCGGTTGTTATTATTATAAATATTTCCCTTTTTAAAGGGTGGTATTATACTTAACCTATCATCAATGGATGAAATATCGGTTAATTTATCAGCAGTACCCGGATTTAACCAGAAATCGGTTTTTAATCCTGCTTCGATGGCTTTTTCAAAACCTATTGAGTAGCTTCTGCTCCCTTGCAGGTTAGAGAATATGTAATTCCCTCCAGCATCTTCAATCAGCCTGATGAAATAGCTGGAACTTCCCGGGAAAAACCAGGAGTCTTTCCAGGGTGCATTTAAAAAGATACAAGGTTTTGATTTACAATTAAGAACAAGCTTACGAGTGTCGGTATAACTTTGCTCAATGTTATTAAAAAGAGAATCAGCCCTAGTTTCCTCACCGAGTAAAAGGCCAAAAACCTTAATCCATTCGGCTTTACCAAGCGGGTGTTCTTCAAGGTAATCGCCAATAAAAATGAGGGTTATACCCAACTCTTTCAGCTTATTCAAATACCCGAGCGATTCATTTCCAATTCCATAGCAAAAAACAGCATCGGGTTTTAAGCTAACAATCAGCTCGTAGTTTAGGTTCTGATCATAACCAACATCACGGGTTAACCCTTTCCGGATGTTTTCTCTCACATTTTCGCTGTAAACAAAATCCAATCCCGAAACCCCGACAATTGAGGATGATCTCCCCAGTGCATCAGCAAAGGCAACATGGGTGGTTGATAAACAGATAATTTTTTTGAATGGAATTTTTAAGAAAGCCTTCTTTAATGAATCTCCTGTGCTAAATGATGAGTCATCTATTAAAGAATATTGATAGGTAACATTTTTAGCACCTTGCCAGGGGTTGATGATTTTAAGGGATTTGGAACTTTCATTCACAGAAATTTCAAATCCCGTAGAGAAGTGATTTGATGATGATGATGAATTAGATTCAGAATCATGCCTGGCAGATTTAGAGCATCCTGTAAGGAGGATGAAAATCAATATATAAGTATATAACCTGATCACTTTTTTTCTACGAAAATAGTGGAATTCAGCAAATATTCGATGAACAAGTGATAATATAATGTTAAGACCTACCGATTTGCTTGGTCAGTAAATTGTAATTCCACCCGGGTTTTAAAACGGGCCGAATTTATTAATATTTATACACAAGGGTTACCTGTTTTCAACGGCTGAAGTTTCAGAAAAAAAAGCGTCAGGCTTGTCTCTGAGGTTATACTGTGAGCTCATCACCTCGCCATAGGCACCACTTGAAAGGATAGCCAGGATATCGCCGCGACGAGTTTCCGGGAGTTCAATTTCTTTTGCAAAACAATCGGCGGTTTCACATACCGGCCCTACAACATCGTATTTGTATTCTGTACCAACAGATGATAAATTCACTATTTTATGCTTTGCACCATACAAAGCAGGTCTTATCAGATCATTCATTCCTGCATCAGCAACGATAAATTTGTGACTATTTGAGCCTTTTACAAAAGTTACCCTGGTAATCAGGCTGCCACACTGCCCAACAATAGACCTTCCCAGCTCGAAATGAACTTTCTGGTTAGACTTTAGAATCAGGTTGGTTTTAAACTGATTGAAATAGCCGTTAAAATCCGGAATTGGGGTTAAATACGGGTTTGCATAATCAATCCCAAGTCCTCCACCCACATTCAGGTAGCTAAAATCATCAACCGGAAAAAATTCCTTTTGTAGCTGGTTGATCTTAATGGCCAGGTTCTTAAAGGTGCTTAAATCTGTTATTTGTGACCCAATATGAAAGTGCAAACCAATTAGCTTGATATTTAGCAAATTATGAAGAATGCTTTTGGCTTCATTTACTTCCTGAATGGATAATCCAAACTTATTTTCAATCAGGCCGGTAGTGATATGAGAATGGGTGTTTGCTGATATATTAGGGTTTAACCTTAGGGCTACATTAACAACAATATTTCTTTGGGCGGCTAGCTGATTAATGACCACAAGCTCCTGAACACTTTCGCAGTGGAAGCAAAAAATCTGGTTTTCCATTGCAAACTCTATCTCCTGATCGGTTTTGCCTACACCGGCAAATACAATTTTATCGTTTTTAAAACCGGTGTCAATTGCCAGTTTTACCTCATTCCCGCTTACACAATCGGCGCCATACCCATAAGATGAAATCAGTTTCAGCAACTCCCTGTTGGCGTTAGCCTTTATCGCATAATGTACTGAATAGTTATTTTTTTGTGATGTTTCTTTTAAAAACATCAAGGTTTCCTTCAGCAATTCCAGGTTATAGTAATAGAACGGTGTTTGTACCGATTGGATTTCGTCTAAATTGCTATTAGTAATCATGGCTAAATTGGGATTGAAATATTAATATTTACCAACGGATGTAAGGCTTTTAAAGCGGCCACTTTTTTATCGGAATCAATCAGAATTGAAATGTTATGATCGCTCCCGCCATAAGAGATCATTCTCACTGGTATATCTTTTAAAGCATTGAATAACAGGTTGGCATAACCTGATTTGCCGGTGCTAAAGTCCCCAACAACACAAATAATAGTTTGACCAGAATCAACTTCGATTGAAGAAAACTTAGATAACTTATCGGATATTTTATGAATATTTGAAGTATTATCAATAGTCAGTGAAACTGAAACCTCAGATGTTGTAATCATATCAACAGGGGTTTTATACTCCTCAAAAATTTCGAATACTTTTTTTAGGAACCCATAGGCCATAAGCATTCTCGAAGACCTGATCCTGATTGATGTTATTCCGTCTTTAGCTGCAATGGCTTTTATACCATCCGGAGTGTAACGGCGAGAAATTATAGTTCCCCGATCATCTGGTTTCAGGGTATTTTTAAGTATTACCGGAATTCCCTTTTGGCTGCATGGATGAATGGTAAGCGGGTGAAGGATTTTGGCGCCAAAATAGGCCAGCTCTGCAGCTTCATCGAACGAAAGTTCCCGAAGAGGTGATGTATCCTCTACAAAACGCGGGTCGTTATTGTGAATGCCATCAATGTCAGTCCAAATCTCAACCTGACCTGCATCGATTGCAGCGCCAATAATTGCTGCTGTGTAATCGCTTCCTCCTCTACCCAGGTTATCAACTGAACCATTGACATTTCGACAAATAAAACCCTGAGTTATGAATAAGGTGGTTTTTGGGTAGGAATCCAGGTACCTTTTCAGGTTTTCTGCAATGTAATAGGTATCTGGCTCCTTATCCTTATCGGTTCTCATAAAGTTTAGTGCCGGAATAAATGCCGAACGAATTCCCTGCTCTGTCAGGTACATGTGGAATAGCCCGGTGGACAATAGTTCCCCCAGTGCAACTATCTCGTTTGCATCATTTTCGTTTATGTCTTTTGAAATATTTTTAAATGCACTCCCAAACATATCCTTAATAAACTCCTCGCCACGCTTCTTGTAAACCTGAGTATCAAATAGTTCATTTACAATTGTATAGTATTTAATCTCAAGTTCCTTAAACCTAAGCATCGCACTCTCAATTTCATTTTTATGAATCAGTTCAACTACACTGATTAATGCATTGGTAGTTCCTGACATTGCTGAAAGCACAATAATTACAGGCTCGCCTGCCGGTATAATTCCGGAAAGTTCTTTAATTCTTTGGGCGGTTCCAACTGAAGTACCGCCAAACTTCATTACTTTCATCTTGGTTGTTTTATTATATTAAACAAAAAAACCTGCAGTTTTCTGCAGGTTTTGGATTTATATTTTTATCGCTTTATGTTTACTTTTCTCCAAACTTATCCGACCTGCAGTTCCGGTTCCCATGCTTATACATGGAAATAGTTTTAGCCATCATGCTCTTTTTAAGCATAATATCCTGCTTTATTGAACGTTTGGTCGAAAAGCCAATCATTGAACAAATGTTTTACCGATGCAAGTATAGGAATTATTTTATTATTAATTGATATTTGTTTGTATGAAATATTATTAAAGAATCTAGTTATGAAAAACAGATACTTAACAAACACTTTGTTTTTATTGGGGTTGCTGGTAGTATTTGGCGTTTCAATTTATTTATTCAGGGCACCTGAACCTTTACCAGCAGATGCTGAAAGCGAACAATTTTCAGCTTACAGGGCATTTGAACACACAAAACAAATTGCCCAGAAGCCTCATTCATTGGGTACAGATGAGCACGAGAGGGTAAAGAATTATATTGTGAATGAACTAACAAGAATCCCAATTAGAACGACTTTGCAAACCACAACCTCTATTTATACCAAGCGTGGGCTAATTGCTGGTTATGTAACTAATATTTTAGGAACCTTAAAAGGGACAGAAAGTAAAAAATGTGTCTTAATTGTTGGCCATTATGATTCCCAGCCCCATACTTTAGGTGCAGCGGATGATGGCTCAGCTGTTGCTTCAATGCTGGAAGCGGCAAGAGCGCTTAAGGAAATTGGAACTTTCAAAAATGATATCGTTTTTCTGTTTACCGATGGCGAGGAAGCTGACCTGTTTGGAGCCAAGGCATTTGTTGATGAGAACGGGCTTAAAGACAGCGTTGGAGTTATTTTGAATATTGAGGCTCGGGGTTCATCCGGCCCAAGTATTACTTATGAGGTTAGCCCCGAAAATGGTTGGATAATGCGTGAGTATGCCAAGGCTGTTCCTTACCCCTTTGCCCATTCCATTGCCTATGAGATATATAAGCTGTTGCCAAATGATTCAGATTTTACGCCCTTCAGAGAAGCTGGTCTTTCTGGGTTCAACATTGCTTTTATAGATGATTTTTCCAACTACCATAGCATGACCGATAACCCTGTAAATCTAAGTTTGGGAAGTTTACAACACAATGGCAGCTATATTATGGCAATAGCAAAGCATTTTGGGAACTTAGATTTATCCAACACCAAAGCTAAAGATATGTCGTACTTTAACTGGGCTGGCAGTTCACTAATTCTTTACCCTATTAGGTTTAACCTTTTCTTTGTGATTTTAATTACAGGGTTATTTGCATTTGCAATTTATTTGGGGGTTAAAAAAAGACGGGTTAGCATAGGAAAAATACTTTTAGCTTTTCTGATTTTCATCTTTTCCATGACCCTTGTTTTGCTTTTTACATGGCTGTTACAAAAGGCAATTCTGGCATTGTACCCATACTATTCAATATTTTACTCTGCAAATTTCTATAACATAAAAGACTACTTTTTTGCCTTTACCTGCCTTGCAATAGCTGTTTTCTCAGCAACTTATATGCTGCTAATTAAAAGGATAAGTGCTGAGAACTTTTTATTTGGCTCGCTGTTTTTCAATTATATAGTGATGTTTTTGCTCCTCTATTTCATACCCAGCGGAGCATACCTTTCAATTGTTCCCTTGATCTTTATACTTATTGGCCTTGTTATTTGTATTGTTTTCAACCTCAATACAGAAGAAAATGAATGGAAATATTTTCTGGTTCACTTCCTGTCATTGATACCTGTTATCACCCTGCTTACTCCATTAGTAAAAATGCTTTATGTAACTTTTGGCCTGAACACTATTTTCGGAGGGGTGGCTGTGGTTGTGTTACTTCTAGGCTACCTTATAATCCCAATGAAAATAATATATGATCGTAAAAAGTGGTTGCTTCCAATTGTTGCAGTTTCATTTATGGTATTTAAGCTTTTGTCTGCCCATTTCAGCTCAGGATTTGACAAGGATCAGCCACTGCAAAGCAATGTTTCATACTTTTTAGATTCTGATAAAAATAAGGCGGTTTGGTTTTCACCTCATCAGTTTATGGATGATTGGAAACAACAGTTCTTTATAAAACCGGAAACAAGCTCACTGACTACACTTTACCCTAATTCAGATTATAAATTCCTGCAAAATAAAGCTGATGTTTACGATATCCCAGCTCCAGTGGTTTTGGTTAATAATGATTCATTGAAAAATGGTATCAGGAGAATTAGTTTAACCTTTGAATCAATGCGTAAGGCACAGTATTGCAGGGTTTTGATCAGCAAGAATGCAAATCTTTCCAATATCATCATCAATGGGAAAAAAATATTTGATAAAAACTTTTATTCAAAACCCCAAAACAACTTCTACACCCTTACCTACTTTGGTTTGAGTAAAAAAACGTTGGAACTGCAACTTGATTGCCAATCAACAGGCAAGTTTGAGGTTATATTGATTGAGAGCAAAATTGGTTTACCCGTATTTCCCGGTTACAAACCCATGCCTGATTTTATTATCCCCGATAAAGGGTTTACCAGCAATGTTACAATTGTTAAGAAAACCTGGGAGCTTTAGGCAAAACTACCTTAGAATCTTACGAACAAAAGCAACTGTAAAGTACGACATCATGAAAACACCGATGAATCCATTGAAAACGGCAAATATTCTTAATATCCCAAGTGGTACAATTTCACCATAACCAATAGTAAAGTAAGTTATGCCGGTGTAATACAATGAAACTAAAAATTTATTTATGAAAGTGCTTTCCGGGTTAACATTTGCCAGACTTGCATCAGTGAAAAAAGGCACTATCGTATATAAAATGGCAAAAAATACTATTACCACGATATTGCTAAATACTACCCGCATGGGTGAGGTAGCGTAAAGTCCCATCCAATCAAAAACTAGTTTTTTGAAACCATAGGTCGGGTATTGCCAAAAACCTGATGCTTTACTTTTACTAAGTGATTCATTGAGAATTGCTTTTGATTCACACCTTTTGAACTCAATATAGGCTTCATCCTCATCATCGTATTGACCTGAGCTATTGAAATTTTGTTTCAGAATCCGGAATTGTTCAGCCTTCTCACGGTGAGTTGTACTGGTTTGGCTGTAAATTAACCGTTTCAGATCGTTTACTTCCCAATCAATATACATTAACCCCAACAATCTCATTCCGGCAAGGTTAAGAGTATCAACTTTGGGAGGATCGCCATGGGTGTAAAACTCAACGATATCCCGGAAGGTACTTCCCTCCAGATTAAGCTCTTGGCATGTATCAACATGTAAACTTAAAGTTGAGTTAAACTGGCATTCAGTGATATATAAGCCTTTAAGAATTGCACCTCTAAAGCTTACACCAGCTGGAAAAGTTGAACGTTCAAATATGAGCTCTGATTCTTTACCCTGGTAAAGATCAAAATTAACATAAGCATTGCCAAAAGATGCCCGTTTAAGTGTTACTTTTCCTGATGTTGCTTCAGCCCCCTCGAAGTTTACCTCGCCATCGCCAAATACACAGCGGTTAAAGGATGTACGGCCCGATCCAAATTCAACTGTTCTGAAATCGGTTCTCCCGTTCCCAAACTCAGTTTGCTCAAATGAGATGTGGCCATGCCCAAACTTGGCGTAGTGAAAATCAACCTTTCCCTGACCAAAACGAGCCACTTTGAAACTTACATCACCATCGTTAAAACGGGCATTGATAAACGAAACATCGCCATCACCAAATTCGGTGTTGGTGAAATTAACCTCTCCGTTCCCAAAATCGGCATCCTGAAAATCCTTTACCCCTACGTCAAAAATGGTGTTCTTAAAGTTGACTTCACCATCGTTGAACCGGCACATCGTCATGTTAAACTTATCAACCTTGATAAAACAGTTTGAGAAGTTAGCACCCTTTGAGTTAAACACCGATGAATGTAAAGAGAACTCCTTACCAACGATGATTGCCCCTTCAATGTTAAATTCACCTGAACTGAAATTGCCAAATGAGAGGTCAATATTGAAAGTGGTTTCAAAAAAGGCATTCCGGGCTGAAAACCCATTCATATTTATAACTGTATTCTTATCGAGTATCAGGAATCTCCTGCAGGCGGTAAAGGAAAACCCGTGCAAATAACATTCATCAAGGTTTATTGCCTCGCCTTTTCCAATCTTCTCGTAAATATCCTGAATAACCGGGGCTGCTAAAACATACTCAATGATATTCTTTCCCCGGTTGTCAAAAAGCTTGATCCGTGCGGTTCGGGTAGTTGTAAAACCATCATTTCTAATGAATGGTCGTTCAACGATTTCAACCTTGAATGTATCGAAACTATGAGCCATAAACGAAATTATTTATCCAAATATACAACTCATCAACGATTTACTTATAACTCTCTCCTACAAATTGAGAAATATGGGCATGTTTTACATGTTTTAACCTCTTTGGTTTGATAAAAGGGTATCTCAGGGTTATAAATTTCACCGATCAGGTTTAACAGGTTTAACTCAAAATCATTGAACCATGGGCTAAAAGATTCGACTATTTTGCCATCATTTTTGATATTTGGAAGGTAATCGGGTGAGGTATTCCGGACAAACCAGAGCTGAGGCACTACATCATTGCAAACCCCTGATTTAATTAAGATGTAGCAGTAGGTAAACATCTGGAATATCTCTTTTACTTTCCCATGTTTAGCCGGATCAAACAGGTCATCGATGCTTTTAAAATTTCCTTTATCCTTATATGCCCCTGTTTTATAATCGAGTATTGTAGTATTGCCATTTCTTTTCTCCAGCCTGTCTATGAAGCCCCCTAGCCTGAAGGAAAAACTATTCGTATTGATTGAATGTTTCCCCGTTATAATTACCTGTTCTTCATGCCCTTCAAGCGTAAATGGTGTTCTTTTGGCATCCACCTGCAACATTTTAGCTATAAGATATTTAACCTGATTTAGTACAAGGAGGTTCCGGCCTGATAAGCTTGCAACTGCTGAGGTTGTTGAGTTATTGTAATAAATATTCAAAAATGTTGATTCAATGATTCCATTAATCAGCTTTTTATTACTTATTAAGGTTTCTATATCAGCTTTTTCAATCATCTTCTTAGGTATCTCCTTATAAACCAGCTCCATTGATTTATGTATGATTTGCCCAAATCCGGGGAGATCAATCTCTTCAAGCACTTCCTCTGGTTCTTTGATACCGGCAATACTCCTGAAATAGAACCTAAGCGGACAAAGTATGTAATTAGTTAATGCACTGGGAGATAAATATTTACCGTTAGCTGAAAGTTCCAAGAATTTATTCAGATTGTTAATAACCTGTTCGTTCTTAATAATTTCTATTGGCAATTCGGCGGATATTCCCAAATCCAGCTTGATTTCAACCTGCCTGATCAATTCTGGCTTTTCATACATTAATTCAACCGCATACCTGCTTGGCTCACCGGAGGATAAACCTTCTGCCCTATTGCAATACACCAAGTAGATATTTTTTGCTCTTTGGAGCAACCTGAAAAAGTAGTATGAATAAATTGAATCGAGCTGTTTAATATCGGGGAGCTGGAAAGCATACCTCAGGGATGGGGTTATAAATGATGGGGAATAGCTCTTTCCCGGGAGAATGTCATCATTAACTGATAGTACAATCAGGTTTTCGAAATCGAGGGTTCTGGTTTCCAGAAAACCCATCACCTGCAACCCTTCCAAGGGTTCACCGTTGAATGACACCCTTTGCTGTAATAAAACTTTTTTTAAAAGCTGTTGAAAAAGTTTAACGCTGATCTCAACTTCAACATTCGAAAAGGCATTGATTATTTTATTTATAGTCAGGTAGATAGAATATACAAACTCCAGATCAGTTCTTTTAGAGTTACTTACATCCCCACTAAAAAAATTGGCTATGCGGTTGAAAACCGCAAGCAGGTAATGCGCAACCTGAATCCCCGTGTCATGTTTCTCCAAAATCAATTTAAAAATATCGGAGGATTCGCCTAAATCACTCATTTCAACATAAATCAGGTTTCTTGCTACTATCAGGTTTTTAATTTCTTCGGATTTTGCTGAATCTATAAATCGGATATAGGGATGATTTACCAGGGAAAGCATATCCTTGTAATAGAATTGAACCTGATTTTCCCCTCCTTTTTTGGAGCTGATCTGCAAACGCAGTAAACATTCGGCAAGGGAATATGCTGGCGTTTCTTTCAACGGGTAACCCATGGTAATATTAACTGAGCCAACATCCTGAGGGATAGACGATAAAACATTCAGCAGCAAATTTTCATCAGGAAGGATTATGGCGGTATTTATTCCAACATCTATCCCCTTATCACGAATTCCGGCGAGGATTTGTTTAATCGACTTGGCTTGCATTATGATTCCCGAAGATGAAACAAGGTTCACCTGGTTGAGATTATTGAAATTATTGAAATGCCTGGAGGGAAGGCAATTGGGAAACTCCGTGATGTTTTGCCGGATGAAAGTACCCGCCTCGTGAATTTCATTATCGAGGTAATAGGAATCGTAATCCCAATAGAATAAAGCCCCTTTGAATTGCCGGGCGAATCGGAACAAACTTTTTTCACATTCATTCAGGGCATTAAAGCCAATAAAAACGATAGGTTCATGGTTGAATTGTAAATTATCATCTCCAAACCTATCTGATGCAATCCGGTACGCCAACCCCTCATAGCACAATCCTTCATTAAGCAGCTGGTTTCTAAAATCGGTGTAGATGAGACCCAGTAAACTCCATATTTTGTAGTATTTTTCTTTGATCAGGGAGTTGCTATTGCCAAAATTGGCAAAGAATGATTTAATAGATTCCAGCTGTTCAGGGGTAAATCCGCCAAATTTCTCATCAATTTCCTTTAAATTCCTGATATTTGAAAATAAGATTTCGGGGTTAACCCTATGCTTATCAATCTGATCAAAATCAGCCAGCATTACATTCCCCCAATAGTAAAAACTATCGAATGTCTCCTGCGATTGCAGCTTTTCACAATAGATTTTATATAGTTTAAAAATCAGGAGTATAGGCTCAGCTGGTTTCAAACCGGATGTCTCATACATCAAATCAGAAATACCAACTGTTTTCGGGAGCCAGATGGGCTTTGGGATTATACCTGAAAGGTATTTTTGAAAGAAAAGGGTTGAACGGTGGCTTGGAAAAACGAGTGTAACCTTTTGTAAATCATCGCCAAATCGGGTGTAAAGATCGCTTGCAACAAGTTTAAGAAAAGGTTCCATACTAGATTGTTCATTTACAAAATAAACGCCCCTGCCAGGTATTTCTTTCTTCTAATTTTTTCTCGATCATGTTCAACAGCTGATCGGTTCGCAACCTTCCCCAGCCCGGAACAGCCAAGAACCAGGGTGGAGCCTCTCCTGTAAACCGCTCAACCACAATATCCGGGTTTAACCGCTCCAGAAAATCAACAATAAAGTTAATATATTCTTCCATTCCAAAAAGGGAAAACATGGCCGGGTTTTCCAAAAACTGTTTTTCCATTGCAGTACCTTTGATAATCTGCAGCTGGTGAAATTTGACAGAGCTTAAAGGCAAGGAGGAAACAATTTCTGCTTCTGCAAGCATTGCATCTCTTGATTCACCGGGCAAACCAAAAATTATGTGAGCACCGATGCTGATGCCTCTTCTGGCTGTCTCCTGAATAGCCCACACAGACTCCTCAAATGTATGGCACCTGTTAATGAGTTCAAGGGTTTTATTATAGCATGATTCAATGCCGTATTCAATGGAGATATAATATTCTTGGGCTAATCCCTGAAAATAATCCAGCTTAACTTCATCAACACAATCGGGTCTGGTGCCAATAACCAATCCAACAACTCTTGGGTGTGAAAGAGCCTGTTCATATATCTCTTTTAACTTTATCAATGGTGCATGAGTATTGGAATATGCCTGAAAATAGGCAAGGTAGTTTTCTGCCCGTTTATACCTCACTGCATGAAACTCTATTCCCTCCTCAATTTGTTGTGCAACGGATTTTGATGGGTTGCAATAACTTGGGTTGAATGCATCGTTGTTGCAATAAGTGCAACCACCTGTTCCTTTAGATCCATCCCGATTTGGGCATGAAAATCCAGCATCAATGGTCAACTTCTGAACTCTACCCCCAAAAACCTTTTTGAAATAGTTGGCATAGCTGTTGAATCTCCGGTTATCTCCCCAAGGGTACATGAATATATGATTTGTTAAGATACCATTTTCCTATTCGGCTTGCGCAGCAATAACATCCATCTCAATACTAAAGCGATAGTGCAATTCACTTGATGGAACAATAGTTCTGGCCGGTTTATGGTCTCCAAAAAAATCAGAATACACCTGATTAACCTTTGACCAAAGACTAATATCTGCTATGTAAATTGTAATCTTTAAAACATGGTTTTTATCACTGCCGGCAGCAATCAGTATTTCATTGATATTGTTTAAAACCTGAAGTGTTTGTTCCTCAATGGTTTCAAACTTTTTGGTGTCATGGTTAGGAATTAATGGCAGCTGTCCGGATATATATACCAACCCATTATGAACAACTGCTTGTGAATAGTGACCAGCAGGAGAAGGTGCATTTTGTGTGAAGATAATCTGCATTAACTAAATTTTAGTTTCCACTGATTTTTGCACCGGGATTGCGTTTAATGGTTTTATAAAAATGCCCATCTTTAATAACTTTCTTTTTGGATAAGAAGTTTCTGTAGTTATCAAATGGATTCTGATCATAAATGATCAGGTTCGCTTTTTTCCCAACCTCCAGTGACCCAAAATTATTATCAATTCTTAACATCTTAGCCCCATTAATTGTAGAAATACTGATTATATCAGGAATTGAAAACCCAGCCTGAGCAAGTAGCAACTGCTCAGATAATACGGCTTTGCCTCCATTCGGGCAATCGGTTCCAATCCTGATTGTTATGCCCTTATCGAAAATCTTTTTTACAAATTGCATCAATAATGTAAAATTTTCCCTGCCCCTTTCCATTTGAATATCAGAATTATCCGGGAAACTATCCTTTTCTGGATTTTTAAACCAAGAAAGGTTTAACATCTCAGCAATTTTATGAATTGAGGTTGAAAAGGAAACATTGGATTTTGCCAGCTCATCTACCAGATATTCGAGTTTATCAGCCTTAAAGTCCGTAATATACCTGAATATTTCCAGGTTGATTAAATTCTCACATCTTAAATTTTCACCTTTGTAAATTGAATCAATCCGGGCTTGAAAGATTTCCTTGTCGGCAGTTTCATTATATAGACTTAAAGGAATTGAGATTGCCTGGTCAAAGTTTCTAACTCCAAGTTTAACAGCATCTAAAATACCAGAATTTTGGTGAGATGATGAACTAATAACCTCAATATTAAGGCTATCAGCTGTTCTGATGGTTGATTGCAAAGATGGTTCATCAAGATTATAAAATACAATATACTTTAGCCCATTACTAGACCGATCTATAACATGTTGCTTGGCAAAAGCAGGATCTTCAATTTGAACAAAGGTTGGATCATTAACAGGTAAGGTGGGTTGTGAAGTAAATATTCGGCCTGATAATAGCAAGTCCACAAACCTATGCTGGTCTCCACTAATCCAATTATTAGTCTGGGGTAGCCAGCTATCGGGTTGTCCCGTTTCCAGAACGGATGTCACCCCAAAAGGTAGGTAAAAATCGGAAAAACGTTTGTGGTAGAAATGGTTTAAAAATGAAGGGATTTTGGAGGGCAATTTTGCCCTCCCGTTAAAAGCATAAGCAAGATGGGTTTTTGTATCAATATTGCCAGGTGTAACAAGTCTTCCATCAGCATCAATCACTTTTTTGGTCCGAACCGGTTCCCCGCTTTCAATAATCCCGGCAATGGTATCAGCACCAATTAAAATAGTCTGGTTATCAATTACATTTCCTGTTTTAACATCAAAAACCTTAGCATTTTCAATTATCAAATCATATTGGACAGGTTTTTTACAGGATATTAAACCAAAAAATATTGATATCAAAAATAATAATACATTTCTCATGATTAGAAAGTTAGGATCATCTTTGAAAATAATTTCTGATTAACTCCTTTTTAAAAGGGTGGGCTTCGGTGCTGAAAATATAATCATCAAACCTGAAATTTTTACCCTCATCAAAAATCAGGTAAAAATACTTCATTGTTTCGGCAAAGAAATAGGTAGCCAGGTAGTCCATTTTCTCTTTTGTAACTACGTTCTTAACCGTACTGAAAGCCGAATCGGTTTTGCAGTAAAGATTAATATCCTTGTAGTATTTCTCCGCCATAGCAAGATATTTCTTATTTCCTGTAAAATGGAATAAATAGTAAGCCGATTCGATGATCTCGGGATTCAAATCATAAACCGGATAGGTAGGTTCCTTTTTCTGGTAGTCGTAACCCATTGGCTCAAGACCGTACCTGTTCCACAGCCAGTCCCAAGATTTTTGAAGTTTTTCTGCCCTTTCCAAGTCTCCCGATAAAGCCAGCAAAGCCGGAAAGAAAGCATCATACAACGAAATCCTGAAGGAAATTTTTTCACCGGAATTCATATCGGCTTTGCAATACCAGAAAAGAGAATCATTTTCATCGGCAAGGTACTTGTTAATAGCAATAATGCTTGTGTCCCAGGCGTTTTTAAGCTCAACATCGCCAAATAATAACCAACCCTTAACCATATATTCATAGTAGGAATCGATACAGGCACCAATATGGCTGGTTTTATTGGTCCATTCGCCAGTCTGAACATTAATATCCTGTCCAATTAGGTTGATCCTGGAACGCCGGTTATATAGCGCCAAGGTGGCGCTTTTAGCCTTTTCATAGTAAATAGGATTTTTTGTGAAGGCGCTTAAAACTCCCATTTCAATCAGGTAAGTTCCACCTTCAGCTGCATTTACTGTATCGCCTTTAACGGCTCCGGTTTTTAGGTTAACCCAATAATGAGGAATCCCTGTTTTTGAATTAAAAGCCGGCAACATCCGTTTCCCGAAATCTTCCGCTTTTTCAAGAATTTTTGGGTTTTCTGTAAACTGATACATGGCAAGAAGGCCGCCCAGTATCCTGATATTCACCTCGAAGGTTTTAACAAAAATATCCTTGTCAAATGATATGCTATCGGCAATATACGTTTCAATCTGGTTTGATTCCTTATCCAAACCCATTAGCTTTAAAGTGCTAAATGCATCAATAGGCGAAATGTGTAATGATTCCGTGTACCAATCGGAGTAACTTTTTGTTATAGGTAAAAGTGCATCATGACCCCATGCATACTTTGTATATGTATTCCAGGCCGTTCGTGTATCATCAATAACATTAGCAGTTTTAATGGTTGCACCATTTTTCCTGCAATTCGTTAATATCAATGCTGATAAGCTTAAAAGTATCAGATAAAAAATTCGTTTCATTTTCTGAAAAAAATTAAATTTTACATTAAGTTAAGGCTCGACTAAAGTACAAAATACGGGAATCTTTACAAGTCAGACATGCTGAATAAGATATTTATACAGCAATGTATTAATAAATAGTGAATTAGAAAGAGAATTAAGGATAGATTTAATCTTTAACATTATGAAGAAATCGGGAAACAATTTTGGTAACCTCGTCTTTTACGTATGGTTTTGAAATAAAAGAATCAAAAATGTTTTTCTGGGACGAATCCTGAGCTTGAGTGAAAGCGGTGACTGCAATAACCGGTAAATCTTTGCGTATCGATTTAATAATTTTAGTTGCTTCATACCCATTCATAACGGGCATCCTGATATCCATCAGAACCAGATCAACCGTGCTGTCTTTTTGGCAAATCTCAACTGCTTCAGCTCCATTAGAGGCTGTTAAAGTTACTATTCCGCTATTTTTTAAAATCTCTTTCATTAAAAAGAGGTTAAACTCCTCATCCTCAACTACCAATACAGTTTGATCATGTTTTAAAGCTATTAAGTCAGGTGATTTATCCATTTCCTCTGATTTCGTTACTTTGCTAGTTATACGAGGTAAAGTAAAAAAGAAAGTTGTTCCGGTACCGGGTTGAGATTCGAAGCTGATGGTACCATTTAGTAACTCTACGTAGGACTTAGCTATTGAAAGACCAACACCTAATCCACCAAAACTTCTTGATAATGATTGATCTTCCTGTGTGAAAAACTGATATATCTTTTTGGCGTTTTCCGGTTTAATGCCAACGCCTGTATCTTTTACAAAAAATTGAAAGGCATCATTCAATCGCAGATACCCAACCTCAATACCACCTTTACTTGTAAATTTAATCGCATTATTTATCAGGTTGGAAAGTATTTGCTGAAATTTATCCTCATCTGAATTTATCAATCGCTGTTCATTTTTAGCTGGGAAGTTCGTTTCTAAGGTCAGCTGTTTTTCTTTTATCTCATAGCTGAATGAAGCTATCAGGTTAAGAATTGTCTTTTCAATATCGAATGTACTAAAATTAACCTCAACATTGCCAGCTTGTATTTTAGACAATTCCAGAACATTGGAAATAACAGACAGGAGCTGATTGCTGGAGCTACGAATAATTTCTTTATAGTCCTGTGCTTGCTTCTCGGATGTTTTTGCATCAGCAATTAGCTCGGTAAATCCCATGATTCCATTGAGCGGTGTTCTAATTTCATGCGAAATATTATTCAGGAACGCAGACTTGAGCCTATCGCTTTCTTCGGCATGCTGTTTGGCTATCAGGATATCCCTCTCGTATTTTCTTCTTTCCAGAATATTAAATATCAGATAAATAAGTAATGACAAGCCTACGATAATGGTACCGATTGCAATGTACCATAACTGCTTGGAACGAATTGTAGCCTCTTCTATGGGAATCTCAACCATCATGCTCCAGGGATTACTGCCATTTCCCACCTTAATTGGGTAGAAAAACCTGAATACTTCTTTTGAGGTAAATTCTGATTTAGTTTCTATTGCATATTCATTACCCTCAACAATATTTTTTTTGGTTAAGCTATCCCGATCTTGTAATAATTCGAAAAAATTCTTATCCACCCAGTTGCTATCCAGATGAGTAACAATTGTGCCATTATTGGATATCAAAGACAAGTAACCGGTTTTATAGACCTTTTTTTGGATTAAATCAGCTCTAAGTTGTTTTAAACTTATATCAATGCCAAATACCCCGAGAAATTTGTTATCAACAATAATTGGGACAACCGCAGAGGTTTGGTAGAATATAAATGGGTGACCATGATATTGATATGTAAATGGGTCAAGAATTAATTCTTTAAGGGTCTTTTGGGGTACAGTGTAATAATCTGCTAAATAATCGTTTGGATCATTCTTCTCATAATAAATTCTATCCTGATTTTTAAAGAAACATACACAGAACGCCCCATTCTTATCATAAAGGGTATCGTTGGTAAATAATTTATCCTTGTTATCATAAGCATTGGGTTCCCACATGGTCCAGGCACCCATAAAATTGGGGTTGCGAACAAGAGTATTTCTAAGCAGGTTAACGATTTCTTTTCTGTCCCCGTTATACTTTCTAATTATCTGAGCTCGCTGATCAATAGAACGGGCAGTCATTAATGCAGATGCCAGATAAACCTGGGTTTCAAATGCGGCTTTACGCGAAATTTCTTTAGCAAGGAGTTTAGAATCCTCATAGGCATTATTACGCTGGTTATAACCGATAAAGAAAAACAGGAATATAAAGGCAAAAGCTGTAAAAACAGTTGCAATAAAAGCTATTAGCAAACTTGGTCTGGCTTTGTAATCCAATTTTTTGGTTATTTAATCTTTAAAAATAAGGCTAATAATCTCACCAGTCAAGTATGATGATACAAATCAGCTTTAATTTGTAATTTTATTATTTTCTCTCCAGAAATTTTTCCCCTGTCTGGTCAATTATTGTTTTTAACCAGTATTCAGGATAGCCTGGTTGTGATGGACTTACTGGGAATCCCCAGGGATTTCTGATGAATTTACCATCTTTCTCCTTTTTTACATTTCCATCTATGTACTTAACCAGCAGCCAATCGCTAAGCTCACTCCAACGTTTAACAGTTGCATTTGCAGTATTTACAGAGTAATCCGTTAAAAAATCAACCGCAAGTTTTGGATCCTTTTGCCAAAGTTTTAATGCTGCATCATCGATAACAGCGGAATATGCAGCGAATTTTGATTCAAGTTCACTCTGAACTTTTCGGATATCCTGGATTATTAGATCGTAGCGGAGATAAGCGAAATTTGAAACCCTGCTGAACACCCAGAAAGCAGAGGTTGGAGAAAAGGTAAGCATATCGCCGTTTCCTTCAGCACATGTTTCGGGCACTCTGTTTATAGCACAGTAAATCGGCATGTAAACGGTTGAATTGGCATCGTCAACACCAAACCAGAAAATTCCACCAATCGGGTTGGGTAACCAGCTGCGCATCTGGGCTACGAATGAGAAACCAGTTTGCTGGGTTGCTGTGGTACGTTCATGGCAATAGGTTTCACCATTCATCTTCCAGGTCATCGGGCGCCAGCGGTATGGCAATCCGTGTGGGCCTGCACCGATATCCTTGCTCATATCGAGTTCAGTACCTTCCAGGTGATCGCGTTTAAAGCCCTGCAGATCCTGCGGGGTAAGCTTTCGATCGGGTTTGATGTACAAAGGCATTCTGTTTTTTAAATCTTTCCCTATTGCGTAATCCCAGTATTTCATCATATCGGAATTAACATGATTGAAAAATGCCCAAACCCTTAACTCACAGAATCTGGCACCATCGAATGACATTGGGTTATAAACATCACTGAAGCTGAATTCTTCATCCTTTCCATCGAAATATTTCATGGTACGGGCGTAAGATATAACATCTTGAGCGTAAACTACTTCAACCTCTGAATTGAAAATCTGATCCATGTTTTTACTGCTGATTGAATTTTTGCCGTTTGCCAGTGGAAAAGTGGTGATTCTGGCCTGGTTGGCATGGGATGAAATATACCCATCGGGTATTCGGATTGCCACCCAAACGGCACCCTTGTCGGCATTATAAGTTTTTTTGGTTTTTTTATCAACCATGATATTGGCCTTTTTGGCAATCATCTCAAAAATCCACACCTCATTTGGGTCGCCAACTGAAAAAGATTCGCCTGAACTTGCATACCCGTATTTGTCAACCAGTTCTGCCATTACCTTTATAGCCTCCCTGGCTGTTTTAGATCTTTGTAAAGCTAGAAACATCAGACTACCATAATCTATAATGGCTGTTGAATCGAGCAGTTCCTCCCTGCCACCAAAGGTGGTTTCCCCTATGGCTACCTGATACTCATTCATAAACCCAATTACCTGGTAGGTTTCAGGCGCCTGGGGGATTTGACCCAGTGGTTTGTTAGTTCCCCTGTCGTAACAGGTTATCATCGACCCGGCAGGCCAAACACCACGGGGTTTGAAATATAATTCACCGTACCTGATGTGGGAATCAGCAGCATAGCTGATCATGGTTGAACCATCGGTGGTTGCGCCTTTTGAAACCAAATAATTTGTACAAGCATCACTTTTGTAGGATGTTAATAAAGTAGTTAAAGTTATAAGTGAGAGGATCAGCGGCTTCATATTCTTCTTTTTTAAAATTAATTGACAAAAGTAAAAATTTTGAACAATGACTTACCCATTTACTGGAATTTATATTCTTACAAGAAAATTATCATCTTTGCATCTTCATTTTAAAAAAATATTATGCGCAAAACCATTATTACAACATTTATCTTTTCTATTAGTTCTCTTTATATGTTTAGCCAGCAAGTAGAAAAGTCAAATTTTGAGGTTAAACCTTACGGTAACATTAGCTATAATATGTTTCTAGACACCTACAAATCGGTTGATACCCGGGATGGCGAGCTGTATTATTATCCTTTAAAACCCAATTTTGATCTGAATGATGAGGATATCAATAAAAGGTTAATGGTGGAGATGCTTTCGGTAACCACCCGTGTAGGATTACAAATAGCAGGCCCGGATTTTTTTAGCGCAAAAACAGCTGGATTAATTGAAACCGATTTCTTTGGCACCAGCCAAACCAACATTCTCCAGCTAAGGTTACGTCATGCCATGATGAACCTGAAGTGGGAGAAAGCAGAGCTATTAATTGGAAACTATTGGCATCCCGTAATCTTAACTGAAATGATACCAGGATCCATCTCCTTTGGTGGCAGTGCTCCTTATCATGCTTTGAACAGGTCCAACCAGCTCCGATTTAGTTTTTTGCCGTCATCAAGCATTAAAATCACAGGTGCTGCGGTTATTCATGGTTACCATCGTTCTAAGGGTGAATATAACGCACAGCGATATTCTGGTAAACCAGAGCTGATACTTCAAGCTGTACTCGGTGAAAAAAACAAAATAATGGGTGGGTTCAGCATAGGCTATAAATGGTTAACCCCAAGATTGATCACTTCAAACAACTATAAAACAGACAAAACAATCGGGTCGTATTTATTACATGGATTTACTGCCACAAAAATTGGATCGATGTCAGTAAAAGTTGAATCGTACTTAGGTCAAAATCTTACATACCTAAACATGATCGGAGGGTATGGTATGGTAACCGGGAGCAACAATGCCCAGGGTGATTTTGATTACACCAACCTTAAAACCCTCAGTGTATGGACAGATGTAGTACAAGATATTGATAAATTCAGTGTTGGGGTGTTTATGGGCTACCAAAAATTGCTGGGTGCTGATGATTTTTATACTACTATAACAGATTACAATTTGAATGATGACTTAAATTATACCTGGAGGTTTTCTCCACGGGTAATGTATAAAACGGATGCTCTAACAATTGCATTTGAGTATATGCAAACGGCTGCAAGGTATGGCAGTGAATGGACCCCGAAACACAAGGTAACCCAAAATATGGAAATTGTGTTTAACCACAGATTTTTGTTCAGTGTGACATATAAGTTCTGAAATATCCCTAATTTCCTAATCTTAACCAATTCTGATTACCATATTAACTCTTAAATTGTATTTACTAGCTTTAGCTCCAATCAATTGATTAGGATGAAAATAAATCGGATTCTAACCGGCATTAATTTTAAAAGAATCTTCCTTACCATTCTATACGTACTGGTTTTAATGTTTCTTTCATATTTTCTTTTCAGAAATCCAATTTCGCGAATCGTATTTAATCGCTTATCAGTGCGAATAAATCAAAAGTATGGGTTACAAACAAGCATTCATTATTTAGGATTTAAAGGTTTAAGAACCTTTGAAGTTGATAGTTTAACCTTGATCCCAAATAATAATGATACCCTTTTTCACCTTCATAAAGCAGAGATTAAGTTAGGGCTAAAAAATCTGTTTTTTTTCAAAATTAACCCGTTGGTTATTAAGCTGGACCACCCAATTATACATTTAACGGGTGGAAAAGATAGCTCCAACTACAGGTTTTTATTCACTCCGCAACCCGATTCCAACAGCACGTATGCAGAAGGCCCGCAATCAATATCTAATTTAAACGAAAAAAGAAGAGTGGTTTTCCTTTCCAAAATCATGAGAGGATTTTTTGGGCTATCAACCGCTAAATTCATAGTTACCAACCTGAAATTCAGCTATACCCACCTTCCCTATATCGCGAAAGTTGAAATTCCATATTTAGAAACAAGTAAGGAGGGTTTTGAAACAACGATCTGGACTGAAGAGATGGGTACAACATCCTCGTTTAAACTCTTTGCAATTACAGATAAGAAACGAAACCGGGTTGTTATTAAGTTAAGCGGCGATGGAAATAATGACCAGGTTCCACTGCTTGCTCACAAGTTTGGGCTCAGGGTAAGTTTCGATACGCTTTTAGTTGATCTTTCAGCCATCAGTCTTCTGTCTGATAAGATCCAACTTTTTGGAATTTCAGCCGCAACCAATCTCAATGTTTTCAACAAACAGCTCTCAGAATCTAATGTTAGGTTAAAATCTGGTAAATTCTCATTCAGTCTTCATATTGCACCCGATTTATATGCTTTAGACAGTATATCAACTTTAGAGGTAAATGATCTTAAGGGAAGAATTGCAATTTCATACCAACCAGGGACTAAAAGGTATATTTTGAAACTTCATTCAGGTGATTTTGATGTTCAGAATCTCTTTAACTCCCTGCCTGAAGGCCTTTTTACAACCTTAAGAGGAATAAAAACGACAGGGGAAATCAGCTATTCACTGGGGGTTGAATTCAGCTTGCTTGAACCGGATAGCTTACGACTTGAATCATTACTACAATCCAGAAAGTTAAGCATTATAAATTTAGGTAGCACCGATTTTACTTCACTAAACGATACTTTTACCCACAAGGTTTTCAATGACACCGGGTATGTCAGGAGCATATTCCTGGGACCTCAGAACCCGGATTATATTCCCTTGGAAAAAATTTCCCGATACATAAAAGACGCGGTGGTTACCTCTGAGGATGGTGGATTCTACCATCATCGTGGTTTTGATATTGAAGGTATAAGGTATGCAATGGCCCAAAACATCAAGGAGAGAAAATTTGCACGTGGCGGAAGTACAATATCCATGCAGCTGGTTAAAAATCTTTACCTCAATCAGAACAAAAACCTCTTCCGGAAAATTGAAGAATACCTCATTGTATGGCTTATTGAAAGCAATAAGCTGGTTTCCAAAGACAGGATGCTGGAAATCTACCTGAATATAATTGAATGGGGGCCAAACGTTTACGGGGTTAGTGAAGCATGTAAGTTTTACTTTGATAAATCGCCCGACAAAGTTACCCTGGAGGAAGCAATATACCTTGCAAGTGTAATACCTAGACCCACTAAATTCAAATATTGCTTTGAAAAGGATGGAAACCTGAAATCATTTATGAATGGCTTTTTCTCATTTGTAAGCAGCAAAATGTTGAGCAGGGAAATGATCACCCAGGATGAATTTGATAGCATAACATTAAATGTCAGGTTAACAGGACCTGCAAAGGATATACTTGCAGATACCACTGCATTTGTAGCGGATTCAATCAGCATTAAAGAATTGTTACAAATTGAAGGCCATAGAGACACTTCTTTACTTTTGCACTAGAATTTTGTAAATTGAACCTTTAACTTTAGCCTTTAACCTTAACACTTTAACCTTTATAATATATGAGCACTCTACCATCAAAAAACATTGAGGCTGTTGCCCAAAGTATTCAGTGGTTTGGGCAGGGATGTATCAAAATCCAACACTCCGGGCAGACCATTTACATTGATCCTTACTTGTTAAAAAAAGAGGATACCGCTGACCTGATCCTGATAACCCATTCACACTTTGACCATTTTTCGGTTGATGATCTTAAAAAGATAATTACTCGTGAAACGGTTATATATTGTCCAGCCGATCTTGTTGAAAAATCGAAGAATCTTGGTGCAGCCAGAGTAGTTGGAGTTTCTCCGGGTTATGAATCAGAATATAAAGGTATTGGTATCCAGACTGTTCCAATGTATAACATTCTGAAAAAAGATAAGCATCCCATGGAGAATAAGTGGGTTGGATATGTTCTTAACCTGGCGGGTGTAAGGGTTTACCATGCCGGTGATACTGAACGAATCCCTGAAATGAAAAATATAAAATGTGATATTGTTTTGCTTCCATTAGGACAAACCTACACCATGAACAGCATTAAGGATGCTGCTGATTCAGTTCTTGACGTTGATGCGTCAGTGGCTATTCCGATCCACTTTGGAATGTATGAGGGTAAAGCTGAAGATGCACATGAGTTTAAGCGCTTACTTGTTGGAAAGGTTGAGGTAATGATATTAGAAAAAGGGTAATTAGATCTGAAGATTGGAATGAAACAAGGATAAGAGTTAAGAAAGATAAAAAGCTTTATACTTTATACTTTACCCTTTATTTTCTTCAGAAACTGTGGATAAAGTTCATTTTTAACCCATTGAAAGTTTGGTGCAATTTTCAAAATGTAGTCATAAGTATCCCTTGCAAGTTTAATATTTCCCGCCTTTTCAGCAGATAAAGCCAGCTGGGTATTTGCATTCAGATACCACCAGGTTCTGGTTAGATTTTTATCGGAATTTCCTTCTATCTTCTGTATAGCTTTTTTATAAAAACCCTGAGCTTCTACAGGGTTACCTCCTACAAAAGATGGAGCATAATGCTTGGCATTCCCTTTTTCAATCAATGCAATTGGATTTTCGGAATCAAGTTGTAGCGCCTGTTCAATCAGATCATTGCTTGCAGGGCCTAAAAAAGGCGCTTTGTAAGGGTTTATAGCTATTTTATAAGCCATAATGGCTGATTTCAAAGAAATCACTTCAACCCATTTATTGTTTGAAGAAAGAAGCTTCTCAATATTATTTTCTGCCTTTTCAATAAGTTTTTTTGATTCTGAATAATTCTTTAAACCAATCTGATACCCAATCAACCCATATTGGGTATGAAGAATATTAAAAAGGGTTTCATTACTATTTGTGGTTTTATAGGATTGTTCAAGGTTATTCAGCACCTCAGCCCAAACTCCCATATCCCCTTTTAGATAGCTGGTATAAAGTTTTTCCTGAAAATCCTGAGAGTATGAAGAAAACCCTGTAAAAACTAAAAACAGGATTGATAAAATCAATTTAGTAAATCCCATTTACTTATTGTTATTATTAATGCCAATTAATCTCCCTTTCCAGCTAAACTTGTCACCCCTGTGCAATTTAAAAGATAAATAAACCATCCTTAAAAAAGCGTATTGCTGGATTGGTAACATAATAACACTTATCAGCGGGTGTTGTTCACACAATACTGCTACCAGCATTCTTGAAAAGATAATCGAAAAAAAATATAAAAATACAAATGGGTAGGGCTGCATTAAAACGATAAGAAACGGGGAAAGAGTTGACAATATGGCAAAGATAACCATTACCTGAACGCTACCCCCAAAAAACTGACAGATATTTTTAGAGAAACCGGTAGTTGCTTCCATAAAGCCATTATACATTCTGCAAGAAATATCATCAGATCCCAGAAGAGTTGCCATTCGTAGCTTTGATCTTTTTATGTCCCTGCTTATAAGGATATCCTCTACCGGGTTTGATTTAAACTTTTCATGCCATTGGTATTTTCTATATGAGGAAGCTTCGAACATCATCATTTGCCCATTGGCAGCAGAAAGTGATTTGCGTTTGCTCCATTGCACCAATCTTAATGGCAAAAAAGTTAACAAAATCCACTGCATTACTGGAACGGTAATTTTTTCACCAAAAGTAATCAGCTCCTGTTTGGGGAACATGGTAAGAAAAGTTAAACTTTTCTTTTGCATAAAAGAAAGCGACCGTTCAAAATGGTTGAAACCCAACCTAACATCAGCATCTAGAAACATCAGGTAATCACCTTTTGCTTTCAGAGCCAGGTTATAACATGCATTATTCTTTCCCAGCCATCCCTGGGGTAATGCTTCACCATTGATAATCCGCAACCTTGGTTCTTTTATAACGAATTCATTGAGTATAGACTGCGTATTGTCATCAGACTGGTCATTGTAAACAACCAGCTCGTAATTTTTATATGACTGATTTATGATATCATTGATTAGGTTTCCGATGTTCTTCTCCTCATTTCTTGCAGGAATCAGAACAGAAATTAAGGGATTTCCCTCAGGTATATCATAGGGCAAATATGGTCGGGTGAAATAGTTGAAAACCGCTACCAGCAGGCGAATAAGAGCAATCAGCACCAAGGGCAAAGTGATATAGAAACCAATCATTTAATGTTATTAAAGAAATTGTAAACGTTATTTTACCGAAACATTATCTACGTTAGCTTCAATTATATTCTGAATGCTTGTGGGAACATTAGACAGAAAATCAAAACCGGTTAATGATTCAATCGAATCTACGCTCACTCTGTAGTAGCTCCATGAATAGCTGGAACATGATTGTGTATTAGGCATAATCACCGCTATTACCCTTGTGGATGAAGTAATCCGGCTTAAATCATCATTTCCGTTTGGTAAAACAACAATAATTTTCCAGGTTTTAGCGGGCACAACAACTCCTGAAGCAAGAACAGTAAATGTGCCTTTTGCACTGGTTCCACCTTGTCCGTATGGACCGCTGATAATATAAAGTTCATTTCCCAGCTCGACAAGGGATCGGCAATAGTTCTCCAGATTGGCCCAGGTAATCTGGTTGTTGTTTGGTGCCTGAGGAATCATATTAGTCATCAGGAAAGTGGCAGAATTATCGCTAACAGTAAGCGTTCTGTCAGCGCTTGGGCACATGTGACCCCGGTCAAATCCGAAAGTGGAGTATTGATAATCCGTGGCGGTAACCTGGTACCAACCCGATGGAAGCGTAATATCCTCCCGAAAATCATCCTGACGTGATGTGCTGCCAAGATCGCCAGAGTAGACATGCCAGCTTGTCCAGTTTGGTGTAAGTTTTGAATTGCTGTATGATAAACAGTACTGGGGTTTCACCATAAGGTAGTTATCAGCATATAGTATATTTGTAACTGCTCCGCTAGGGTTTCCTAGTAACATATTATCGTTATCAGTTAAAACAGGTATATCCATCATGGTTGTAAACACAACATCATCACCATAGGATGTTCCCTCTGAATTTGTTGCGTAGGCTCTTACATGGTATAAAGTATTGGCGGATAATCCGGAAATATAGCTGGAGAAACTAGCGCTACCAAATCCATCGCTGGTTTTGGAGTTGGATGTGGTTGGGTTAGCAGAAGTGTTCCAACATACTCCTTTGGAGATAATTGCTGAACCTCCATCAAAAGAGATAACACCACCACTCCTGGCAGATGATTTTGAGACTGATGTAACAGTCACTGTGCTGACAACAGGTAGAGTTTTTCTGGCTGTAAAGAGAATATCCTCTCCATAAGATGTTCCTACTGAGTTGGTTGCAAAGGCTCTGACATGATAGGTTTTTCCGGCCGACAACCCTGTGATAGTACTGGTATAAATACCTTTTCCTACGCCATCATTTGTCTTTGAATCAAGAATAGTTGGGTTTGTTTGTTCACCCCAGCATACGCCACGTTCTGTAACGTTGGCATTACCATCGCTTATTACATTGCCTCCGCCGGTTGCCGATGTAAGTTCAATGTTGGTAACCTCATTGGTCTGTACAGTTGGCAGTATCTCCGGATCATTTCTCTTACACCCGGAAATCAGGAGAATTACAAAAAAACCAATTCTAATAGTATGTGTTAAGGTCATTATTATATTTTATTAAATCCTATTTCAAAATTAGGTGGGGCTAAAGATATTCAAAAGATTAAAACATTATTGTGGTAACCTTAACATAATTGATTTTGTTGATAAATATTAATGAAAAAAAATTGATTTGTTTTGTAATCAAATCAATAGCATTATTTTTCTTACAAAAAGGAGTTATTGTTTAAAGATTTTATCCTGGTTATCAATACATACCTTATAAAAAGTATTATAAGCTTCCTGAAAATTGATAAAATCGAATGTTTCTATTGGATACTCTTTCAGGTTAATTGATAATGATGGCTTTTTACTGGCATAGTAATCAACCAGGTTCACCATAAAAATGATTTGCAAATTGGTTGAATTACTGATCACCCTTTCTATACCCTTTTCAAACTTAATAGGGGAAACATGGTTGCTGAATAATTTCCCCTGAGGGAAGAAAACAAGAAGATTTACAGGATCCCTGAGTATTTGTGATGCATATTGAATGCTTTCAATTATGTTTCTTGTATTCTTTTGAATTGAGAAAGCCCCTATTTTAGAGAAATACTTATTTTTTGCCAGCTCTTTCTCCAGCATCATCAAATGAAATTTCCGATGGAATAGTTGCTCATTGACATACCATGCAAAAAATCCGTCCCACCAGCTGAAATGGTTCGGGATTAGGAGAATTGGTCGTTTTGTCAATTCTATTTTTGTGATCAGCTTAATTTCATTGAAATTTCTTTTCAATATAAAATTGAAATACCCATTAAAAAACCATTTGTAATATTTATTATGATTTGCCTTTATCATAAAATTCTAAAGATAACATTCAGAGTTGCGAAGAATAACACTTGTATAAGCAGTAAATACGGGGCCAGCCTGTTTTTTACCTTTGTATTGGAATAATAAAGGAAAGTGAAAAGAATAAACGAAACAACAAACCACCCTATACTATTATGTAAAGGAGGCATCAAATTTTGCCAGCGCCACATGTTCATCATGATGGCAACAGGTTCCATTATTGCGTCAAAACCAGTAAGAATAGCTGATGAAAATAGTATTTTTACAAAAGTTGAGTATTTTGTTTTTGATATAATTGTGTACACAAGGTAAGGTAGCATCATCCAGTTGATTAACATTACCAGGGGAGTATTCCAGACTTTTAAACCAAGGGAATCACCATAAGAATATTGGCCAAAAATTAAACCCGTATTAACCCCAACAACCTCGATTAAGAAACCTGCCAACCCGGTAAATATGATGATTGTCCAGAATCTTAACGTATGCGGGGAATGGAATAACATAAGGATAACAAAACTTAACGTGGTAAATACCCACGAAACACGGAAATACTCAGGTTCATCAATTTTCATGATCAAACCAATGATGCTGATCAAGTAAGATACAACCAAAAAAAATAAAGCGGGCTTAAAAAACCTGTCCATTATCTGATTGGTTTATAGTAAGAATCCACAATTTTAGCTGATGCAAGGCAAAGCGGAATACCTCCGCCCGGATGAACACTTCCGCCTGAAAAGTACAATCCGCTAATTGAACCACTCCTGTTGGGATGTCGGTTAAAGGCCGCCATACGACTATTTGAGCTGATGCCATATAACGACCCTTTATAAGACCCTGTCTTATTTTCAATTTTTATGGGATCGAGGAAGTCTTCATATACTATTAGCGGTGCCAGATCTATCCCCAGCATTTTCTTGATTTTTTTAAGAATATTTTCCCGACACTTAATTCTTATATCCTCCCAGTTTTGACCAGTATTTTCGGGAACATTTATCATTACAAACCAGTTCTCATGGCCTTGCGGTGCATCCTCCCTGATCAGCTTAGAAGTGATATAAATATATACAGTTGGATCGATATACACCCCTTTAACTCCAATCGCTTTGAATTCATACTCATAATTTTCAGAAAACAGAATGTTATGGAGCTCCAGCTGGTTGAACGACCCTTTTACCCCCCAATAGAAAATCAGTGCAGATGAAGAGGGTTGCTGTGAGGCTAATTTTTTTGTTAGTGAAACATCGGTGAGGATTGTTTTGTAAGCAGTAAAAATATCAGCATTATTAACTACATAATCTGAGTCAATATTTTCCCCGTTAACCCTTATCCCAATTACTTTCCGGTTATTAAGCAATATTTTCTCAACATGGGTATCGAAACTGAATTCTACCCCTAAATCTAACGCAAGTTCTTGTAAATACTCAGCAATGCTGTACATCCCTTTTTCAGGGAAAAATGCCCCTATATTGTGTTCTAAATGAGGAATTATTGTAAGTGTCCCTGGTGCTTTATATGGATCGGATCCGTTGTATGTTGCGTACCTGTCGAACAGCTGAGCGGTTTGATTAAATTGAAAATATCTGGCATTCACCTGATGCATTGTATTTAATGCCTTAAGCTTAGTTGGGTTAAGTAATAATTTTAATGATTCTATTGAAAAAAGATTGCTAAACCTGGGGAATGGGTTAAAAATGAAAGTGTTCTCAATCAGTTTATATAACTCTTCGCATTCCCTCAGGTATGTTTCAATTTTTCCAGCTGGTTCGCCAATAACTTTTTGAACTTCGTGGGCAAATTTTTCTGGTTCGGAATAGGCATTAAGCACTTTGCCATCTGGGAAAAAATATTTAGTAATTATCTCCAGCTTTTGGTATTTAAGCTTTGGTTTACCGGCTAAAACAGCAAGTTCGTCAACTAAGCCTGGCAAGGTAAATAAAGAAGGGCCCGTATCAAATCTAAAACCCCCGGAAAAAATTTGATTTAACTTCCCTCCGGCATTCGCCTGTTTTTCATAAACTCTGACCTTGTACCCTTTAACTGCAAGTCTAATGGCTGTAGCCAAGCCACCCACTCCCGAACCGATTGTTGATACATTTTTCATTTTAATTAAACAAATATATTGTTTTGATTGTTTAACTTTTGTAATAGATTGATACAGTAAATGTAAAATATTCTTTTATCTTTAAGAAAACATAATTTGTGGGTAAAAAAGTATTAATAGTTGGAACCGGACTTGGGGGTCTCACCACTGCTCTCCGGCTTGCCAGTTTAGGTTTTGAGGTGGAAATGGTTGAGAAATATCATAAACCTGGCGGCAGGTTGAATCAGCTCAAGCGTGATGGGTTTACCTGGGATATGGCCCCTACTTTTTTCTCTATGAGTTATGAGTTCGATGAGTTAGTTAAGAGTTGTAATATCGAACTGCCATTTCGATTCTTTGAACTAAATCCATTATACACTGTCAACTTTAGAGGAAAAAATAAAGTTTATACCATCTTCAAGGATATTGATAGGCTTTCGAAAGAATTTGAAGTGGAAGAGCCTGATTTCAAGAAAAAGATGGAGGAATACCTAAAGGAAACGGGCAAACTTTTTCATGACACAGAAAATAAAATTATTCGAAAGAATCATAACTCGCTAATCCGCTATGCTTTGACCCTCGCCAGTGTACCTTGGGAGCATTCACCTAAAATGCTAAGAACCATGTGGAGTGAACTAAACAAAAAATTCTCCAGCTATGAGGTTAAAGTCATCTTCTCATTGGTAGCCTTCTTCCTGGGTGCCACACCATTTGATACCCCTGCAGTTTATTCATTATTAACCTATACTGAGTTAAAACACGATGGTTATCATAATGTAGAGGGTGGAATGTACAAGATTGTTGAGGGGTTAATTACAGTTCTAGAAGAAAAAGAAGTTAAAATCAATTATAATACTGAAATTGTGGGCAAGAAATTATCCCGTGGAAAGTTAACGGCTTTAATAGATCAGAATGGCAAAGAATGGGAAGCTGACGTTTTTGTTATCAATGCTGATGCTGCGTGGTTTAGAGGTAAAATTCTAAATCGCAAATCGTTCAGTGAGAAAAAACTAGATAATTTAAAGTGGACTCTTGCCCCATTTACAATGTATCTCGGGATTAAAGGCAAAGTTGAAGGCTTGCATGTACATAACTATTTTCTGGGTGATAATTTCAAGGAGTACAGCTCCAAAATTTTCAAAAACTCAATAAGCCTAGATAAACCTTACTATTACGTAAATGTGCCTAGCAGAACAAATACAGAATTTGCACCAGAAGGCTGCGAGAGTATATTTATACTATGTCCGGTTCCTGATTTGCGTTACAAACCCGACTGGTCCGACACCGATGAGCTGGCCAAAACTATCATCACTGATTTATCGGAAAGAATAAATTTTGACATCCAAAAGAACCTGCAAACCAAAATTGTTTTCAATCCGATCCATTGGCAAAGCATGTTTAACCTTTACAAAGGAAGTGGGCTTGGTTTAGCTCACGACCTGAACCAAATAGGCTATTTCCGGCCTCATAACACTGATGAGAAATTAGATAACCTCTTTTATGTTGGTTCCAGTACTGTTCCAGGAACCGGATTGCCAATGGCAGTTATCAGTTCCCGTTTAACAACCGAGCAAATTGTTAGGAAACATGGAAAATGACAGAATCAATCTTTACAATGATGCATGTATAAGGTGTAGTAAAGAAACTACAAATATTTACAGCACCAGTTTTTCTCTTGGGGTTAAATTGCTTAGCCCTCAGTTCAGAGATGCTGTTTATTCAATTTATGGTTTTGTGCGTTTCGCTGATGAAATAGTCGATTCATTTCACCATTATAATAAGAGCCAACTACTTGAAAACTTTAAACTGGATACTTACAAAGCAATTGACCAGGGAATAAGTACAAACCCAATATTACAAAGTTTTCAGCTGACAGTGAATAAATATGACATCAACAGGGAGCTAATTAATGCTTTTCTAAAAAGCATGGAAATGGATTTAACCAAAACTAGCCATGATAAAAATGGAATTAACGATTATATATACGGATCAGCTGAAGTTGTCGGGCTAATGTGCTTAAAAGTTTTTTGTAACGGGGATTTGGATGAATACAACAAATTAAAAGAACCTGCAAGCAGGCTGGGATCGGCTTTTCAAAAAATCAATTTTCTTCGGGATATCAACGCAGATTATTATGAACTTGGCCGGGTTTACTTTCCTGGAATTGATTTCTCAAATTTCACTAAATATCAGAAAAAAGAAATCGAGGATGGAATTAAATCCGATTTTGATGCAGCCTATATGGGGATAATTAAACTTAACAATGGCGCAAAACTTGGTGTTTACCTGGCCTACAGGTATTACCTTATTCTTTTCCTGAAAATTAAGAAAATATCTCCTCAGCAGTTGTTATTGAAACGATACAGGGTGTCTAACCTTCAGAAAATTTATATTCTGATATTGTGTTACATTAGATTTAAACTTGGTTTAATTTAACACAATACCCCATTTCTTTTTGTCTGATATGCCAATTATCATTAATATACGGCTTTTTATCAAAACAAAAACCGCAATTACATTAAGTTTAATAACTTGCTCAAAAAATCAGGTTTTTAATCTGGACAAATTGTAAAAAATCCATTATATGCAGAGCATAACCATTAACGATAAAGTGCGGGTTGTACAAGGCGACGATCAGATTTACAGGTACATCGCTATAAATAATTGTACCATTGATATGGACACCCTTGAAAAAATGACCCAGGTTGGGGATTCCTGGAATGGAACCCGGCTTTGCGCTAACCTGGTTGATATCCGCAATATGCTTTTCATTGACTCCAAAACCAGGGAGTACGCGGCTGCACAGTTCAGACCGCATGTAGCAGGGCAAGCAATGCTGATAGACTCTAAAGTTTCCAGCTATTTTGCGAATATATTTCTGAAATTCAGTAAACCAAAAGTGCCTACCCGCCTGTTTACCAACGAGAACGAGGCAGTAAAATGGCTTAAAGAGCAAATGGCGAAACGCACAAAATAGCTCTTGGGCATAAATAATCTTTTAGTATCCATAGATAAATCCTGCCAGTGAAATCTCAATCGGGTTGATCAGCCATTCGGCGATTTGGTGGATAATTTATAAACTTTTATGTGCAACACCCTGTGTACTGACTTTTTATTTTAAATTTGAACAACTTTCATTTTTAACAATAAAAGGTAGCTGGTTAATGAGGGCATACATCCATTTAATAGTATTGATAATTCTGAATTATTTCGCCCTGAGCTACTTCCATCCACGGGTTAAAATTTCTCAGCTTACCACAAATGGTATTCAAAAGGCAACAGCTTATGAATACTACAGTCCAATCATTTATAATCATCTTGACATTGAAAAACCAGTACTCCCACCTGGTGTCGATTCAATGGTTATCCCTTTAAAACGTGTCGGAAAGCTGTTAATGGTGGATGCAAAAGTTGATAACCAGCTGGGAAACCTTGTATTTGATACCGGGGCAACCGGGTTGGTATTAAATAAAACATACTTCAGAGATCATCTTAAGGTTGAAAGCGTATCGCCCAATGGGATTACCGGTTCTGTTGGTACATCTCAGCGAACAACAATAGATAGCCTGGAAATGGGTGATCTACTTTATCACAATATAAGCGCAGATTTAGCTAATCTGGGACATTTAGAAAATAAAAGAGGAGTTAAAATATTGGGACTCTTCGGGTTTAACCTGTTATGGGATTTTGAGATTATTATTGACGTAAACAACAACCTGTTAATACTCCACAAGGTTGATAAAAAAGGGTTAAGGGCCAATGGATCAGGTATATTTCATCCAGATTTTGTTCAGGAGATTAAAGAGTGTAATAATATTATCTTTATAATGGCTATGGTAGGCGGGAAAATGCTTAAATTTTGCTTCGATACTGGTGCAGAAATCAATGCCATTAGCAGTAGTCTTCAAAAAAATGTGTTGAATACCATTACAATTACCCGACGTTCCAAACTGAGTGGAGCTGGAACTTCACAAAGTGAGGTGTTTTTTGGTGTAATGAATGACTTTAAAATGGGAAACCGGAAAATGCATAATATGCAAACCATAATCACCAACCTTAGCTCACTGGAAGAAGCTTACAATGTTCAGTTTAGCGGGGTACTTGGGTTTGACCTGCTCGAAAAAGGAGTTATTTGCATTAACCTGAGGAAAAGGGAGTTTGGAATTCGTTACAATAAAGCAGGAGAGCTATGAATAAACCATTGAAATACTTGATTTTTCTGCTTTGTGTTATTCTAATCCAAAGCAGCTGGGCACAGGATGACTCCAAATCAATTTGCATAATTGACAATGGTAAAATTATTTTCAGGATCAACCTCAAATGGGACGAGAGCAAGAGGAATGAGGTGAGCAAACAGTTTGATATCGATAGTCTGGTTATGGATATGGTATTTAAAGGATTGACTAATATTATTAATCAAAATGAGAAATGGACAGTTAAAAAAATATCGCCTAATATCGTTGAACTGTCGAAAGTTCTGGATGAAAAGCCTATCCCTTTCACTAAAATAAATGATTTTCTTTTGTCAAATGACATTGATTTCAAATCAAAAAGTATTAACGGTCCACTATACGCTGAGTTTGGGGTAAACAGATTGCAGAAAAATAATGTATTTAATTATAATGAAGGAGTTGCCCGGTTTTACCTCCCAAACCATGACAAGAATAGCAGGGTTATTATCTCCGGATCATTTAATGGGTTTAGCACTTATCAAACACCCATGCACAAAACTGATAGCGGATGGATTGCCACTATCAAACTCAAACCCGGGAAATACAGCTATAAGTATATCATTGATGGTAGGTGGAGCTGGGATAAAAACAACTATATCAGAGAAATTGATGGGAATGGCGGGTATAATTCAATAATATATTGCAGCAACTACAAGTTCAGCTTAACCGGCTTTACAAATGCTAGAAAAGTTTTTGTGGCAGGCAGCTTTAACAGCTGGAACCGCGATGAGCTGCAAATGCAAAAAACAAGTTCGGGTTGGGTGCTCCCAGTTTACCTAAGAGAAGGGACTCATGCCTACAAATTTATAGTTGATGGCAGCTGGATTACAGATCCAGCATGCACAGACAACAAACCAGATGGTAGAGGGAATATAAACTCTTACCTTGGCATTGGGGATAAATACCTGTTTAAACTCTCAGGATTTAAAGATGCATCAAAAGTATTTCTGGCCGGGAGTTTTAACGGGTGGAATTCCAAAGAGCTCGAAATGGTAAAGGTAAAAGATGGTTGGCAGCTGGATTATTACCTTGGTCCGGGAACATACGAGTACAAATTTATAGTTGACGGGAAATGGATCATTGATCCAAAAAATCCGAACACTATCGGCTCCGGCGATTATGCCAACTCCGTTTTAATCTTCAAGGCCAATCATGTTTTTACCTTGAAAAAATATCTTGATGCGTTCAGTGTAATTGTTACAGGCAGCTTTAATGGCTGGAATCAAAAGAGCTATAGAATGCTTAAGCGGGATGGTGAATGGTATTTGCCTTTATTCCTTAATCCAGGGAAATACACCTACAAATTTATTGTTGATGGTCAATGGATTCTCGATCCTGATAATAAGCTCTGGGAAGAAAATGAATATGGCACAGGGAACTCTGTGTTATGGGTGGAACCCTAGCCGATTAAATTTCGTTTGTAATAAATGGATTAACTAACAATTTCTCACTCTACAGCAATCAAATAGTGTTGCGTTCTGAAGAAAATTGTATTTCCTGAGATTGCCGGAGTGGCCATGCAAATATCATTTAAAACATTTTTTGCAAGAATTTTAAATTCTGTTCCGGCTTTTACAACATAAACATTCCCGGATTCAGCGCTAAAATACAATTTACCATCTGCGGCTATGCCTGATGCCGAAAATGCTTCTTTCAGATTTTCTTTATACTTAACCGCACCCGTTAATGCATCAAAACAAGTTAGCTGGCCATTTACCTGAAGGTTATAGAGTAACCCATCATAAATCAGGGGTGTTTGCATATATGCTCCCCCTTTTTTGATGCTCCAAACAATATATTTATTCTTTGTACTATCTGGTGCTAGCGTGATATTGCCAGCCGCATCGGGTTTTACTACAAATATTGGAGAGTATTTTCCATGTGCGCTATTCAGGTAAATTAAATCATTAGCAACTACAGGTGTTGGTGCCGGGGCATCTCCCCCATTACTAAGCCTCCAAAGTTCTTCTCCAGTCTCAAAATCATACCCGCAAATCATTCTATACCCGTTAGCAATAACCAGAGTTTTTCCATTTTTAGAATAAATTGTTGGAGTACACCAGGTAGAAACCTCCCCTTCCCTTGATGTTCGCCATAATTCTTTTCCTGTAGCAAGATCAAAAGCGGTAATGTACGGTTTATTAGGTATATCGCATTGAACAATAATTTTACTTTTATAAATTACAGGAGAACTTGCATAACCCCACTCAACTCCGGGATCAGTGTATGGTCCGGGATTAAGAATTCCCATGTCCTTGCTCCAGATCAGGTCTCCTCTGATATTAAAGCAATAAATGCCTTCCGAACCAAAATGTACAACCAGGTATTTTCCATCAGTTGCAGGTGTGCAATTCGCCTGGGAGGATTTTGTATGCCTTTTCGATTTTGGAATCCCGCTATGGACAACCCTTTCCCAAATTGTTTTGCCGGTTTTTTTATCGATACAATAAACTATAAACTCATGCACAAAGCTATCGTTTGCCTCATCAATATCCCCATAAAGGCCGACCTTGAGTGATTCATTACCCACAATACTTGAAGCAGTTGTTACAAAAATAAAATTATCCCAAATAACCGGAGATGAATGACCCAACCCTAGTATCTTGGCTTTCCATTTGATATTTTTGGAACTGTCAACACTCCATGTAGCTGGAGGCTTTGAATTTGAGAGGAAACCTCTGGCCCAGGGACCTCGGAAACCTGGCCATTGCTGATCATAATCGGCAGTCTGAGAATATACATTTACAGAAGTTGAACCAGCCCAGAATGCAACGAAAACTGCCACAACCTTAATTATTTTCATACTTTTCATGATAATTTTTTCCATTTCCAGTTTCATATATATGTTAACCTT
>CAZKHG010000022.1:0-46145 GCA_964552655.1 uncultured Rikenellaceae bacterium
AAACCGCGATCAGCAGCATATCAACGAAATATCATCATTAATAAAGAACGAAAAAATTGGAGGGTTGGTGTTCTTTCAGGGTGGACCAAAAAGACAAGCCCTGCAAACAAACCTTTACCAGTCATTATCAAGAATTCCTTTATTTATTTCCATAGATGCTGAATGGGGATTGGGGATGCGGTTGGACAGCACCATTTCCTACCCTCGCCAGATGATGCTGGGCGCCACAGGCGATCCTAATCTGGTTTACCAGATGGGATCAGACATTGCCAGGCAGATGAAAAGACTTGGCATCCAGATTAATTTTGCACCAGTTGTAGATATCAATGTTAACCCGCTCAACCCTGTAATTGGTACAAGATCATTTGGGGAGATAAAAGAGCTGGTTACCACCAATAGCTTAGCCTACCTTAAAGGTTTACAGGATAATGGCGTTCTCGCTTGCGCAAAGCATTTTCCTGGGCACGGCGATACAGATGCAGATTCACATTTCGCATTACCAGCTGTAAATCATACTATTACCCGAATAGATTCAATTGAACTTTTCCCATTCAAACGTTTAATAAAGAACGGGATTGCAGGGGTTATGGTTGCTCATCTAAAAATTCCCTCCATTGAAGCTGACAGCAGTCTTGCATCTAGCATTTCGCCAAAAGTTGTAACCAACTTACTTAGAGATAGTCTTCACTTTAACGGGCTTATATACACTGATGCCCTGAATATGAAAGGGGTTGCAGATTATCACAAGCCTGTTGAACTTAATTACCTGGCTCTTAAAGCAGGTAATGATCTGCTGGTTTGTCCACAACAAATTAAGGAATCAATTGATTTCATTGAGAAACAGGTTATAAATGGGAATATTCCAATAAACTATATTAATGCACATTGCAAAAAAATATTAAAGTATAAGTACCACGCCGGTTTGAATACTGTAAAACCAATTGATACGTTAAACCTGATTAAGGACTTAAATGATGTATCCTATGAGGTTTTGAGAAGAAAAATAGTTGAAAAAGGAATCACTGTTTTAAAAAACAATAACCTGATTCCCTTAGAGCGATTGGATACTTTGAATTTAGCTTATGTGGAAATTGGAATAGCTAAAGGTCAGCCATTCAGGGAGCAACTTGAAATGTACACCAATGTATCATCATTCAGCATAAACCCTGAATCTACACAGGAACAATTTGATTCGCTGCTGGTAAAACTAGATGCTTTTAACCTTGTAATTGTTGGCTATCACTCCACCGATACCCGGCCAATCAGGAATTTCGGGATCACGCCACAAGCCTCAACTTTTATATTTGATTTGTCTTTCAAGAAGAAGTTGATATTGGATATTTTCGGAAACCCGTTTACTCTTAGTAAGTTTTTTGATATATCCATTCTCAATGGATTGATAATATCTTTTGAGAATTCTCCCTTAGCCCAATCGTTATCGGCACAAATGATATTCGGCGGGATTGGTTTTAACGGCAAACTTCCTGTTACTTTAAAAAATAGATTCCCATTGCTATCAGGCAATAAAAATAGCACAACAACTCGACTCGGCTATGCCATACCAGAAGTAATAGGTTTTAAATCATCCGATTTCTCCAGAGTTGACTCAATTGCATTGGACGCTATTAACAGGTTTATTACCCCCGGTATGCAGATTCTGGCTGCAAAAGATGGTATAGTATTTTATAATAAATCGTTTGGCAATTTTACATACATTGATTCAATGCCTGTAACGTCGAAATCCATCTACGACATTGCCTCCGTTACAAAAGTGGCTGCAACGCTTCCTGTAGTGATGAACCTGTATGAAACCAGAAAAATTGATCTGGAAAAGACTATAGGCGATTATCTTCAGCTGAATAACAGCATGGATAAAAATCAAATCAAAATAAAGGATATTCTATTGCATCAATCGGGTTTGCAAGCCTTTATACCTTTTTATACATCAACGCTATCCACTTTAAAACCCGACAGACCTTTGATCAACCCAACGATAAACTCAGAATACCCGTTTGAAATTTCGGATAAAATGTATTTTCACAAAGAATCTGTAATAAACCCTTCAATTTATGATGATAAATACTCATTTGCTTATCCAACCCAGGTTGCCAAGAATATTTTTATTAAGGAAGGGTATAAGGATACTATATTCAACTTAATAAATAAGTCGCCATTAAAGGAAATCGGGAAATATAAGTACAGTGATCTAGGCTTTATCTACCTTCAGCGCATTTCCGAAAACATTTATTCAGAGGGTTTAGATGATATTGCCCAAAACAATTTTTACACAGGATTAGGGATGAATAACACTCTGTTTAACCCTTTAACCAGATTTGAACTGAACCGGATTGTTCCAACTGAAAATGACATTCTCTTCCGTAAACAGATAATCAGAGGTTATGTACACGACCCAACTGCAGCAATGATGGGCGGTGTTGCCGGTCATGCAGGACTCTTCTCCAATGCTAACGATTTGGCCAAGCTGATGCAGATGTACCTGCAAAAAGGCACCTATGGGGGAACTAGGTATTTTAACCCTGAAACCATCAAACTCTTTACTTCTCAACCAAAAGAGAACAATGGGAACAGAAGAGGATTGGGTTTCGACAAACCCGAAACCAGAAAAGATAAACAATCCCCTGTATGCGAATCGGCTTCGGCCAGCAGCTTTGGCCATTCAGGGTTCACTGGTACAATGGTTTGGGTTGATCCCGAGTATAACCTGATTTACATTTTCCTTTCGAATCGTGTACACCCCGATGCCAGCAATAACAAACTTGTTGAGATGAATATCAGAACAAAGATACAGGAGGTTTTTTATCAGGCAATTAAGAAATCACAAAAGTAAAAAATGCACTAATTTTCCTTAAGTTTAACCGATAAAACCTGGCTGGAAAAATTTCATTTTGTTTCATTACTGACCAACAAAAAGCCTTAATCCCAGGCAGCCGGCAGGCAGGCTCTACGAGGAATTTCTTACATAATTTATTCTGCTATTTTACAACACTTTAACAGCTACGCTGTATTTCGCTGTAAGCGATAAAGTATTGTAAATTAAGCAGCCCATCCTGTGTCGATTTCCCCGTAGGGGATTGACTGGGTAAAGGTTTTGGTGAAATTATAAAATATTAGTCGTTCAGTAATGATTTTGTTTATTGATTATAAAGTTCGTGAGCTATCAATAATCAAAAACAAACTAGCTACAAAAACTCCATCACGAACATTCATAATCTCCATTATTTAATTTAACTTGTCAAACACCCGTTCAACGAATATGCTTTTTGAGTATGTTGAAAAACAATGTAATAATAGGGTTTTTATGTTATAAAATCAGGTTTTAATATTTTAAACACAATTACTTTTACGTCGAACTAATAAAAAACTAAAATTTATGCAACTATCACATATTGAACACATTGGAATAGCCGTTAAAAATCTTAATGATGCAATTCCGTTTTATGAAAAGGTTCTCGGGCTAAAATGCTACAACATCGAGGAGGTGAAAGAGCAAAAGGTTAAAACTGCTTTTTTTATGATCGGGCAGACCAAGATCGAGCTTCTGGAATGAACTGATACCGAAGGAGCGATTGGTTAGTTCATTGAAAAGAAGGGGGAAGGAGTTCATCATATCGCATTTGCGGTAAACATTTTAGAAAATCAGCTGAAAAATGCCGAGGAAAACGGCATAACCCTCATTGATAAAACACCAAGAAAAGGAGCTGAAGGGTTGGATATCGCTTTCATTCATCCAAAATCAACCTTTGGTGTGCTAACTGAATTGTGCGAACACAAAAATAAATAGGATTAAATTCAATTTTACAATATAATGACTAGCCAGGCAAAGAAAATACAGGAATTGATCTCTTTAAGAGAGATCGCCAAGTTGGGTGGAGGTGAAAAGCGGATCGAAGCACAGCATAAAAAAGGCAAGCTAACTGCCAGAGAGCGTTTAGAACTTTTACTTGACGAGGGTAGTTTTGAGGAGTTCGATATGTTTGTCTCCCATCGTTGCATTGACTTTGGATTAGAAAAAGAATCATACCTGTCCGATGGCGTTGTTACCGGTTATGGGACCATTGACGGCCGTTTGGTTTATGTTTTTTCACAGGATTTTACAGTTTTCGGCGGATCACTTTCCGAGATGTTTGCGGCTAAAATCTGTAAGGTTATGGACATGGCCATGAAAGTTGGGGCACCCGTTATTGGAATAAACGATTCCGGTGGTGCTCGTATACAGGAGGGGGTTAAAAGTTTGGGCGGTTATGCTGAGATTTTTGAGAGAAATATTCTGGCATCGGGTGTAATTCCACAAATATCGGCAATTTTTGGTCCATGTGCCGGCGGTGCGGTTTACTCACCGGCATTAACTGATTTCATTTTGATGAACAAGGAAACCAGCTACATGTTTGTAACCGGACCCAAAGTGGTAAAAACTGTAACCGGAGAAACGGTAACCTCGGAGGAGCTAGGCGGAGCGGCCGTACACGCATCAAAATCAGGGGTTGCACATTTTGTTTCGGAAAGTGAACAGGAAGGCATTTTGCTACTCAGAAAGCTGCTCAGCTACTTGCCTCAAAATAATCTGGAAGAGCCGCCAATCCATCAGTGTACCGATCCAATTGACAGGCTTGAGGATGCATTAAATGAAATAATCCCCGAAAGTACAAACAAACCCTACGATGTCAAGGATGTGATTTCAGCAGTAGTTGATAATGCAGAATTTCTGGAACTGCAACGTGACTTTGCCCCTAATATTGTAACGTGCTTTGCCCGTTTTAATGGGATTTCAGTCGGTATAGTTGCCAATCAACCAAAATATCTGGCCGGCGTGCTCGATATCAATGCCTCCCGAAAAGCAGCTCGTTTTGTGCGTTTCTGTGATGCTTTTAATATTCCAATAGTTACCTTGGTTGATGTACCCGGCTTCCTGCCTGGCACTGGTCAGGAGTACAATGGTATCATTGTTCAGGGAGCAAAACTTTTATATGCCTATGGTGAAGCCACCGTTCCAAAAGTTACTGTTATTTTGCGAAAAGCGTATGGTGGCGCATACGATGTGATGAGTTCGAAACACCTCAGGGGCGATATTAACTACGCATGGCCCAGCGCTGAAATTGCTGTTATGGGGCCAAAAGGCGCTATTGAAGTTCTACTTAGCCGTGAACTTGAAAATATTGAGGATGAAAAGGCAAAAGTTGATCTCCTAATCAGAAAAGAGCAAGAGTACAAAGACAAATTTGCCAATCCTTATGTTGCAGCTAAATTCGGGTATATTGATGATGTGATTGAACCACGCAATACCAGGTTTCGCATTATCCGGGCTCTTCAGGCCCTTGCCACTAAAAAGGATGTGAATCCGCCAAAGAAACATTCCAATTTGCCTTTATAATTCTAAAAAAAGAAGAATGACAAGTCAAATTAAGCTACTTATAATATTAGCCGGGTTAACGATCCTTAGCAGCCATTCTCAAGCTCAAAGTTCCAGAGATTTGTGCATTAATGAGGTACTCATTCTAAACAGCACAAACTATCAGGATAACTACGGGAGCCGAAATGCCTGGATTGAAATATTCAACAAAGCCTACAATAAGGTTAATATCGGTGGTTGTTTTTTTACTGATGATATAAACAACCCCACTAAATACCGAATTCCCAAGAATGACCCCAATACTCTAATCCCGTCAAGGTTCTTCATCATTTTCTGGGCCGATAATAAAACCACACATGGAACTTTCCATTTGAATTTCGAACTTGATTCCACATCAAGGTTTATAGCTCTTTTTGATTCTGATGGCCGAACTTTGATTGACAGCATCACTGTTCCGCTAAGCAAGGTTGATATTTCTTATGGAAGGGTTAAAGATGGTGAAACTGGTTGGTCATACCTGGAAAAGACCACACCCATGGCTACAAACATTACTACAGATTTAAGAAATGCCGGTCAAAAAATCGCCCAATCTGATCCTTCAGGTATTGGTATGTCATTGGTGGCAATGTCAGTTGTGTTTGCGGCTTTACTCCTGCTTTACCTCTTTTTTAAACAAGTCGGGAAATACAACATTCACTCACAAAAGAAGAAAATTGAAGCCCATGCCGCCAAAGAGGGCAGAATTGCCATACATGAAGAAGTATCTGGTGAGGTTTTTGCAGCCATTTCAGCAGCCATCTACCTTTATGAAACTGAACAACACGATTATGAATCGGCTATTCTGACCATAAACAGGGTTGCAAAAACTTATTCACCGTGGAGTTCAAAAATATACGGGCTAAGACAAAATCCTCATAAAGAATCAAGAAGTAATGTAATTAACAAGTAATTTAATTGTGATGAAAGAATACAAGCTTAAAATAAACGGTAACGACTATAATGTCAGCATTACAAATATTGAGGGTAACATTGCTGAACTGGAAGTTAACGGAACTCCTTATAAAGTTGAAATAGATAAGGAGCTAAAACAGACTAAAACCCCTAAACTGGTAAGACCCACCGCAGTACCATCCACCGATACTCATCCCACTGTTGTAAAAACACAAGGTCCAGGTGTTGCAACCACAGGTTCAATAAAATCACCTCTACCTGGAGTAATTCTGGATGTTCATATTAAGCCAGGCGATGTTGTAAAAAGAGGGCAAAAACTCCTGGTTCTTGAAGCGATGAAAATGGAAAACAACATTGATTCTGATAAAGAAGGCCGGGTTACTGATGTAAAAGTGAAAAAAGGCGATAGCGTTCTTGAAGGTGATGTACTCGTAATAATTGGTGAATAACAATGGAAAAATCTAGTAGTTTGATATCATTTTTGCAGGAGAACCTTCAGCAATTCATTCAATATACCTCGTTTTCAAATTTCACCTGGGGCCACTTAATAATGATTTGCGTTGGGTTAATATTCATTTACCTTGCAATTGCAAAAGAGTACGAACCCTTATTACTTGTCCCAATAGGTTTTGGGATAATAATCGGGAACGTTCCCTTTTTCCCCGGTTTACAAATCGGGATATATGAACAGGGAAGCGTGCTTAGCTATCTTTATTTTGGAGTGAGCCAGGGTATATACCCACCTTTAATATTTCTTGGTATAGGTGCTATGACCGATTTCAGCGCGTTGATCTCCAATCCTAAACTATTGTTAATAGGAGCTGCGGCTCAACTTGGAATTTTTGGTGCCTATATAGCAGCAGTGCACTTAGGATTTACACCACAGGAAGCCGGAGCAATTGGCATTATTGGTGGTGCCGATGGTCCAACGGCTATCTTTCTTTCATCGCGTTTAGCACCAGATTTGATGGGTGCAATTGCAATATCCGCATACTCATACATGGCGTTGGTACCGGTTATTCAACCGCCAGTAATGAAACTGCTAACCACTAAAAAGGAAAGGGTAATCAGGATGAAACCACCACGCCAGGTTTCTCAAAAGGAAAAGATCCTTTTTCCTATCATTGGGTTGATCCTCACTACGTTTATTGTGCCTTCTGGTATGCCATTGCTGGGGATGCTTTTCTTTGGAAATCTTCTTAAAGAGAGTACGGTTACCAAGCGTTTAGCCGATACAGCAAAGGGTCCCTTGATTGATATTGTTACAATTCTTATTGGGTTAACAGTGGGCGCTTCCACCCAGGCGACCACTTTTTTAACCACTAAAAGTATCGGCATTTTTGCACTTGGGGCTACCTCTTTTATTGTTGCAACTTTTGGCGGTGTTATGTTTGTTAAAGTCTTCAACCTATTTCTAAAACCTGAAAATAAAATAAACCCACTTATCGGGAATGCAGGTGTTTCAGCAGTCCCTGATAGCGCAAGGGTGTCACAAATTATTGGTTTACAATACGATAAGACAAACCATCTGTTAATGCATGCTATGGGTCCCAATGTTGCAGGCGTTATTGGTAGCGCTGTTGCAGCAGGGATTCTGCTGAGTTTCCTATACTAGCCCCATCTTTATAGAAACATAACCCGGGAGGCTTTCCTGGGTTTTTTGGTGAATATTTCAAAAAGGATTCTATTTTTTAAATATTTTTATCTTTCCCACTTAACCTTTTTTCCCAATTCCAGGCGGTTAGCAGTGCATCCTCAAGGGTACTTTCCGGTTTCCAGCCTAATTCCTTTTCAGCTAATGTAGTATCAGCCCAGACTCTCTCAATATCACCGGCTCTTCGCCCCACAATTTCATAGTTCAAGCGTACACCACTGACCTTTTCAAATGCTTTAACAATTTCAAGCACAGTCACACCTTTCCCGTTTCCAACATTAAAAGCCTCAAATGCGGCTTTGTTTTTCCTGGTCAACATCCTATCCAAGGCCAGTACATGTGCTTTAGCCAGATCAACTACATGAAAATAATCCCTGATTGCCGTACCATCGGGTGATTTATAATCGCTTCCAAAAATTGATAATTTTTCGCGAATACCAATTGCTGTTTGGGTGATAAACGGGACAAGATTATCCGGTTTGCCAATTGGTAACTCGCCAATCTCGGCCGAGGGATGTGCACCAATAGGGTTAAAATACCTGAGAGCAATACATTTAACAGTGGGATTCACAAAAGTAGTATCTCTTAAAATATCCTCGGCTATTTTCTTGGTATTGCCATAAGGGGATGTTGCGGGTTTATATGGCGCTTCTTCAGTAACGGGTAATTTATCTGGTTGTCCATATACTGTACAGGAACTGGAAAAAACGAAATTGCCACCGCCCCTCTCAATCATTAGTTTTAACAGGTTGATTACCGATACCAGGTTATTATTATAGTAATCCAACGGTTTGCTTACAGATTCACCAACGGCTTTTAATGCGGCAAAATGAATTACAGATTTTATCTCAGGATATTGGTTGAATAAATTCTGCATCTCAGAATAGTTTGAACAATCTGCTTTAATAAAAGCAGGGCGGATCTGTGTTATCCTCTCAATCCCATCAATTACATCTGCGGATGAGTTTGACAGGTTATCAACTATTATTAAATTATAACCAGAATTAATCAACTCCACTGCTGTATGAGAACCAATGTAGCCGGTTCCGCCTGTTAGTAAGATGGTGTTCATAATTATTAAATTTACTTATCTGTAAAAACAACTTGTCTCAAATCTAGGAGATAAAATCTTCAATGCAATAAATGATTAAAGTTAGCTGGTTTTTTGATCTTGTAAACCAACAGAATCATTCAATACCTCCTTAAACTTTCTTCTTTTCAGATTGGCAAGGTAAACTCCAGCAATAATAATTACCATGCTCAGTCCCTGAAGCAAGCTGATTACCTCGCCATCAAACAAACCCCACATTAAGGCAAAAACAGGGATAATATAGGTAACCGATGAAGCAAATATAGCGCCTGTTCGGTGAATCAGGTTATTGAATACAAACAATGACAGAACCGAGCCAAAAAGGGAAAGGGCAAGCGATGCAATTAAGCTGACCCAAAAAAATTGGGAATGATATGCAGTACTCAAATCAGTAGAAAATAATACTACTCCCGCAAATGGGCCTAAAAACATAAATGCCAGGGAGGTGATTTCAATCCCATTCAGGTTACTCAATTTAAAATGGATAATATTCCCGTTAATGCCATACATCAATGTTGCAAGAACTATAAAAAGTGCAAAATAATTTATATCATGAAATGAGGAAAAATTCCCATTTGTTATTAACAACACAGCACCAATAAGGCCGATAAATATCCCTAGGTATTGGAGAACTCCCGGACGGCTTTTAAAAAGTACGACACCGATCAGCAAGGTAAAAAATGGTGTTAAACTATTAAGAATCCCTGCCAGGGAGCTGGATAAGTTTGTCTCTGCTAAAGTGAAAAGAAAAGCCGGGAAAAAATTACCTAATATACCCGATAATAGAAGGAAAACAACATTATCCTTTGATACTTTTTTTATGTTTTTAATTGAAAGCGGGGCTAAAATCAATGCACCAAAGAAAATTCTTATTGAAGCAACCTGAATAAAAGAGAATGCAAGCAATCCCTTTTTCATAAGTATAAACGATCCGCCCCATATAAAAGCAAGAAGAAGCATAGCAGCCCACTGCCAACGTTTCTTTTCTAAGCTGAACATATCATTTTAAAAAGAGGTCAAAGGTAAAAAATTACAGGATATAAACCTTTAAGAAACATTGGGCAATGTCAATTTTACAAATTTTCAAGCACAAATTTAGTTAAGCGCGTGTAAAGATGTATAGTAGTGTTGCCTCCATAAATCCCGTGATTCTTATCAGGGTAAAACTGCATGTCGAATTGCTTGCCAGCTTGAACTAATTTTTCAATCATTTCGATTGAATTTTGCAGATGCACGTTATCATCGCCTGTGCCATGAACAATCAGGAGTTTGCCTTTCAGCTTTTCCACATGGTTTATAGGTGAGTTACTATCATAGCCTAGTGGGTTATCCTGAGGCAAACCCATGTAACGCTCAGTGTATATTGAATCGTAATATCGCCAGTTGGTAACTGGTGCAACAGCAATGGCCATTTTAAAAACATCCGCTCCCTTGAAAAGACAGAGCGATGACATGTAACCACCATAGCTCCATCCCCAAATCCCAATTCGGTTTGGATCAACAAAATTAAGTTTTTGAAGGTACCTCGCAGTTTCAATCTGGTCAATTGACTCATAATAGCCTAACTGACCATAAGTTTTTTTTTTGAAAGCCTCGCCCCTGCCACCTGTTCCTCGGCCATCAACACAAACAACAATATAACCATTGCTCGCAAGAAATTGATCCCAATCAATATTAAAATTATCCATAACAGATTGTGAGCCAGGTCCGCTGTACTGATACATCAAAACCGGGTACTTTTTAGTCTCATCAAATCCAAGTGGCTTAATCATTGAGCCATTCAGCTCAATACCTTCAGATGTTTTAAAAGTGAATAGCTCCATCTGTGGTATATCATATTCGGATATGCGTTCCTTCAACCTGGCATTATCCTCAATCACCCGAATCAATTTACCTTTATCAGAATTTAAAGTTATGAGTAGCGGGGTTTTCAGGTTTGAGAAGTTGTTAAAGAAATATTTGAATGTTTTACTAAACTCTGCACTGTTTGTGCCTTCGGATTGGGAAAGTTTGGTAACAAGCATGCTCTTTAAATCCAAAGAGTAAACAGCGGTTCGGAGCGGGCTGTTGTCGTAGGCCTGATAAAATACCTTATTGTTCTTATTATCATACCCATAAAAATCTTTAACCTCATTCTGGCCCTTTGTCAGCTGGTTAACCAGCTTGCCGTCCATGCTATATAAATATATATGGTTAAACCCATCCTTCTCGCTGGTTACAATAAAATACCTACCATCATTGGTAAAAGTGGGGTAATTGTCATTAGGTTCATTTATGTAATATTTATTGATATCGGTATATAGTACATTGGATTGACCTGTTGTAGCATCAGCGATTAGGATATCAGCACGGTTTTGCAACCGGTTCAGTCTTACCATACAAAGCTTATCTGGAGTATATGTCCATTTTATCCTGGCAATGTACTGATCCTTTTCCGGACCAATATCCATGGTTTTAACTTCTCCGGATTCCAACGAATAAACATGAATGGTAACAATAGAGTTTTTTTCACCGGCTTTAGGGTATTTGAATGTGTAATTTTCAGGGTAAAGCTGACCTTTATAGGTGGTCATATTGAACTGTTTAACCTCCGTTTCATCAAAACGGAAAAAAGCCAACCGTTTACTGTCGGGAGACCATTGTAAACCCGTTGTAAGTACAAACTCTTCCTCGTAAACCCAGTCAGGATCGCCATTTATGATATGATTATATTCACCATCATTTGTGATTTGCCGTTCTTCCTTGGTGTTTAAATCTTTGATATATATATTATTATTTCTTACAAATGCCACAAAATTTCCATCAGGCGAAAAAGTGGCATTCATTTGGGCTCCATTCTCAGATAAAGGCTCGCAGGTTTTGGTTTTTCTGTAGTAAACGTAATAGTTTGCGGTAAAAGAATACCGGTATATTGGGATTTCCTGAGTAACGATAAGCATCCTGGACTCATCATTGCTAAATGAATAGCTTGAAAAATCCATCAAGTCTGAATTGTTATAATCAGCCGGGTTAAATAACACCTCCAGCTGTTTGCCGGTGGAGTATTGGTATTTTACCACCTGCTTTGCTTCATTTATTGCCGAATAGCTTTCGCCATCGTTCATGGAGATTAACCCATAAATTGATTTGGCCCTGAATGTGCCCTTTTTAAAGAGGTCATCAAGGGTGATTTTTTGCTTCTGTGCAAATAAATTGGTTACTGAAAAAATCAGCATTAAAATAAGCGATGTCCTCAGGATAGATTTCATAGAATTTAAGTATTAGCGTAAATTTTCAGACTTCAAAAATATAAAAAGGGTTAATTAAGGAAGTAGCTAAAAGTTTTAAAGTTTTAAAAAAGTAAAAATTCCTGATTTTGATAATTACATATTATTATGCTTGCTCACACTTTGAATAAAATCTGAGCTTTAAACATTGAATCCCAATCATTGTTTATACTGATTGATATATTCCTTTGCCCTATCAAAGATTTGCTTAATTTTGCAAAAATTTTTTATTCATGATTAAAATTACTTTCCCCGATGGCAATGTCCGTGAGTACCCGGTTGGAATTACCAGCCTGGATATTGCTAAAAGTATTTCCGAACGTCTTGCAAAAGAGGTTCTATCAGCAACCGTTAACAATGAAATCTGGGATTTAACCCGCCCAATAACATCGGATTCGACTCTAAAACTCCATAAATGGGATGATGAAGAGGGCAAGCTTGCATTCTGGCACTCCACTGCACACCTCATGGCCGAAGCATTTGAAATCTTATACCCTGGCATTAAATTGGGCATTGGGCCAAGCATCGAGAATGGGTTTTACTATGATATTGATTTTGATAAATACTCTATCTCAGAAGCTGATCTGGTAAAGGTAGAAGAGAAGATGATGGAGTTCGTGAGAGAAAAACAGGAGATAACCCGAAAAGAAGTATCAAAACCAGAGGCATTAGCAACCTACACTAAAAAAGGTGATCCATATAAAGTTGAATTGATCAACGACTTACAGGACGGAACTATTACGTTTTACTCACAGGGAAATTTTACTGATTTATGTCGCGGCCCACACCTGCCCGATACCAGCTATATCAAAGCAGTAAAACTAACAAGTATTGCTGGTGCATACTGGAGGGGAAACGAAAAGAATAAGATGCTCACCCGGGTTTATGGAATCTCTTTTCCACAGAAAAAATTACTTGATGATTACCTGGTTTTACTTGAAGAAGCAAAAAAAAGGGATCACCGTAAAGTTGGAAAAGATCTTGAACTTTTCACATTCTCCCAAAGTGTAGGCCCAGGTTTACCGCTTTGGCTCCCAAAAGGCGCACAGCTACGCGAAAAGTTGGAAATGTTCCTTAAAAAAGTACAGAAGAAGTATGGGTACGAACAGGTTATTACTCCCCATATCGGACAAAAGGAGCTGTATGTAACATCCGGTCACTGGGCAAAATATGGCAAGGATAGCTTTCATCCTATTTCCACCCCACAGGAAGGGGAAGAATTTTTGCTAAAACCGATGAATTGCCCTCATCACTGCGAGATATATAAGGCTAAACCACATTCATATAAAGATTTGCCGGTTCGTCTGGCAGAGTTTGGTACTGTTTATCGCTATGAGCAAAGCGGTGAGCTGCATGGATTAACCCGCGTTCGGGGATTTACCCAGGATGATGCCCACATTTTTTGCCGTCCCGATCAGCTGAAAGAGGAATTTATTAAGGTAATCGATATTGTACTATATATATTCAGAACCCTTAATTTTACTGAATATACTGCCCAAATTTCATTGCGGGATCCTAATGATAAAGAAAAATACATTGGTTCAGATGAGAATTGGGCAAAAGCTGAACAGGCGATAATTGAGGCTGCAGCCGAAAAAGGGTTAAGAACTGTTACCGAGATTGGCGAAGCAGCATTTTACGGGCCTAAGCTGGATTTTATGGTAAAAGATGCCATTGGCCGAAAATGGCAACTGGGCACCATTCAGGTTGACTATAACCTGCCCGAACGTTTCCAGCTGGAATATATTGGGGCAGATGATAAGCGTTACAGGCCAATCATGATACACCGTGCGCCATTTGGTTCAATGGAGCGGTTTGTTGCCGTACTGATTGAACATACCGGCGGGAAATTCCCGCTATGGCTCACGCCCGATCAGGTGGTTATTTTGCCAATAAGTGAAAAATATAATGAATACGCGAAAAAAGTTTTGAATTTCCTAAATAATTACGATATTCGCACCCTAATTGACGATCGGAACGAAAAGATCGGTAAAAAGATAAGGGACAACGAGTTAAAACGAATCCCATATCTTTTAATTGTCGGCGAAAAAGAGGAGGAAGCCGGTCTGGTTGCCGTTCGTAAACAAGGAGATGGGGATAAAGGGCAAATGAAACTTGAGGAATTTGCCAATCACATCAGCCTTGAGATAAGTAAAATGCTGGAAGAAATTAACTAACTTGTAATTAATAAGGAGGGTTTAAAAATAAGTACACAGGTTACTCACAAAAGAGACGACAAGGACAACAAATTCCTCATCAATGAGGCGATCAGGTTTAAGGTTGTCCGAGTTGTAGGAGAAAACATCGAAGGACAGGGTGTTTTTTCTATCGAAGAAGCCCGCAGAATGGCTGAATCAATGGAACTTGATTTAGTTCTGATTTCAGATAAGGCTGATCCACCTGTTTGCCGTATTATTGATTACCAGAAGTTTCTTTACCAGCAAAAGAAGAAACAGAAGGAGATGCGTGCCAACACGCAAAAAGTTGTGGTTAAGGAAATCCGATTTGGTCCCAATACCGACGAACACGACTACAACTTCAAGCTGAAGCATGCACAGAATTTCCTTGAGGAGGGCGCAAAGGTTAAAGCATTTGTATTCTTCAAAGGACGTTCAATCCTTTTTAAGGAGCAGGGTGAAATATTGTTGTTACGCCTGGCTCAGGATCTTGAAGAGTTTGGCAAAGTGGAGCAGCTCCCAAAACTTGAAGGAAAAAGAATGACAATTTTTATAACACCAAAATCTACAGCTAAAAAGAAGAAGTAACTTAACTAAGTTTAGAAAGAATGCCAAAAGTGAAGTCACATTCCGGTGCAAAAAAGAGATTCTCTTTAACCGGTACTGGTAAAATCAAAAGGAAACACGCTTATAAAAGCCACATCCTGACCAAGAAGGAAACCAAACAAAAAAGGAATCTTACCCATAGCGGGTTGGTTAGTGATGCCGATGAGAATCGCGTAAAAATTATGCTTGGCCTTAAATAAGCCGTTTGTTTTTTGATTTTAAACTATTTGATTTATTAACCAGAATGATTTAGCAAGAAGAGTCCGAAAAGGAACGCTAACCATTCACAAAATGTAAAGTAAAATGCCACGTTCAGTCAATTCAGTTGCATCAAGGGCAAGAAGAAAAAAGATCCTTGAACAAACCAAAGGGAACTTCCTGGGGCGCAGGAATGTTTACACCGTAGCTAAAAATACCCTTGAGAAAGGATTGGGCTACGCCTATCGCGATCGTAAAAAGAAAAAAATTGAATTCCGCGCATTGTGGATTCAACGTATTAACGCTGCTGTAAGACCCTATGGGATGTCATACTCAGAGTTTATTGGGAAAGTTAACAAGAAAGGTATTGCAATTAACCGTAAGGTGCTTGCCGATTTGGCCATGAACCACCCGGATGCATTCCGCCAGATTGTTGAATCTGTAAAATAGATTGCATATTATTAAATCAAAAAGGGAGGCGTTTGCCTCCCTTTTTTTATCTTTAGCAATCAAATTTGGTAACTATTGAGCGATCAGAATAAGATATTATCTACCACCTGGCAGAAATCAATTATTGTTGGCACCATTTGGGGAGTATTTGAAATTACTGCCGGAACTTTTATCCATAATCTTGCCTTACCTTTAATTGCAGGGACAATTCTTTCATTTATAGGGGTTGTTATAACTGTTACGTTCCAGGCGCAGTGGAAAGTTAAAGGGCTGTTTTGGAGAGCCAGCCTGATATGTGCAGCCTTAAAGTCGATATCACCAAGTGCAGTATTAATAACCCCCATGCTTGCCATATCGCTGGAAGGTTTACTGATGGAATCGGCTGTTCGGTTGTTTGGGATTAACATTTTTGGCCTGCTTGTAGCCGGCGGTTTATCAGTCCTCTCAGTCCTTTTCTTCAAAATTATCAGGTTGATAATGATCTATGGTCAGGGAATAGTTGATACCTATAATTCCCTTTTTGCAATGGCAAAAAATGAACTTGGGATAGCTGAAGGTGATAGCTGGAAACTCATCCTGTTTCTTGCTGTTATATATTTCCTGACGGGAGTTGCTGCTGCTGTTACCGGATTATTAACCAGTAAAAGAATCAATCTGGATGAATCTGGTGTTTTGCTGAACCTCGATAACTTTGGGAAGAATGAACAGGTACGCTCAGCCAAATCAACAAGAAATGTCTATTATATCATTTTTCATCTTGTATTTCTTATTGCATTTCTAAGTTTACAAAGTAGCTTGAACCCCATAATTACATTCTCCACAGGATTTTTTTATTTAGGAATATGTTTTGGGTTTTATCAAAAAGTGAGAGTGATTACAAAAAAAATCAGGTTTTGGCTCCCGATATTATTCCTATCCCTTATAATTCCTGTGATAAGCAACAATGCCACACTTCAGGAATCTATTATTCAGGGGTTTAAAGTACTAATCAGGGCTACCTTAGTTATTCTATCATTTTTAGCGATAAGCGTTGAACTTCGCTCAAAGATCTTTACCGAATATTTCAGCCGATCCAGGTTACAACCTCTTTACCTCGCAACATCTATCGCGTTTTCTACACTTCCTCATTACCTGTCCCGACTGAGAAATGCTAAAATTCATTCAGATGATGGGAAGTTTTTCAGCCACTACATTCACCAGCTTTTCAAGGGTGAGCCTGAAGCCAAAACACAACCCATTATAATAATCACTGGTGATAAAGGATCTGGAAAAACATCTGCAATGAAGGAGCTGATAAAACATCTCGACATCAGGGATGCTGATTATGCGGGTTTTTATGCCAAACCGGTTTTCAAAGAGGGCCATCGTTTTGCTTTTAAACTGATCTTACTTCCGGATGAAACCGAACTGCCATTGTGCGAAAGGGAAAATGGGGAGAAATATGGGAAATTTATATTCGAACAGGGTACAATTGAAGACGCTGAAAATCTAATTCTGAGCACATCAAATGATACTGTTATAATAATGGATGAAATCGGGTTGTACGAGCTGGAAAACCAGGCTTGGGCCGATATCTTATCAAAGACAATCAATCGCAACCCGCTAATAATAACCATTAGAACCGAGTTTCTTCAAAGAGTTCTGGCGAAATGGCATATCACCAACCCGATAATTGTGAATGTGAAGGATTTTGATGCCAATCTAATTGTAAAAGCACTGGTTTAGAATATTTTCTCCTGGTTAATACCAGGTGTTGAAAACTTTCATGGTCAAGTTTATAATTCAGAAACCATAATTTTATCAACAAAATAATTAATCCTACTTTTGCAGAAACCTTATAGAAATGCTGTTTTTAATACTTAGCATCTTTTCATCCACCCTCGTTTTTATCACGTTTAAAACAATCAATCAATTCAAAGTCAATATTTTAAGTGCAATAATAATTAACTATTTTGTAGCCTGCTCAGCAGGTTTTTTTTTGAATTATAGCGACCAGTTCCCATCAGAAATTCATCAAGAAAAATGGTTCCTGCTTTCAATTTTTCTTGGGATTCTTTTTATCGCAATGCTCTACGTTATTGGCATCAGTACCGATAAAGCGGGCGTTACAATAACAACCGTTGCAAGTAAAATGTCAGTTATTTTCCCAATTTCATTCTCATTAATCCTTGATAATAACACTAACATAGCTCTTTTAAAGGTTATTGGAATAATCAGTACTTTGCTGGCAGTATTTTTAACTCTATATAAAAAAATAGCAACAAAACCTGATTTAAAATCAATCTACTTGCCTTTGGTTCTCTTTGTTGGAATTGGTTTGGTGGACTCATTAATAAAATTTGCCCAGGCAAAATATGTTTCAAATGAGATTAACCCACTGTTTACAGCTATAACATTCGGTTTTGCCGGGTTAACAGGCATTTTCATTTTGATTTTTAACCCGGTTGCTTTAAAAAGTTTTAAATTCCTGAAAACATGGATTCTTGGTATCCTTCTGGGTTTAGTGAATTTTGGAACCGTATATTTTCTGATAGGTGCATTGAATCACATCGACCTAAACACGGGTAAACAAACCGAAAGCTTTGCCATTTTTGGTGTAAATAATATCTGCATAGTTGTCCTTTCTGCTTTAGTAGGATTGCTGGTTTTCAGGGAAAAGCTATCTAAGCTGAACTGGTTTGGAATTTCGCTATCACTAGTTGCTATTTTTCTGCTGACTTTTTGATGAACATGAAGGAATCCGCTGATACATACCAAACAATCGCAGCAAATGCTGAAGGGGTCTATAAGGAGAAAGGCAGTAAGTTCATTGCCCTCGCCTTCCCGGTTTCTGACGAGGGTGAAATCAAAGGAATTCTTGCCAATCTTAGAAAAGAATACCACGATGCCCGTCATCACTGTTATGCATATTCTTTAGGCTATAGCGGAAACCAATGGAGGGCAAATGATGATGGTGAACCCTCAGGTACGGCCGGACGACCAATCTACGGGCAGATTTTAAGTAAAAACATTACAAATGTTTTAATCGTTGTTATAAGGTATTTTGGAGGAACAAAACTTGGAGTTTCCGGTCTAATAAACGCCTATAAAACAGCCGCGGCTGATGCTCTTGGAAATGCAAAAATTATTACAAAAACCATTAATGATATTTATCAAATATCGTTTAATTTTATTGCATTAAATGACATGATGAAAATGATTAAGGACGAATCATTAGATCTGATCAGCCAGCAATTCAATAATGATTGTCTGATTGAAGTTGGGATTAGAAAATCCAAAGTAGATGGCGTTTTAAGCAGGATTGGGAAGATTGAATCAGCAAGTATTCGTTTTATTAAAACTATTTAGCCATGAAGCCCCTGATTGGGGCTTTTTTATTGACCATTATACAACAATGTTTAAATTCAATTTATCAATAAATTAATATTAAACGGATGAAAAACAGAAGTTTAGTTTCCATTAACGATCTGAGCAAAGATGAGATCCTGCAGGTTCTTAATCTTGCTGAAGAATTTGAAAAGAATCCCAGCCAGCAAATCCTGAATGGGAAAGTTGTTGCAACCCTCTTTTTCGAACCATCTACCAGAACCCGATTAAGCTTCGAAAGTGCTGTAAATCGCCTGGGAGGGCGAATAATCGGATTCTCTGAGGCATCATCAACCAGCGTTTCCAAGGGAGAAAGCCTCAAGGATACCATCATGACGGTAGCTAATTATTCTGATCTGATTGTGATGCGACATCCAATCGAAGGAAGCGCCCGGTACGCGAGTGAGGTTTCCAAGGTGCCAATTATCAATGCCGGCGATGGAGCCAACCAACACCCAACACAAACCCTGCTCGACCTATACTCAATCCGAAAAACACAGGGAAAACTGGAAAACATCAGGATTGTTATGGTTGGCGATCTGAAGTATGGGAGAACCGTACACTCCCTTTTACAGGCCATGTCGCAGTTCCAGGCCTCGTTCACTTTTATTTCTCCCAAAGAACTGCAAATGCCTCAGGAGTATAAATTATTCCTGAAAGGGTTGGGGCTGAAATTTGAGGAGCATTCCGAACTGGCAGATAATATCAAAGATGCTGATATTATCTACATGACAAGAGTTCAAAGGGAGAGGTTCTCCGATCCGGTAGAATACGAAAAAGTTAAGAATGTATATGTTCTTCAGAACAAAATGCTTGAAGGGACAAAGCCTAATATGAGAGTTTTACACCCATTGCCCCGAGTAAATGAAATATCTACCGATGTTGATGACAACACTAAGGCATACTATTTCCCACAGGCGCTCAATGGTGTTTACACCCGCATGGCAATCATGTCGTTAATCCTTGGTTTGAAATAATTTAATGAATCAGAACTATGAAAGATAAAAAGCAATTGAGTGTAAGTGCTATTCAGAATGGCACCGTAATAGATCATATTCCCGCCCAAAATCTTTTTAAGGTAATTTCCATTTTGGGTCTCGATAAAATTGGCAACCAGATTACTTTTGGTACGAACCTGGAAAGCCAAAGGCTCGGCAAAAAAGCAATCATCAAAATAGCCGGGAAATATTTTGAGAAGGATGAGATTAACCGAATAGCAGTGGTTGCCCCTTCGGCAAAACTGAATATCATTAAAGACTACGAAGTGGTCGAGAAAATGCTCGTGGATGTTCCTGAAGATATCTCCGGGATAATTCGGTGCGTCAACCCGAAGTGCATAACCAATAACGAGAAGGTATTAACAAAATTCAAGGTGGTTGACAAAAAAACGGTTTCCCTAAAATGCCACTATTGTGAAAAGATAACTGATCAGGAGCACATGGAGTATTTATAAGATATGATAAGCTGAGGTTCAGTGTAGCTTATAAAAATAAAAAACCCCCTTTAAATATCGGGGGTTTTTTATTAGGCTACCGAAATCTGACGAACAGGTTTTACCTTTGCCTCTTCTCTTTTTGGAATTGATATTGATAAAATCCCATCCTTGTAGTTTGCTTTGATTTTCTCTGAATCAATAGTATCGGGCAAAGTGAAGACTCTCTTGAATGAGTTGTAACAAAATTCATTGCGAAGAATTTTCCCGTTTGCTTCGTCATTGTTTACCTCTTTCAGACTTGAAACCTCCAGGATATTGTTGTTTAAATCGATTTTGAAATCCTTCTTCTCAAAACCCGGTACTGCAAACTCAATGGTGAAACTTTCGTCTCCTTCCATTATGTTAACAGCAGGCATGGTACTGTTATACCTCTCGTGGGATATACCACCCAAAAAGTTGTCATTTAAAAGTTCATCCAATAAACTTGGCATGTAAACTCTTTTTCTTAGCATTGGAATCATAATTTAATCCTCCTTTTATTTAGTTGTTATTATTTCTTTTTTAATGTATAACTGTTCAATCAAGGTACGTACCATTTTATAAAATAAGCCATATTGTCATATTGATTTATAATTATAAGCCATATTGGCATTGTCTGGTTAATTTTATCACATGGAAAAATTTTTATATCTTTTGCAGGATTTATTGAAAATTAATAGTGAGCAGTAACAGAAGTAATATAGAATCGGAATTGGCGAAAACCAGAAAAGAGCTAAATGCACTAAGAGCAGAACACGCCCTGTTAAAAGAGCTGGTTTATAGCAACGAAGCCGGTTTGTTTTTCATTCAGGATAATCGGATAATATTCTGCAACCCCTATTTCAGCAAGCTAACAGGGTATTCTGAAAATGAATTGCTAAACCTTAATTACTTTGAAATTATTCATCCCCGGGATAAAAAACTGATTAAGCTTTTATTCCAAAATGATTTCGATGAGATCAGGCAAAAAAAATCTAACAGCTACACCTTTAGGATACTAACCAAAGACGGTGAGCTTAAGTGGCTTAAAACTAATGTATCAGTTATTGAGTGGAATGGTAAACTTGCGCAGCTAAATTCATGTTTTGATATTACCCAGCAAAAAGAAGCTGAGAATAAACTAATAGAAGAAGAGCAGAATTTCAGGGTACTGGTTAATGCATTTGAAGATCTGATATTTATTTTTAACAAAAATGGGAATGTAATCCAGACTAATCAGGCGGTAATAAATAAGCTAGGCTACCCGGAACATGAGTTACTGCTAAAACCATTTAAAAGTTTCCTCAATTTTGATGAGAGCGATCTCAACCAGCTCATTCAAAGCGCATTTCAGGGCAAAAAATGCATTTTCCTCTCCAACCTTATCTCCAAAAAAAAGGTACTTATTCCAGTAGAAATACGCCTTTTCAATGGCACATGGAGTAATAAGGATGTAATATTTGGAATTTGTCAGGATATTTCGGTTAGGGTAAAAGCCGAAAGGGCAATTAAGCTCTCGGAGGAGAAATTTTCTAAAGCTTTCAACTCCAGCGCAGTAATGATGACCATTAGCACATTTAAACTGGGAACATACATTGATGTTAATGATACTTTTCTTAAACTGACAGGGTTAAAGAAAAAAGAAATCATTGGGAAAACATCACATGAGCTTGGCATTTTTAAGGAGATTGGCCAACGTGAGCAAATGCTAGAATATATAGATAAACACCAGAAAATTACAGATCAGGAGGTTACCCTGATCCCCAAAAAAGGAGGTAAACTTATTTGTTTATTCTCAGCCGAAGTAATCAACATACAAAATGAAAAATGCCTGCTTGCCGTACTTAGTGACATAACCCAGCGAAAACAAATTGAGGGGGAATTGATTAAGGCTAAGGAACTGGCCGAAGAGGCCAGCAAAGCCAAAGAGCAGTTCCTTTCAACCATGAGCCATGAAATAAGAACCCCGATGAACGCTGTGATTGGCATGACCAATATATTGTTGAATGAAAATCCAAAACCCGAACAGCTGCCCAATTTAACCGCCCTGAAATATTCAGCAGAAAACCTATTGGCTTTACTGAATGACATACTGGATTTCAGTAAGATAGAAGCGGGGAAAATTGAAATAAGCAGCTTACCTATTGATATTAAAACTACCGCTGAAAACCTCAGAAACAGCTTTGATCAGCTCGCAAAAGAAAAAGGTATTGAATTGAAAACTAGTATTGATAAACGAATACCCTTAAATCTGTTGGGTGATCAGGTAAGAATCAACCAGGTTCTAACCAACCTGATTGGCAATGCCCTGAAATTTACCGAAAAAGGTTCTGTTGAATTGTCACTAAAATTGGTGAAAGATCTCAAAAATTCTGCTCATATAGCCTTTTCTATTTCCGATACTGGAATTGGTATAAATAAAAATTTCCTGGGTAGCATTTTCAGGGAGTTTACCCAGGTCAATGCAGAGACTACCCGCAGGTTTGGTGGAACCGGACTTGGTTTGGCCATCTCCCAGCGGTTGGTCAAATTACAAGGTGGTTCAATTAAGGTGAGAAGCATACCTGAAAAGGGTTCAACCTTCTACTTCACCCTTAAGCTAAGCAAGTATGATCCCAGCCTAATTAAAAATCAAAATGTTGAGATTCTTGAAGAGAAACTAATATTTAGCAAACCATACAAAATTCTAGTTGTTGAGGATAATGAAATAAATAAGCTGATTGCCGAAAAATTCCTGGTAAAATGGGGACTAGCCGTGGATCATGCTGAAAATGGGAAAGAAGCCATTGATAAGATTTCGGAAAACAGCTACGATCTGATCCTTATGGATTTGGAAATGCCGGTAATGAGCGGCTATGAAGCAACAACCATAATCAGAAGTTTGCCAGATGCTACAAAATCCAAAGTACCCATAATTGCCTTAACTGCATCGGCAATGCAGGATATCCAGAGGAAAATTTACAGTCTGGGCATGAACGATTTCGTGATTAAACCATTTAACCCTGCCGAACTTCGTAAAATTTTGTTCTATCATCTTGAAAACCAAAATAAAAATTGAAACAGTAGCAACTCATCATTTTTTAGCTAAAACTAATAACTCATGCTATGGTCAGAAGAATTTTGTGGGCAATTATTCTAATTTTCACTTCATTCACTATAAAAGCTCAGGATAGTATTCCGGAACTTAACCGGAAGATAGTTCAATTTATAGACAGCGTAATGAATACAAAAGTTGATCGGGGTGAGTGCTGGGATCTGGCAAACCGGGCCTTGACCATGATTAATGCGGATTGGGATCACGAGTATAAATACGGGAAAGCGCTTAACCCTAGCAAGGATATTATTTACCCGGGCGATATCATTCAATTCGAAGGGGTAAAAGTTAAATACCAGCAAGGCAACACCACTTATACTGAAATGATGGAGCACCACACAGCCATTGTTTATAAAGTTTATGCAAGGGGAGTTTACGAGCTGGCCCATCAGAACACAAACTTCTCTGGAAGGAAAGTGGGGCTTAGCAAACTGGATATCAACACTATTACAAAAGGGAAAATTAAAATTTACCGCCCAACCTTATCACTGAAATAGTTAAACAAAACTTATATAGGTTTTTATGCAGAATTTGAGTACAAAAATTAATGCCATTTTATTTTTTTCATTGATCCTGGCCCTACCCTATAATTCTATAGCCCAAACCAAAATCCAAATCAAAGTTAAGCAAACACATACTTCTTTTGCAAAACTTTTTTTCCTGAAACCTGATAATGAGGTTATTGTTGATTCTGTCTATAAAACCAGTAGCGACCAGTTTAATTTTCAACTCCGCAATAATTATGAAAGAGGATTGTATAAACTTAGAATTGGCAAAAACATTAGCTTTGATTTTATTGTGGGTGAAGAGCCTGAAATAATCCTGGAAACCGTAATATTTGCCGTTGAGGATAGCCTGAAATCCATTAAATCTGATGAAAATAAAATCTATATTCAGTACCGGAAGTTAAAACGGGATGAATCACAGCTATCGTGGTTACTGAGTTCAGCCAGAAGTTACTATTCCGTTACCTCACCATTTGGGTATGCTTTGGATGATGAAATCTTTAGGATTAAGAGTGAGTTTAATAAATCCGCATTTAACCTGGCTAAAAATAACCCTGGTTTACTCACATCCAAGTTAATACAACTTGATCTTCGACCTATAGTTCCAAAAGGGTTAAGTAATGCTGAACAGCGTTCATACTCACTTATACATTGGTGGGAAAACTCTGACCTAAACGATTCGGCTCTGCTAAACTTCAAGGAGTTGAATAAAAAACTTTGGGATTATCTCGATTTAATATTTAATGACAATCTGGATAAAGAAGAACAGGATTCCGCATTTATCGAAGGAGTTAAAGTAGTTTTAAGCCTTAATGCTGATGTCAGTATAAAAAACTATTTCAGAAACTCAATTTACCAGGAGCTTGTGGAAACGGATTACAAATCAGTTGCTGATTATGTTGTCAGTTTGCCAGTTAAAGGGCTTACACCAATTATTCGAAATGATGAATATAACCTAAGAAATGATAACTCAATTAAACCTGGGCAAAAAGCTATGGATTTTAAAATAACCGGCAGGAACGGTAAAACAAAAATCTCCGAAATTAAATCCAGGTATAAGCTGTTGGTGTTCTGGTCGAGCTGGTGCCCACATTGCCTTGAGATGCTACCGGAACTTAAGCGGGTTTATCAAATCTACAGGAATAAAGGATTTGAGGTTATTGCCATCTCTATTGATGAAGAGGTTGATAGCTGTAATGCTGTTATCGCAGATAATAAGCTGGACTGGGTCAACGATAATATCAATAATCTCTCATCGGGTAAAATAATGGACAGATTCAAGGTTGATGAAACCCCTAAGTTTTTCTTGCTTGATCGGAGTTTAACCCTGATCTCTGTCCCTTCAAATGTTAAGCAGCTGGAAGTTAAACTCAGGAAGTTACTTAAGTAAATTTTTAATCTAAAACACCCAAACTTTCATATTTGCGAATGATGGTTATCTTTGCTGCTCCACTTTAAACGAATTATATGCTGGAATTCTTTCAATGGCTTATAGATTGGTACATGGTAAATATGAGTTATCTCGCCATTTTAATTCTTATGGCATTAGAAAGCACATTTATTCCTGTTCCTTCTGAAATTGTTATACCTCCAGCTGCATGGAAAGCTGCTGCTGGTGGCCTAAATATTTGGTTTGTTATCATCTCTGCAACTCTTGGCGCAGTAATTGGTGCATTGATTAACTACTCTTTAGCCCGATGGCTTGGCAGGGCAATTGTGTACAGCTTTGCTGAATCGAAAATTGGAAAAATATTCTTATTGAACAGACAAAAAGTTGAACATGCCGAAGCCTATTTTGTAAGACATGGGAGAAGTTCGACGTTCATTGGGCGATTGGTTCCCGGAGTTCGCCATTTAATATCAATACCCGCAGGATTGGCCAAGATGAATGTAAAACAACTAATTTTATTCACAGTTTTAGGCTCTTCAATATGGCATACCTTGTTGGCTTTTTTAACAGTGTATGTTTATAGAATATCTCCTACATCAATGCAAAAAGAGACCATTGATATTAAAGAACTGGCGAATCTTTTATCACCCTATATGCATGAGATTTCGTTTATTCTACTGGGGATTGGTGCTGCCTTTGTTATTTACCTGGTTATCAGGTATAAAAAAAGCCAAGTGTGATATTCAGAAAATAGCACATTGCAGCCATCATTTTTTCCTCATCTGATTTCCTTTATTACAGTGATTATAAAGCATCTCCTGAGATCTGAAATGCCCGTTTTTTAGTGCATTGACCCAATCAGAGCAAGCATCAGCATTTTTTGATTGGTAGAATTTAGCAAGACCTCTGTAATAGTAACTTTCATCAGGTTTATAATTACTTGTTATGGCTTTGCCAAAATCGTCCTCCGCGAACTTATAATTTTGGGTTTTGTAGTAACAAAGACCCCTTAAATAATAGTACTCGGGATTATCGTTTTCAACTTTTATTAGCTTATTTATCTCGAAAAGAGCATCAACAAACTGGTTCAATTCAATCGCAACTATTATCTTCTGTTTAACTGCTGATATATCTGATGGATAATAACCCAAATAGTAAACAATATCATCATAAGCTTTTTGATACATCTTGCTCAAAAAATAAACATTTGCCCTTTCCCGGATATAATTTGGGTTATCACCTGCTAATTTTACAGCGATATTAATATCTTTTTCGGCATTCGGTAATTTATTATGAGTGATAAACACCCCTGATCGTTTATAAAAATAGTCGGGATTTTTTTTGTTTTTCTTTATGGCTTTTGAGTAATCAGCAATAGCAAGGTTAAAGCTTCCCAGTTCGTTATATATACTTCCCCTAAGAGCAAAAAGCTGATGTTTACTATTATTTTTGATTTTTTGATTTAGCAAATCCAGAGCATCCTCCCATCTTTTTGTAGATATCAGATAATCAATTTCAGCCAGTAGCTTATCGTAACTATTGTACCAATCTTTTTTCCACATCAAATCCCAGGCTTTGGAATCGGAGATTTTATTAAACGCCGGATCAAGTTTGATGGTACTCTCATTCTCACGATACTCTGATGATAGATTAGCCCTTAACCATTTAAAAGAACTGGCTGTATCGCCAATTGAACAATAAGATTTGGCCAGGTAGAAAGAAGCAGAACCTTTTTTGATCCTCTCAGCCTCATTAAATGCTTCTATCGCCTGAACGAATTCGTGTTGGGAGTATAATACCTCGCCTTTTAGTTTCCTATAAAAGATATTGTTCTTGTTTTGTAAAATGCACGAATCAAGCCAGGCTAATGCTTTTTCGTTTTTACCATTTTCAAAAGCAGCCTTTGAGCGATACCAGCACTCCGGCATTCGTTGCGCTATTAAAGCCATCGAAGTAAAAAGCAAAAACAACAGAACAAGCTCTTTGCGCATTAATAAAGTGAAATAGCGTTTTAAGATAGTTTGGCAAGATTTTTAACTTCACTTATCTCCATGAAAGAAGCACCCATCCTGGGACCAAAACTACCGCCCACAATTAGTACCAGATCCTCCGAATTTATTCTTCCCTGATCACGCATTAGTTTAACCACATCGTACAGGAAATGGTCGCGTGATTTTCTTTGTTCCATGTATTCAGCTTCAATTCCATAGGAAAGAGATAGTTGTCGCATGACTTCTTGTTTATAACAAATCACAAAAACCGGGATTTTACCCCGAAAAGAAGCAATATATCTGGCAGTTTTTCCAGATAAGGTATCAACAATAATAGCCTTAACAGGCAAGTTGGTACATGCCCGGACAGCTGATCGGGCAAGAGTTGCAGTGATTTGGCTATTTACCTGAATTAGTTTTTGTTTTGGATCAGGCTCAAGGGTTGACTCCACCTCATTGGCAACTTTTGACATAATTTTAACGGCTTCGACCGGATAAGCGCCATAGGCAGTTTCCCCGCTAAGCATTATTGCATCCGCTCTTTGGTATATTGCATTGGCAATGTCACTAATCTCAGCCCTTGTAGGTCGTGGATGTTCTATCATTGTATGCAACATTTGGGTTGCAATTATTACTGGCCTTCTATTTTCAATACACTTTCGAACAATTCTGCGTTGGATGATAGGAATTTTTTCTGCCGATATTTCGATTCCTAAATCGCCACGAGCCACCATAATGCCGTAGGTATGATCAAGGATCTCGTCTATATTATCAATCCCTTGCTGGTTCTCTATCTTTGCAATTACTTTAATCAGACTATTATGTTCTTCGATCATTTTTTTGATCTCAATCACATCCTCTTTTTTACGAACAAAGCTGTGGGCTATAAAATCAAGTTTATTCTCAATTGCAAATTTTACAAATTCTTTATCCTTCTCTGTCAATGAAGGCAAACTGATGTGAACATCAGGAATATTTATACTTTTCCTTGGCTTAATAACCCCATCGTTTTTAACTATGCAGGTAAGAAAATTATTACTTTTTCCAGCAACCACAATCTCAATATCACCATCATCAATCAGAATAGAATTGCCTATCGGAACTTCATCCACAATTCCCTGGAAAGTAACAAACAGCTTATCGCCCCCTGAATGCCCATCAATACTGCCACTAACAAAGATTGTATCGTTTTCAGCCACTTTTAGTTCTTCACCATTTGCCGATGTTCTGATCTCGGGGCCTTTGGTATCAACCAGGATAGCAATCTTATCTGACACCTTTCTGACATTCTCAATCACAACTTTAGACTGCTCCGGGTTTTGATGTGCTGTGTTTAACCGGACCACATTCATCCCTGCATCATAGAGCTTCTGAATGAACTCCACATCACACCTGCGATCGGATATGGTGGCCACTATTTTTGTTCGTTTATGCATAGAAAATGTTTAAGAGGATACAAAGATAGGTGAAAGAATGTATTTGTGTAAAATAATTGTTTTTAGGTTCTTGACTAAACCGGAATGTTGCATATAGAAAAAATAGTGGATACATAAGCTGATCCACTATCTCATTTACAACCAATCGTATATCAAATTATTCTGTTCTCAGAGATTCAGTGGGGTTGGTTAAAGCAGCCCGCCAGGCTTTATAGCTGATGGTGAGAAAAGTTATCAGTATTGTGATAAGAGCAGCCAGGATAAAAACCATTATCCCCATTTTTGTCCGATATACATAGTTTTCGAGCCAACTGCTCATGAAATAAAACGAGACCGGAATTGCGAGGGCGATAGAAATTGAAACGAGAATTAAAAATTCTCTGGATATCAGCCTGATAATAACTCCTTCGGTGGCACCTACCACTTTTCTGATCCCAATTTCTTTGGTTCGTTTCTCCACGGTATAAGAAGCCAGGCCAAAAAGTCCTAAGCAGGCTATAATTATAGCAAGAATGGTGAACAGGGTAAAAATAAAACCACGTTTCTCGTCAGCCTCAAACTGGTTTTGAAATCTGTCGGAAAGGAATTTATATTCAAATGGTTGCTCTGGATATACGTCTTTCCAGGTGGTCTCAATAAATTTTATAGTTTCATTTATATTGTCACCAGCCAGTTTCACGTAAACAACCGGGTTATTAAACCTATAAATCATCATAAATGATTCAATCTCATTGTATAAACCGGTTTGGTGATAATCTTTCATAACTCCGATAACCTTTGCCTTTAGTCTGGAGCCATCACCCAGCTCGATTTGTTTCCCAAGCGCTTCGTTCCACTTCATCCTATTCGCAAATGTTTCATTTACAATAACCCCAGTTAGGGTATCGCCAGGAATATCATTTTGAAAATCTCTACCAGTTTTCATCGTTATCCCAAGGGCTTCAACAAAATCATGATCAACAACGGCAAAGTTTACCCCGCGTTCAACCATACCTTCATCTGATTCAACCTTGAAAATAACCTTGCCGGAACCTTCTCCTACGGGTGTATTCGTTGATCCCACAAATTTAATATTGGGATTTGCCAGTAGTTTATTCTTAAAGGTTGTATAGGATTGAATCATTGGCCTGGTTGTAAGGTTCAGTGTAAGTACATTCTTCTGATCGTATCCCAAATCCTTATGCCTCAAAAAATTCAGTTGTTTAAACACTACTAGCGTACAAATTATCATTGAAACAGATATGAAGAACTGAATAATCACCAAAATCTTTCTAAAGAGGTTGCCTGATGAACTTTTTGTCAGGTCGCCCTTTAAAACGGTTACAGGTAGAAATCGGGATAAGTAAAAAGCAGGGTAACTCCCACCCAATATGCCAACTATAAATATTATCCCAACTATGCTGAATATTAAAACTGGGCTATGAAGTATTGACAAATCGAAGGTTTTACCAGCCAACAGGTTAAATTTTGGCAATACAACAGCAAGCAGGATAATGCTTAATAGCATTGAGATAAAAGTAAGCGAAACCGATTCAGCAAGGAATTGGGTAATTAAAAGTGATCTGCTGGATCCAACCACTTTACGCAATCCTACCTCTCTTGCCCGACGGGTTGATCTTGCAGTAGCAAGATTCATATAATTCATTGCAGCTATTAAGATCAGGAAAACTGCAACTATAAGGAAAATAAAAACATACGTGATACTGCCTGTGGGTTGGGGTTCCCCAGGATTTGTTGAATGTAAGTGAATCCAGGTAATCGGTTCAAGTTTATAGCTGATGCGAATCCCAAGCCTTTCGAAAATCTCGGCCATATACTTCTTGTACATCTCCTGAATTTTCACCTCAAAAGCCTTAACATCAAAATTCTCGGGAAATAGCAGGTAGGTATATACCCCAAAGTTCCCCCAGCTGCCCCGGAAATCGGAAGGTAAACTTTTCCTTGAAGCAAGTGCATCAAATCGGAAATGGGAATTCTTAGGAACATCCCTGATTACGCCGGTTACCCGATAGGTAGTGTTTTCATTTTGAATTGTTTTACCAATAGGATTCTCGTTCCCAAAATATTTATTTGCTATAGTTTCGGTGAGTACAATCGTGTTAGGCTCAACCAGCGCATTATTTGGTTCTCCTTTTATAAATGGAAATGAGAAAATATCAAAAACGGTAGAATCAACATAAAAGAAGAGCTCTTCGTAAAACTCTTTCTCATTGTACTTAAATAGCGACTTCCCAAAATCGAAGAATCTTACGGATGAAATCACCTCAGGGTAATCTTTAGTAACCTGCGGGGCAAAAGGTATTTGAGCTACAATCCAGGTAAATTCATCATCAGTTTCCTTAATATGTGAGGCAACACGGTAAATTCTATCAGCTTTCTTGTGGTACCTGTCGTAGCTTATCTCATCATACGCATAAATGATCAGAAAAAGTGCGCTGGTGATTCCAAGTGTTAACCCGATTATGTTTAAACTACTATACCCGAAATCTTTCAGGATGTTCCTGATGGCTGTTTTAATCAAATTTTGTATCATAATAATTTGTTATTTTTTTATAATTGCTGGCAATTTAAGCGAACTGAACCAAACTACAATTCTCTTAGTAAACTTTAACAAAATATTAACAGGTCGTAAGGTTAACAGATATAAAGACATTTTCAAATAATAGACTTGAAGCCCTCACAAGTTTATAATTCTATTCCATCTCCATATAACCATGAAACCTAAAAAGAAAAGATCAATCACAGCATGATTGATCTTTAATAAATCAAGGGGGTAAAAAATATTTATCGTTTTACTACCCTCTTTACCATGACTCTGTTTTGGCTTTCTATCTTGATAAAGTATATACCGGCAGGTCTTTCCGATAAATCAAATTCCTGATTCATTGAGGGTTCATCAATTCTAACGATCAGGTTGCCGGTCAGATCATAAACGCTGGTTTTAAATTTCCCTCCTCCGGATATTCTGAAAATACCACTTGTAGGGTTAGGGAAAATTGAGTAATCCAGGATATCCGTTTTTGGGGTTGATAGCGGGGTAAGTACCACATTTTCACGAATATCGGAATCAAATACAGATAACTTGCCACTGAGCAGATGAAAATTATTTAGCGTAATGGTGTATGGGATGTCAGTTGCAGGTATAACCTCATTTACAACAGCAAATCCATTTGCATCTGTTGAAACTGTGTTTAGGGCACCCAGCTTAACAGCAGCGTTTGGAAGACCGACCACCCCATTTGTAATATAAAATGTTACCTTATACCTTATAATGATCAATTCAACATCAACATCAACATTATGATCAACAACATCAATTGTCCCTCCGCCATTCTCGTAACCGGTTTTAGTAGCTGTATAAAAAATTAAAGTGGCGGGTTTAACCCCAATGAATGAGACTTTACCTTGATCAGTAGTGTATTTTGACCCATAACCGGTTAAGGAAACTTTGGTGTTAGCTAAAAGATTACCTGAATCATCAACAACAGTGAAATTTACAGTATAAGTTTGGGCTGAGGTAAGTGCAATATTAACAATGGTATCCTTATTGGCAATAGTCAGGTTATCGGATAACGGCTCATACCCTGAAGCTGACACAGTATATGAATAAGTTTTTGGAACTAAATAAACGCTATCTACTCCGCTGCTATTAGTAACAGCAAGAGAATCAGAAATTAATATTTCTGCATTGGGAACAGGGTTACCACCTGACTTAACAATAAATTTGGCTTTAAAAAGCTTCTGTAAAGTTAAATTGAGAGTAACATTCTGATAAAGTATTTTTACAGTATCCCTAATGGGTGCGAAGTTTGCAGGGTAAATGTTGTACCTGTAAGTGCCATTCTTCAGCTTAATGGATGCCTGCCCGGCAATATCAGTTGTAAGGGTATCAACACCAATAATTTCAATATCAAGCCCAGGAACGGGACCAGTTGGGCTATTAATTGAAAACGTCAGAGTAGGTTCCAGATCGGGTTTTTTCATCACTAAGCGGAGAGCAACATTCCCAATCGTAGGATTGGCTAACCGTTGAAGGTTGCCTTTTCCACTATTAAGTTTCCAAAATACTCCATTTGGAATTTTATCAAAGCCGATACCAATGGAACTGCTACCAAGCTGGCGAACCGCTACAAAGTAGTGAGAACCTGCCTTGCAGTAAATCGGGTTAAAAGAAAGTGTGTAATAGGAATTAGTTTGAGAGGCTTCTTTGAGAATAGTTTCGGAGTATAAAATGTTTACAATTGAACTATCAACGGGGTTTAGCTCATATATATTCAACTCATACTCGAATGCATTGAAATTTGCTGTGGCAAAATCGGGCCATCCTATTTGCACACCGCTTATAAAACAGGGATAAGGCGTATAGTAAATATTCCCAAATTCCTGATCCATTCCCAATGATAAACCACCAGCAATCCCGTAATCTGTTGCATACAGATCAGGGGATACTTCAAATTCTGAGGTATCAGTATTGTTGGCTATCGCCTCGTCCTGATCGGCTTCAACTTTATATACAAATTTATAATGGCCTTGTGTGGCGAACTTCAATAACGAATCAGTTTTAACAAATCTGGTTTCTCCTTCCTCCAGGGTGTCGGTAATCTGTGCTTTTGAGATGAAATCGGGTAGTTGAACTGATGTTACATTTATTCGGGCTGTATCCTCCAGCTTAGATCCAATATTTTTAACGTAAGCATTAAATGAAAATTTAAAGGCGTCAACTATAAACAACGGAACTGCTGAGTTGCTGAATGCCAATCCATTAATAGTTAAATCGGGTATTGAAGAATTTGAAACGCTAATGTCATCCACAGCAACCTGACTGCCAGTTCCGCTCCTGTTTTCATAAACAAAGGCTAATCGGATCCGTTTGCCAGAGTATTCATCAAGGGATAAAACAACTTTATTCAAATACTGGTTGCTCCCGCTGGTTTCATCCCAGCTCTTTGCCAGATCCCATACCTGGGTATCAACATCATAAACCATTACATGAAAATATGTGATGTACTGGTAATAGGTATTGTTGTAATACCATAACCAGAAATTCAGATTATATCCTGTTTCAGCCGGAATTGTAATGGTATCGCTGCTGATAAGCCATGTGAAATTCTGGGCAGTGTATGAAATTGCAGCAGAACGTGTGCCTGAATGTATATAGGTGGAGCCATTGCCATTAAAATTGGTAGGTTTACAAAGGAACCACATCGGAGAAGTGGCATCGGTTAAACTTTGCCCGGTGAGATCAACACCCCTTTTAATTACCCATTTTGAGGCAAAGTTATCAACGTAAGAATCAAAATTTTCAGAATAGATAATAGATTTGTTATAGGCCAAAGTAGTATTAGAACTAAGATTTTTCCCATTCAGATAGTAGCTCGATTTATCACCAAATGGCATCCTTTCAGGCTGAGCCATCATGTAAACTGATGCTGATATTAGAATCAGACTTAATAGTATTTTTCTCATCATATTAATTTTATCTAACCGGAACAACCTCTGAATCAAAGTTAAAAACACAAAGTTATAAAAGAGATTTTGAAAATGTTAATATACAGCAATTAAACTTATTTTTTTAAAAAAAGGTTAGGAATATTTGATATGAGTTGATGAACTGGTAGGATATATTGATATAATTGGGGAATTCCTATAAAAAAATTGGGCTAAACCCACAAAACTAAACTTCTCCTATTGCTATCAGTTTATGCTGACGGCAATAGGAGAATGAATTAAAATACCTTAGAGAAGATTTTAAATTTTTGCCAATGCCTGATCGAGGTCATCAATTATGTCCTCAACATCCTCAATGCCAACAGATAACCTGACCAATCCATCGGTAATTGCGGCTTTCTCCTTGGCTTCTTTGGACATTTTAGAGTGGGTCATTGATGCAGGGTGCTGAATAAGGGTTTCAACACCACCAAGAGAAACAGCCAGCATTGCAAGTTTCACGTTATCCATGAGTATTTTACCTGCCTGCAAGCCACCCTTCACCTCGAAGCTGATCATTGCACCAGGTCCTTTCATCTGCTTTTTAGCCAGCTCATATTGCGGATGAGACTTTAACCCAGGGTATTTAATCCATTCAATCTTAGGATGTTTTTCCAGGTAATCTGCCACTTTTATTGCGTTTTCCTGTGATCTGTCCATCCTGATTGAAAGTGTTTTCAACCCACGAATTACCAGGTAAGCCTGATGAGGATCCATATTGCAACCCATGCCCACCATTGTTGACCGGAGCTGTTTGTAGAGTTCCTCATTTTTAGCTACAATTATTCCTGCAACAATATCAGCGTGGCCATTAATGAATTTTGTCATTGAATGAAATACAACGTCGGCACCGTATTCAATTGGTTTTTGCAGGTAAGGGCTGGAGAATGTATTATCAATCACCAGGATTAAACCATGTTTGTGGGCAATATCAGCGCAAGCCTTAATATCGGTAATCTCCATTGTCGGATTGGTTGGAGTTTCGATATAGAGCATTTTAGTATTTGGCTTGATTGCCTTTTCCACAGCATCTAAATTGGAGGTGTTGAGGTAAGTGCTTTCAACACCAAACTTTTTAAAATATGATTCCATAATTCCTCTGGATGGACCATACACCGCATCGGTGCTAACAATATGATCGCCTGTTTTAAGGAAAGCCATATATATTGTTGATACTGCGCCCATACCCGATGAAGTTGCTACACCTCCAAAACCGCCTTCGAGTATAGCCACCTGGCGCTCAAGAGCATTGATGGTTGGGTTTCCAATTCTGGTATAAATAAACCCATTGCTTTCGCCTGCAAAGCATTTGGCGCCTTCATCTGCGGTTTCGAATGCAAAGGTTGAGGTTTGATAAATTGGGACTGTAGCACTTCCCAGTGGATCAGCACCCATTCCACCATGGATTAGCAGGCTGTTAAAGCCTAATTTTTTGTTATGTTCCATTATGATATAATTTCGCTTAAGGCTGCAAATTTAGCAGATTTTATTTTAGGTTCACTTTTTTCTTTCAAAGCATCAAGCAATATCTCAGAGATATCAGAAACTGTGTTGTTTTCCGTTGCATTTTGCAAAGTTTTTTTGCATAAGGGGCATGCAGTAGCCACAACATCGGTCTTGTTTGCCCCAATCTTTTCTAAGGTGGATGAAGCTATTATTTTGCGTTCATCCCCGGTAAGGTTCATGATCCCTAAACTACCACCACAACACATGGAATTTTCTTTTGAAAATTTGGTTTCAGTCAACAACCCAGCCATTCTTAAAAGTTCACGGGGTTCATTATAAATTCCTAACCCTCTGCCTAGTTCACAGGGATCGTGGTATGCGATCTGGCGCTCTTTATTTTCAAACTCAAGTTTTCCCTCCATTGCCATTTCCAATAAAAACTGGCTATGGTGAAGAACCCTAATGTTCAGGTTGTATGATTCCTTGAAAACTCTGGCACAAATAGGGCATGAAGTGACCAGGCTATGCGCTCCGGTATTTAAAATCAGCTCCTTGTTTTTCTCAATCAGCTGCTTTGAAGCTTCAACCTGTCCATTAAGCTGAAGTGGCCTTCCACAACAGATTGAACCATCCTTATCAATAAAATTGTATTCAACACCTCCCTTTTCGAAAAGGGTTAGCGTTGATTTAATAACAGAAGGTGTTAAATGTCCCATACACCCTGCAAAGTAAGCAACCTTGGAAATAGGGTAAGAATATCCGTTTAGGTAGCTATAACTTTTTTCTGAGAAATACTGATATTTTTTACGTTCATTAGTGCGAATGGCAGTAATCTCGACCCCCACCGGACAAGCTTCTACGCATCTCATACACATCATACAGTATTGATTTAACCTGTCTGATGGTTGGCTGTATCTCAACATTCTTAAAAAGTACGTTGGTTGAGTGTCGAAAATGTTCAGATCTGTACTCAACTGGCAGGAATCAATGCAAATACCGCACCGGGAACAAGCGCTTAGCTCTACCCGGGTAAACGTTGTGTGTTTATCCTTTTCTTTGATCTGGTAACGTCTTAAAAAAATGAGTAGGATTTCGGATGGTATATGCATATACCTTGAAAAAGGCATGGTAACAAAAAAAACTCCCAACGCAATTGAGTATGCCCACCATGCCGGGTAATACAAGGTGGCTAAAGGCATGTGGTAAATAACATTTTGTCCCAGAAAGTTGGTTAAAAAATGGCCGGTATTATACAAACCGGCTGTAACACTCTCGGCCAGTATCCTGAAAGGAAAAATCATCCAAAGCGATGTGAGGGCAATCCTGTCGATCAAGATATGCCTTGTGGTTCGTTGCATACCCAAGCGTTTACTCCTGAACCTTTTAAAAAACGCAATGCTAATGCCGGTAATCACTACCAGCAAAAAGAAATCCATAGAGAAAGTGAAAAACTCCTGGTATTCGTTCAAAGGGGTGAGGTCATGGCGGAAAAACTCAAAGAAGATTGGATAGTATGGAGGGTTAAATACTCTATGAGGAAATAATCTCGACTCAAAATTTCCCAGAACTATAAGCATAAGCCAGCCAAACGCAAGGCTCATATGCATGTACCCCAATAAAATATTTTTTCTGAATATTTTCCTGTGCATTAAAGCTTCCAGAAAGTTCTCCCAAATTGCCTCCAGGGTTTTAAAAGAAAAAATGTTCTTTTTTATCAGCTTCTTATCCTCTGACGGGAGTAATACAATCCACTGAACCCACCTGAAAATTATAAATAACACTATAAACAGCAGTCCTACAGTAAAAGGGAGTACAAATGGTGGAATTCTCATAATCAAACTTTTAAACTGCCTTTCTGATAAGGGCAATGATGTTACGGGTATTAACATTCCTTGGGCAGATCAATGTACATTTCCCACATAGCATACATTTTTCTGATTCTTCAATTGCCTGGTTCACCTCACCTCTCCTTATACGATGGCATAGGTTTCGGAAGCTGAAATCAGTAAATCTGGCAGTAGTGCATGTTGCAGCACAGCTACCACAGGCGATGCAAAGGTTGAAACTGGGATCCAATTCAACAATCTGCTTTTCCAGTGATCTATCAACCGTGTCAAGATCATGAAGATTGGAAACCAGGGGAGTATATCCAAAGTTAATCATGCTTTACTATTTGTAAAATAGCTATGTAATTCAACTGCTGCTGATCGGGCAGCAGTGATTGAATCGGTAATATTATTCGGACCAGAACAAGCACCAGCCAGAAAAATTCCTGCAACACCTGTTTGGGATGGATTTAAATGATAATCTTTAACTTGTATAAAACCATCGTGGTTTAGGTTCAGATCCAACTTCTCACAAATCTTTCTAGTTGATTCCAACGGTGACATACCTACCATCAGCACAACCAAATCGACCGACATTTTCAGTGGTTTCTGGGATAGTGTATCTTCTGCTTTAATCAGGATCCTGCCGTTTCCCAGTTCACTCGATTCCGATAACCGACCTCTGATAAAATTAACCCCTTTAAGTTGGGCATCTTTATACAAATCCTCATAACCTGGTCCGAACATTCTTAAATCCATGTACAAACAATAAACATCGGCTTCTGGTATGGCTTCCTTCACTTCAATTGCCTGTTTTACGGCTGTTACACAACAAACCTTGGAGCAATATGGCCGGTTGACCTTTTCATCACGGCTGCCAACACAGTGAATAAATGCTATTTTTTGAGGAATATCACCATTTGCTTTAAAGGGTTTTCCTGAGGCTGAAAACATCTTTTCCAGCTCAGGAGAAGTTATCACATTTTCAAATATTCCATACCCATACTCTTCCTTTCTTTCAGCGGGGAAAAGTTCAAAACCTGTTGCAATTACCAAGGCATCGGCTTTCTGTTTTTGGGCATTCACATCAATCAGAAACGAATCGTTTTCACGGGTTATATTTTCAACTTTTGCGGATAATAATACATTAACCCTCGGGCTCAATTCTGATTTGAGTTGATCCACGACCTCCGAAGCATGTCGCCTATTGGGGAATAACCTGTCCCATTTATCAACATGACCGCCCAATCGGGCTTCCTTTTCATATAGAATAACATTATACCCAAGTTTATCGAGTTGCAATGAAGTTTCCAATCCTGCCACTCCACCCCCGATAACAGCCACGGTTTTATTCATTTCAGCAATAAGATTCAAAATTTCAAATACTTAATAAATGTAAATTTAAAACTGTAATTATTTATAAAATTTCAAGTTATTTGGTGATTCAGGTAACCCAAGATCCTCCCCATTTTTCCCTTTGAACTTCATGGATGGGTCATAAACCACACCCATTTTTTTAAGTAGTGGTTCAACATCAACCTGGTGCATTTGAAGGCCAATCTCCCAGGGATCAAAACCAAGAATTACCCCGGCAAGTTCTTCGTAGGTTAGAACAGGAATACCATGACCAGTTTCACCATAGGTTTTACCTTCCATTTCAGCCAGGGCATACTGCCACCTGTCCAAAAAAAAGTTGCATCCCGGGCAGTTGGTTAAAATCAAATCGGGATTGAAAGGTTCCATCGATTCGAACTTTTTCTTCGATGCAGCAATGGAGTAACCCCTGTTTGCCATCACAAAATACTGCCTGAAACCAAACCCGCAGCAATGCCTACGTTCCGGGTAATCAATCACCTCACCGCCCCATGCCTCGGTTAAACCTGCAAGTACATGAGGATATTCAGCCCCACCAACCCCTTTAGCCGGGAACATTTTAGCATAGTGGCAACCGATATGATCAACCACTTTCAGCGGGTTCCCGGTTTGGTTATTGATAAGTTTATATTTTGCTTTTTCAGCTATTTCAAATCGGAATTTATAGATTATATCACTTGTATGAGCCATATTTACAGGCTCTTCAAATTCCCGTCCGGTTGCCTTACGGAGATAATCCCTTGTTTGCTCTTTCTCTTTTGGGAAATGATGCCACGTATCGAGAATTTCAGTATAAATCCCAAATGAGGTAACACAGGAAGGGGTGTAGTTTTCATAACCGGATTCCCTCATCAACGAGAAGTTTCTGGCAACAACAGTCTGTATCGTCTCAAAAGGGACCACTTCATTATGGTAACCTATTCCGGTGCATGTTGTGTGATGAGAACTCTCATAAACATCTTTACCCAAAACATCTTTTAGAATTCTCAGGTATATATTTTCTGCACCAGGAAAAACTGTTTGCCGGATGCAACTCCGGACATAATAGTACTTATCATCAGCAATTTCCTTTTGATAATCCTTCCATATTTTTCTTTTTCCTTCGATTTTCATTTTCTGGTGTGCTTGTCCTGATTATTCCGGGTGTAAACCTCCTTAAAATAAGAGCTATCCTTCCCTTCGCCAATCTCTAAACCCATCTCCTTTGCTTTTACAGCTGAATCCTTTTCAATTTTATCAAACCAATCCATGCCTCCGGTAACCTCGAAAATTCTTCGTAATTCATCCAGATCAACTTTCTCAACTTCCCGGATAGCGCCCGGACCAGAGCCACGATAATTAGCCCCTACCTTTGCCAAAACCTCTTTCCGGTTATCCCGAACCCATTGCCATAACGGGCCTTGTTCCGGGAACAGATCAAGGGTGGTATGATCAAAATGTACACAGTAACCGGTTTCAAGTATTGAATCACCAACCATCCGTTTTGCTGCCAGCTGTTGTCTGCCCTTTTCTGATTCAACAAAAAGTCCGGTTTCAATGGATAGCTTTCGTAAAGCCTGAATAATTAACCCGGGAGCATTTTGCCTGGGACAGCGGGTCTTACAGCTCATGCATTCTCCACAGTACCAGATTTTATCACTCTTTAGGAGTTCCTCAATTATAGAATCATCACGGCTTTGTACCTGGTTGGCTATCGATCGTGGATCGTAATTATAAACCTCAGCGGCAGGGCAAATTGCTGTGCAAGTACCGCAATTTATACAGGCTTTAATGCCTTCAACAAAACGCACATCGCTGTTTAGCCTATCGAATAGCTTTCCCATTGATAAATTTTAAATTGGTAAGCGATTAACTATTAATAAAATACAGGTAGATTCCAACTAATTATTCAACAAATCATAGAAAATCCTGAATTAATCGAACAAATATAGAAAGGAGTTCTTTATAAAAACCTGAAATTTTTCATATTTAACAACATGATAGAATTATCAGGTTTTAGATTATAGCTTCCGGTTATGATATCTGTTGTCCCTTTCCTTAATTCTGAATTCTGGTTCCCGTTTTTTTTCTCCATTCAATAAGTTTTTCAGATATTTGAATACCAATTCTTATTATATGCTCGATTTTAACAATACCGTAATTGATGAGGCAATAGTTCATTATATTGGGTCATCGGAGAGGAATGAATTAATACTTTCCAGCTCAACCCTCGATCTGGAAAATGAAAACCTGGCAAAATCGTTGGTGGTTTTCTTTTTAAATCATTTCCGTAGCAATGGTTTTTACTCGTTTTCGCATAATACCTCTCTCAACCTTAACGAAATTTATGCTTATACCTCTGATTTTTTTGAAAGTAAACTTTCACTCATAGAAGCATCACAATCTATTGCCCAGCACCTGAAACATGTATCGGTTCATCCAAATATCAAAGGCGGCGAGTTGTATGTAGCATCATTGAAAGGTTGTGTTGTTGATGGCGAACTGGTTGATGCCATTGGTATTTACAAATCCGAAACCAAGGACAACTACATTAAAGTGAGCAGGCATGGGTTAAGCATAAAAGTTAACTCTGAAACTGGCACAAACCCAAAACGTCTTGATAAAGCGTGCATCATTCTCAATACTGAAAAGGATTTGGGCTATAAAGTCTGTATTGTGGATAACACCAACAAGGATGAAGCCCGTTATTGGGTTGATGATTTCCTTAGGATCAAGCTGCGGAATGATAACTTTTACCAAACCAAAAACTACATTGAGCTTTGTAAGGGATTTGTAACTGAAGTGTTTAACAACGAGAATAAGGTTGATCGTGCCGATCAGGTGGTGATGCTAAATAAGGCTCATGATTTTTTTAAAACAAAAGATGAGTTCAGAAAGGAAGAATTTGAGGAGGAGGTGATGGAGCAACCTGAAATAATTGGGGCATTTCGTGATTATAAGAAAAGGTACGAAACCGAGAAAGGATTTGAGATTAACGATGAGTTCAAAATATCTGCCGATGTTGCTAAACAATCCAAAAAGTATTTTAAAAGCGTAATTAAACTCGATAAAAACTTCCATGTTTATATTCATGGCAACCGCGAGATGGTTGACCGCGGATTCGACGAGGAAAAAGGGATGAAGTACTATAAGCTGTACTTTGAGAAAGAGGATTAGATTGTACAATATTACATCAACTTCCTAAAACAGTTCACACTGCATTTAAGAATAATCACCTCTCCTTCAGGAATAGATAATATTATGAGGAACTAACCTAATATATTTAATCCAGCTCTTTCAAAATAAATAATACCACATTTTTGATCGCATCATCGAAGCTGGAACAGCCCATTCTGGCTTCTTTGTTATATTGTGGAATCAGGGTAAAGTTATCAAGTTGAAATTCAAGTGTGATCTTTTTAGAGGTTCCTTTTACTTCTGGGGCTAACCCATTCTGGTTCAAAGTAGTGAATTTAATCCTGTCGAACTTCTCTTTAATTGAGCTGTCGTTTCTTCTAACTTCTAAAGCCGTGCAATGAGTGGTTAAAAATGGTTTTTTATTCCCCTTTTTGACCTTGAATATTGTTAACCCATAGGTTTCGATATTTGCAGTGGTATAATCCTTAGCACCTGCGCACATTGTTTCATAGTAGTAATCAGTTCCTTTGTAGTTAACTGTACCGCTGTATTTATTTGTGTTTTGAGCCTGAGTGTTATTGATAACTCCAACCAGAATTATCACGCTAAATAGTTTGAATAAGGTTTTCATAAGTATAATTTTAATGTTATACAAAAATAGGTTTAAAAGAATTAAATAGCAATTTACAAAAATAAAACCAATTGTTCATTTCGATTAAAAGATTATGAGGATGAACATCAATTAGCTTTAATCGGGTAACAGAAGTTTAAAATCTAAAATTTTGATGTATCAGCCATTAAATCAAGAGGTAATCTCTTCCAGGATATACCCTACTGTAGGAATGCTTGTTATACGAACTTTGGGGTCGTTTTTCAGGTACTTTCGGAGTTTAGAGATAAAAACATCAAGACTTCTGCCTGTAAAATAGTCGGATTCCCCCCATATTTCAATCATCAGCTCTTCCCTTTTAACCAGCCTGTTTTTCGATTGGCAAAGAATTTTTAGAATATTTGATTCCTTTATAGTTAGTCTGATCGGGTTATTGTTTATTGATAAAAGCTGCTTTTCGCAATCGAAATGATAACTGCCAATCCCAAATGTGAGTGAATGATTGTCTTTTCTGGCCTCATCGATTTGTCTAATCCGGTTGAGAATAGCCTTGATGCGGTAGTGCAACTCCTCCTCGTCGAATGGTTTTGTGATGAAATCATCAACCCCGATATTAAAACCTTTTATCTTATCCTCTTTCATGGAACGGGCAGAAAGGATAATCACAGGAACATTTTTATTGATCTCCTTTATTTTTTCGATCAGGGTGAAACCATCCATCTTGGGGAGCATAATATCAACAATGCAGATATCGAATACAGCCTGCTGGAAGCCCCTCAACCCGGAAATGCCATCGTTGTAAATTTTAACATCATAACCCAAAGATTCGAGGTAATCAACCAGCAGAAAGCCAAGGTTAAGATCATCCTCAACCAGCAGTATTTTTATTTTCTCCTCGTAGATCATTTCGATTTGATTTTATCAAACTCAATAATTATTGAGGTGCCGTTTCCTTTACTGCTGGTTGCCTCAATTTTTCCGCCCATCTGATCAATTATCGATTTGACATGGAATAGCCCAAGGCCAAAGCCCTTGTTATCGTGGGTATTGCCCTTGGGTACCCGGTAAAATTTTTCAAATATGCTTTTGAGGTGCTCTCCGGGGATGCCAATACCGTTATCGGTAACTGTAACCAATAGTTTTTCAACAGTTGATTTAAGGTGAATCTCAATCTTTGGAGCTGCCTCGGAATATTTAATCGCATTGTCAATCAGGTTCCCAAAAACAATATGCAGCTGATCAATATTCCCCTCAATTTTAAAATCATCCCCGGCTTTGATCAGTTTCACGTCTCCCCTTTTCTCATCTATTTGAGCCTGAAATGATTCAATTACATCCTCTATAACCATTGATAGATCTAAAATCTCCTTACTAACAGGGATAATAGTCTGGCTATGTGTTGTTTTCAACAGTTCATCAACTCGTTCTTTCAGCCTTATTTGCTCCGTTCTGATAATGCTGGTGTAGGATGATAGCTTGGAATCGCCCTCAACAACAGGGCTTTTGGAGATCATGCTATTGGCAAAGCCTATATTGGTGAGCGGTGTTTTGAATTCATGGGTCATGTTGTTCACAAAATCCCTGATTTGATCGGAGAGCAGTCTTTCGCGCCTGTAATACCTGTAGATCAGAATAAAAGAGACTGTTACAAGTATTACCAGGATTATGGAAGATATAAAGATGAACCCAATTTGGGCAAGGATAAAGTCCCTTTTGCTTGGGAATTTAATTTTTAGCTCAAAGCCATCCCTTTGAATTTTATCTGACAGGTTGTTTGAAAAATATGTTCCCTTCGGGGGGTTGTTAGTATCCACGTTTTTTATATCAACTATGCCGTACTCATAATTCATGTTGATACCGTAAAAACTCAAATCGCTCTGAATAATGGAGTCAAGATTGGCAACCTGCTTAAGGGTATTTGTGAGCAAAATGCAATTCCCGCATTTATCAGGGGTGGTGCAACTTTTATGCCTGGCGATATTGTCCTCAATTCGTTGTAAAGCCTTTTCAACATTCCTGTTGAACTGTGCCTCCTGCATTTTAGCCTCCTTAAAAATCCAAATAATCTGAATTGCAACTAGTGTAACAAGGCAAAATACAGTAATGATGAGCAGTATAAGCTGAAATCTGGATTTTTTCATACTACAAAAGTAAAAATGATTTAATACCCTTTCATCAATTTAACATCTCTATAACATGAATTAACCAGATTATAACACCTCGGGTGCAAAAAGGCACTTACATTTGTGCTCAGAAAAACAAATTAAATCAAAATACCCATGAGAAAAAAAATTATCATCATCGCCTCAAGTTTGGTAGTTATAGCCCTTTTAGTTGTTGTAGCAATCAATGCACAAACTAAAACAAGCAATACAACCACCAGTAATACAGAGCAATGCACCCCCGATAAGTGCAAATCTTGCCCAAGTGCTGCAAAATGTGCTGAAGGACAACCTCACGATGCTAACGCATGTGCTGCTCAGAAAACTGCCGATTGTGAAAAAAGTTGCGAAAAAGCAGCAACCTGCGAGAAGTCAGCAACCTGCGATAAGAAAGCAGAAGCTTGTCCTGAGGCATCAACCTGTAAGAAAGATTGCCCAAGCAAAAAGTAACAGTTTTTTTTATTAATTTGGTAGAAGTTAGGTTAAAAGGAAATCCCCGGAAGGTAACAGATCCGGGGATTTTTATTACTTTTAGATATTAAATAACAAGCATATTCACTTTTTTTACAGGTTTCTTATAATATGAAAATGAAATTAAAAATCAATCCTTTCCGCTTTATTTTTCAGGTAACCATTTTCGTTCTTATCGGGTACATGGGCATCCGACTTAATGTTGATTTTAACTACCTACCCGATTTTGAGACCTACTGTCCATTTGGGGGAATACAGGCATTATCTAGTTACCTGGTAAACAAATCTTTAGCATGTTCTATGACCAGTGTTCAAATTGTAATGGGCGGAATCTTGATTCTGGCAATAATAATAGTCAGCAAGCTTTTCTGTTCGTATATCTGTCCCATCGGATCGTTCTCCGAATGGCTTGGGAAACTTGGAGAAAAGCTAAAAGTAAGATACACTATTCACGGAATATTCGATAAAATATTAAGGTCATTAAAATACATTTTGCTTTTTGTAACCGTTTTCTACACGGTTAAATCAAGCGAACTATTCTGCAAACTCTTTGATCCATACTATGCATTAGCCTCTGGCTACAACTCTGATGTATCCGTAATCTGGGCCACGGTTGCACTGGGAGTAGTGATATTTGGATCATTTTACATCAGGCT
>CAZKHG010000022.1:46245-48424 GCA_964552655.1 uncultured Rikenellaceae bacterium
TTCAGGTTTGTCCTGAGAAGGATACACTTGCTATCAATAAGAAAGGTAAGAAGTGGTTGCCTGCTGCTGTCCTTTTAGTGCTAATAATAGCCGGATTATATGCAGGAAAAACTTTTGAGATACCAACAGTTAATGAATATTGGGGTGATATCTCCAGAAAGGGTGAGATGCTGGTTTACAATAAATCCGGGTTGAAAAATATTAAGTGTTTTGGCAGCTCAACAACCTTTGCCAACCAGATGAGAAAAGTTAACGGGGTTAATGGAGTGGCGACCTTTGTTGGAACTAATTCTGTTCGTGTTTTATATGATCCAGAATTGATTGACACAATTAGTATTCAAAAATCATTTTTCGCTCCGGTTAAAGTCATGATCAGGGATTCCCTGTCAATACCAGATAGTGTCATATCGGTAATATTACAGGTTGATCATTTCTTTGACCCTTTGGATACCGACTATTTAAAGGTTTTACTGAGCCAGAATAAAGAAATTATTGGTTTCAAATCGGAGTTTGATTGCCCGATTAAGATAACGGTTTACCTATCATCATTAAACATTACATCTAATGATGCCTTGATTAAGCTGATCGAGCAAAAAGAAGTCTTGGTGAATTACACTGATGGTACATCGCAGCTAGTAAAACTGGATTACAAGGTAAAAGGAGCTAGCAGAACAGGTTCTCGGATTTCAAAAAGTGAATTTATACAGATGATGAAATAGAAGTTGTATTCTTAAAATGTGACTAAAGTCAAGTTTTTTTGTTTTTATTCTTTCCCGTCAGCTTAAGCTGACGGCAATTACTCCTTACTTTTGATTAATTCAAAGCCATATTTTTCCCTAAACTCATTTACTTCATTTGTAAAAGATTTCTTTTTATGATGATCTTCCTGTCTACTAATATAATTTCTTAAAGCATTTACATGGCTTTCACTTATACTCACAGCCCAATAGTCATCTTGCCACTCGAATTTACTTTTTTGTGATATTTCTTTATTAATCCAAAAAGAGGATTCCCCCTTAATAAGTTGAGCAATTTTACTTATGGTTTGATCTTTTCCAAGTGAAATCAAACAATGAATATGATCATGGTAACCATTCACTGAATCGAGCCAAATATCTTTCTCCTTCGAATTCTGCTTTATGTGATTGAAAAAAGTTTCTCTAATCTCTTTTTCCCTTAAAAAAGGGAAGTGATTCTTAGTTGAAAAAACAAGGTGAACCCAAATTCTTACCCAGCTCATAATTTGAAGTATTAAACTGTTTTAATTCAATTTTACTAAAAAAAGTTCTGTTAAAAAAAGTTTGAGTATTTCTTTTATTTTCTGATTAATGTGACTAAAGTCAAGTTACTTATGAATCTTATTGCACTTGGCTTAAGCCAAGTGCAATAGATATAAACTAGTTCTGGGCTTTAGCCCCATGCTTAGCAATGAATGTGACTAAAGTCAGGTTTCTTCTTTACAAATATTCCCTTTTGCTTAAGCAAACGGGAATATTTATTTGTTCAATTTTTTGGGCTTTAGCCCCATAAAAAATCGTTTTAAAATTTCAAACTCTTATCTCCGGAACGTTAGTTATTAAAAATCCTACCAACTACATACCCAGCAAGGGTTCTAAGTGTATTCATAAATTTTAACATTTTACTTAAAACACTTTCTAGCCTGAAACCTTTGCCAAATCAACTCTCCAATTGATTTATTTGTTTGATTTTGAGTTTACTGGAAATTTTAATACTTTCACAAGTGTTAATTAAATTTGAATTTGCTATGGGGCACAATGCTACAAAACAATTTAAATCATTCAGCGGTAGGCAGAGCACGCTTCTTAAGGTATTTGAGTGGGACACCTACGGAAATCCCAATAGCAACAAGGGTTGGAATCCTTACTGCCAAAGTATATCCGGTAGCTACCAGATTCCTGTAGCAATGCATGCGTACTACCATAAAAGAATTGAGTTTAGCAGTCTACCTAGCACCAAGCGTGATGCAGTTTTTATGCTCAACAAGAAGCTAAAACTTGCCGCTTTAAACCCTTCAAACCCCCAACCACATTGGGCTATTGCTTTGCTCTATGAACAACTTGGTGACTCTATTAAAGCCATTGCGCATAGACAGCTTGCGCATGAACTTGTAAAATTTAATAACCTTTGCCTTGATGATCAACGCGCTGTAGTACATCCC
>CAZKHG010000023.1:0-48316 GCA_964552655.1 uncultured Rikenellaceae bacterium
TAGGAGTACTCCTGGGCTATAGTACCCGTTGAGGTTTAACTGAGCAATATTTGCCTCATCTTTACCAGTCTGCGCCTTATATTAATTGTTAAACTAGATCAAAGAACCTGTACAAAAAACATTTTATTTTGAACATTCACAACTACACATAACAAATTTAAAAAAGCAAAATTTTGTTTGGTTTCATATCATTAAATTAAAAGTTAAAAAATATAATATCTACTTCATTCCTAAAAAAGGATTTTGCAACTATTTAATTCGTTGAAATAATTCAAAGCTTAGTGACCTGTTTTCTGACTCCATTTTTCTGTTTAATGGCAATCACCTGTAAAACGTTACCCAAAAAACACTTCTTTTTTTTTAAATATTTTTTAACTGTTTTCTAAAGTGCTTGTCAGCATGGAGTTAGAGAAGCAATTTTTTTATAAAATCTGGGTTTTTCAGGAAATGAAAAGAGATGAATGGGATGGAATATAAACCTTGTCTTCTTCTTTAATGGTTTCAACTTTAAATAAGGGTCAGGAGGTGCAAGTTTTGTGAAAAAAATCGTCCCAAAAGAAATTAATGTCCCCATTTACTGTACGTTCCGCAATGGGTGAAATATCAGAGGGTGTTGGTTGTTTTCTTAAATTCACTCTTCAACTATGCTCAGAGTAACTGGCTGGGGATAATATCAACCTAATAACTCAATAACCCAATAACCCAATAACCCAATAACCCAATAACCTAATAACCCAAAAACCCGTCATTTTTCTTAGTTTTGCAAAAAGCTTAACAAATGCAGTTGATCTACCCCGATAGTTTTGAGGAAAAAGTTGGTTTCGATAAGATCAGGGAGCTGGTATCCGCCCGGTGTTTATGCGCCTTAGGAGTTTCAAAGGTAAAATCGTCCGGTTTTTCCACCAGTTTCGAACTGATCTTCAGGCTGATCCATCAGGTGGACGAGATGAAAACCATTTGCCTGATGGAAAACTCGTTCCCAGTTGACAACTACATAGATACCACATCATCGCTGGAAAGAATTAAAGTGTTAGGAACCTGGCTTACAGAGGTTGAGCTCTTTGACCTGAAAAGATCGCTTGAATCCATAAAAGCCATCCTCTCCTTTCTTAAAAAGAAAGATGATACCCTTTTCCCTTACCTAAAAGAACTTACCAAAGAGGTTTCATACTATCCCTATATAACCGAAAGAATTGATGGGATCATTAACCGCTTCGGGAAGATCAAGGATAATGCCTCGCCCGAACTGGCCAGGATCAGAACGGAAATTAGCGCAAAGCAGAATTCCGTTTCCAAACGAATTCATTCAATTCTCAAGGAGGCACAATCGGATGGGATTGTTGAATCCGATGTTTCACCTGTGGTTAGGGATGGCAGAATTGTCATCCCGGTAATTGCCGGAAATAAACGCAAGATCAAAGGGTTAATTCATGATGAATCGGCAACCGGTAAAACCGTATTCATTGAACCTATCGAGATTGTGGAGCTGAACAACGAGATCAGGGAGCTGGAATACGATGAGCGGAGGGAAATTGTAAGAATCCTGGTTGAATTCACCGATTCCATCCGGCCATATATTTCCGACCTGTTTACAGCTTACGATTTTCTGGGCACAATTGATTTTATCAGGGCGAAAGCCCTGTTTGCCATTGAGGTTGATGGGGCAAAACCAATTCTGGTCAATGAAACCCGATTATTCTTTAGAAAAGCAAAGCATCCTTTGCTATACTTAACCCTAAAGCGGGAGAAAAAGGAGGTTGTGCCGCTTGATATTGAGCTGAATGCCAATTACCGGATTGTATTAATTTCCGGGCCTAATGCCGGTGGAAAATCGGTTTGTCTTAAAACTGTAGGGCTGCTTCAGTATATGCTTCAATGCGGCTATTTGCCAACCCTGATAGAAAACTCTGAGATGGGCGTATTCGGTAAAATATTTATTGATATCGGCGATGAACAATCAATTGAAAACGATCTGAGCACCTATAGTTCCCATCTTATCAACATGAAAAATTTCATCAGGGAGGCCGATTCAAAATCGATTATCCTGATTGATGAGTTTGGCGCAGGAACGGAACCCACAGTTGGTGGGGCAATTGCCGAATCGATTCTGGAAATATTCTGCACCCATAATATATTCGGAGTAATTACCACCCATTACACCAACCTGAAACACTTTGCCTCCGGCAAACAGGGAATTATAAACGGAGCAATGCTTTTTGACACCACAAATATTCAACCCCTGTTTAAGCTCGAAATCGGAAAGCCGGGGAGTAGCTTCGCTTTTGAAATTGCCAGAAAAATCGGTCTTCCGGAAAATGTCCTCCAGTCGGCATCAGAAAAAGTTGGCGAGGGTCATGTAACATTCGAAAAACATCTGAGGGAAATCTCCCGCGATAAACACTACTGGGAGAAAAAAAGGGATAACATCAGGATCACCAATAAGAAGGTAGAGGAGATTGAGAAAAAGCTGGAGCAGGAGCTTAGCACCATTAAAGAACAACGGAAAGAAATCATATCCAAAGCAAAAAAAGAGGCAGAAATGCTGCTCAATGAGACCAACAGGCAGATTGAGAAAACCATAAGGGAGATTAAAGAGGCCAATGCCGAAAAGGAAAAAACCCGCGAAGTTAGGGCTGAACTGGAAAGTTTCAAGGAGGATTTTCAGCAAAAAGTAACCGATGAGGAAGAAGCCATCCAAAGAAAAATTGAACAGATAAAGAAAAGGCAGCAGAGAAGAGAGGAGAAATCCAGAGAGAAAGTTCCTGTTGCAACGGATGAAAATTTACCTGGGAACGATGATGAAATAATCGTAAAGGGATCAAAGGTGAAGCTGAAGGATCAGGATATCGTTGGCGAGGTGATTGAATTAGGCCCAAAGAATGCCGTTGTGGCCTTTGGCAACATGATGACAAGCATAAATATTGAAAAGCTGGAGAAAATCTCGTCGTCAGAATTTAAAAAACTGGCTAAATCAAACCCGCAAACAAAAACCACAGCCGGATTTGATACACATAAACAACGGGTAAACTTTAAAACGGATATAGATATCCGCGGATATCGTGCCGATGAGGCACTAAGAGAAGTTCAGGAGCTGGTTGATAAGGCAATGATATTCAGCATTTCCCAGGTAAGGGTGCTTCACGGCAAAGGCAATGGGATACTCAGGCAGCTGATCCGCGATTACCTGGCAACAGTACCGGGAATAAAATCCTTTGCCGATGAGCACATAGAACACGGAGGATCTGGGATAACTGTGATAAAACTAGACAATTGACATAAAGGTCAATTTATTATCAACCTACATTAAACTTGCCCAGAGGAAAGGTAAGATCTAGCTGGGTTTATAGGTAGAAGTTAAACCCTCCTCCAATGAAATGGTAGGCCGGATCAGTCAGCCCGATCTCCGCTTCGAAAATAAAACTCATATTCTTTTTTATCCCAATTTCAAGGCTGACAGGAATCCAAAGGAGGAACTGAGTTTCAGGTTCACTGAAATTGATATCCGCATCGATTCCGGAGGTTAACCTGATATCATTCTTAATAGGAAAAGTGATATTCCAGGTACCATCCAGCCCAAAATCGCCAAACTGGTGGGCTCCAAAGGTAAGGGACATTCTTTTAGGAAGAGCAAACTCAACATCGCCACCAAAATAGGTACTAGATCCCAGAACACCTGCACGGGCTGCAAAATCAATTCCTTTTTTAATTCCTACACCGCCATGAAGAAATAAAATAAAATCGGCATTCCCATTTACTAAAACAGCAGGTTCAATGCCCAGGGAAAATGCACCGGGTTTGAGGGTTTGTCCGGTGGTGAATACCTGGCCAGAGGAAGTCCCTGCAACAGCCAGAAATAGTGATAGAATAAAAATTTTTCTCATTTTAATTTTTTTAATGTGCCATTAACAAAAATAATAAAAGCTGATGTTTTTAAACCAAACAAATTGAAAAATTTAGATCACAGGAGTGGAATCAGGTTTGAAGCCCATTCCCTGATTGCATTCCAGTCCCGGTGATCGCCCTCTTTCCACACCCCAAAGAGAACACTCAAACGAAATTTAAACCTGTCGCTCAATTTTTTCACCTTTCTTACATACAAAGAACCAGAGAAGAAACCTTCACTCACCGGTTTAACCAGGCTGCGAATTGGGACCATCCAAGTCTCTACAAAACTTCGGTATTTGTCTGCTTTTGGCATTGCCAGGGTCATGCATACCAGGAATGCTGCAAAGGGTTTCGTTTCAATCACTTTACGATGTGATTGAATAAAATCCATAGCCTCAGGCAACCATTTACCACCCTGAATAGCACTTCCGGCTACTATAGCGTTGTAAGGGGTTAAATCGTTAACATTTTTCATAGTTAAAATATCAACATAAAACCCATGGGCACTCAGCTCTTGTCCGATTGCTTTTGCAACACCCTCGGTTGTTCCGGTAGGGCTGGCATAGGTAACCAATACTTTTTTAGCCATTTTATTTTATTAATTCGCAACTCAAAAATAAGCCAATTATTACAATTATTTGTTGTTGATGAAAATAAAGCCCCGGGAAACCACTCCCGGGGCGCTAACAAACCATAAACTAAACCTACTAAATAAACCTGTGCGATTACAGGCTTATGGGTGTACCTCTATAAAAATCGAGAATTTTCAACTTAAACAAGTAGGAGTATTTAGCATGTAATAAATCGCCCTGCGCCTTGATATAGTTATTCCTGGCAAAGCCGTAATCTACTGCATTTACCATTCCCAATTCAAATTTTTCTTTATTCAGCTCATACACTTCTTTATAGGAAGCTTCGGATTGAAGCATTGACTGATAACGAGAGAATTCACCTTTGGCATCCAGAATGGCTTGCTGGACTGATTTTAACAACGATTTCTCAGTCTGTTCAAGGGCAAACTGGGCATCCATCTTATCAATTCTTGCCTTGCTGAGCCTCATCTGGTTCTGAAGTTTCCCGTATATCGGGATATTTACCTGAAGCGTAACATATTTTTGTACGTTATCTTTAGCCTGGTCAATATATTTTGGTGCAAACTGATCGGAGTAATAGGAGTTAATCTGATAGTTAAGAGAAACCGTTGGGAAAAGTGTTCCCAGAGCAATCAAATAACCCTTCTGAGAACTCTTTAAGCCATACTCGGCCATTTTAACCGATGGGGTATTATCCAAAGCTTCCCCATAGAACTGATTAAAGTCAATGTCAAGAGTGTCATTTGGAATTGGAATATTTTCTGAAAGAATTTCAAAACCATCAACTTCTTTTAATTCAAGCATTTGAGCCAACTCAAGTTTTGCAAGATCGAGCGAATTTTGAGCATTGGTCAGCTCAACTTTTTCTGCAATGGCCTGCGAACTTATCTGCAAATAATCAGCATTGGAAATCTTTCCCAGCTCATACTTGCTTTTTGATCCCTCAACCTGATTTTGGGATACTTTAACCCTTTCTTTTGCAAGCGAATATCGCTCATTTGCGTACAAAACCTCAAGGTATTTAGCCGCTATATTGAGGGCTAGGTTTCGTTTTAGCTCCTCAACCCCCTGCAAAGCAGAAAGCAGATCAAATTTAGATTGTGCCAATGCATTCCATTTTGTCAAACCCTGTGATAAATCCAGTCGCCCTCCTATTCCGCCTGTACCTTCCTGTGGGTTTGTTTCAAACTGGCCGGACAGCTGGCTGAAAAATCTCCCAATCTGTACGCTATGATTGAATTGTGCCCCAAGGGTGGGTGTAAAACTTAAGAACGCGGATGTTCTATCCAATTGAACCTTTTTCGATTGCAAAACCTCGCGTTTTAGCTGAATGTTGTTTTGCAATGCATAGCTGATACATTCCTCCAAACTCCACCTTTTTTGGGCATTGACCGCATCAGGAAGTAGAAAAATTGAAATTATTAATGATATATATGATAATCTATTCATGAACTGTTATTTACAACAAAATATTTGTATTAGGGTTAAAGAATTTCAATCAGGTTAAAATCCGAATTGTCAATTTTAAGCAATGATGGTACCATCAGCCTGAAATACTCATCCATTCTGATAACCGAAGTAGAATCAGAGGAGAGATTTTTACTGCACTTATTACCAATTATCAAAGATTCAACCATTAATAAATCTGCATCTGTCTGCAACAAATCTACAGTTTCAGAAGAAAAACCGTTTATTAAGCCTTCACAATCCTTTCCTTTAATATCAACAGGAGGTTTATCCACCGTTGGTGAATCCGATGTCGGGTTCCCAAAAGAATGTAAGCACCCACAACCTGCAATTATCGCTAAGGTTAGAATTATTCTTTTAAAATTTGTCATAGCTGTCCTTCTAAATCCCATTACGTTTTCTGTAAAGTACCTGAATATGGGTTGCACCCACGCTGGGAGTAAAGATTTGAATCAGTTCCCAGCCCTTATCGTAGGCTGCAATCGCGCTTCTAAGCTGCATTATCTGCTCCATGGTTGCGTGCTGCGAATCTTCGTTAACCTCGTGTTTTGCATTTTCAATGCTCCAGGGAAAAGATTCCACCCTGAAGCTATAGCTGATTTTCTTATTGCCAACAGTAAGAGTAACCTCGGCAATTTCCTCTTCGCCAAATGCCTGTACCGGAATGCAAATTTCTTTCATGGCCTATCCCTTTCTTATTGAAATAAATATTAATTATCTTAAATAATGATATTGAATAGCTTACATAATTTATAATTTAAAAACTTTTCTTTACGTTCTCGGTTACAATATGTCCATCGAAAAGTTGAACAATGCGATGAGCTTTCTCAGCATCGGTTGGTGAGTGGGTAACCATTACAACAGTTGTACCCTCACGGTTAAGTTCGCTTAAAAGTTCCATCACCTCTTCCCCATTTGCTGAATCCAGGTTTCCTGTGGGCTCATCGGCGAGTATCAGTTTGGGGTTGGCAACCACTGCTCTGGCAATAGCCACTCTCTGTTGCTGTCCACCTGACAGCTGTTGGGGAAAATGTTTTTTACGATGTGATATTTTCATTCTTTCCAGTACAGCTTCAACTTTTTTCTTGCGTTCAGCAGATGGAACGTTCATATAGAGCAATGGAAGTTCAACGTTCTCAAAAACTGTCAGCTCATCAATGAGGTTGAAACTCTGGAAAACAAAACCAATATTGGATTTACGCAAATTGGTGCGTTGTTTCTCTTTAAATTTTGATACCTCAATCCCGTTGAAATAAAACTCCCCTCCTGTTGGATTATCGAGCAAGCCGACAATGTTCAGCAAGGTAGATTTACCGCAGCCCGAAGGGCCCATTATTGCAACAAATTCGCCTTCTTTAACCTCAAGGTTAACTTTATTCAATGCGGTGGTTTCAACCTCTTCGGTTCGAAAAACCTTCACTAATTCCTGTGTTTTAATCATCATAGCAGTATTTTTTATTCTATAAATATTTAAGTATGTAACTTATTGTTTTAAAAGGAGTTTATCAACATTCCCGAAATTATCGTAACTTGAAACTATTACGTTTTCGCCGGGGTTTAACCCGTCAACCACTTCATAGAATCTCGGGTTCTGCCTGTTAATCCTGATATTGCGTTTGGTGGCAAAATTCCCCGATGGATCAACTACATATACCCATTGACCGCCTGTGCTTTGATAAAAGCCCCCTCTGGCCAGCAGAATTGCTTTTTGCGATTCACCCAATTCAAGGTTAATTCTTGATGTCTGCCCAATCCTTATACTTGGCGGAATGCTATCGGTAAATACCATTTCCACTGTAAACCGGCCGTTACGAACCTCCGGGTAAATCTTATTTATTTCAGCCTTAAACCGCTTACCGGAAAATTCACATTCGCCCTTTAAATTTCTCACAATCCGGGAGATATAGTGTTCATCAATTTCTACGCTCAGCTTGTATGAATCAAGAACATGAATTGTACCCATCCGGGTACCCATTCCAATTACCTGGCCAACCTCAAGGTTTAACGAGGCAAGTTCTCCTGTAACCGGGGCTTTAAACTCGAGAGATTCTAGACGTTTACGAACAATTGTCAGGTTTTTCTGAAGTCGTGCGGCGTCCTCCTCCAGAGTGTTTATCTGGGTTAAGCGGAAAACCGAGTCCTGCTTCCAGCTTTGACGGAACAACTCCATCCTTTGATTGGTAAGTTCATACGCTTCCTTGGAACGCTCAAACTCTTCGCGGGAAATATGATTTTGCTCAAAAAGAACCTTATTATTCCTGAAATTCCTTTCTTTCTCCTTTAAATCAAAATAGAGCTGCAATAGCTGGCTTTTGGTATCAAGGGTTTGCTTCTCCATTTGCAATCGGGTGCTACGCAAGTCATTTGTTGTTCTGGAAACATTTGCCTCATTGTTGGATATCTCAAGCACTAATCCGGTATTACTGAACCTTGCAATCAGATCGCCTTTATTCACCCAGCTGCCTTCCTTTCTGAGAATTTCATCAACCCGGCTGCCGCCTTCCGTTGCATCGAGGTATATTGTTTGAATCGGTGCAACTGTACCTATCACTGTAATATAATCACGAAATAGATCTGCCTTAACCTGTTCAATTGTTATCTTATCTACCTCAACATTCAACTTTGAACTTTTATCAGCAAAAATCAGGTAGTATAAGATTAAAATAATAAAAGCCGAAATACCTGCGATTGTGAGAATCTTTTTTGGAGTCCATCTCTTTTTTTCAATAACCCTATCCATTCTATAATACTTTTTCAGTTTGCTTCTTTATTTATCACTTAACATGCCACAAATGGCTATATTCTGAAAACCAAATATTTAATAACTTTAGTGTTAATGGAATGTTAAATCTTCGTGTTCGGATTTGCAACAGGTTATGTACGAATCCGCACACATAACCGTAGGTCTTGATCCGTTTAAAAGTATCATATTTAATAGACTTAAATGTTGAATCGGCTATAGCTATCACAACTCATTTATTAAAAATTTTAAGTTATTTCTTTAAATCCTAAGGTATGGCAAACCCGCTTACTGATGCTATATTCTGGATTAAATGATTTTTCATATATTTACTGAGTTTTATTGATTCACCATTTCAATATTTATAATTCTATGAATGTAAAAACTGGTAAAATCCTGGCTGTAGATGATAACGAGGATATTTTATTTGCCCTGAAGCTTTTACTAAAACCGCATATTGAGCTAATCCATACCACTGCAAACCCGTCGGATATTCCAACGCTGATGAGCAAAGAGAACTATGATGTTATCCTGCTTGATATGAACTTCACAAAAGATGCAATAAGCGGTCAGGAGGGCTTTAGCTGGCTTGAGAAGATCCTGAGTATTGACCCCTCTGCCGTGGTGGTTTTCATTACTGCATATGGCGATGCCGAAAAAGCAGTAAGGGCAATTAAAGCAGGAGCAACCGACTTTATCCTTAAACCCTGGCAAAACGAAAAGTTGATTGCTACTGTATCAGCAGCGCTACGACTGAAAGAGTCAAGACATGAAATTGATAACCTGAAACAAAAGCAACAGGAAATTACACAGGTTCTCGACCAACCATTCCACGATTTTATTGGAAACTCGGAACAGATGCATCAGGTTTTTGCCACTATTCAAAAGGTGGCTAAAACAGATGCCAATGTACTTATACTTGGGGAGAACGGAACAGGTAAAGAGCTAGTTGCCAGAGCGCTGCACCGGAACTCGCCTCGTTCAAACGAGGTTTTTATCAGTGTTGATCTGGGATCTATTGCTGAAACCCTTTTCGAAAGCGAACTCTTTGGCCATGAAAAAGGGGCATTTACCGATGCAAAAAAGGAAAAACCGGGTAGATTTGAGATAGCCACCGGTGGCACCCTTTTTCTGGATGAAATTGGCAACCTCTCAATGCCTATGCAGGCAAAACTACTTACGGTTATTGAAAGGCGTGAAGTAATCAGGGTGGGCTCGAATAAACCAAAACCTATTGATGTCAGGTTAATTTGCGCCACCAATACCAATATCCATCACCTGATCGGCGAAGGGGAATTCAGACAGGATTTATTGTACAGGATAAATACTGTGGAGATCCACTTACCACCATTAAGGGAGCGTCAGGGTGATATCATCCTGCTTGCTAAACACTTTTTGAACATCTACTCAAAAAAATATAAAAAGGAAATTTCCAGCATCAGCACCGATGCACAAAAAAAGTTAAATCAGTACCACTGGCCTGGGAATGTAAGGGAGCTTCAGCACGCTATGGAACGAGCCATAATTATGTGTGACTCAAATGTACTCCAACCCGATGATTTTTTCCTGTCGTCATCAGCTAAAGCAAAAACAACCGAGGGCGATTTTGAAACCTACAACCTTGAGGAAATTGAAAAGGCAATAATCAATAAAGTTCTTAAACAATATCAGGGGAATATAACACAAGCGGCAACTGAGCTGGGAATTACCCGCACCTCACTTTACAGAAGAATGGAAAAATATGATCTATAGAAATTTCAGAATAAACATTATAATCAGAATTATCCTGCTCTGCGCAACAATCTTTGTGTTTGTTTATACCTGGATGAACTATAAGCTGTTCATTACACCAACACTCGTTGGTTTGTTTATAGTGATTCAACTTTATGCTTTATATAAGTACCTGGATAAAACCAACCGTGACCTGGCCAGCTTTCTGGAGTCAATCAGGTTTAGCGAGTTTACCCGTACCTTTCAGGTTGAAGGCATGGGGTCATCCTTTGATGAGCTGAGCAGGGCATTTAACGATGTTATCAAAGACTTTCAGGCTGTTAGGACCGAAAAAGAGGAGCATTTTCAATACCTCCAAAGTATTGTTCAAAATATTGATGTGAGTATCATTGCCTACCAGAAGGATGGTACGGTTGAGATGATAAATAAATCTGCCAAGAAACTGTTTCAGGTTAGCGGTTTAAAAAACGTAAAACAGCTGTACCAGATTAGCGGTGAGCTCGTGGAAAAGCTATTGGGCATCTCTCCCGGAGAAAGCGCACTGGTTAAGGTTCAACAAGAGGACGATCTGCTGCAACTGGCTATAAATAGCACTGAACTTAAGATTCATAACAAATCCATTGTACTTGCTACAATAAAAAATATCCAAAGTGTTTTGGAAGAACAGGAAACTGAGGCATGGCAAAAGCTGATCAGCGTGCTCACTCATGAGATTATGAATTCCATAACTCCAATCGCTTCACTGTCGTCTACCATTGACTCAATGGTGAAGAGCATCCAGGATCAGCAGCAGGTTGACCCTAACTCATCCATTGACCCTGAAACGGCACAAGAGATTCAGCTTGGCCTGCAAACAATTCATAAAAGGAGCACCGGCTTGCTTCATTTTGTCAACACTTACCGGAATCTTACCCGAATACCAAAACCCAACTTCAGGATCACAACCGTTAAAAACCTCTTTGATAATCTCACCCCATTGCTAAACGAGGATATCAGCCAGGCTAAAATTTCATTCTTCAGCAGTGTTGATCCACCCGATATAGAATTTTCCGTTGATGTTGAGCTGCTTGAACAAGTTATTATTAACCTGATCAGAAATGCAATACACGCCCTTGAGAATAGGCCAAACCCCCAAATAACCATGAAAGCATTCCTTAACAAGCGGGGAAGGGTAACCATTCAGGTTACCGATAATGGCACTGGAATTCTGCCGGAGGTTCTAGATAAAATTTTCATCCCATTTTTTACCACAAAACCAAAGGGTTCAGGAATAGGGTTAAGCCTTTCAAGGCAGATAATGAGGCTACACGGTGGAAGTATTACTGCTTACTCAATCCCTAATCACGGGACTACCTTTACACTTACATTTTGATTAAGTTACAATATTCAATTTTCAATTTTATTTTAGATTTAATTTCATGTTTTGGAATTGAACTTACATAAAACTAAAGAAGGCTTTCCGGTTTTCAGAAAAGCCTTCTTTTCTTATATATACAAAGATTATTCAGCTCCCCTAAAATCTTGTTCCTTATTATTCCCAAATATTCCTTTGATAATAGAATCGTAACGATCGTATAATATTTTCCTGCGCAGCTTAAGTGTAGGGGAAAGTTCACCGGTTTGGGGACTCCACTGCTCTTCAACCAACCTGTAACGCTTAATTTGCTCAAATTCACCGAGTTGCTTGTTAATGGTATTGATCTCCTTCTGGAAACGAGAAACAATTTCCGGGTTTGATATCAACTCCCTGTTATCTTCAAAGTGAATTTTATGCCTTGCACACCAATCGTGCAAAAAGCTGAAGTTGGGTGATATAATGGCACTGATAAATTTCTCATTCTCACCAACCACCATACATTGCTCTATAAAAAATGATTCCTTAAGCTTATTTTCGATAACCTGTGGGGCAACGTACTTGCCATTGGACATTTTAAATATCTCTTTTTTACGATCGGTAATCGTGAGAAACTTGCCTTCGGCTAAATGGCCAATATCCCCGGTGTGAAACCAGCCCTCTTCATCAATTACCTGTTTGGTCAGGTCCTGATCTTTGAAATAGCCAAGCATGAGGTTTGGACCTTTTGATAAAATCTCACCATCTTCGGCAATTTTAACCTCAACATTGTTTATGTGAGGACCTACAGAACCAAATTTATAATTACCAGGCTGCATTCCATAATTTACTGCAATAACAGGAGACGTTTCTGTCAATCCATAACCTTCAAAAACAGGAACACCTGCAGCCCAAAATACACGTGCAAGCCGTGGTTGTAGAGCAGCACCTCCACTTATGGCAAACTTTAACTCACCGCCCAATGCTTCCAGCCATTTGCTGAAAACAAGCTTCCTGGCAATCTTCAGTCTGATGTTATAGTAAAATCTACCTTTATTATTCTCCCTGTACTTGTAGCCAAGGTTAACTGACCAAAAGAATATTTGCTTTTTAATGCCGCTTAAATCTTTGCCTTTTGCAATAATCTTATCGAACGTTTTTTCCAGAACACGGGGAACGGCACAAAATACCTGAGGTTTCACCTCTTTTAAATTTTCACCGATAGTGGCCAGGCTCTCGGCATAGTAAATTGAAACCCCAACACTCTGATAAAAATAGTTGACCATTCGCTCAAATACATGGCTCAACGGGAGGAAACTTAATGATTTATCGCCGGGATAAAGCGGGAACAACCCCTGAACTGCCTCAACATTGCTCAAAAAGTTTTTATGTGAAAGCATTACGCCTTTTGAAAGTCCGGTTGTTCCGGAAGTATATATAATTGAAACTAGATCATCCGGTGAAATAGATTCTTTAATCTTTTCCAGCTCATCCTTATACTTATTGCCGGTTTCTTTACCTTTATTTAAAAGTTCTTCCCAGAAAGGGATTCCATCATAAGAAATAAAAGAGTACATCGCTTTTATAGAGGGAATTTCATCAACTATTGGTTTTAGCTTATCGTAAAGCTGCCTGTCGCCAACAAAAACAACCTTGGTTTCAGAATGACTTAGAATGTGTTTATACTCTTCGTTGCTAATGGTTGGGTATATTGGAACATGAACCATCCCGGTCTGACTAACTGCCAAATCCACAAAATTCCATTCGGGGCGATTGTTGGATATTGTGGATACCTTATCACCTTTCCTTAGTCCAAGTTCAATTAACCCATAGCTCAGAAAGTCCGCATTTTGTTGATACTGATCGAGGTTGTACCCGACCCACTTCCCTTCTGATTTATAGGCAAAAACCGGACGATTCTCATAAAGTTTACGCCCAAGGTGCAGAATATCAAATGTCCTTTTAAGTTCCATGATCGTTTTTTTAGGTTAGCTTAATGTAATTTTTTTGTTAATTTTAAACCGCACAAAAAAACAAAAATATGAAAAAGATAATAACTTGTTTGATCGTTTGTTTAAATATTCTTTATGCACAATCGCAAGAAAAGCCTGCATACATAATTTATAGCAAAGCTAATGAGGTAGTTGAGTATGATAAAATGCTCAAAGAAGCGTTAAGATCAGATGTTGTTTTTTTTGGTGAACTCCATGATAACCCCATTGCCCATTGGCTTGAATATGAGGTTACGAATGATCTTTTTACCAGATTTGGTCAGAAACTGGTACAGGGGGCAGAAATGTTTGAAACCGATAACCAGCTGATACTCTCTGAATATATCACCGGGTTGATAAACCAGAAAAGGTTTGAGGAGGAGGCCAAACTATGGAAAAACTACAAAACGGATTATAAGCCGTTGGTTGAGTTTGCCGTAAAGAACAAGATTAACTTTGTTGCAACTAATGTCCCAAGACGTTACGCAGCATTGGTTTCTTCCGAAGGTTTTGAAGGGCTGGAAAAATTAACAGCAGAAGCAAAATTGCTGATTCCGCCATTGCCAATAGCTTATGACCCGGAATTACCTGGCTACAAGGCAATGCTTCAGATGTCAGAGATGCAGGGGAAGGGACCTACAAATACCCAAAATTTTCCCAAAGCTCAGGCTATTAAAGATGCTACCATGGCATGGTCAATCAGCAAGAATCTTATTAAAGATGGTTGTTTTATCCATTACAATGGTGCTTATCATTCTAATAATTTCGAAGGGATTCTTTGGTATCTCAAAAAATCAAATCCTAATTTAAAAATCGTCACAATTAACACAGTGACACAAAAAGACATTTCGAAGCTTGATAACGAAAACAAAGGCACTGCTGATTTTATTATTGCTATACCAGAAACAATGACGAGGACGTATTAATAACTGCAATGGGCTAAAAATCAATTCTAATCCCACATCAGGTTAAACTCAGTATAAGGGCTCCCTTTAGTAAGCGATCGGGGAATTGTAATTCTCACATTTTTGCAACCTGAAATTTCCAATGCCCTTTCCATCCAGCCTGCGATGTTGTGCTCCACAACTTCATCAATCTGATCAAACTTGGTAATCCTGAATATGAATGAGTTCTTTTTGGATTCAACCGACACAATCTCCGAAGGTTGAAAATAGGCTGCAAAAACCCGGTTTGCCCTTTCAATAATATGTTTTGGAGAACCGATCTGAACATACAGCTTGTAAATTCCGGTCAATGCAGTATCTGCGCTATACCTGCCCATGGTCCAGGCTCCTTTTGTCGGACTTCCGTAAAACATACTGCCTACGCTGGCCACTGGTACTGATAATCCTGCCTTTAATGGGTACCAGTTACTGGTTACAATAATACTCGACATTATTTTCTTTGATTCTTCCGGCAACGATTGTAACCATTCATTCAACTTTTCACCATGCTTTGCCTTTACAAATTCAGGGATTGATTTTACAGCGGTTCCTTTTACATCCATATTTTTTCTTTATTCTTTTTGTTTCACTTTATTCAGCCTGCTAATGTCGAAACCTAATGATTTAGCCTTATCCAGGAGCATTTGAAAAGTGGTTTCATCCATTTTTGGATTACGCCCCAGGATCCAAAGATAATTTTTTGATGAACTACCAACTAGGGCATACTGGTAATTTATATCATCAAGATCGAGGATTAAATACTCGCCGCCAAACGGCCAGAAGAAATAAACTTTTAATCTCCCTGGCTCATCTGAATTGGGAACCTTGGCAAAGCCTTTGGCCTTCTTATACTTGCCTTCAAAGGAATCCTGAAAACCCTGGTTGAGAACCTCTATTTTGCCGTTTGGTTTTAAGGTATAGGTTGCAGTTACGCCCACCATTCCCTTTTCAAATGAATGCTCAAATCGGGCAATTTCGTACCATACCCCTGCATATTTCTTCAAATCGACGTTTTCTACTGTTTTCATTTTAATTTGCTGAGTATTAGCTGGCGAACTACAACCAATGCAGAACACCAATATTATTGTACTGAATTTAATTAGTCTCATTTTGATTCGATTTTTATTCTAACTTAGTTGAGTATTTTTAGCAAATATGATGAATTTTAGACAATTAAAATTAAGAAAATGACTTTATCAGGCAAAATTGAATTCAAACTCCGTCGTTTTGAAGCACAAGATGCTGATTCAATCGCGAAGTATGCCAACAATCCCAAAATAGCAGCAAATCTTACAGATGCCTTCCCAAATCCCTATTCTGTTGAAGATGCACAAAGGTTTATTGCAATGGTTAAAGAAAAAAATCCAATGGGGGTGTTTGCAATAGTGATTGATGGAGAGGCATGTGGGGCAATTGGTATTCATCCTCAAACAGATATTCATCGAAAATCGATGGAATGTGGTTACTGGCTGGCTGAAAAATACTGGGGAAAAGGGATAATAACCGAAGCCATTAAACAAATTGTTGATTATGGATTCAAAACATTTGATATAGCTAGAATTTATGCGCGGCCATTCAGCTTTAATATCCCATCGCAAAGAGTTTTGGAAAAAGCAGGTTTTAAACATGAGGCAACTTTAAAGAAGGCTTGTTTCAAAAATGGTCAATTTTGCGATGAGATGATTTATTCAATTGTAAAATAACAGGTTAATAACATGTTGAAATAATTTGATTGTTGATTGATGATAAATACCGATTGATTTATACATTTGTCCGGTCAATTACAAAAAATGATGTTTCAAACAAAACAAAAGTTACTCTCCAACAAACACACAGGTTTCGAACAATTTATCCCTTTTAAAAATATTTCAGGTCTGCCTATGTTGGCAGACTTTTTTTTTGCCTATTTAGGACCTTTATCTGTCAGTATCAGAAAATATAAATTAATCAACAGGGTTGAATTCAGTTTCAACCCTTTTTTATCAATATCAACCATTTAAAATGGAAAAAATTAAAGCAAAACTGGTTTTGAAAGATGGCAGCGAATACACTGGGTATTCTTTTGGATTTCATGGCAGCTCAGCTGGTGAAGCGGTATTTAACACCGCAATGAATGGTTACCCGGAGAGTTTGACTGATCCATCATACCGAGGCCAAATACTTATCGCTACTTATCCGTTAATTGGCAACTACGGTGTACCTGATAGCATCAGCGATGGAAATGTCCTTCGATACTGGGAGTCAGAAAGAATTCATATTAGCGGGTTAATTGTAACCGAATATAGTGAAAGTTATAGCCATTGGAATGCCAGCAAAAGTCTTTCAGATTGGTTGATTGAACATAAAGTTCCGGCAATCTCAGGTCTTGACACAAGAGCGCTGACAAAAAAAATACGCGAACATGGATGTATGCTAGGTAAAATCGTAATCGATAATGATGTCGATTGGATCGATCCAAATGAGGATGATCTGGTTGGTCAGGTTTCAATCAAACACAAAACAACATACGGCGAAGGAAAACACAAGATTATTCTGGTTGATTGCGGGGTTAAAAACAATATAATAAGATGTTTGCTCAACAGAGATACAACAGTGATAAGAGTTCCTTACGATTATGATTTTACGAATGAGGATTATGATGGGCTTTTCATATCCAACGGTCCGGGTGACCCGAAAATGAATTCTAAAACAATTGAACACCTAAAAAAGGCAATGCAAATAGATAAACCCATAATGGGTATTTGCCTCGGGAATCAGCTTTTAGGGTTAGCAGCAGGGGCTGATACATACAAATTGCCCTACGGGCATCGAGGCCATAATCAACCTGTGATATTGAAAGGAACAAACAGGTGCTTTATTACATCACAAAACCATGGCTATGCAATTGACACTAAAACATTACCAGATGAGTGGGAAATTCTTTTTGAAAATGCGAATGACGGAACTTGCGAAGGGATAAAACATAAGACAAAACCAATTTTTGCTGCACAATTTCACCCCGAAGCATCAGGTGGGCCAAATGATACCGAGTTTTTGTTTGATGATTTTATTGAATTGATAAAGAAATATGAATAATAAATTTTAAACACAGAATCTCAGAGACACAGAGTTAATATTAATTCTATGAAAAACCAATATAAAAAAGTATTAGTGCTTGGTTCAGGTGCGCTAAAGATAGGAGAAGCAGGTGAATTCGATTACAGCGGATCTCAAGCGTTAAAAGCGCTAAAAGAGGAAGGGATAGTTACAATCCTGATCAATCCAAATATTGCTACCGTGCAAACAAGCAAAGGAATTGCCGATAAGGTTTATTTCCTGCCGGTTACTCCGTATTTTGTTGAGAAGGTAATTGAAAAAGAACATCCCGATGGAATCTACCTTTCTTTTGGGGGTCAAACAGCATTGAACTGCGGAACTCAACTATACAAGAGCGGAGTGTTAGCAAAACACAATATTCAGGTACTTGGCACTCCTGTTGAAACCATTATAAATACAGAGGATCGTGAACTTTTTGCAAATAAATTATTTGAAATTGATGTTAAAACCCCAAAGAGTATTGCCGTTGAAAGCGTTGACAAAGCCCTTGAAGCAGCAAGAACTATCGGATTCCCATTAATAATTAGAGCCGCCTTTACCTTGGGTGGACAAGGAAGTGGATTCTGCTCGAATGAAGAGGAATTGAGAGTTCTTGCAACAAATGCATTCTCATATTCGCCACAAATCCTAGTGGAAGAATCCTTGAAAGGTTGGAAAGAGGTTGAATATGAAGTTGTACGTGATAGGTTTGATAACTGTATCACAGTTTGTAATATGGAAAACTTCGATCCACTAGGAATCCATACTGGTGAAAGTATAGTTGTTGCTCCATCACAAACTCTCACTAACTCCGAATACCATAAACTACGTGCATTGTCAATAAAAATTATAAGACACTTAGGTGTTGTTGGGGAGTGTAACGTTCAGTATGCACTTGATACAAATAGCGAGGATTACAGAGTGATTGAGGTAAATGCTCGTTTGTCGCGTTCATCTGCCTTGGCGTCAAAAGCAACCGGTTATCCTTTGGCATTTGTAGCGGCCAAACTTGGTCTGGGTTATGGATTACATCAGCTTAAAAATTCCGTAACACAAACAACCACAGCCTGCTTTGAGCCAGCACTGGATTATATTGTTGTAAAAATTCCTCGCTGGGATTTAAATAAGTTTCATGGAGTAACGCGTGAAATTGGTTCATCCATGAAAAGTGTTGGAGAGGTAATGGCGATTGGTAGAACCTTTGAAGAGGCAATCCAAAAAGGGCTAAGAATGATTGGACAGGGAATGCATGGATTAGTTGGAAACCCAAAGCTAAGTTTTTCAAATCTTGAAGAATCTCTCTTCCACCCTACCGATCAACGTATTTTTGCCATTGCTGAAGCCATGGACAAGGGCTGGACAATTGATAAAATCCATGACCTAACAAAAATTGATACCTGGTTTCTGGAAAAGATGTTCAATATTCTATCGATAAAAAACAAGATTGAATCGTTTAAATCAATTGTAGAAATTGACGCGGAAACTTTACTGGAAATAAAAAAGAAAGGTTTTTCTGATTTCCAGATTGCCCGGCTAATCTATAATCCCGAACCTAAAGAGATTGAAGTATATCAACAAAAAGTCAGGAATCACAGAAAAAAATTAGGTATTATTCCGGTTGTTAAACAGATAGATACTCTTGCGGCAGAATATCCATCAGAAACAGCATACTTATATATCACTTACCATGGAATTGAGAATGATGTAACAAAGAACAGTAAGGGTAAAACTGTTATTGTTTTAGGATCGGGGGCATACCGAATTGGAAGTTCGGTTGAGTTTGACTGGTGCACTGTGAGTGCTGTTAATGAGATCAGAAAACTTGGTTACAAATCGGTTATGATCAACTACAACCCTGAGACAGTAAGCACAGATTACGATATGTGTGATCGTCTTTACTTTGATGAGCTTACTTTTGAGCGAGTTCTTGATATAGTTGATATGGAAGATCCACTTGGTGTAATCGTATCAGTTGGTGGTCAAATTCCGAATAATCTTGCTATGCGATTACACCAAGCGGGTGTTAAAATCCTTGGCACATCGCCCGATTCGATTGATAAAGCAGAGGATCGACAGAAGTTTTCCGAAATGCTTGATCTATTAAAAATTGATCAACCACGCTGGAAGCAGCTTTCTACCTTCGAAGAAGTTGAGCATTTTGTAGATGAGGTTGGCTATCCAGTTCTTATTCGTCCATCGTACGTTTTATCAGGTTCTGCAATGAACGTGGTTTCTAACTCTGATGAATTAAGTGACTACTTAATGTTAGCTGCAAATGTTTCCAAAACCCATCCTGTTGTAGTTAGCGAGTTTATTGAAGGAGCCAAAGAGATTGAATACGATGCTGTGGCAAACAATGGAGAAATAATGTTCGATGCAATTTCAGAGCATGTAGAATTCGCTGGAGTTCATTCCGGAGATGCAACGCTGGTCTTCCCTCCACAAAAACTTTATTTCGAAACTATCAGAAGGATAAGAAGAATAGCTCGAGATATTTCGAGAGAACTTAGAATTACAGGGCCCTTCAACATGCAATTGTTGGCCAAAAACAACGATATCAAGGTTATAGAATGCAACCTTAGGGCAAGTCGTAGCTTCCCGTTTGTTTCAAAAGTGCTGGATTACAATTTTATCGAAGCAGCAATGGGGTATATGCTTGGTAGAATCCCTAATTCTCTCCCACTTTCGATGTTTGAGATTGATCATGTTGGAATAAAAGCATCACAATTTTCGTTTAGCCGGTTAACCAAAGCCGATCCGATTTTGGGTGTGGAAATGGCATCAACCGGAGAGGTTGGCTGTCTTGGCGTTGATTTTGACGATGCGATGATAAAAGCGATGCTTTCTGTTGGTTATAGAATTCCGCAAAAGAGTATTTTAGTCTCATCCGGTCCGTTGCGATCAAAGATCGCGTTGGTAGAACCATTACTAATGTTGCAGGAACAGAATTTCACTATTTATGCTACAAAAGGAACTGCAAAGTTTTTGAAGGAGAATGGGATAAATGCAATCCCCGTTGCTTGGCCTGATGAGAGTGATACACCAAATAGTATCGAGCTAATCAAAAACCGACAGGTTGAAATGGTAGTGAATGTTCCGAAAAACCTATCAAGAAAAGAACTTGATAATGATTATTCAATTCGCAGAACTGCGATTGATTATAATATTCCATTGATCACAAATGCTAGACTTGCAGCAGCATTTTTAACAGCCATTAGCAACAAGAAGATTGAAGATCTTGAAATAGTAAGTTGGGGGGAGTATTTTTAGAATTAAAAATGAAGAATGTAAAATGAAAAAATCAGAAGTCAGAAGCCAGTAGTCAGTAGTTAGTAGAAAGAAACCTGTGGCAAGGATTAAGAACTCCTTTAAATATTTGGCTTTTAGAAATATCTATGTATATTTGCAGTACCATTGCAATTTTACATAAATGTATATTAAACGATTGATAGAAAGCGTATTGGATAAGAATCTAAAATTCTTTCCCGCAATCTCAATTACTGGTCCAAGGCAGACAGGTAAAACCACACTACTAAAAGAAAAGTATGGGAAAGAGTATAGCTATGTGAGTTTTGATGATCCATTTAACAGGGAATTGGCCCTTAATGATCCTAATCTATTGATTCAGTCAAGATCTGATAAAATTATTTTCGATGAAATTCAATATGTGCCTACACTATTACCCTATATCAAAATAAAAATAGATGAAAATCCAGCATTAAAGGGAAGATATATATTAACAGGTTCAGAGCAATTTAGCCTAATAAAAGGATTATCAGAAACTCTAGCAGGCAGAATAGCAATTTTCAATCTTCTCCCATTTTCATTTAAGGAAATAATAAACTACACCGTTGAAAATAGAAAAACACTAGATTATTTTCTGACGGCAAGTTTACGAGGTTTGTATCCAGGTGTTGTAGTAAACAAAGGTATCGATATCAACCTATGGTATTCTTCTTATTTACAAACATACTTAGAACGCGATATCCATGGACTTTATAATATTGGAAATTTGCGAGATTTTACTCAGTTCATTAAGATAATAGCCAGTCGTTGTGGTCAACTACTAAATATGAGCACCATTTCTAGAGATATTGGAGTAAGTGTAAATACAATTAAAAATTGGATTTCAGCATTAGAAGCGAGCAGAGTTATTTACCTGCTTAAACCTTACTATAAAAACCTCGGCAAAAGGATAACGCAAAGTCCAAAAATCTATTTCACTGATACTGCAATGGTTTGTTATTTAACAGGTATTCAAACCAAAGAGCACATGCTAAATTCACCTTTGTCTGGGGCACTATTTGAGAATTTAGTTATAAGTGAAACATTAAAAATGTTTTACAACAAGGCAATTAATCCAAACCTATACTATTTAAGGACAAGCAACAATCTTGAAATCGATTTGCTGATAGAGATTGATAATCAAATCAAGGCTTATGAAATAAAACTCTCACAAACACCAACTCTAGTAATGGCAAAATGGCTAAACCAGGCTTCACTTCTCTTTAAAGATTTGAATATAGTTGAAAAAAACATTGTTTGTTTAAAAGACGGTGAGGCACAAATAACCAATGATATAAAAGCACTTGGACTTGAAGAATATTTAGACCACTTAGAAAAATCTGGACAGTAAAATAAGTATAAAAAAGCGATCCGGTCTTTTTGAATGATCGGATCGCTCAGGCATTATTTAGAAACCCTCTCCAACCCTTCCTTGGCCTCCCTAAGCGATGCATCCTGTTTTAGAGCTTCTTCATAAAGTTTTTTGGCTTCAGCTTTTTTCCCTCTTTTCTCCTGAATTTGAGCAAGGCGCATTTTTGCTCCTGCGTGGGAAGGTTCATTCTGCTTAGGTTGATAAGTAAGATACTTTTTTAAACACTCCTCACCTCGTTCAGGCTTTTTCCCGGAAAGAGCACTAATTTTTCCTATTTGATACAATGATAAATAATCATTGGGGTTTTTCTTAACTTCCTTTTCGAACAAATCGAATGCTTTGTCCCATTCTTGCTGGCTTATATAGAATGATCCAAATGCAAACCTGTAAGTTGAGTCTATTTTATACATTTCAATAAATTCCTTTTCGGCATCAGCATATTTTTTCTCGTATATAAAAATATTACCCATTTGCATATGACCAACTGCTGGTTTAAGCCCCAGAAGCTGCTTAGCCATCTCCTTGGCTTTATCAATGCTGCCTCCCATAAAACCGGGTGCACGCATATAAAATTGGATGAGCGATTGACGTGGTTCAATTAATTTGGGGTCCAGCTCAATTGCCCTCTCCCACTCACTTTTCATTTTTGATGCCAACAAACCTTGCCGTAATGGGTTAGCGGATTGGGCAATACCGCCGTATGCATCACCCAAACCTGAATGATATAGTGCAACTTTACCATTCGCTTCTACTGCATTTTCATAGTAATCGGCGGCATCCTCAAACTTTTGTTCAATCATAGCAATTCTGCCAAGGAAATATTGTGCAACATCATATTTATTATCCTTTTCATCAATCTTGATCAAAATGATCTTAGCATCAGAGTATTTATTTTCTTCAAATAGCTTGATGGCTTTGTCTAGACTGGTTTGAGAAAATACCTGAAAGGGAATAAATAAAATTAATAGAAATCGTATCATAATATTTTTAATAAAATTTTGTGGGTCTTTTCAAAAAGGAAGCAAGATATGGTATTTAAAGATTTGTAAATTCTTTAAACAATTAAATAACCTTAAAATGGTTGGACCGAATTACACTTTAAAGAATATCTTTTTACGATAAAGGAAGTATAAAACCAACCACCCAGTCAGCGTGAATGTTATGGAATGGATTACTGGTTGGGCATTCTGAGAGAACAGACTCACAACGCCTGAGAATATTGAATCATTCAAAACGCCAAATCCTCCAAAAACTGATTGACTTAAATAGATAAATATTGAGTTCATACCAATAACAACAAACGGGAATGCCCATTTGGTAAATCCCCGCACATCAATTATTAGATAGAATATTGAAAGGAAAATCAAGCTCATTCCACCAGCACAAAGTACAAACGAGCTAGTCCACATCTTCTTATTTATTGGGAAAACGGTATCCCAAAGAATCGATACTAATACCAGCAAAATACCGGCACCAAGTATAAATATCCATTTTCGATATTTGGAGAATTTTAATGTTTCATCCTGCAAAAAATAGCCAGTAAATGCGCCTAGGAGAGCTGTTGAAATTGCTGGAATAGTTGAAAGGATTCCTTCAGGATCCATAACGCCATCATACAATCTTCCTGGGAGTAAAATTCTATCAATGTATGCTGACAAATTACCCTCAAGTGTTAGCACACCAGCACCGAATCCTGGAACCGGAATCAGCATCATAATTGCCCAATAAAATAGCAAAAACCCAAAGAACCAGGCAATCTGGCCTTTACGATTGAAATGCAGAACAATTAATGATGCGAAAAACCAGCCTAACCCAATACGGGCTAAAACACTAGCAAAACGAATTGGCCATTCGAAGTTCAAGCCGCCATTGTAAATTATTCCCAATCCGATTAAAATTAAAGCACGTTGAATTAAGTGGATATGAATCTCCCGATTACTTTGTCCTTGTTCTTTTCTCTTTTGAATTGAGAATGGTAATGAAACACCGGCAAGGAACAGGAATAACGGGAAAATCATATCGTAAAAATGGAAACCATTCCACTCAACATGCTGCAGCTGAGTATGCATCCATTCAAAAACTGGCCAACCGGTATATTTTGCGATGGTTTCAACGATTATCTCGCCTCCGCAAATCCAGAACATGTCGAAGCCACGGAGGGCATCAATTGATTTAAGTCGTTCTGATTTAATCATAGGTTATGCTTATAATTATAAGTTGGGTAAAATTATCTGTAAAAAATTTAATGTTTATGATAATTAAGTTGTGAAAGTAACAAAATTAAATTAATCTCTATTATTTTATCAGACAATATGTTATGATATTTTTAAAAAAAGTTGTTGTGGGTTTGTTGTAGCTTACAACATGAAATTATGCCAAGTGAGCAAGTAGAGATGTGGACAAAAAAACCACATCTCCAGATACGTGTTGTAACTTCCGCACACGATTTAAATAACCCTTTTAAACTTAACTTTAAATTCTAACCTACATGAAAAAAGTTCTTCTATCAATTTTTCTGGTTTTTTCGGGGTGGATACTTTATGCTCAGGAACTAACCGTGAGCGGAACAGTTACATCTTCAAAAGATGGTTCTCCACTCCCAGGTGTTACGGTAACCATACTGGAAGCACCAAGTAAAGGTACTATCACAGACATTAATGGCTATTTCCAAATTAAAGTTGGGAATAATCAAAGTTTGGTTTTTTCCTTTGTCGGTATGGAAACCCAAACAGTGCTGGTCAAAGGGCAAACCACCATTAATGTGGCGATGACAGAAATCTCAACATCAATTGATGAACTTGTTGTTGTTGGGTATGGTACTCAAAAGAAAAGTCTGGTTACTGGTGCAATAGCCAAAGTTAGCCAGGAGGAAATTAATAAAGGTGCTAACCTACGTGTAAACCAGGCCATACAGGGAAAAACTGCCGGTGTTGTTGTTTCTTCCAACTCAGGACAACCCGGTGATTTTGTTTCTGTCCGGGTTCGTGGGATTGGAACAAACGGGAATGCCGAACCCCTTTATATAGTTGATGGATTACCTACAAATGGCTATGGCATTGATTACCTTACACCTGCAGATATTGAGTCTATTGAAGTACTCAAAGATGCTGCTTCTGCTGCTATTTACGGTGCAAGAGGAGCAAACGGTGTTGTTTTAATCTCTACCAAAACCGGAAAGAAAACCCAGAAATTTGAGGTTGCCTATGAAGGTTACCAAGGTTTACAGAACGCACAAAAGAAACTGACCACGCTGAACAAGGATCAGTATATTGAAATGATGAAGGAAAGTTATGCCAATGCTGGTGCTGCATTCCCTTGGACAGACGCAGCATTGGACACCATGTCAAATACTGATTGGCAAAACGAAATGTTTGTAAACGACGCAAAAAAAGTTAGTCACATTTTATCATTTACAGGTGGTTCCGAGAACTCAACTTATTCATCATCACTTTCATACTTTAAACAGGATGGTATTGTTGGAAAGGGTAAATCTAACTTTGAACGTTACACATGGCGTTTAAATACTACCCGCGAATTTGGGATTTTAACCGTTGGCATGAACTTCAATCTGGCCAACATTAAAAGTAAGGGGATTGATGCTAACGACCGATATGGGATTTCACTGGCTCAGGCTGTAAATATGCCTCCATTAGTTCCGGTAAAACAATATAATGGCAAATTTGCAACCCCGGAGAATTATCTGGGAGTTGGGTTGCAGGAAATTACCAACCCTGTTGCGTTGATGTCGATACTTAATAGCGAATATGTTACCAACAAGGCAAATGGCGGGTTATGGGGAGAATTCGATTTCGGTAAACTTCATGCCATATTGAATGGGCTGAAATTCAAATCCCAGTATGCTACCGAATATGCATATGTTAACGGAAGATCCTATACCCCGGTTTACAATTTTTCTTCCACTAAATATAATCAAATTAACAGCGTGAGTGATAGCTATGATAAGTATGTAAACTGGAACTTCGACAACTACTTAACTTACGATAAAACATTAAATGAGCATCACTTCACAGCAATGGCAGGTGTGTCTGCATTAAGAAACTGGTACACAAATGTAAGCGCGAGTAAGAAACAACTCATTTTTGATGATTTTGAAAATGCCTACCTGGATAATGCAACATTATCGGAGAGTGCTACAAACGGAGGCGGATTTTCAGATCACACCATGTTCTCATACGTTGGACGTTTAAACTACGATTTTAAGAGCAGGTATATGCTAACTGCAACTTATCGTGTTGATGGTTCATCAAGGTTTGGTTCTGAGAATAAATATGCTAAATTCCCCTCAATATCTGCTGGCTGGGTAATCTCAAACGAAAGTTTTATGCCTCAAACGGATATCATTAACCTGTTAAAACTGAGAGCAAGCTGGGGTAGAAACGGTAATGAATCAATCGGTGATTTTGCATATACATCAACAATGGGAACTGGGGCTTTGTACTTCTTTGGGCAGGGGAAAGTTCAATATAATGGTGCACAGCCAACCCGAATATCAAACCCAAATCTGAAATGGGAAACATCTCAACAAACTGACATTGCTCTTGATATGGGATTTTTCATGAATAAAATTACGTTAACAATCGATTACTATAATAAGCGCACTAAGGACTGGTTAGTTCAGGCACCAGTTCCTATAATTATTGGTAACGTAGCACCAATTATTAACGGTGGAGAAATTAGCAACAAGGGCCTTGAATTTGAATTAGGTTACAAAACAAGTATAAGTGACCTAAAGTTTGATGTCATGCTAACTGGTGCATTCAACAAGAATGAAGTTGTTGACATTAAAAATAGTGAAAAATCACTTTCCGGAGGTGATGGTGGTTTTGGTCAGAGTGGTATTATCAGATTCTCAGTTGGCGATCAAGCTGGATATTTTTATGGTTATCAAGTGGCCGGAATTTTCCAAAACCAGGCTGAAATCAATGCATATGTTGGTCCCGATGGTACTACAAAAATTCAACCTAACGCCGTTCCCGGTGATTTTAAATTTGTAGATCAAAATGGGGATGGTAAGCTCACTGATGCTGCTGACAGAGTTAAACTCGGTTCACCAAACCCTAAATTCACCGGTGGCTTTAACTTTAATGCCTCCTGGAAAGGTTTTGATCTGAACATGTTTTGGTACTCAGCTTTAGGTCAAGATGTTTGGATGGCAATCAGGCGTTACGATCAACCTGTATCAAACTATACTGCCGAATATTATAAAAATCGTTGGACAGGGGAAGGAACCTCTAACACATATCCAAGGGTAACCACAGTTGACAACAATAATAACTGGAAAACGCCCAGCAGCTTTTATGTACACGATGCCAGCTACCTGCGTCTAAAAAACTTAACTCTAGGCTACACATTACCTCTTTCCATTTCGAAAATTGCCAAGGTTACAAAACTTAGAGTTTACATCTCAGGCGAAAATCTGCTAACCTTTAGCAAATATCCTGGATATGAACCCGAAATCGGTGGTGGTGTTTTTGGTAACGGAATTGACAGAGGGATTTATCCACAGGCAAGAACTGTTATCAGCGGTATAAATATTACCTTCTAATCTGAAAAGTTAATTGTAAACATGAGTAAACAAAAAAATAAACAAATGAAAAAAAGATATATAGTAACGGCAACTCTGATTGCCATATTAGCAGGGATGCTTCCATCATGCGATAAAGACTTTTTGGATCTTACTCCTAAGGTAAACCAGCTGGAAGCAAACTACTACAAAACAGAAGATGATGCATTTCTTGCGCTTACCGCAGTTTACAATGCATTGGCAGTACAGCCATGGGAATTTGTTCCATTTATGGCCGATCTTAGATCTGATGATACTTTTACCGGTGGCGATGCTTCTGGTTCTGATATGATCCAATTTCAGGAACAGGAACGTTACAATATTGACCCCGACAATGCTGCAGTTAGCGCTCTTTGGAATAGATGCTATAGTGGAATTTACCGTGCTAACCTCCTGTTATCAAAAGTTGATGGTGTTGCATGGAAAAGTCCTGCAAACAAAGCGAGAATTGTTGCTGAAGCAAAATTCCTGAGAGGCTATTTTTACTGGGATTTAGTTCGCCATTATGGTTGGGTTCCAATTCTTACTGAGGTTGTTACCGATCCGGAAGCTATCAAAAAAATTCCTCAATCTACACCCGAAGATGTTTACAAACAGGTAGTAAAGGATTTACTTGCTGCTGAAGCCGATTTACCAAATACTGTTAGCAGTACTGAAACTGGCCGGGCAAGTAAATATATCACCCAGGCTTTACTGGCACGTATATATATGTATTACACAGGGGTAAAAGTTTCCATACCCGGGTTGGGTTTAAGTGGAACACTGTCTGACGGTACAACGGTAATTGATAAAACCTGGGTTTTAAATGCATTAACAGGCATTATCAATAGCGGGGCATTCCAATTACTACCCAGTTATGCAAATGTTTTTGCTGCCAACAACCAAAACAATGCAGAGGACCTCTTCAGCTTCCAATATAGTAAAGATGCCGGTAATGGCGATTGGGGCGGTTGGGGTGTAACCGGCAACTTCTCTGTCATTTGGTCTGGCCCAAGGTCTCCTGAAGGCGATGCCAATTTGGTTGCAGGATGGAGCTTTGGCGTATTTACCTTCGATTTTGTTGGTGAATATGAATCAGGTGATTTACGCAAAGCGGCTACTGTTTATAACGCATCTACAAACCTCACCAAATACACCCGTGGGTACTGTAACACTGGTTATTTTAACCGGAAATTTTTACCTTTTAAAGAGGTGCAGGGAACAAAAGGAGATCCTCAACTCAATTTTGGATGGAATTACCCGGACATTCGTTATTCCGATGTATTATTAATGGCTGCAGAACTTGATATGACAGCAAATATTGGGTATTTCAACCAGGTTAGGACCCGTGCCGGATTACCAGCAAAATCTTCTATTACCCTGGATGATATAAAACATGAACGCCGGGTTGAATTTGGTGGAGAAGGCCATCGCTACTGGGATTTGCTCCGCTGGGGTCTAGATTACACGGCTACCCGCATTGCTGCAAGCTGGACCGGTGCACCAACAGGCAACCCGATGATTAACACAGCTGATTTTATTGCTCGACCCTTTACTCCTAATTCATACGGAATGTTTCCAATTCCGGCAAGTGAATTAAGAAATACTAACAACAAGCTGCAACAATTTATTCCAGCATACCAATAATGAGCATAACTGTAGATAATTTGTTAGATAGCAATATCCAACAATATTCTAAACAAACTTTAACAATAAATTTTGAAAAAATGATAGCACGAAAATTTTTCACACTAATAACGCTCGCAGTAATTATTGGTTTTTCCGGCTGCGAACCGAAATACGAAGAGTTATCTTCGTTTAAAACTCCAGACGCTGCAAAAGTTGATTTCACAATTACCCCGGTTGGAGAATTTGGCGTCAAAGTAATTAATACTTCACAAATTAATGGTATTGCATCCTGGAACTTCGGTAACGGGAACACAGGGAAAGGCGATACAGTACTTACTCAGTATAATCTAAAAGGAACTTACGACATTACCTTAAGCATATTCACCAAAGGTGGCTCCGCGACTGTTACCAAACAATATGTTCAGACCACCGACAACCTGGTTCTTTTGTTAAGCGAAAGGGTAATAATGCTGGTTGGAACGGTTGACGATCCAGCCGGAAAGACCTGGGTTATAGATAATGAAGCAAGAGGGCATTTTGGCGTTGGCCCCGGCGATAATATGGATAACCCAACCAGCTGGACATCTGTTGATCCAATAATACCGCTGTTTTCTGTCTGGTGGGTTGCTGGTCCAAACGAAAAAGCCAACTGGGATTGCTATGATGATGAGCTGAATTTCAGCTTTGTTGACAATACCTTTAAATGTATTTTCAAAACCAATGCAAGATCATTTGGCAGAAAAGAAGGCGTAGCTACACACTCATCATTCTACACCGATGTTCAACACACCGATGATGCATACGACCGTACTTTTGTTTACGCTGATGCCATCGATGGTTTACAGAGTTCCTGGGAACCATCTGAAGATGCTGGAAGATTATATATTACTTTTAAGGGGGATAAGCCCATTTACCCGATGTATGATATTAATTCAGCCGATCAGAAATATCGCGTTGCATACATTAATGATCATCAGCTGGTTTTAATTGGGAAAGATGCTGATGACGGTAGCGCCCGTTTATTTATTTTGAAACGCAAGGGTTACATAAAACCTGAGCCTACCTTTAATCTATCTGCCACAACAGCAGCTGGTGAAAATACATACGATATTTCTTTGACAGATGTTGATTTTCCTGGTGGTTCATCAATCACAAAAGTTGAAGTCGAATTCGGAGATGGTGAAACTGACCAATCTACCGACTACACACATGTATTTAACCATCAGTTTGTTCACAAGGGAAATTATACGGTAATATTTAAAGTTACAACTGGTTTAGGTGCAGTTATTACTAAAACCATCACTATCAATGTGGCAAATAATATTTCAACCTATGTGCCTTACTTGCTAAATGCCATGGTTATGTACAATGACTTTGGTGAAACAATTTTGGCTCAGGTTGGCGGACAGGATTGCGATGTTTTTGTAACAGATAACCCCGATAAAACAATGTATCCAAACAGGAGTTCCATGGTGGCCAAATATACAAAAAGCAACCAGCAATGGGCAAATGCAAACATGGTTTTACCTTTAAGCAGAAGGTTTGATATTCGCCAGCAAAGCATGTTCAGGCTACTGGTTTATGGAACAGCCGGGGATGTTGTGCTATTAAAACTTGAAAATACCGATAAGGGTGGCGATGCATGGCAAACCGGAACCGAAAAGACATACACCATCCAAACAACCAATAAATGGGAAATAGCAGAATTTGATTTCGATGGAGCCGATGTTCAACCAGGTGCTGAAGGTTGGAAATGGTGGCCAGAACCGGTTTCTTACGATGTAAAAGCCGATCCATTTTATAACCATGATTGGTATAATGTTATCAGGATTATGCTAAACCCGGGAAATGGAAGTGGAACCCATTCGTTCTACTTTGATGATCTTGCAGGGCCCCATGTAGAAGGGTTAAAATAACCATATAAATTAAGTTCTTATTTCTATTGCCAATTAATGCGGGGTGTTTAATAAAATAAACACCTCGCCGTTGGCAATTAATTTTTGCGTAACACTAACAAGACGTTATCATGTTAAACAGATTTTTAATTCTCATAAGCATAGCTTTATTAGTCAGCTGCAGTAAAAAAAACGATACAGGGGTAATTGGCTCAAAGCTGAGTATTGACCCAAAAATTGAGCAACGAATTGACTCTGTTTTACAGCTGATGACTTTGGATGAGAAGATTGGGCAAATGAACCAGCTTACAGGCAGCGGAGAAGTTACCGGTCCCCTGGCAATTAATTCAGCATATCAGGATGCAATCCGTAAAGGGCAGGTAGGTTCAATGTTAAATGTGAACGGGGCAAAACAAACCTATCAGGCACAAAAAATCGCTGTTGAAGACACCAGGCTTGGAATTCCTCTAATATTTGGCTATGATGTAATACATGGCTATAAAACAATTTTCCCTGTTCCTTTGGGAGAGGCTGCTTGCTGGGATTTGGAAGCAATAGAAAAATCGGCAAGAATTGCAGCCATAGAAGCCACAGCCGCAGGCCAACACTGGACCTTTGCTCCAATGGTAGATATTGCAAGGGATCCAAGGTGGGGCAGGGTAATGGAAGGTGCCGGTGAAGATCCTTTTTACGGTTCTTTGGTTGCAAAAGCAAGAGTAAAAGGTTTTCAAGGTAATAATTTAGCAGAAAACAACACTTTGGTTGCTTGTGCAAAACATTATGTAGCCTATGGTGCTGCTCAGGGTGGAAGAGATTATAACACTGTTGATATTTCTGACAGAACTCTGCATGAAATTTATTTGCCTCCTTTTAAAGCAGCCCTGGATGCAGGCGTTGGAACCTTTATGTCATCATTTAACGAGCTAAATGGCATTCCGGTTACTGGTTACTCAGAAATGATCAATGGCATTCTTAAGAAAGATTGGGAGTTTAACGGAATGGTTGTTTCCGATTGGGGATCAATCCGCGAAATGCTACCGCATGGTTTTGTGGCAAATGAGTACGAAGCGGGTATGGTTGCCCTGAATGCTGGAATAGATATGGACATGGAAGGTCATATTTATATCAACCAAATCAAAACCTTGCTAAGTGATGGCAAGATTACTGAAAACCAGATCAACGATGCAGTAAGAAGAATATTGAGAATTAAATTTACCCTCGGGTTATTTGATAACCCTTACAAATACTGTGATACAGTCAGAGAAAAAGAGTTGATACTGAACCCACGTCACCTTGAAATAGCCAGAGAGATAACCAGAAAATCATTGGTATTATTAAAAAATAACAATGTTCTTCCTCTTAATAAAAATATTCGCTCACTGGCTGTTATTGGTCCCCTGGCCGATAATCAGGATGAGCTTCTCGGAACATGGTCAGGCAAAGGCGATAGCAAAAATGTTATATCGGTTTTATCAGGAATTAAGGATAAACTCCCAAGAGCAACTATTTTTTACTCAAAGGGCTGCGATATAAGTTCAGATTCAAAACAGGGTTTTGCAGAAGCTATTGCTACCGCCCGTAAAGCGGAAGCGATTGTAGTTGTTGTTGGAGAAGCGGCAATGATGACGGGAGAAGCCCTGAGCAGAGCATTTCTGGATTTACCTGGCGTACAGAAAGACCTTGTACTTGCCCTTAACGGTTTGAAAAAACCTATGGTAGTTGTTATGATGAACGGAAGACCATTAACCATAGAATGGATGGACAATGAAGTTCCTGCAATAATTGAAGCCTGGTTGCCAGGTACCATGGGGGGTCCCGCAGTTGCAGATATTTTATTTGGCGATTATAACCCATCCGGTAAACTCCCAATTTCATTCCCCAGAAATGTGGGACAAATCCCACTATACTACTCTTTTAAAAACACTGGTCGCCCGAGAGTTGACTCAGAACGATACACATCAAAGTATATTGATAGCAAAAACACACCTCTTTATCCCTTTGGATATGGGCTCAGCTATACAACTTTTGAGTACTCCAATTTTAATATCAGTAAGGATGAAATTGGCTTGAAAGATACTCTTTCAGTAACTGTTGATGTTAAAAATACTGGGAAATATGATGGCGACGAAGTTGTTCAACTTTATGTTCGCGACCTGGTGGGAAGTGTAACCCGACCTGTAAAAGAGCTAAAAGGATTTAAAAAGGTTTTCATCAAAACAGGTGAAACAACCTCCATAAACTTTAAGCTAACGGCCAATGATCTGGCATTTTATACACGTTCGATGGAATTTAAATCAGAACCCGGTGATTTTGAAGTGTTTGTGGGTTCCAGTTCAGATAATTTGCAAGTTTTAGGTTTTAAGTTGAAGGATTAGGTGGTTAAAGGCTGGAAATATTTTTAATTTCCAGCCTTTTTTTAATCAAAAAACCATAATAAATTCAACTTATTTAATTCCTCAACGTAATCAAAAAAGTAAAGATTAACTTCATGAAAAAACATTATCTTATCATATTTATTCTGATTCTCAGCCTTAAGCTAAATGCACAAATCCAGGTGTTGGATTGGAGCGATGAGTTTAGCTATACAGGTTTGCCAAATAACCTTAAATGGGGCTATGATGTTGGTGGAGGCGGATGGGGCAATAATGAACTGCAGTATTATACCGAGAACCGGTTGGAGAACGCCAGGGTTGAAAATGGCAAACTGGTAATTGAGGCCCGAAAGGAATCATATGGCGGAAGTAGCTATACCTCTGCCAGGTTAGTAACAAAACAAAAAGGCGATTGGCTTTATGGAAGGATTGAAGCTTATGCCAAACTCCCCTCAGGCCGAGGAACCTGGCCAGCTATTTGGATGTTACCAACCGATTGGGTATATGGCGGATGGCCTAATAGCGGTGAAATTGATATCATGGAGTATGTTGGGTACGATCCGGGTGTGGTTCATGGCAGTATCCACACTGAAGTTTATAACCATATTTTGGGAACCCAAAAAACAGCAACAATCAATGTTGCCGATGCTGAAACCGCGTACCACCTGTATGCTCTTGAATGGACCTCTGACAGGATAGATATTTTTGTGGATGGAAACAAATATTTTTCATTCTTTAACCAGCATATTGATTATAAAACATGGCCTTTTGACAGAAGATTTCACCTCCTTTTGAATATTGCAGTTGGTGGTAACTGGGGTGGTGCAATGGGTGTTGATCCAGATATCTGGCCACAAAAAATGTATGTTGACTATGTCAGGGTTTATAAGTACATCTCAAAAGATGAAATCAAAGTTGAGGGAACAAGCTTTGCACTTCCAAATCAAGAGAACCTTTCATTTAAAGTGCAAAATATTGTTGGAGCAACCTATTTATGGACTGTTCCTGAAGGGGCATCAATAACTTCAGGACAGGGAACCAGCGAAATACAGGTAAGATGGGGAACAATTGCAGGTGATGTAGCTTGTAATATTACTCATCCTGATGCAAATGGGTTATACACGCGTAATGTAGCAATGGTAATCAATCCGAGTGGGGATAAATACAGTATTATTGATTTTAAGTACGATGCACTTGACGGCTGGACTAACCTTGCAGCAAACTCCAACATTATCAACCTGATCAAAGAAGATTCACTTCTAAAAATCAAGTATGATATTAAAAACCCGAATTCAATGCCTTACATTGAATATACTTTTCCATCACCGGTCAGTATGGCTGAGCTAACTGTGATGAATATCTTTATGAAAACATTTAACCTGAGCAATTCTGTAATTGTTCGGGCTGATCTATTCGACATCAATAACCGGTACAAAGACGCTGTACCGGTTTTTAAATTTACCCCAGCTGACCAAAGTGGATTAATAAGAAGTTATTACTACGATTTTAATGGCAACTGGGGTTCATATACACCAGATTATGGAAGCCAACTGGACAACACAAAAATTAAGGGTATCAGATTTTATTTAAATTATGGCCTTTATGGAAAAATAGCCAAGGATTCATTATGGTTTAATAAAATAGTTATAAGTAAAGTACCTATACTTACGAGTTCAGGTAATATTAGATTTCAAAAAAGGAATAGCCTTAATATCTACCCAAATCCCACCAATGGAATTTTATTTGTTGATTTAAACCCAATTATTAATATAAATGATCAGATATCGGTTTACGATATCACCGGAAGACATATCTTAAGCCAGCGTATTTTAGAAAATCCTGTACAAATTAACTGCACAGGATTTCAAAGGGGAATTTATATAATAAAATGCGAGTTATCCGATTCAGTTCAATCGAGTATTTTTGTCATTCAATAAAAAAACTCCACCTCTTTTTAGTTAAAAACTATTGTCATTATTGAGTTAGCAGGGCTTTTGGTTTTTATCATTTTATTTTCAACCCAGACACCAAATTCTTTCTCCGTTTTAGTTGCATTTTGAACCACAGTAGCTATAGTTCCATCTGAATTGATAAATGATGTAGCCCATAAATCATCATCGTTTGAAGAACAAATGATCCGTTTAGCTCCGGGCCTGATGAATTTTGAGAAATGACCCAGGTAGTAAAATGAGTTCATATAAAGCAGTTCGCCCGTTTTAGTATTACCGATCAACGGAGCAAAACAAAAGTTATTTACATGGTTAGGTCCACCTGTTTCATCAACAAGTATGTTCCAATCCACCCAACCTGCTGCTCCATTGTTTAAGTCATTAATAATAGATTTGCCATAAGTTTCACCCCAATGCCATTCGTTGATACTGTCGAGGTTGAATGGGTAAGCACAGCCCTCCGTAAAGAGCAAGTTTTTATCTGGAAAAGCTTCAGCATGCAATTTCACATTTTCAAAATGATCGCCAACATACCAATGGAAACCAGTTCCCCATACATACTTTGATGCCTCAGGATCATCATAAACAACTTTTGCGCGTTGATACATGATACCACGGTTATGATCCCAGACAATAAGTTTTGTATCAGAAAATTCCGATTTATTAAGGGTTGGCCCTAAATATTTTTTCACAAAGTCCCTCTCCTCTTCTGCTGTGTATATGCATGATTCCCAGGTTTGAACAGCCATAGGCTCATTTTGTACTGTTAAACCCCAAAAGTTAATTCCTTCTTTCCGGTACTCCTGTAAAAAACGAACAAAGTAATCAGCCCAGGTCTTAAAGTATTCAGGTTTTAATTTTCCTCCATGAAGCATGTCATTATTGTCTTTCATCCAAGCTGGTGGGCTCCAGGGTGAGGCAAACAGCTGTAATTCGCGGTTAGCTTCGAGTGCTTTTTTAATTAAAGGGATCCTGTATTTTAGATCGTGGGCAATACTAAAATTCTCAAGATTTACATCACCTGGAATATCAGAATAGGCATAGCTGGAGCTGGAAAAATCACAACTATTTATGTGAGTTCTGCAAAGAGAGTATGCGATGCCATCATTTGAAAAGTATGCATTAAGCAGCTCATCCTGTTTTCCTTTTGGCAACTTGTAAAATGTTTCTGCGGCAGCATCAGTTATTGCTCCCCCAAAACCAACAATGGTTTGAAAGGTTTTATTGGGATCGAGGATGATTATTGGAAAATTCTCCTGGGGTTGCATAAGGTTTTCAAATCCCATCTCAGATGATTTGGTCAACCTTAAAGAAGTTCCTTTTGCAGTTAAATATGCATTGGCGTTCTTTAACTCCAGCTTCAATTTAGGTACCTTTTGGCTTTTCCTATTTTCAACCTCACTACATGAGATTATTATAAGAATAACGAAAAGTGATAAAATATACCCGTTCTTTTTAATTATTAGTTTCTTCATTTTTAAGTACAATTAAGAATTATAATTAATTTCATTCAGCTAACAACCAATTTGTTGCGATAAATTTTGTTTTCACTTACCAGTTCGACAATGTAAAAACCATTCAGTAAATCGCCAATAAAAATATTTACCTGCGAACTTGCATCTTTAACATTTATCTGTTTCACCGCTATGCCCGACGAATTTCTTATTACTAAAGATTTTTTTTGCAAAATTTTATCAATCCCAATTATGGTTATAAAATCGTGAGCAGGGTTTGGGTAAAAATCAAGAACCTGAGATTCCTCCTTTGAAAACCCGGTAAGTTTTTCAGTAAAGTTGTACCAGTTCAGGTTAAATTCGGGTTGAAGCACCTTTACCCTAAGTTTACCTTGACCCTCCTGTAAGTTAATTGAAGTTTTTATGGTTGTCCATGTTTGCCATCCTCCTGTAACAGGAGTATTTACTGTTGCTGTGTTAAGCACATTGCTACTTAAATCAAGCTGTTGAAATTCCAGTCTTCCTGCACTCCCAGCTGAGGCAACTCGGATTTCAACATCGTAAGTTGCAGTTTTAGAGACATTAATTAAATAATCCAAATAATCTCCGGTATTGGTATATCCTATATTCTGCCCCCCTCCCTGATCAGAAGTGGTTTCAAGAACCAAACCCTGATTAAAGTAAAAGGCTTCAGCTTCTAATTTACCCGGTATGGAGGAGTAACCGGGAAGGTTATTTTTCACTGCAAGGTTGCTAAATTCTGAAAGTGTTGTTGCATCAGTTGCAGCGATCTGTCCACCTGTATAGCTTATTTTAATATTATCCAGCTTGTAAATTTTTTGGGATAAATTAATAACCAGCTGCATGCTATTTTTCGGATTTATGCCGATATTGCTTATAGAAACAGGATTGCCATTAACATTACAAGAGAATCCCGCTGAAGAAACAGAACTTTCTGCTACCCTTTTATTCAGATCTATATAAATTTGCTCAGTTTGAAGATGTGTCTCAGCATAAGTTGGCTTGAAGGTCAACTCGGTTAACCTTTTACTATATGAGAAATCAAGAAATCCAAAGTTTGCACCCCCTTTATCAAAAATCACCTTAATTTTATTTTCCCCTTTGTATAAAGCCACATCATTAATTACAGTTGTGCCCCAGTTTTGATAACCTCCAGTTGAAATGAGGGAAACGGGTGGGGAAATTACAACATCATTCGATTTTAGATGAATCACAGCGGCAGATGTAGCGCTGGCATATCTTACCTGAATATTATAGGTTGCACTTGAGTCAACTTTGGCAGTATATTGCATCCACTCATTGTCTGCAATCCAACCCACATTGAAGTGATTTGATGAAGGGTTTAGATCCGCAGAGGGTTCAATGTCAACGCCATCATTTCTGAAACTCCAACCAGTATTCCAGCTGGTATAGGTGCCAGAACTAACATGATAATCAGCTATGTCAGTATCAAAATAGGCTATGTTGTTTCCACCCATGTCAAAATTAGTTGCTTGGATTACTCCCGGGATTGTGTTTACTGAGTAAGGTAAAGATGATGTGTCACTTACCTGACGAAACATCGCATCAATAACATCTTTCCTAAAACTGCAATTCTCTGATTTGGCATCCTCAGTAAGCCGCATCAATGTTTGAGTAGCGCTTGATGCAGAAGGAGGTGTACCTCCATTCTTCCAATAGTTTAGTAGCGATTGGTAATCGGCTGATTTGGCAATTGAGTATGGGCTGTTTATAGATCCAATCTTTTTTAACGGCCACCAGGCCCAACCGATATCATTCTCTTCAACGAGCTTAATTGCATCGGTAAACCAGGCGTTTGAGTTTTCACCTGATTCACCCAGCCAGATTGGGATATTGTACTGATCGCGCAAGTTCATTATACCCTGGATTGAGCCCAGGTCATTTGTTGACCAGTATTTATGAAAGCTAAGAACCATATTCTGATCCCAGGGTGGTAAAACTCCCGCATAGTTATTCCCCCAGCAGTTCCCTTCAATGATAATGATGTGCTTAGTATCTACCTGCCTTATTGCATTTGTTATATCTAACATTAGTTGTCGTAAAGGGATATTTGAAGTTTCGGAACAACCATTTGGGTTACCGCCTGAAGTAAAGTTCCAGTTTGGTTCGTTAATAATATCGTACCCGCCAACCCATGGTTCGTTTACATAGCGTTGAGCAAGTTTTTTCCATAAAGCAATTGTTTTTTGCTTATTGAAGTCATTTTCCCAAAGCGAAGGTTTAGATGAGTTGTAATCACTTATAGCCGCATCTCTGCCCTGGCCTCCGGGTGCTGCGTGCAAATCGAGGATAAGGTAAATATGATTACGGGAACACCATTTCACCATACTATCAACCATAACAAACCCCTTCTCCAACCAGGTATTTTCCCCGGCTATGGGTTCCTTCTCGATTGGGTAGGTAAAAAGGTTATAGTGCATTGGTAAACGAATGGAATTAAACCCCCAGGAAGCCAGCGAATCTGCATCTCTTGCAGTAAAATGATTTTTTAACCAGGAATTATAAAAAGTTTGGGTGGCGCTGGCGCCAATTAACGCCTCAATTTTTGACCTGATCTGCGTCTGGTTTGCAGCAATATCGCTCATTTCCATCATGTATGGTTCCTGAAGCATCCAGCCGCCAAGACCCATGCCTCTCAATATAACCTCATTACCTGAATCATCAACAATTTTTTTCCCGTTAACTTTTAAGTTTTGGGCTGTAATACCCAGTGGCGCTATCAATAAGAGTATAAAAAGCATAATCACTTTTTGAAACACAAATTGACTATTAAAGGGTTGTATGAGTTTGTTCATTGGGTATAAAATTTTCATTTTTTAGGAATTTTATAAATAAAGAACCAATTTTTTAATCGTTTTATTTCTTCTTGCAAGATGCTTTTTTATGGTAATTTTTCCAAAACTTAGGTTACATTATAAATACATCATCAGGCTATAAAATATTTTCTGAAAAATTATTCCATGAATATCAATTACCACCGTGAATTGATTACTATGAACCAGATATACAATTCAATATAAATGGTTGTCATAATACATGATGTGGTTTTGATGTAAAGTTTATGCATCTCAGATTGATACAACTGAATGATATTTGGGCTTGATTTTTTTGAGGAACATTTGATCAGCAGGAAAAATTAAGGATTTCTTGTGGGTAAGTCAAGTAATTATAAAAACTGAAAACCTGATGGAATAAATGGACATAAAAGCTCCAGTCGCTACAACTTCATCATATATTCAATAAGGTTTGTTTCGCTATCTATGCCAAGTTTCTTCCTTAGCCTGTAACGGCTGATTTCAACACCCCTTATGCTGATATTCATAATCTGGGCAATATCTTTAGATGACATGTTTAATCTCAGGTAGGCGCAAAGTTTGAGGTCATTGGGGGTGAGCTGGGGAAATTGAGATTTCAATTTTTTGGTAAAATCGCTATGCACTTCATCAAAATGCAACTCAAAACGCTGCCATTCATTATCAAGTTTAATGTCTGTATCGATAGTTTTAATTAGATTCAGGATCTCATTCTTTGATTCTATTCCGGTTTTTTTAACAAATGCCTCAAGGCGGTTCTTAACCCTGATTAAAAAAGTATTCTTATGGGTAATGTGTAATGCAATACTAGCCAGCTCCCTGTTTTTGTGCTCAAGATCCTTTTTCTTAAGGTCAACTTCTACCTGAAGGTTTTCATTCCTCAACCTTATAATCTCCCTTTCTGCTTCAAGCACCTCCCTTTTATGAGCCTCCTCCCTCATTTTATTTTCAAGCTGCTGTTTCTCCTTTATTTTTGCTGTTGCAATTCGCACCCTTCTTCTCACAATAAACCTCAAAAACATAAAAATAGCAAATAGGATTATTACATAAATTACCCAGGCAAAAGGCTTCAGGTACCAGGGATAATCGATAACAAATGTAAATTTTGCCGATTTACTTTCATTTTTTAAAACGTCCCTGGCTTTAACGCTGAATGTATAGGTTCCTGGCGGAAGGTTGGTGTACTCTTTCTGGGGGGAGTTCGACCAATCTGACCAGGTATTATCATAACCTTTAAGGCGCGTACTGTAGCTGACTGTCAATTCTGTAAACTGTGGGTATGTATAAACAAATCTTATCGAATTCTTTTTAAATGGTAAAACGATATTTGCTACTTCTGCCCCTGAATAGTCCTGAAATATGGTTTCTGTAGAGGGGGTTAATGTCCACATCCCTTTAATGAAACATAAAGGAGTGGCTTTAGTATTTACATGAAAGTTTAAATCATAATGTAGAACTCCATTATCGGTTCCTACAAAAATGTTGGAAGTATCGTAAATGTATATATTCTCAAAAGCCTGAATAAAACTGTTGCCAAACCTTGCAAAAGGGGTGGATTTGAGAGTGAATTTCCCGTTTAAACTTTTTTGTAAGAATTTAATGTTATCACTAGTTAAAATCCAGAGGTTCCCGTAGGGATCTTCAATCATTCTCCTGATGTTCAAAGAATCACCAATCAACCTGTTAAATTCACTGTAAGGTTCCATTTTATCAGTAAGGGCGTTGTATTTGTAAATCCCTTCTGATGTTGTGAAAATAATTTGATTGCGGATTTTCTCAACATTTACAGCGGTTTGGCTGGGCAGGTTACTCTCCTCATTATAAATTTTGATGTAGATAACACTATCCTTCTCCTGGTTAAGAATCAGCTTAAAGATGCCTTTGTACCCATGGGCCATCCATATATTTTCGTTATCATCCTCAACTATCAGTCGGGATGATACATTGAACCCTTTAACATGTTTAGAGTACTGCCATGTACCATTGTTCAGAATGTATAGATGAATGCCGTTATACTTGCCAACGAGCATTTTATCAGGGTGATTGCGCAGTGGCAGGAAGTTCCACGATCCTTCTTCGGGCGAGATTTTGGTAACTTCCTTGTCTATCAGGAATGTACCAAAGTTATGTCCGCAGTATAGTTTACCATTAAGTACATTTAAACACCAAACCTGCCCATTGGTTTTCTCGATTCTGGAGAAGGGCTTATTTAAACTGGCAACATTCACATTAAGAGGCCAGTCCGCCTGGTAAAGGCCACCATTTGTACCAACATATATTTTGGATTTATTAATTATTACACCGTAGCATGAACCCAATAAGCCCAACCCCTCATTAATTATCGAAAGGGGTGAATTCAACTCAATGAAATCAATGCCATTATCGAGCCCCAGCCAAAGATTTCCTTGTGAATCGATGAAAGTGGATAGCACAGTGTTGTTTTGTAACCCTTTGCTCTTGTCAATATGTTGAATCTCATTGCCATTGACATCAGTTATAAGCAAACCATCCTGAATGGTACCGAATGCGTAAAAGCCTCCCGGTATTCTTGTGGCAGAAAAAATTTGATTTTTCTTTAAAAAATCATTCGCTTCACATTTCCATGGGATGAAAACTCCTTGCTTATAATAAAACACTCCATTGTTAATGGTGGCAACTAAAACGGTGCTATCCGGAGCTTGCATTACTGCCCAAATTTGGTTGTTGGAAAAAATACCGCGATCATCAAACTGGACAAATTTACCATTAACAAACTCAAATATCCTTCCTGTTTTACTTTGAACATAGTATTTATTGCCAACAATAAAAGAGAATTGAAGCTGTTCAGGTGACGAGTAGGTTGTCAACTTACCCATTCTCAGGGTTATAACATGGGTGAAAGTTTGAAATATGATTTGATTTTGGAAATGATATATTCTCCATATATCATCAAGGTTTTTGTTTTGCAAATCTATGGTACTACTTAAGGATTTATAGGTTAACCCTTTTATCCTGTCTGGGATAAAGTAGCCAAACTCCTCGAAAGCTCCGACAAATATTGTATCATTAACACATAATACTGATCGGACCAATTTATTTCCAGGCAACGGAAAGAGCTCCCAGTTGTATCCGTCATACCTGAGAAGTCCTATATTATTTGCAAAGTAGAGAAATCCATTTTTATCCTCACTAATTCCCCAGCTTTGAGTTCCACCGGAATAATCCGTCTTATAAAAATGTTTCATTAAAGGCAATCCCACACGTTTTACCTGGGAATAACCACTAGAAAACATGATCAACAAGCATATAAAAAAAAGTACTCTTCGGATCATTACCAATTCTCCATCTATTTAAAAACGGGAATTTACAATTTTAGCACAAATAAAAAAATTGGTTTATTTACTTAGGATAAACTTATCGGTCAAATATACCAAGGTAGCCATGGCTGCACTTCCATTTTGCAGGTTACTAAATTCTATCTGCTCAAATGTATCATTAGCACAATGATGATAATTAAAATAATTTGCCGGGTCGGTGATAAACAGGCAAAGCACCGGGTTCAAATTATGCAAAAAGGATATATCGGCACCTCCTCCACCTACCTGAAAATGTGAAATACTGTAAGGTTCAAAATATTTTACAAAAGGTTGAAATTGTGAAAACTGAATGCTATCAGCACCAATATTAAAGCCAAGTGGTTTTCCTGCGCCCATATCAGCTTCCAGGGCAAAAATATGCTGCTCTCCATTCTTCTTTGCCAACTCGGCATATTTCCTGGCTCCGCGCTGGTTCATCTCCTCATCCATAAACATTACAGCCCTTATGGTTCTTTTGGGTTGGTAGCCAACTTTTTTCAGCAATCGTAAAACCTCGATAGACTGGACGCAACCTGCACCGTCATCATGTGCTCCTTCGGTAATATCCCAGGTATCGAGATGACCGCCCACTGTAATTATTTCATTTGGGTAAACAATTCCCCGAATTTCTCCAATAACATTATATGATACTACATCAGCCAAAGTTTTGCAATTAGCTCTTAAATAAAAAGCTAGGTTTGGATCAATTTTTAAGCTTTCACTTAGTATATCGGCATGTTTGGTAGCAATTGTTACCGCAGGAATCTGGTTTGTTAATTCATCATAGTGCATTACCCCTGTGTGAGGGAAAGTATCTACGGAAGTTGTAACTGATCGGACTATTACAGCTAATGCACCATATTGAGCTGCTACAGAAGCCCCTGAGAATCTGTATTTCACAACCTCTCCATATCCTTGAAATGGATTCGAATAACCTGAATTCATGTGGGCATTGAAAAAGACAATTTTTCCCTTTATTTTTTTTTCTCCCAAACTATCCAGATCTTCAAAGGAATTCACTTCTATCACTCCCGATTTTATACCACCTATTGGAGTAGCTATGGAATTTCCAAGTGCCCTGATATTAACACTCAAACCATTGTAAATTTTCGAAAATATCTTACCTATTTCCCTTTCTCCCCGCTCCCAATGTGCAACGGAGCATTGTTGTGTGTAAACAGTATCAAATCCATAGCTACTCATTACACTTTTAATGTATTCAACCGCTTTTAGCGATTGTTCTGAACCTCCCAACCGATGTCCATAAACCTTAGATAGCTTGTGCAGGGTTTGGTATGATGTGCTGTCGCTCAAAGCTGCATTAAAAATATCTTTTACAACCTGGCTTTCATCAGGCCTGGAACATGCTAAACTGAAAATGAAAACGACAGGAAAAATAATTTTTAAAATTTTCATTATAGAAACTTATTGTGGTTAAACCTCAACCTTAAAAATAACTTTTTTGATTTTCCCCTCGCCAATCATGGGCGCATGGCAATCTTCAGGGAAAAAAATGGCTAGCTGACCAGGATGTAAATCGAAGTAAAAGTCTGGTTTATCGTCATAAAAAATGATATCCTTCTCATCATTAAAATCGCTCTGCGGCAGGTGGCATTCACTCCTGTTCTTCCAGCCAAAGGTTTCCTTTCCTTCCAGGCAAACCTGAATATCGATGTACCGGTTATGGGCTTCAAGAAAAGCCTTTTCTTTTGGTTTTGCGTTATCAAGAGAAGGAATTATGAATAGCTTATCTTCGATTACATAGAGCCTTTCACCAGGATTAATGAACTGATAAGATTTAAAAAATTCATCAGCTTCTTTTATAAGCGGATGAAGAGAATAATACCTTATTAAATAATTAATATCTGTTAATATCATAACCATAAAGATTTTAGGTGCTGTAAATTTAATTTATATTTTGATTGAATAACAACCGATAGAAAATTCAGATAACGCAACCTTTTTTATTCTTTTGCATCTTAACTAAAATTTAAAATCAAATTTTAAAAAGATGAAAAATAGAACATTAATATTGGTGTTTGCAATATTTTTTAATAGTTGTGAAACAGATCAAAAACAGATTAATCTAAAATCAAATATTAACATCATTGCCGGGTGCAATTACTATTCAACAACAAGTATTCATAATATCCCGCCAACTGTGAGTTCTGTTTCTTATGAATACAATGAATCTACCCGAAAACTTAAATTAACACATTACAATGCTGGGTTTAATTGTTGCCCGGGTGTTTTAAGCTGTGAATCCCTTCTTGAAGGGAATACAATTAAAATCTTCGAAAAAGAAGAGGGTGATGGATGTCACTGTCTATGCCTTTATGATATCGAAATAGAGGTTAATAATATTGATGAAACAGAATATAAGATAGAAATAAATGAACCCTATTCAGATTCAAATGATGCTCTAAATGCGATAATAAACCTAAAAAGTAACCCAACCGGAGAGTTTCATGTCACTCGTAACTATTATCCATGGGTGCAATAACCAAGTTCAAATTATGAAATTATTGAAAGGGTTTTATCTATAGCAGAAGACAACCCGGAAGGATTTTTCCCACCGGCAGTTGCGTAGAATGGCTGTCCGCCGCCACCTCCCTGGATTTCCCTGGAAACCTCCCGGATGATATTAGAGGCGTTGAGATTTCTTTCTTTAACCAGGCTGTCGGAAATCATTATGGTTAGCAATGCTTTGTCTTCAATTTCTGCACCAACTATCAGGAAAAGGTTTTCCACTTCATTTCTGAGTTGAAAAGCCATATCCTTTATCAAATCTGCACTGCCAAGGTTAACAACACCGCTAATAATGTTAATCCCGTTACGTTCTTTTGCCGAAGCCTTTAATTCATTTTTTAAGGTTTGCATTTTTTCTCGCAAAAATACCTCAATCTCTTTTTTCAACTGGGCATTTTCATCCACCAGTTTAGTCGTACCCTGGGTAATATTTGAGGGATTCCCTAAAATTTGCCTTAGCTCTTTTAAAGAATCAACCTGGCTAAAAATAAACTCCTCAGCTTTAACACCTGTTATAGCCTCGATACGTCTGATCCCTGCAGCAATAGCACTTTCAGTTAGGATTTTAAAGAAACCGATCTGACCTGTAGAGTTAACATGTGTTCCCCCGCAGAGTTCAACAGACTCGCCAAACCGGATTACTCGGACTGTATCGTTGTACTTTTCACCAAATAGCGCAATAGCACCCATTTGGTTTGCATGTTGTATTGGTATATCCCGATGTTCATCCAGCTGAATATTTAACCTGATGGACCTGTTCACAAGCTCCTCAACCCTTCTGATCTCCTCATCTGTCATCTTCTGAAAATGGGCAAAATCAAACCTCAGATAATCCGGGGTAACCAAAGAGCCTTTCTGTTCCACATGGGTACCCAGAACTTTCCTCAGCGCATTATGGAGAAGATGAGTGGCAGTGTGATTATTTGCTGTGCTTACCCTGTTATCCAAGTTAACCTTTGCGAAATACCTTGCATCTAGTCGGGTGGGCAATTTATCAGCCAGGTGAATAATCAAATTGTTTTCCTTAAAAGTATTCAGGATGTTGATGGTATTGCCATTATCCTGAATTGTACCGGTATCACCTACCTGACCACCTGACTCAGCATAAAAAGGTGTTTTATCAAATACAAGGTGATATTGCTCTTTCCCTTTAACTTTAACGGTTCTCATCCGGGCAATTCTCACCTCCGTTTTCAGAGTATCGTAACCAACAAATTCCACCTCATCAATATCAAGCAGAATAACCCAGTCATCTGTTTCCACGGTTGCATCAGATCTGGAGCGTTGTTTCTGGGCGGCCATTTCATTATTAAACTCTTCGCGATTTACTGTTAAACCATTTTCTTTCAGGATCAGTTCTGTTAAGTCGAGAGGAAAGCCGTAAGTGTCATATAAAATGAAAGCATCCTTACCGGATATTTCAGATTTGCGGAGATTTTTAGTTTGATCTATTAACCCGTCCAACAGCTTAATCCCGGTTTCGAGGGTGCGTAAAAACGATGTTTCTTCTTCGGTGATCACTTTAATTATCAGTTCTTTTTGTGATACCAGTTCAGGGAAGAATTCGCCCATTTGTTCAACCAGAACAGGGACAAGGTTATTGATAAACGGATCCCTGAAATTTAAGAATGTATAGCCATACCTCACGGCCCTTCGAAGAATTCGCCGGATTACATAACCAGCTTTTACATTTGAAGGCAGTTGTCCATCTGCAATTGAAAATGAGACAGCCCTAAGATGATCAGCTATAACACGCATAGCAACATCACTCATGGGGTTTGCACCGTAATCAATACCGCTCATCCATGAAATCTTATCGATAATGGGCTGAAAAACATCGGTGTCGTAATTGCTCTGCTTACCCTGAATAACCATGGCAAGTCGCTCAAAACCCATACCTGTATCAACATGTTTTTCAGGTAATTGCACCAGCTCCCCATTGGCTTTCCGGTTGTACTGGATAAAAACCAAATTCCAGATTTCAATTACCTGGGGATGACCCTTGTTTACCAGTTGGTAACCAGGTTTTGCTTTTCGTTCATCATCAGACCTAATGTCAACATGTATTTCCGAGCATGGGCCACATGGACCAGTATCGCCCATTTCCCAGAAATTATCCTTTTTATTGCCTTTTATTATTCTTTCCTCGGGTAAAAAATTCTTCCAATACCCATAAGCTTCCGAATCGAATTCAATTCCTTCATCCGGGCTGCCCTCAAAAACTGTGGCATATAACCGGGATTTATCAATTTTCAGAACATCCACAAGGAATTCCCATGCCCATTCAATGGCTTCTTTCTTAAAATAGTTACCAAATGA
>CAZKHG010000024.1:0-45142 GCA_964552655.1 uncultured Rikenellaceae bacterium
TGGGTATGGGAGGTCGATCAGGATGGGTTGTACACTTATTCCAACGCGGTGGTGGAGAAAATTCTCGGGTATAAGCCCGAGGAGCTGATTGGTAAAAAATATTTCTACGACCTCTTTGAACAAGACGTTAGGCTTATTCTTAAAGATTCTGCTTTGAAAACTTTCAGGAAAAAAGTTGTTTTTAAGGATTTTGTGAATTTCAACACCCATAAGAACGGGCAACGGGTAATTTTAAAAACCAGTGGGAGCCCAATAATCAACCGTGAAGGAAAGCTTATAGGGTATCGTGGTGCCGATATTGATATCACAGAGCAAAAACAAATAGAAGCTGCCCTGAGGGAAAGTGAGGAGAAATACCGGAGCATATTTGAGAAAACCAAAACGGTGAAGTTCATTGTCGATCCGGAAACCAAGTACATAGTTGATGCAAATCCGGCCGCAATCCGCTATTATGGGTATTCCATAGAAGAACTCCGCAAAATGAGGGTTGACGATATCAACACCATGTCAATGGAGGAGATTGAGCAGGAGATGAAATTAGCGATTGAGGAAAAACGAAATTTTTTCATATTTAAACACAAAAAAGCGAATAAAGAGATATCCACCGTAGAGGTTTATACCACTCCCTTTAGTATATCCGGCAAAAGCTATTTGTACGTGCTGGTATTTGATATTTCAGCCCGAATAAAAGCCGAACAAGCTTTATCTGAGAGCGAGGAAAAATATCGCTTGGCATTTTTGACAAGTCCAGATTCTGTCAACATCAACCAATTGGATGGACGATATGTTGATATCAATGAGGGTTTTACCAAGTTAACTGGTTACCAGAAAGAAGAAGTTATAGGGAAACTTTCCTCTGAAATCGAGATATGGGCAATACCCGAGGATAGGGAAAAACTGGTTAAAGGGCTAATGGAATTCGGGGTGGTTAGTAACCTTGAAACAAAATTCCGACTTAAAGATGGCTCTTTAAAAACAGGGCTAATGTCTGCCAGGGTTATTAAAATTAATAATGTTCCTCATATTCTTTCAATAACCAGAGATATTACAGTAAGAAAAGAGCTGGAAGAGGCTTTAAAGGAAAGCGAAGAGCAGTACAGGATGCTTTTTGAACGGAGCAGCGATGCCATATTTATTGTTGATATGAAAACCGGCAGGTACCTCGATGCTAACAAATCCGCTGAAATGATGACGGGTTATAAACTGAAAGAATTAAAGAAACTGAGAACGTTTGATCTAACTCCCAAAGGTGCTTATACCAGACGTAAAAAGATATTAAATCAGAATTCTCCTACGAAATTTGGGGAGGTTAGTTTTATCAGATCCGATGGTAAAACCCGCACAGCCCTTCTTAGTGCAATCCCCTTGAATAGTGAAATTGCTTTCAGTATTGCACACGATATCACCGAACGGAAACAGTATGAGGATGCGTTGCGCATACTTTCCAGGGCAATTGATCAGAGCCCGGTTTCAGTGGTAATTACCGATACCAAGGGCAACATTGAGTATGTAAACCCCAGGTTTACCAAAATCACTGGTTACAGCCTGGAGGAATCGCTGGGGAATAATCCCAGAATTCTTAAATCGGGGAAAACATCTGATAATGAATACAAGAATATGTGGGATATTATTAGATCAGGAAAAGAGTGGAGTGGCGAATTCTGTAATGTAAAGAAAAACGGAGAGTTATACTGGGAGGCCGCAATCATCTCACCGGTTAAAAATGAAAAGGGGAAAATATCCCATTTTGTTGCTGTTAAAGAGGATATCACTGAGAAAAAGGAAACAGACCGGAAAATACTATCATCAATAATAGATGCTGAAGAACGGGAACGGGGTCGTTTCTCGCGGGAGCTACACGATGGACTTGGCCCGCTCCTTTCCACCATCAAACTATATTTCCAATGGCTAGCGGAAACTGATGAGCCCGATAAACGGAAAATAATCATTGAAAAAGGCGATAAAAACCTGAACGATGCCATTGAAACCATCCGGGAAATATCGAATAACTTAAGTCCCCGAACACTTAACACTTTTGGGCTGGTTGCGGCCCTTCAAAACTTTGTGGAGAACCTGAACCAAACCCAAAAGCTGTTCATTGAATTTACAACTAATACTAATCAACGTTTTGAAAACAATATAGAAGTGGTTCTTTACCGTATTTCATCGGAACTCTTGAATAATACCATTAAATACGCCAACGCATCAAGGGCAGAAATAAAGCTATTACATGACATTGAAAATAAAAAAATTGCCTTATTTTACTCAGATAATGGAAAGGGGGCTGATCCGAAAAGTTTACGAACCCTGCAAAAAGGACTTGGCCTGGTAAATATTGAGCAACGGGTAAACACCCTGAATGGGACTTTAAAAATTAAAACCGAGGCTGGTAAGGGGTTCGAAGTAATGGTTGAAATTCCTATTAATAACTAAACAATATATTGCTGAATTTAAAGGGATATGACTACAAAACCATTTAAAATTGTGCTTGCCGATGATCATGCCATTTTCAGGGAAAGCTTGAAAGTACTCATTGAACAGGAGAAAATCGGGATGGTAATTGCCGAAGCCGAAAATGGACAGAAGTTACTGGAAATCATGGATCAACAACGCCCTGATGTTGTAGTGATGGACATAGATATGCCTAGAATGAATGGGCTGGAGGCCACAGAACGGATCATTGCAAAATACCCGGATCAGAATATCCTTATCCTTTCTATGTATGGTGATCAGCACCACTATAATCAACTGATCAATGCCGGAGTAAAGGGCTTTGTACTTAAAACATCGGGGAAAAAGGAGCTTGAGAAAGCAATTAAAACGGTTGCCGAAGGCGAAAGCCATTTTTCCAATGAGCTGCTCAGAAAGATTATAGTTGATATTGGCAACCCAAAAACCAAAGAGGATTGCAGGAATACCAGCTTTCAGCTAACTGAACGTGAACTCGAAATTCTCAAACTTTTTTGTAATGGCTTAACAGTAAGTGAAATAGCCAATAAACTATTCCTTAGTGTTAAAACTATTGAGGCCTACCGGTCCAAACTCCTATCCAAAACCGGCGAAAAAAATACCATTAACCTTATCCTATTTGCCATTAAAAATAAAATTGTTTGCGTTTAGCTGCTGCAAAGGAAATCCTATTATTTTTTATTAATAACAAAACATTACTGAACGACTAATATTTTAATTATACCAAAACCTTTACCCGGTCAATCCCCTACGGGGAAATCGACACAGGATAATCTGCTTAATTTACAATACTTTATCGCTTACAGCGAAAAACAGCGTAGCTGTTAAAGTGTTGTAAAATAGTAGAATATATTATGAAATAAATTCCTCGTATAGCCTGTCTACCGGTTGGGGGGTTTAAGGCATTTTTTCGGACAGTAATGATAAAAAATGCATCATTCCGGTTTGAAAATAACTCTTAAGGGTTACTCCTGGTAAATCTGAATCAGGTTACCGCAGGTATCATCAAACATGGCAATAGTCGTAGTACCCGATATGGTTGGTTCCTGTATGAATTTAACCCCTAATTTTTTAAGCCATTCGAATTCCCGCTGAACATCTTTAACAGCAAAAGCGGCTATAGGGATTCCGGCTTTAAATAACTCCTTTTGATAAGCCCTGGCGGGGGGAAAAACTGTTGGTTCAAGAAGAATTTCAATGTCATCCGGTTTTTCCGGCGAGGTAACCGTTAACCAACGGTTGTCCCCATAAGGTATATCAGATTTCTTAATAAAACCGAGTATTTCAGTGTAAAACCTCAGAGCTTTAACCTGATCATCAACTATAATGCTGGTAAGTTTTATCCGCATTTCAACAATGTTAAAGTTTACTTAACTTAAATAGTTTAACCGTTGCCAATATCATCCAAAGCATTAGCAGAAGACCACCTGGCATAGCAAATGCAGTTGCCATGCTCTTTACCTGTGGAGTAAAGGTAACTAAAACAAGGTAGATTACCATCAAAAAACTACCTGTAATTCCAGCATAAGAGGTGACCCTGCTAAAGATTTTCCCCTTAAGCATAACATAGGAGATAATAAGACCGGCAATATTTGGTAAAATAAAACCCGGAAAAACATTTAAACTACCATGTGAACCGTTATTAAGCAGAAGTTCACCTGCAGCAGCATATAGTGCTTTATGGGATTCATCTGTGGTGGCAAAGTACTTATTGCTCATATCAAGCATTGCCAGCGCTGAATTATTTGCTACAAAAAGAGTTGTTCCCAGCAAAAAGATTATTAGCGCAAGCAAGGCAAAGGGTAAATTTACATTTCGGTGTACAGCAAACAGGGCAATGTAAAATGGGATGAGCAATACCTGGTTGATCAAATTCAGCAAATCAAGGCTGTAAAGTCCTATCCAAAGGTTAGTGTTCAACTCGTTGAATTTTTCAATAGCTGTTCCTGGCAGCTCCGTTAAATTCCCTCCCTGAATGTTTCCAAGCACAACATCAATTACAATCCCTATTAAAACCATAGTGGTAAAGACTGCTCCTGTTAAATAAACCTTTCTCCAGCTGCTCTCCTGATTAATTTCAAAATTCACTTTATCTGGCTGACTCATAAATTTTTGATAAAATTTTTAAAATTTAATTGATTATAAAAATTAATAGTAATGTTAAACAATTTATCCTAAATGGGAAGTTGATATTTTTCAGCATATAGATTTGATCTTTATTAATCCCAATAAAAAAATCTTATTCCATTGGGGTTTACCTCATAAATCCTTATAGATAATTAATATCAGGTGTAAACCCTTATTGTGTAATTAGTGTAAACCCTACCATATTTTCAGGGTTTAACCTATCGTAAAAGCGAGTTTACTCTCTGGAAATCAACCTTATTAAACGATACTTTTGTAAAGTGTATAACTAATTTAACCATGAAAATAATAATTGTGGATGACAATAATGAATTTCGTTCAACGCTGAAATTTTTTATTGAGCAAAAGCTAAACCACTCAGTGATTGCAGAATTTTCAAACGGGGAGGATTTTTTGAATGTTGACCTGAAAATTCTCCGAGAAGCCGATATTATCCTGATGGATATTGTTATGAACAAGGTAAGCGGGATTGAAGCCTGTAAAAATATCACCTGGAAGAACTACAACCTGAAAATAATAGCAGTGACAATGCATATTGAAAAGGTATTCCTGGAGCAGATCATTGAAGCGGGGTTTAAAGGGTGTGTGTTTAAAACTAACATTTTCAATACCCTGGAAAAAGCTTTACAAGAGGTTAATTCAGGGAAGCTGTTCATCAACGAGAAGCTGCTGTTCTTTTAAAAGAAAATTTTGAATTGACAGAATAAAATAAGGATTTGTGGCAAATATGTATTTACACAAAAACTTTAATAAATTTTTAAATGTAACTTTTTAATACTAATCTTTAAAAGTAATAAAATGAAACTGAAAGATTTGAAAATTAGCCAAAAACTATGGATTTCATACAGTGTTTTGATATTGATAATTCTGGTTATTGGAGTTGTTTCTTATTTAAGAATGGCCTCACTAACAGATTACTTAACAAATATAAAAAACAATAGGTTGCCAGATCTCAATGAGTTTGCTATAATGAACACTGAAAGAATGATTATCAGATCTCAGACACTGGAAGTATTTCAATTTATCAATACACAAAATGCACAGAATGAATATATTAGAATTTTAGATGAAAGAGAGAAAGCATGGAGAGCAATTGAAACAATTTGGACCAACCTCTTAGAAAGAAAACGAGAAACTGAGACAGGTCGGCTGTTAATTGAACAGCTTAAAGTTGAGTATCAAGATTGGAGAAAAATATACGTAGAAATAGATGCTGTAATAAAAGAATTATCGAAAACTGATGACTCAAAAATCAAAAATGAATTGTATTCAAAATATACTGATCTTTATACTAAAATGGTGCCTATATCAAATAAGATGGGAGCAACTTTTATTAAAGCACTTGAACATAATAGGGATAATACATTTACTTTAATTGATGATAAAACAAAAGCAGCAATTAATACAAGCTATAAGATGGCATTTATTATGATTCTATTACTTCTTATTGCAGTTTTTATTGTTAATAGTATAAAGAATACAATAACTAAACCTCTGTTTAAAAATGTCAGCTTAGTAGAAGAGATTGCTAATGGTAATTTGATAGTTGCATTTGATATCTCCCAAAAAGACGAGGTGGGAATTCTGGCCAATGCGCTAAAGAATATGGTGGAAAAGCTGAAGGAGATAATCGGCAATGTGGTCACCGGTGCCGATAATATTGCCCTAGCCAGCCAGCAGATGAGCAGCACCTCCCAGGAGCTGTCACAGGGGGCAAATGAGCAGGCATCTTCCGTGGAGGAGGTTTCCTCCACCATGGAGCAGATGACCTCCAACATCGAGCAGAACAGCCTGAACTCAACCCAAACCGAGAAGATATCCACCATGGCCCTGGAAGGGATGAAAGTGGTTGCCGACCGTGCCGAGCAGGCAGTTGGGGCTAACCGCGTGATTGCCGATAAAATAAAGATCATCAACGATATCGCATTTCAAACGAATATCCTGGCGCTGAATGCCGCCGTGGAAGCCGCCCGTGCCGGGGAGCACGGTAAAGGGTTTGCAGTGGTGGCTGCCGAAGTTCGTAAGCTCGCCGAACGTAGCAAGGTGGCCGCCGACGAAATTGTTACGCTATCATCAAAGAGCCTGGGTCTTTCCGAGGAAACCGGGAAAAAGATGGTGGACCTGATGCCCGAAATTGAGAAAACCACCAGGATGGTTCAGGAGATTGCCGCTGCCAGTGCCGAGCAGGCCAATGGGGCAACCCAGGTTAATAGCGCGGTTCAACAGCTCAACACTGTAACCCAGCAGAATGCCGCTGCAAGCGAGGAGCTGTCAACCGGTGCAGAAGAGCTGGCTAGCCAGGCCGAACAGCTCAAAGACCTTATCTCATTTTTCAAAGTAGAAAACGTAGGCATTAAGCATACATCAACCAGAAAAACTGAAAAGGTGGGCAAACATGTTGAAACCCATACCAGACAAACCCCGGTAAAACCAGCTGCTAAAAAAACAACCGGGTTTGATTTTCAACTGAAAGATCAGGACGATAAAAACTATGAGAATTACTAGGTGTTGTTGCAAAAAATGCCTTAAATGATATATTTTAATTTTGTATAAAAACTTTAGGATTGGCTTTAAAATCTGGTGAAAAGTTAAGCTACCAAACAGAATTAAATTAATTTAATATAGCCTGAATTGACCTGTACAATTAAAACAACTAGTGATATGAATTCTATCAATAATTTAGTTTCAGTTAAAAGCGGACAGGTTCAGCAACTCTACTCATCAAATTACTCTTTCCTTAGGTGGAGTATCATAAAAAAGAATACTGGTTAATAAATAAAACTATTCAGAGAAACTCTTTATCACCGAAAAGTGGCTGTTCTTTTAGCATTTACAATTTCAACAAATAATAAAACAATGAAAGCATTCACATTTATAGACAAGACAAAAAGCCTGAGTTGGGTCATTGTTTTATTAGTATTCATTTACTGTCCAACCGGTTCATTAAACGCCCAGGGAAAGGGTAAATTTTACGATGCCTTTGAGTTTGGCACATCGGTAACAGGGGATTTTGTGGTTAACATGAAAGGCGGACTGGAAACCGGGAACACATATATCGGGATGGAATCGCTAACCCTGGAGTTTGATACCGAAAAGGGGAACCTCTGGAAAAACGGCACATTTTTCCTGCACGGGTTGAATGCTCATGGCAAAGGCCCCAGCTCTTTTTTAACCGGCGACCACCAGGTGCTTTCCAACATCGAAGCCGGCGATTACACTGGTCTTTACGAATTCTGGTACAGCCATACATTCAACAAGTTTTCAGTGCTTATCGGGCAACACGATCTTAACTCCGAATTTGTGGGAACCAAATATGGAGGTACATTTATTAACAGCTCTTTTGGTGTAGCACCAAGCATTTCATTGAATGTACCTGTATCTATCTACCCGGTTGCAGCTCCATGTATTCTGGTTAAATACCAGAGCGAAGGAGCATTGGATTTTAAGGTGGCGGTTTATGACGGCGATCCAGGAAATTTCGAAACCAACCGGTTTAACCTGAAGTGGAGCATTAGCCCCGGTCAGGGCTTTCTTTCCATTGGTGAACTACAATTTAATAACATAAAAAATGATAAGCTCACAGGTACCTACAAATTAGGTTCTTACTTTCATACCGGGCGCTTCACCAGTTACATAGATACATTAAATTCCCAAAAAGGGAATTACGGGTTATATTTTATAGCCGATCAGGCTCTTTTTGCAAGAAGTCTTAATGCTGCCAGGGGGTTATGCTATTTCTTCCAGGCAGGATTTGCCCCACCCAGGTATAACATGGTTCAATACTACCTTGGCGGGGGTTTTAGGTACCATGGAATACTCCCAAACAGGTTTTACGATGAGCTGGGAATTGCCTTTGCCCATATCCGACTGAGCGATGATTATGTCAATATTTACCAAAAAGATTTGTCCTTTGAAACTACCCTGGAAATGACCTACAAATTTCAGTTTGGGGCAAAATACTCCATTCAACCCAGTATGCAATACATTATAAATCCGGGAACAAACGAACATCTAGATAATTGCATAGTAGGTATAATGCGATTTACACTTGAATACTAGAAACACAAAATTTCATAATATTAAATTAATAAACTTAACACACCATGAAAAATTTAAAAATCCGACAAAAGCTGATACTCAGCTTCTTTATTGTAATAATGCTTTTTGTTTTAGTTTCAGTTTACCAGCTGATTCAGCAGAACAATTTAGCCAATATCCAGAATGAGGGTGCAATGCGGGCCGAAGGGCTTTCCAGCGCAGAAGAAGCTGCAGCAAATGGATTTAAGTTCTACAGGGTAATCGCCGATGCAGAAATAAACCGCGACCTTTCTGCAACCATTAAAAACTGGGAGGAGATAAAAAGAGAAGCTTCTGAAGATTTTGAGAACCTTTCAAAAATTGTTGACACTGATGCTGAGAGAAACCTTTTCAAGCAAAGCAAAGAGATTACCAATAGCATTATTAGTACGTTCGAGAACGAGATGCTTCCTTTGCTTAAAAACAATGCTCCCATTGAAAGTTTACAGGGAATTGATAATCAAATTGATGAACTGATTAATAAACTTCAAATTCCTGTTAGCGAAATATTGACCTCCCTAGAATCTGAGAATAAAGCGGGGGATTTAGCTTTTGATTCAACTACACAAAAAGTAATGGTTGTATCTATTATAATCAATTTGTTGGCAATTGCTATAGCCATTATTTTCACATTTATCCTTGTTAATCTGATTGCCAAACCACTTGTGCTCGGCGTTAATTTTGCCAAGGAAATATCCGAAGGCAACCTAATGGCAAAACTTGAAATAAACCAGAAAGATGAGGTGGGAATTCTTGCAGATGCACTTCAAAACATGGTGGAAAAACTGAAGGACATAATCGGCAATGTGGTTTCCGGTGCCGATAACATTGCATCGGCCAGCCAGCAGATGAGCAGCACCTCCCAGGAGCTGTCACAGGGGGCAAATGAGCAGGCATCTTCCGTGGAGGAGGTTTCCTCCACCATGGAGCAGATGACCTCCAACATCGAGCAGAACAGCCTGAACTCAACCCAAACCGAGAAGATATCCACCATGGCCCTGGAAGGGATGAAAGTGGTTGCCGACCGTGCCGAGCAGGCAGTTGGGGCTAACCGCGTGATTGCCGATAAAATAAAGATCATCAACGATATCGCATTTCAAACGAATATCCTGGCGCTGAATGCCGCCGTGGAAGCCGCCCGTGCCGGGGAGCACGGTAAAGGGTTTGCAGTGGTGGCTGCCGAAGTTCGTAAGCTCGCCGAACGTAGCAAGGTGGCCGCCGACGAAATTGTTACGCTATCATCAAAGAGCCTGGGTCTTTCCGAGGAAACCGGGAAAAAGATGGTGGACCTGATGCCCGAAATTGAGAAAACCACCAGGATGGTTCAGGAGATTGCCGCTGCCAGTGCCGAGCAGGCCAATGGGGCAACCCAGGTTAATAGCGCGGTTCAACAGCTCAACACTGTAACCCAGCAGAATGCCGCTGCAAGCGAGGAGCTGTCAACCGGTGCAGAAGAGCTGGCTAGCCAGGCCGAACAGCTCAAAGACCTTATCTCATTTTTCAAAGTAGAAAACGTAGGCATTAAGCATACATCAACCAGAAAAACTGAAAAGGTGGGCAAACATGTTGAAACCCATACCAGACAAACCCCGGTAAAACCAGCTGCTAAAAAAACAACCGGGTTCGATTTTCACCTGAAAGATCAGGACGATAAGAATTTTGAAAATTTTTAGATAAATAAGTCACATAAATTAGATTTAAGTAAAAAATAAATTGCTACTGATAGCTATTCCAATCTATATTTGGTAATAGCTATCAGTTAACCTAAATAATGAGTAAAAGGTACAATTCAGAAGCATTCCGGATATCAGTAATTTATATTCTGGTAAGTGTTATCTATATTTATACTTCCGATTTGGTTGTCACCAGGATGTTTAAAGACATTCAGGTTATCAGGATGGTAAGTATTTTTAAGGGTTGGGCTTATGTAATCCTATCCGGGATTCTGATTTACCTGTTGATCAAAAAATTTCAAAAAAAACGCATCGAAACTGAGGAGAGAAACCTGTTCCTGGCTGAAGTTACTTTTGAAGGTTTACTGATTCACAGGATGGGCATTGTGATAGATATGAATAATGCCTTTTCTGAATTATTCGGATATAAAAGGAAAGAGGTGATAGGAAAGAACTTGCTCGATTTTTTTATTGAAGATGATTATAGGGAAAAATTTATGGGCAATACGGAATCGAATTACTCAGAACCTTATGAAGTTGTTGTAAATAAGAAAAATGGGGAAAAAGCATGGGTGGAAGTAATTGGGAAACCGGTAAAACATCAGGGTAAAAAGGTAAGGGTTATTGCAATCAGGGACATTACAAAACAAAAAAAGACAGAAGAGACTTTAATTGCTAATGAATCATTTCTAAAATCAATCATTGAAAATGGGCCTCAGTGCATTAAAATCCTTGGGGAAGGGGGAGTATTAAAATACATGAATCCTTCTGGGCTTAAAATGCTGGATGTTGACAACCTGGAGATGGTTAAGGACAAATCCGTATTCCCTTTTATCTTACCAGACTACAAGGTTGCTTTTGAAGACCTCACCAAAAAGGTATTAAGAGGTGAAAAAGGGACACTCCAATTTGAGATGATTGGCGCAAAAGGGAAAAAACTCTGGCTGGAAACCCATGCTGTACCCTTGTACAACCTTGAAGGGAAAGTGGAATCACTTTTGGGCATAACCCAAGATATTACCGATAGAAAAAAGTTTGAGGATTCATTGAGGGATAGCGAAAAGAAACTATTTATTCTTTTCGAATCTGTACCTTCCCTGGTGATGCTACTAGATGAGAATAGCAGGATAATTAAAATCAACTCAGCAGGCTTAAATCTGACAGATCTGACTGAATTTCATGCTATTGGAAAAACTTCTGGCCAAATCCTGAATTGCAGGCAATTAATCGATAATTCATCGATTTGTGGGGTTGAATCGGAATGTAAAAATTGCACTTTACAAAGTTCCATCCAGAATACACTATCTACAAAAAAGGGGACTTACAAACAGGAAGGTACTATTTTCATGGGCAAAGATGAAAATGTATTTGAGCGCAATGTCCTTATAACTACCGAATATATTGAGATTGATAAGAAACCGATGGTATTTGTGAACATTGATGATATCACTGAAAGGGTTCAGATGGAGAATATCCTAAGGGAGAAAACAGCAATCCTCCTAAAAGCCCAGGAAATGGCTAAAATCGGGGAATACCAATACGATATCAGGAATCAAACCTTCAGGCTATCCAAAAACCTTGAAAAACTCTCGGGGTATAATAAAAATATTATTCCTTTCGATGAACTGCTGGAGAGCATTCACCCCGATGATAAAGAGTTGCTTTTAGCCAAACTCGAAAAATCGTTAAATGAAGACCAAGGGTACATATTAGAATTCAGGCGTTACAACCCGGATGGTGAAATTCAGTACTTTTTTACCCAGGCAGAAATTGAAAGGAATGCAAATGGCAAACCAGTTAAAGCATTTGGCGTTGCCATGGATATAACTGAACAGAAAAAAGCAGAACTCGAACTGTTATATAAGAACTACGAGCTGCAGGCTGCCGAGGAAGAACTTATTGCAGCAAACGATTCTTTACGGGAAAACCTTAATGCCCTTGAAGAAGCAAAAACCAAAGCGGAGGAATCTGACAGGCTTAAGTCGGCATTTCTGGCCAATATGAGCCACGAGATACGTACCCCGATGAATGCCATCATGGGTTTTGCCGAACTGCTTGACCTTGAGGATGCCCCCTACGAACGAAGAAAGAAATTCACCAAAACCATAAAAGAGCGGACCAAAGATCTTTTAAACATTGTAAACGATCTACTTGACATATCCCGGATAGAATCGCATACCCTTAAAATAGTTGAAACGCCCGGGAATATTAATGATATCCTGGTTGAAATCAATGAATTCTATAAGATCAAAAACGAGGAGATATACTCCAAACCTATTGAATTTGAACTTGTAAACGAGCTGAAAGGCGATCAGAACCTGATTGAAACCGATTTTGAAAGGATTAAACAGGTATTGATCAACATGATACAGAATGCATTCAAATTTACCATGCAGGGATCAATCACCGTTGGGTGTAAGCTAAAGGATAACAACACCTTACTATTCTCGGTTAAGGACACAGGAATTGGTATCCCAAGGGAAAAGTTCAACCAGATTTTTGAAAGATTTCGTCAGGGTGACGATACTTACCTAACCAGAGAATTTGGCGGAGCAGGTCTTGGCTTATCCATCTGCAAGGGAATCATTGAACTGATGAATGGAAAAATCTGGATTGATTCCATGGTTGATGTCGGGTCCACCTTCTATTTTACCATTCCCTACAAACCAATAAATAAAATAGAAGAACATCCATTGGTTGAGCCTCTAAATGAGTACAACTTCGAGGGAAAAACCATACTCATTGTTGAAGATATTGAATATAACCGTGAATATCTATACGAAATTCTAAGGGATTCGAATGCCAACCTGATATTTGCCGAGGATGGGGTTACAGCGCTTGAGAAGTTTCAGGTACACCCTGAAATTGATATCGTGCTTATGGATATCCGGCTTCCCGATATCCATGGGTTTGATCTGACTAAAACCATGAAGGAGCATCGGGCAACACTGCCAATTATCGCCCAATCGGCTTACGCATCTGACGAAGACAGAACAAAAGGGTTGGAGGTTGGTTTTAATGATTACCTGACAAAACCCATAAATCAGTTAACCCTCCTGAAAATGCTTAACAAGTATTTTTCCGAATGATTTTGCCTGAAAATTTAACCAGCTGGTTTAGTTAAAAAGCAAAAAGTGAAAGCAAAGTTTTTTAGAACCGGATTTGTGGTATTGAATTAATTTTATACTTTTGCCCGGCAAAATAAGGCGAGGTAGCTCAGATGCCTGCCTGCCGGCAGGCAGGGTTAGAGTGCATAATGCATAGTTATCAGGTTGGTGTGACAAACCTATGTGAAAGATTGAAATAATGGCGAGGTAGCTCAGATGGTTAGAGCGCATGATTCATAATCATGAGGTCGAGAGTTCAATTCTCTCTCTCGCTACAAAGGGGAACGATTTGTTCCCCTTTTTGTATTTTACAGTTTAATGACCAAAGTTTTTCAACTTTATTGTGGACTTAACCTAAAATCATTAATCTAATTTGCTGGTAATAATAGTTTGAAATCTGGCAGTTATACCCTGCAATATTCCAATAAAATAGAAATAATCCCATATTTCCAGAAGTTTTCACCAAAAGCAATCCATATAGTGTAACATTTCACCTTTTTGATTAAAAAAACCTGAAAATCCACAGGGTTAATTGGCAATTTTTTCTATATTGCAATAAATAGGATATTAAATTGTTTATAAAATTAAACTGCGAGGTCTCGAAATAAAAAATGGAAGATACAAAAACTATCAACAAAATTGAACTTGAATTTGCGTTAAACACCTCACCGGCTATTCTGTTCAGCCGGTTGTACACCCCATCGGGGCTGGCCGAATGGTTTGCCGATGATGTAAAGCTTTCTGGTAAAGTTTACACGTTTATTTGGGATCAAACCCAGCAAAAAGCGGAGCTACTCGAGAAAAAAGAGAACAAGTATGTAAAATTCCGGTGGTTAAAGGAGGGATCAAATACAAAAAACTACTTTACCTTCAAAATACATGTTCATGAGCTAACCGGCGAGCTGGCCCTACAACTAATCGAGCTGTTGGATTCAGCTGAAGATCGTGACGAGGCCATATCACTGTGGAACTACCAGATAGGTGAGCTAAAAAGAGTTTTAGGCATTTAATTTGTCGTACTGTACCCATTAATAGTATCAAATTTTCCGTTATTTTTGCGCATTACCTTATTTCAGGACTTGTGAAAAGCCTACATCGTTTTATATTAAAATCGTACCTCGGCCCGCTGGTGATGACTTTCTTCATTGCCATGTTTATCCTCTTGATGCAATTCTTGTGGAAATACATAGATGATCTGGTTGGGAAGGGGTTGGACTGGAATGTTATAGCAGAGTTGCTGGTATATGCTGCAGCAGGTCTTGTACCAATGGCATTACCACTATCAACCCTGTTGGCCTCATTAATGACTATGGGAAACCTGGGGGAGAACAACGAGCTGCTGGCCATGAAATCGGCCGGTATATCGCTTCCAAGGATTATCAGCCCCTTAATTGTTGTAACTCTACTGATCAGTGTCAGCGCATTTTTCTTCGCAAATAATGTTCTTCCTTACACCAATCTGAAAATCTCCACATTACTCTACTCGGTAAAAAATCAGAAACCTGAACTTGCCATTAAAGAAGGGGTATTCACCAACCTGGTGGAAGGCTACAGTATCAAAGTTGGTGAAAAGAACCCGGGAACCGGTTTGATGAAAAGAATAATGATTTACAACCATAGCACCAACGATGGCAATGTTATGGTTACCCTTGCCGATTCGGGTTATATGCAGGTTACCAAGGATGAAAAACACCTTATTGCCACACTTTATAGCGGGTACAGCTACGAAGAGATGCGCGAAGGTCGTGCCCTAAGAAGAACTGCTGGCAAAAAGTTCCCCCAGCGCAAACAGAAATTCAGCGAACAGGTTATCATCTTTCAGCTGGAGGGTTTTGGCCTTCAACGAACCGATGAGGAACTTTTTAAGAACAACTATCAGGTAATGAATATCGGGCAGCTAAAATACGCCAGCGATTCCCTTACCAAGGAGTTCGTGAACAGAGGAAAGGGGTTTTACAAAAATATTATCGCCTATAACCTGTTCAAAAATCCGTATAAAATCGAACCTGACACCCTTAAAAAGATCACCTATAAGCTCAACGGCGACTCCCTTTTCAATACACAGGATGCCAACCATCAAAGGCTAATCGTTTCCAGGGCATTAGGGAATGCCCGGTCAACCAAAAGCTACATCACATCAACCAACGATGAGCTGCTTGCTAAACAAAAATTTATTGCACGGCATAAAATTGAGTGGAACAGGAAATTCTCACTATCCTTTGCCTGCCTGGTATTTTTCTTAATCGGTGCTCCACTTGGCGCAATTATCCGCAAGGGAGGACTAGGAATGCCGGTGGTAGTCTCGGTGCTTTTCTTTGTAATCTACTACGTAATTGATATAACAGGAGTTAAATTTGCCCGTGAGCTTTATATTGAACCTGCAACCGGTATGTGGCTTTCCTCTTTTATTCTTTTACCACTTGGGGTTTTCCTTTCCTATAAGGCTACAAACGATTCGGTGATTATGAATGCCGATTTCTACATCGAAGCTGCCAAGAAATTCTTAACATTCCGTAAACTTGTAAAACAAAAAGTGCAAAAGGCAGTTAATAAAAAAGGTTGATAAACCTTTAACCTGATGAACATCCTTTTAATAGCAAACAAACCGCCCTACCCACCAAATGATGGCGGCACACTGGCAACATTTAATATGGCCATGGGCCTTGCAGATTGTAATAATAATGTCACTGTAATCGCCTTAAGTTCAACTAAACATAAAAGCAAAACAGATCAGCTGCCAGAAGAGATAAAGGGTAAAATAAATATCATTCTATATGAAATTGATGCTTCCATAAATATATTTCAGGGATTATTTAACCTGATATTTAGCAAAACACCAATTGGTATTAAGCGGTACTTCAACCCGGAAATTTCCCGATTAATATGCAATCAGGTAGTTAACGGGAGCTTCGATTTAATCCAAATTGAGGGGTTGTACATGTTAAACTACAGCCCGGCAATCCGAAAGGTGTTTAATGGGAAAATTGTTTACAGGGCACATAATGTTGAACACGTGATTTGGAAAAGATCTGGGTTGCAATTCCCCAACATTTTTAAAACTTACTATTTCAATAACCTGTCCAATAGGATAAAAAGAGTGGAATGCAAACTGTCTGAATATGTTGATGCTCTTGTAAGTATAACTAAAAACGATAACGCCTGGTTTGTGCAGAATGGTTTTAAAAAATCTTCCATTATTATACCTGCGGGGTTTTTTATCAATAAGCTGGAAATCCGGAGTCCAAACAAAATCAGCGATGCCATTTGCTTTATCGGTTCACTGGACTGGATTCCAAACCAGGAGGGTTTAACATGGTTTCTCGAAAAGGTTTGGCCCATCCTGCAAAATCATAGCCCCGAACTATCATTCCATATAGCAGGCCGAAATGCACCCGCATGGCTGGTAAAAAAGTTATTTTCACAACATAACATCATTTACCATGGCGAGATTGACAATTCCTCTGAGTTCTTACGTGATTTCTCTGTTGCTGTTGTTCCTCTGTTTTCAGGCAGTGGCATGAGAGTAAAAATAGTGGAGTTGATGTTGAACCACGTTGTAGTAGTTACTACATTGAAAGGTGCCGAAGGTTTAGCAGACGATATATATGACTATCTTTTGATTGGTGATACCCCCGAACAAATTGCAGGGCATATTTTGCAACTGAAAAACAATACTCAGTTAGCCACAGCATTTCAGGCTAAAGCTTATACCTTTGCTGTTAATCATTTTGATGCCAATAAACATGCAGCAACTCTGACTGAGTTCTACAAAAAATTACCCCATGGTTGTTAAAACTATATTTTGGTTACTGGTTTCGGTTTTGTTATACACATATATTGGCTATTCCCTTGTCCTCTTATTTACCAGCTTATTGTCCAGAAGAAAGAAATCAAAAACATTCACCGTTAAGAATGACAATGATCTTCCTGCAATAACTTTTCTGATAGCCGCTTATAACGAAAGGGAAATTGTTCCAGAAAAGGTTAAAAACACCTTTGAAATCGACTACCCCAAAGAAAAAGTATTTCAACTTTGGGTTACCGATGGTTCAACGGATGGAACCGAAGATATCCTAAGGGATATCGAAAACCTGGAGGTTATTCATAATCCCCAAAGAAAAGGAAAAACCGCAGCCATTAACCGTGGGATGAAATTTGTAAAAACCCCATTTACCATTTTTTCTGATGCCAATACCCTTATTGCGCCGGAATCAGCAAGGTTGCTCATCAGGGAATTTGATAACCCAAAAGTGGGGTGTGTAGCCGGAGAAAAACGAATCAACTTTTACTCATTTGATAACGCGGTTTCTACCGGAGAAGGCATCTACTGGAAGTATGAATCGCTTATAAAACACCTTGAATCACAGGTTGGATCAACTATTTGCGCAGCCGGTGAGTTGTATGCCATCAAGTCAAGTCTGTTTAGAAAAGTGGATGAAGATATAATCCTTGATGATTTTATTGTTTCCACCAATACTATTAAGGAGGGTTACTCTATTAAGTACATCCCCGATGCGTATGCGATCGAAAAAGCTTCGCTCAACATTAGCGAGGAAATGAAAAGGAAAAGGAGGATTGCCGCAGGTAGTTTTCAGGTACTTTTCAGGTACACCGATTTGCTCAATTTTATCAGGCATCCACGTTTTTCTTTCATGTACATATCACATAAAGTACTTCGATGGCTAATTGTTCCTTTCGCTATTTTCATTATTCCAATTTTTAATATTTTGATTCTATTTGATACTCCTTCGATAGTTTACCTAGCCACGATGGTTATTCAGACCCTCTTTATATCGTTATCTCTTATGGGGTGGCTTGTTCAGAACACTAAAACCAGGCATAAATCTCTTTTCCTGCCATACTACCTGGTGGTAATGAACCTTTCGGTGATTAAAGGTTTTTGGATGTACATCCGTAGAAAACATAATGTGACCTGGGAAAAATCAGCACGACAAACCTGATAAAAGTCTGAATATTTTTCCATTCATTATGTTAACTTTGCAGCAAATTTTTCGAACCTATACAGCAAAATGATTGAAAATCAAGATATAAAATCACCTTTTAAACTCAATACCATCGAAGAGGCTCTTACAGACCTCAAATCCGGTAAAGTGATAATAGTTGTTGATGACGAGGACAGGGAAAATGAGGGTGATTTTATTGCAGCCGCAGAGCTGATTACACCAGAGATTGTAAATTTTATGGCCAAGCATGGCCGCGGACTGATTTGCGCTTCAATTCCCGATACCCGTTGTGATGAGCTGGATTTAGGGATGATGGTAGGGAATAATACAGCGCTCCATCAAACACAATTCACCGTTTCTGTTGATTTAATCGGACATGGATGTACCACCGGGATATCCGCATCCGACAGGGCTAAAACCATCAAGGCGTTAATAAACCCATTGACAAAACCGGAGGATCTGGCCAGACCAGGCCATATATTCCCGTTAAAAGCCAAGGATAAAGGGGTAATTCGTCGTGCAGGGCACACCGAAGCCGCAGTTGACCTAACCCGGTTGGCAGGCTTAACCCCTGGCGGTGCGTTGGTTGAAATCATGAACGATGATGGAACCATGGCCCGATTACCTCAACTGATGGAAATAGCGGAAAAATTCAAACTGAAAATTATTTCAATAAAAGATCTTATAGCCTATCGGCTTCAGTTTGACAGCATTATTGAGGTGGGAGTTAAGATTAAATTGCCCACTGCTTACGGCACTTTCGATCTGATCCCCTTCCGGCAAAAATCCAATAGCCTGGAGCATGTTGCGCTTATAAAAGGAACCTGGGAAAAAGATGAACCAATTCTGGTCAGGGTTCACTCATCGTGTGTAACCGGTGATATTTTTGGTTCCTATCGTTGCGACTGTGGCCCACAGCTCCATAAGGCAATGCAACTTATTGAAAAAGAAGGGAAAGGGGTTTTGGTTTACATGAACCAGGAAGGAAGAGGAATAGGCCTTTTCAATAAAATCCATGCATACAAGCTACAGGAAGAAGGCCTTGATACCGTTGAGGCAAATATCGAGCTTGGTTTTCAACCCGATGAACGCGATTATGGTGTTGGGGCCAGCATTCTCCGCGAGATTGGTGTACATAAAATGAGATTGATCTCCAATAACCCGGTTAAACGGAAAGGGCTTGAAGGTTACGGCCTCGAAGTAGTTGAAAATGTACCTCTTGAGATTGAGGCAAACCAGTTTAACTCATTTTATCTGGAAACAAAAAGAGATAAAATGGGCCATCTGCTATTGCTCAAGCCCAATAAGAAGCAGCTATAACAATATATCTTTAAAATGATAATGGCAAATCAACCCAGAATAGTTTTTATGGGTACTCCCGAATTTGCTGCAACACAACTCAAAGCCATTGCAGATAAGGGATTTAATGTTGTGGGTGTGGTTACAGTTCCAGATAAGCCGGCTGGCCGGGGTCAGAAAATACAGCAATCGGCTGTCAAAGAATTTGCATTAAAAGCTGGTTTAAAGATTCTTCAACCTGAAAAACTCAAAGATCAACAATTTATCGAAGACTTTGATGCACTTAACCCTGATATCGCTGTGGTGGTGGCGTTTAGAATGCTCCCCGAAATAATATGGTCAAAACCAAAGCTGGGTACATTTAACCTGCATGCATCATTGCTGCCACAATACAGAGGCGCAGCCCCTATTAACTGGGCAATTATCAACGGTGAAAAGGAAACAGGGGTTACCACATTTCTAATTGACAAAGAGATAGATACAGGTAAAATACTTTTTTCTGAAAGGGTTGATATCGGGGACGAAGAAACTGCAGGAGAACTACATGACAAGCTGATGCAGAAGGGAGCTGATCTGGTAATTAAAACAATCGAAGCCTTAACCAAAGGCAATATTAAACCAGTCCCGCAGCCTACCAATTCCCATAATAATAATCTTAAGATAGCGCCAAAGATTTTCAAAACCACATGCAGAATAAGTTGGAATAAATCGGCAGGCGAAATACATAACCTGATCCGTGGGCTTAGCCCCTACCCTGCTGCTTGGACTGATTTTGAGCTAAGTAACGGGGAAGTTGTAGCAGGCAAGATATTCAAATCAAAGAAAATCATAATGGCACATAATGATATACCTGGTACACTGAGTTCCGATAATAAAACTTTCATTCATATTGCCTGTTCAGATGGATACATTGACATACAATCTTTGCAGCTGGCCGGGAAAAAAGCATTAACACCCGGGGAACTTTTAAGGGGAATGCAACATGTAAAATTTATCAAGGCCATTTAAAGCCATATTCCCGTGATAACAAATTTAGTTTCCCCGGAAATAATCTTTTCGATCAGATCTTCTAGAAAAACAAAAAGCCCCAAACGGGGCTTTTGTACCTAACCAACCTAAACCTATGAATTAACTAACCTAATGCGAAAAGAACGTGTTTGAAATTCTGTTACAAAGATAAAACCCGTATTAGCTAACACGGGTTAACAGAGGTTAATTTAAGTTAATCTTAAAACAGGGGTTGGAATAAGAATTACCCTCCAAAATCATCAAAAGCAATCATTTCATTTGGTACCCCCATATTATAAAGCATGTCCTGCACAGCGGTATTCATCATGGGTGGGCCACAAAGGTAATACTCGATATCCTCTGGGGCATCGTGTTTGGAGAGATACAGATCGTAGATCACCTGATGAATAAATCCGACTGGGCCATCCCAATTGTCCTCATTTTTGGGTTCTGAAAGTGCAATCTGAAATTTAAAATTCGGGAATTCCTTTTCGATTTTCCGGAAATGCTCCTCATAAAATATTTCCCTGCGGGATCGGGCCCCGTACCAGAAAGTGGCTTTACGACCGGTTTTAATGGTATGAAACAAGTGAAAAATATGTGAACGCATAGGTGCCATACCAGCACCACCCCCAATAAACATCATCTCGTTATTGGTTTCCTTAATGAAAAATTCACCATAAGGGCCGGAGATCATCACCTTGTCGCCCGGTTTGCGGGAAAAGATAAAACTTGAACAAATACCCGGGTTAACATTCATAAAAGCATTTTTTTGCCTGTCCCAGGGTGGTGTGGCAATTCGGACATTCAGCATGATGATATTATTCTCAGCAGGATGACTCGCCATGGAGTAGGCACGATAGGTTTCCTCGGAGTTTTTCATCTTCAGATCCCACATTTTGTATTTATCCCACTCATCGCGATACTCATTCTCCACCTCAATATCCTTGGAAAAATCTACATCAATCTTTGGTACATCAATCTGAATATATCCACCCGACCTGAAGTTCATTTTTTCACCTTCAGGTAGCTTAACTACAAATTCCTTGATGAATGTTGCAACATTCCTGTTTGATACCACTTCACACTCCCACTTCCTGATTCCCATAACTGATTCGTGAACATGCAGTTTCAGGTCGTTTTTTACCTTTACCTGGCACCCTAACCGCCAGTTGTTTAACATTTCCTTACGGGTGAAATGGACTGTTTCTGTTGGCAAGATACTTCCGCCACCTTCGATTATCTGGCATTTACACATACCGCAGGTACCTCCCCCGCCACAGGCAGAGGGTAAAAAGATGTTGCTCATGGAGAGCGTTTGTAAAACGGTTGTACCCGGCGATACCTCAAGTACTTTCTCGTCGTTTATTGTAATCTTAACATTGCCCTTGGGCGATAGTTTTTCCTTGGCGTAGAGCAGAATAGCCACCAAAATAATTACTACAACGAGAAAAACCGCAATACTTAATAAAATCACGCTAAATGTTGATGTTGCAAGTATCATCTGTAATTATTTTTAATCTATTATATTTTAATACCCAGAAAACTCATAAAGGCAATGCCCATCAACCCGGTTACGATAAAAGTAATTCCAAGCCCTCTTAGAGGTGCCGGAATGTTTGAATAGCTTAACTTTTCTCTGATTGCTGCCAGGGAAACAATGGCCAAAGCCCAGCCAATGCCCGATCCAAGTCCAAATGCCAGGGTTTGGCTCATGGTATGATACTCCCTTTCCTGCATAAACAGGGAACCAGCAAGAATTGCACAATTCACAGCAATTAACGGGAGGAAAATTCCCAGCGAGTTATATAGGGTAGGAGAAAACTTTTCAACAACCATCTCAACCAGCTGAACCATGGCAGCAATTACTGCTATATAGATCATAAAAGCTAAAAAGCTTAGATCAATATCAGCGAACGATTCGCTAAGCCAGGTTAATGCTCCTTCTTTAAGCACATAGTTAAGGATAAGATAGTTAACCGGTACTGTAATGACTTCTACAAATACCACTGCAATTCCAAGTCCTACTGCGGTTTTAACATTCTTTGATACAGCAAGGTATGAGCACATGCCTAAGAAAAAGGCAAAAACCATGTTATCAACAAAAATGGACTTGATGAAAATACTGATAAATTCTTGCATAGCCTTTTAGGTTAATTTTTTTCGATTAGCTCTTTTTTCCAGCTTCGTTGAATCCAGATAATTGTCCCAACGATGATCAGCGCCATGGGTGGCATAAGCATCATCCCGTTGTTTACATAACCAAACTCATAGAACGATTGTGGAATGACCTGGTAACCAAGTAAAGTCCCAGCCCCGAGAAGTTCACGGAAAGCAGCAACAATGACGAGGATTAACGAGTACCCAATCCCGTTTGCTATGCCATCAATAAATGAGGGCCAGGGATCGTTTCCCAGGGCGAAAGCCTCTAACCGCCCCATGATTATGCAGTTGGTAATTATCAAACCAACATACACCGATAACTGTTTGCTCACATCATATACAAATGCCCGGAGTATCTGATCTACAATGATTACCAGTGTTGCCACTACAACCAGCTGAACAATAATCCGGATTCGTGGTGGTATATAATCCCTTAAATAGGAAATTGCCAAATTGGAGAATGCAGTAACCACTGTTACTGAAATTCCCATAACTATTGCTGGTTTCAACTTTACTGTAACTGCCAGCGCAGAACAAATCCCCAATACAAGCACAGTTATCGGGTTCTGCAGGTTAATTGGGCCAGTGAGCAGTTTTAAGTTTTTAGGTGATATCAGGTTCATCACTATGCGGTTTTAATTATTTTCGGTTAGCAATAAAATAGGTTTTATACGGGGCCAGGCAGGTATCAATCATGGCTTCAACAGCTTTACTGGTAATTGTACCACCGGAAATTGCATCAACGCCATGTGGATCATCTGGTTTTGCCCCGCCTTTTACTATCTTGATAGAGTAAAATGAAACTGAATCTTTAAATATGGTTTTGCCATGAAACGGGAGCTGAAACCATGAACGATTAATTTCAGCGCCTAAACCAGGTGTTTCTCCCTGATGATCGAAGACCACGCCATAAACTGTATTAAAATCTTTCTCAAAAGATATATAACCCCAAATTGGGCCCCAAAGACCTTTCCCTCTGAGTGGAACAACAAATGCATTCTTACCATCATCTAATGTACCTACAAACATTGGAAGTCTTCGCTTATTTACCGGTTTGGCCAGCTCCAATTTCACATTTAGGGTAAACGCATCCACACCCTCAATTTTTTGGCCTTTTGAGTCTAAAACAAAGCTGTTGGTAATATACTTTTTATACAAATCAACCGCATTTTTCGGCGTTGATGGGATATTCATGGATGCAAGGATGTTCTGCTTTTTTTCTACCTCAATATTCTTGTCCTGAAATGGTTTCAGCTGCATTGCAGCCAGGGAAAGAAGCAAAGCTACAATTAAAACCATAACAGAAGAAAAGGCAAAAATGTATGTATTGCTAAAGTTTTTCATCTAAAACGTAATTTATTTAACTTTTACTTTAACTCTCCTTAAACGACGTTTGATATTAGATTCTACAACGTAATAATCAATCAGGGGAGCCCATATATTCATAAGGAGTATAGCAAGCATCACCCCTTCAGGGTAAGCCGGGTTAAAAACCCTGATGATTACAATCATAGCTCCGATAAGGAAACCATAAATCCATTTCCCTTTTTCTGTTTGTGCTGCCGTAACTGGATCAGTTGCCATAAATACAGCTCCAAAGGCAAATCCTCCTATTACCAGGTGATAGTAAGCAGGGAGCCGCATATAGTCATTCAAGGGAAAAAGATTTAACAATCCCCCAATTGCAAGAGCCCCCAGAACAGTTGAGAACATGATTTTCCAGCTACCAATGCCGGTTAATATCAGTATAAAAGCACCTAATAGAATTGCCAATGTGGATGTCTCTCCGACAGAGCCGGGAATGAACCCATAAAACATGTCCATAATTCCTGGGATTTTTGCAGCTTCATTTTGAGCCAAATGAGCAAGAGGGGTTGCACCTGAAAATCCATCCACTACAGCCTGAGTTCCCTTCATCCCATAAACCCAAACCGCATCGCCGGTCATTTCGGCTGGGTATGCAAAGAAAAGGAAAGCTCGGGTGAGGAGTGCAGGGTTAAGAATGTTCATTCCTGTTCCGCCAAAAATTTCTTTGCCAAAAATTACAGCAAATGCTGTAGCAACAGCAACCATCCATAACGGGATGTTAACCGGAACAATTAACGGGATTAGCATCCCTGAAACCAGGAATCCTTCATTCACCTCGTGACCTCTTATTTGTGCCGATATAAACTCAATTCCCAAACCTGTAACATAAGAAACCACAATAATTGGGAAAACCTTAAGAAATCCGAACCAGAAATTCTCAAGTAGTGTACGTTCTATTCCAAAAGCTAACCCGTTCTGATACCCGATGTTCCACATACCAAAAAGCATAGCAGGCATCAAGGCAATGATAACAACTGTCATGGTTCGTTTCAGGTCAATAGCATCGCGAATATGGCTACCATGTTTTGTAACCTTATCGGGGACAAACAGGAAGGATTCAAATGCCTCGAAAGTGGATTGCAATTTGGCATATTTGCCCCCCTTTTGAAAATTGGGTTTGGCTTTATCAAGATACCGACGTAAAGCTTTCATTAAAAGATAATTTTGAATTATGCTGATTTTTAACTCATTTCTTTTATCATAAGGTCAATGCCTTCTCTTAAAATGGATTGAACCTCAATTTTTGAAGTACAGGCAAACTCACAAAGTGCCAGATCTTCCTCCACCACTTCGTAAATGCCTAATTTCTCCATCTTATCAATATCCCTGGCTAAGATTGATTTTAAAAGGTGTACCGGGTAAATATCCATTGGGAGAAGTTTTTCGTACTGTCCGGTGATAACAAAAGCCCTCTCGCCCCCATTCAGGTTGGTGTTAAGCCTGTATTCCCTGCCAGGAATCAATTTCGAGAAAAATGTACGGGATGCGCTAAATTTACTGAACCCTGGCGCAGCCCATCCCAAAAATTCGAACTGGTTCCCTTCGGGGATAACAGTAACCATGTTATCATAAAAGCCCACAAAGCCATCGGATGAGATTTTTTTGCCAGTAAGCACATTACCACTTATGTATCTAGCTTGTTGAGAGGATTTAGCAATATTCCCATCAACTATATTTTTAATTGAAGCCCCGTTGATAATTTTAAAATACCTGGGTTTCAGCACTTCTGAACCGGCAAGGGCAACCACTTTGGATGCATCGTAAACACCTTTAATAAACAGTTTGCCAATTATAATTACATCAAGGGGGTTAACCACCCAAACCACTTCCCCTTTATTAATAGGATCAAGATGATTGATCTGAACGCCAACATTCCCAGTTGGATGCGGTCCAGAAAAATAGTTCACCTGTACCTTATCGCATTTTGTATAAACCTCAGATGGCGGGTAATCGGAGTTTAGGTTAAGGTGTATTTTTCCTTCGGTCAAATTAGTCAAAGCACAAATTCCTGCCTGAAAAGCGTTCTCCTCACCTTTTACAGAAAAATCGAGATCGGGGGCCAAAGGAGCAGTATCAAACCCGGAAATAAAAATAGATTTTGGTTTATCCTTGGGGTTGGCCACAATACCGTATGGGCGTTGGCGTATGTATGGCCAGCAACCGCTTTTAAGGAGTTTTTCAACTATTTGATCTTTTGTCAATTTATCCGTTGGAACTACACCAAAATTCTCAAATTCTACCTCATTATCCGATTTTATTACCACTTCGAGGATTACCCGGCGCTCGCCCCTTCTGATTTCGGCAACCTGACCGCTAACCGGCGATGAAAACAAAACCTCGGGCTTATACTTATCATGAAATAAGGAGGAGCCTGCTTTTACCCTATCCCCTTCCTTAACCTCGAGCTTTGGAACTAAACCGGGAAAATCAATTGGTTTAACTGCATAGAATTCTGCATGTTGCGGACGAGTAAAGATTTTTTCGGCCGTTCCCTTTAGCTGAATGTTCAAACCTTTACGAATCTTTATTACTTTTGGCATGCCTGAGCTGATTATGTGATTTGTTCAAATCAATATATTCCTTATCAATCATTTTACAAATTAAGGATAGATTTAGAATAATTGTACTCCCAATTGTAAAATATTTATGGTTAAACTATTTTTAGCCTTAACTTCGTTTAAAATAAAATCAAGTTAGACAAACCCAACTCCTGACAATTATGGGATCGGCTTTAAACCTTACTAATATATCTAAAAAATTGTTTTTCAGTCTGTTAATACTAATAGTTATATCAAGGTTAATTACTACCCAAAATTGTTATCCGATTAACAATACAGGATCGGGAATTGTTCAATCCACAATGAAAAATAATTTTCAACACTCTGTTGGTGATATAAAAACGGTTAAAATACACAAAACCGGGTGGGAATTATCGGATCCGATAATTGAGCTGAACAGCAACGAAACCGTTAGCCTTAGCTTTGATGACCTTTCAGATGTGGCTTCATCATATTCTTATACAATTATTCATTGTAACAAGGATTGGCTCCCAAGCAATTTGTCTATTTTTGATTATTTTGACGGTTTCGAATTCAATGCTATTGATGCATCTGAGAGTTCTATGGCTACCACTATACCTTATACACATTATAAAATTGAAGTACCCAATGATAATGTGAAACTGAAAATATCCGGGAACTACCTGATCCGCATAGTTGATACCTACAACTATTCAAATATCATTTTTGAGGTAAAATTTATGGTGGTTGAGCCTTTGGCCAGGATAAACGCTGCGGTAACCCAACCTTTTTTGGCCGGGAAAAGAACTACATCTCAGCAGCTAAACCTCAATATTTCAGCAACTGCAATTAAAACAAATGATCCGGTTAAGGAGTTATTCGTAAATGTTTATCAAAACAACCAACCTGATAATGCAAAGATTGATATTCAACCTTTGTTTTTTCAAGGTAATGAGCTGAACTATTCATCACCAGATGCATTGATTTTTGACGGGGTAAATGAATATCGCTCGTTTGACATTAAATCAATCAGATATAATTCACCAGAAATTGACAATATAATGCTAAGTGTGAATGAATTCCAGGTAATGCTTAAACCTGATGAGAATAACCGTGTTACAAAATATACCTACAACCCGGATATTAACGGGAGAAACCTGGTTAAACTTGAAGGCAGCAATCAGAGTGAAACAGAAGCAGACTATGTTTGGGTGTACTTTACCATTCCATACCCAGAAGAGCTGATGGGCAAAGAGGTATATGTTTATGGTGAACTCTCGGATTGGACATGTAAACCTGATGAAATGATGAGATATAACAACCAGCGAAAAGGGTATGAGTTAAGGATGTTAATAAAACAAGGGTATTACAACTATCGTTATGTTGTAAAGGATTCCAAAACCGGAACGATAGATCATACTTTTTTTGAGGGAAACCATTTTGATACTGAGAACACATACCTGATTCTGGTTTACTTAAAGCAAATGGAATCAAAGTACGACCGATTAGTTGGTGTAAAAAGGATTAGTAGCAGAAATGTATTATAACTGTTATCTGTTATCTGTTGGCTGTTGGCTGTCATCTGAGGGTCTGAAAACTCTTTGGTTTATTAGCCTAAAATCCGAGCTGTGAAGCTATTGGTCGTAAGGCCGTAAGGGAAATGTCCACAAATTCATCGAGGGATAACCCAATCTTTTCACACTCCATTATGTTTTCCCGCTTGACAGAAGCAGCAAATATTTTCTCTTTCATCCTTTTTGTAACAGATTTCACCTTAACGCTTTCGATCTTTTTATCGGGATAAACAAGTGCGGTGGCAAATATCAGCCCGGTTATGGTTTCTCCGGCAGCCAAAGCATGCTGGAACCTGGTATTCCTGGGCAAACCTGTTGCCACCTCGTTATGCATCTTGATTGCATCCACAGTATCGGCAGGGAGCTCATTTACAAGCATATCGGCAGCTACCAGGCCATGGGTTCTGGGATCGGCATTGGTAATTTCCACATCAAGATCGTGAAGCAGACCGGCAATGCCCCATTTATTCTCATCTTCACCCAACCTATTGGCAAGAGCCCTAAGAACCGCTTCTGACGCCAGGCAATGGGCAATCATTTTTGGGTTCGAAATGTGCTTATTTAAAAGTTCCAGGTAATAATCGCGGGTTTTCATATCGATATTAATTTGAACGCTAAAAATATTAAAGATTTTCCCTAAACAACGAAATGAAGAAAAGAAATTTTTTTTCTCAGTAAACTATTAAAACCAAATAAAAGTACAGGCTAATTTTCCGAGTTGATTATCAGGTCGATATAGACAGGTAGGTGATCGCTAAAACCGCCATTAAATTTATACCCGGCAAAGGTTCTGAATGGTTTTTCCCCAACAAAACCCTCATCTTTTTCTAAAAGAAATGAGGCTTTAAAAACCGATGCATAATCGGGTGAGGTAAATATTTTCCCGTTTTTACCAAGCAAACTGGTTGAAACAATCAGCTGATCAATCATTCCCCATACCCCTTGATATTTATAGCTGCCCTGTCCGTTACTTTTAAGAATAGCAGAGATATTTACCAACCCTGAATTGCAACCTGATTTTAAATTCTGACAGGCCATCAACCTGTTTGTTATGGGTTCGCTTTCTGGTTCATCGTTAAAATCGCCCATGATCAGAATATGTGCATTTGGGTAGAATACTTTTATTGAATCCACTTTTGATTTGAGAGTATTTGCTGCAGCGAATCGCCCGGGTTCAGATTCCAGCTCCCCTCCGTACTTGGATGGCCAGTGATTTACAAAAACATGTAACGTATCAATCTCCCCAATAGTACCCCGGGCATAAAGAATTTCCCTGGTTTTCCTGTTAGGCTCATCCGGAAATTCCACTTTAAAAAAGTGGGTTTCCTGAACATTAAATTTGTCGGGACGGTAGAGTAATGCAACGTCAATTCCACGCGGATCGGGAGAATCACGATGGATAATATGATACTCAAATTTGGAGATTGGCGTTTCAGTAACCAGCCGGTGAAGAACAAACCCATTCTCAACCTCACATAAACCGACCAGGACTGGAGGATCCCACTCTCCTACAGCCATGACAATCTTATAGATTCCACTTAACTTCTTATTCATCTTATCCCATGTCCAATGCCTAACCCCCTGTGGGGTAAATTCTTCATCGTTGGTAATGGAATCGTTAAAAGGGTCAAAGAGGTTTTCAACATTGTAAAACATCACCCTGAATCTTTGTCCATCACCTTGGGATAATAGCGAATCAGCTATTAAACAGAATAGAAAAATAAGTAATAATCGCCTTTTAATCATCGAATAAATTCAATTTTGAATGATTAAATTTAGAAATAATCCTGAAATTCCAATCAAATAAGGTTGAGGGTAATTAGGTTAGGATAATGGTATTCTTGAATCATGAATCTTGAATCTTGAATCTGAAATCTGAAATCTGAAAATTCAGTTTTCCTTCCTCTCATAGGCTCCGAGGTCTGGTTTTAGATCAAGAATGTGACTTAGATTTTTCAGATCAAAAGGGTATTGCTGACCATATTCAAGCAACCCGAAATCTTTAGCCGGGCTTAGGGTATCCAGTTCAAAAACAAGCTTATATGGATCTTTGAATTTTGGATCATCCTTAATTACATTGATATATTTTGATGGATCAGCCAGGCTGTAATCTGAAGGTACTTTGAGAATGCAATGATCAAAACGATAGTTCATCAACGCCTGAACGGGTTGATCCTTAAACTTGTTATCCACCTCAAATTCAAGACTTCTGCTGCCATAAACAATGCAGTTATTAAAATATGCTTCTTCTATATCCCGCGGATCGACAATCCAGGGGCCATTCTCAACCAGCTGGTAGGCGTAGTAGTTATTAATAGATAATGCCGGCCCCTTCCGAAAGATAAACTGTCCCCAGTAGTTGGCAATGGTACAATGAAAAAATTGAAACGCACCACCGTAAATTAGATTAACGCCAACCCCGCCGGCATTGGCAAAAAGACAATTATCGGCAATAATTTTTGAACCACGACCCAGCAAACAGGTTGAACTCATGTTCATTACAATGGAGTTGCTGATCTTAAGGGTTGGAATGCCTGGTGTATAACAAGTATCTACAACCAGTCCAACAATTGCATTTTTGATATTCGCCCATCTGATTTCATTTTCACGGCTGCCTGCGCTGAGCCAGATACCCCACCACTGGCCGGCTTTATCCCGATAGTATGGTTCTAACCTGTCCCCTTCAAAAGTTACGGGGTTTTCGAATGTGCCCTCAATCTTTAGCGATCCGGCAACCAACACCAACGCCTCATTATGTAAATGAAATCTGGCACCCTGTTGTATCTTCAATTCCGCCCCCTGCTTTACATAAAGGTAATCATATATAAGGTATGGTTTGTCGGAAATAAGGAATGTGTCCCTCACAAAGGTTCTGGCGTTGAGAAGATGAACATCCTGTCCCCAGGCAATAAGCTTCACCTCCTGTGTGTTCCCATTGGTATTGAAAACAATGGAATCGGAAATAAATAACGGGGAGTTCTGGTTGGTTGGATCAACTGTAACTTCAATAAAAATGTAAAGGCTATCCTTGCTTCGAATGGAAACATCATAAACTTTATCTGCAGGCTGGCCATCAACATTAATCCTGAAAAAAGAAGAGTTTCCTCCTGCCAGCTGGATTGATGCTATTTTCAGATCATGCTTATTCCTGTTATATACCTTTAAATACTTTGTAGATGATCCTATGGTGGTAAAAACGGTATCGAACATAATTGTATCGGTGGAAAAACTTAATTTAAGCGAAGGATCTCTTGAGAAATGCTCGTCCTCACAGGAATATATGAAAGGAATCAATATAACCAATAGTTGTAAAAATCTGCTCATACCCAAATTCAAAGTTCAAAAGTATAAAATATAATCGATGCAACTAATCCAATAATGTTGGCTATTTATCAAACAAAATCCGTGAACTAAAAAATAATCACAGGAAATTGATATTTTTACCTACCTTTTTTTGTTTTTAAACCTGGCGTTACTTATTTATCAATCTAGTTTTCAATAATTAAAAATTGATTAACATATAATAATTGACCCATAATGTTTATCAACAAATAATTTTTTATGGTAAAAAAGTTAAACTTTATTCAGCTATTAATTTTGATATCCGCACTGCTTATGTCATGCTCAAAACGTGAGAAAGTTGATTTAATTATAACAAATGCCAGAATATACACCGTTGATTCCACATTCAGCGTGAAAGAGAGTATGGCGATTAAAAACGGGCTGGTAGTTGCAACCGGCGATAACAAAACCATTGTATCTCTTTATACATCAGACAGCACAGTTGATGCAAAGTGTAAACCAGTTTTCCCCGGTTTTTTCGATCCCCATTGCCACTTCCTAAGCTACGGGCTAACCCTAAGCTATGCATCCCTATCCGGTGCAGCAGCCTGGGAAGAAGTGGTAACGAGACTTGTTGATCATCAACAGCAGTTTCCCGCCGATTGGGTCTTAGGCAGAGGCTGGAACCAAAACGAGTGGGATGTTAAGGAATTTCCCACCAACGAACTTCTGAATAAAGCATTCCCTGATAAGCCTGTGTTAATCACCAGAATTGACGGACATGCCGCGATAGCCAATAACAGAGCTCTGGAAATTGCTGGTGTTAACCTAAGGACAAGAGTTGATGGTGGTTCCATTCTCAGCAACAAAGGGAAGCTGACCGGTGTTCTGGTAGATAATGCCATTGAACTTGTAAGAAAATTTGTGCCTGTCACAACGGAGAAAACAAAAGAAATGGCTTTGATGAAAGCCCAGCAAAACTGTTTTGCAGTAGGATTGACTTCCGTTTCCGATGCAGGTATTGATTACGCTGAAACAAAACTATACGATTCACTCCAAAAGAAGGGTTCACTTAAGATGCGCGTTTACGCCATGCTTAGCCCAACTAAAGACAATTTTGAGAATATTGTATCTAAAGGAATATTCAAAACCGACAGGTTAACCATTTGCTCAATAAAACTATATGCAGATGGAGCTTTGGGTTCAAGGGGCGCTTTACTGCTAAAACCATATTCTGATGATCCCGGGAACAGCGGTTTGCAGGTTGAGAAAACCGAAACCCTGTCTGATTACTGCTCAAAGGCTTTTGCTGCAGGTTACCAGGTGAATACGCATTGCATTGGCGATGCCGGTGTTAGGCTTATGCTCGATATTTACAGCAAATTTCTCACCCCGGGTAACGATCGCCGCTGGCGTATTGAACACGCCCAGGTAGTTGATCCACAGGATTTACCAAGATTCGGCCAACTCAGGGTGATCCCTTCTGTTCAAACAACACATGCAACCTCCGATATGTACTGGGCCGATGAAAGATTAGGCGAAAGAATAAAGTACGCATACGCTTACAAAGATCTGCTTGAACAAAATGGTTGGTTGCCCAATGGCAGCGATTTCCCGATTGAGAATATCAACCCGTTGTATGGGTTCTACGCTGGTGTAGTTCGTAAAGACTTAAAGGGATTTCCAGAAGGCGGTTTTCAGATGGAGAATGCCATTAGCAGGGAACAAGCCCTTAAGGCCATGACTATATGGGCGGCTAAAGCCAACTTTGAGGAGAAAGAAAAAGGAAGTTTGGAACCCGGTAAATATGCAGATTTCGTAATCCTGGAAAAAGATATTATGACTGCTTCGGAATCTGAGCTGCCGTTAATAAAAGTAATTACAACTTATATTGCCGGGGAACCCGTTTATACAATTAAGGAATAATGCCATGGAAATTCGTTTAGCAGAAAAACAAAACCTGCTGGAGGTTTTATATATTCTCAAAGAATGCTCACTCCAGCTCATGGAAAAAGGAGTCCGGTACTGGAATAACAGCCTGGTTGATTATAACGATATCTCTACAGATATCCAGAATAAGTATGTATATATCCTGTTTTACAATAAAATTCCGGTTGCCACCATCACTATAAAACCTCATAAATCGATACCCGGTATGGTTGTACTAAGCCGTATGGCCGTTTACCCTGCTTTTCAAAAAAGGGGTTATGCTAAAAATCTGCTGGAATTTGCTGAGGATTTTGCCAGAAACAATAAATCATACGTGCTGAAAGGAGTATCTCCTGTTGACGATAAGGCATTCTTCCAACTCCTTGAGGAACTTGGTTATGAAAATAAAGGCATTGATACCGAACCGGTTAACGATTACGAAAGAATAATTTTTGAGAAGGAGCTGAGGTGATTTCAGGTTATTCCCTCACATCTACAAAAACATAGTTTCATAGAGGCATTCTGGCCATGGGAACCACGTCGTGACTGGCAAACTCCCCTTTTAAAAACTTGTAGTACCCGGTTATGGCAATCATGGCTGCGTTGTCGGTGGTGAATTTAAACTGGGGAATATATACATTCCATCCATTTTTTTCCCCAAGTTGGGTAAGAGAATTCCTCAACCCGGTGTTTGCCGATACCCCACCGGCAATGGCAATTTCTTTAATTCCTGTTTTTTTTGATGCTTTTGCTACTTTATCTAAAAGAATAGTGATTATTGTATGTTGAAGTGAGGCGCAAAGATCCTCCTTATTCTTTTCGATAAAATCCGGTTCTTCCTTAATCTGATCCCGTAGAAAGTAAAGGAATGAAGTTTTTAGACCGCTAAAGCTGAAATTCAAATCCTTAATCACCGGTTTGGCAAACTTAAAAGCACCTGGGTTCCCCAATGCTGCAAGTTTATCAACAACGGGGCCACCCGGATACGGGAGGTTCATCACCTTGGCGCATTTATCGAACGCTTCGCCTGCAGCATCGTCTATGGTTTGGCCAATAATCTCCATATCCAGGTAATCCCTCACCACAACAAGCTGCGTGTGGCCACCAGAAACCAGAAGGCATAAAAACGGGAACGAAGGATGTTTATCAACCCCCTTATCCTTAATGAAATGGGCCAGGATGTGTCCCTGAAGGTGGTTAATCTCAATTAATGGGATGTTTTGCGCAAGCGCAAACCCTTTTGCAAATGAAGAACCAACCAGCAATGATCCCAAAAGACCCGGACCACGGGTAAATGCTACTGCGCTTATATCATCCTTACTAATACCGGAATCTTTGATAACCTTATCAACCACAGGGATTATGTTTGCCTGATGGGCACGGGATGCCAGCTCGGGGACAACCCCGCCAAATGACCTGTGAACCTCCTGGTTACTGATCAGGTTCGAAAGCAGATACCCATCCCTGATTATTGCCGCAGAGGTATCATCGCATGAAGATTCAATCCCAAGAATTATTACGCTCATCGTTAATTTTTATTTACTCTTCAAAAAAGGAATTATGATGTGGTATCACCTAAGCATAAATCAACTAATTTCGTAGTTTCAGAACTGATCGGGCATAGTTTATGCTATAAGTCATTCGCCAAAAACGGTATAAAAGTATTAAAAAAATAGTCAAAATAGCAGTTTGGTTTGCTGTCATCCTAATGGCAATACCAACTTTTGCCTGGTTAATCATCCAAAACAGCCAGGTTCAAACCTACCTTGTTTCTGAGGTAACCAGAATGCTGAAACAAAAATTGGGGACAGAGGTTCAGATCGGGAAGGTTGATTTCCGCCCGTTTAGCCAGATTCTGCTCAGAGACGTTTTCATTGAAGATCTGAACCACGACACACTCCTATCGGCTCAAACCCTGAAGGCATCGCTATTTTGGGTCAATCAGAAGAATAATATTTTAAAACTGAACAAAGTCGGAATTGAAGGGGCGCTTATTAACTTTTATACTGACTCATCAGGCGTGATGAACCTCAACGGGCTGCTCGATAAATTATCTACCGATACATCAACCACCAGTACCGGTGAACCGATGGGCATCGAGATTAATAATATTTTTATCAGCAACAGCACATTCAGATTAAAGGATTTTAACCCACCAAAAGTTGAATACGGTATCAACTTTTCAGATTTAACCCTAAATCAGCTTAACCTTGATATTAAAGATTTTGGGATGCATGGCGATACCATTTCGATGGCTATCAATCATTTGAATTTTACTGAGAGGAGCGGGTTTTACGCCCAGGACATCAGGGCCGAGTTCAGCATGAGCAGTAGGCACCTGGAATTCGATAAGCTAAGGGTTAAAGCCGAAGGAGCAAACCTTCAGCTGCCGCTTCTAAAGATGAAATTCGATGGATGGGACAAGCTGGGCGATTTTTTTAACAGCGTGTTTCTTGATGTTGATATCAGAAATTCCTTTTTCACAAGCCAGATGCTAGCCTACTTTGTCCCTGAACTAAAGGATTATAACCTGGGCTTTACCCTTAGCGGATTGGTTAAGGGCCCTTTGGCAGACGTACAGGGTAGGAAAATTTTACTTACCATGGGTTCTCAAACGGTTCTTTTAACCAATTTCAACATCTCTGGTTTGCCTGATATTGACCAAACCATGATGAATATTGATGTTAAAGAGTTTTCGTCCTCCCTGAATGATATCCGGGGCATTAAGCTGAGAAATGGGGAACCATTGGTAAGCCTGCCCGAAAACCTGACCACTCTTAAAAAAGTTACCTATAAGGGGAACTTTACCGGGTTCCCGAATAACTTTGTTGCTTTTGGAACCATATCAACCGCAATAGGCAAAATCAGGCTGGATCTTTCTATCAAGCCAGATGTAAATCAGAGCACTGAATTCAATGGTAAAATATCGGTTGATAACGCCGATTTAGGTAAAATAGCAGGAACTGCAAGCCTTGGCAAAACAAGCCTGGTGGCAATGGTTAAAGGGAAATCTGATAAAAAAGCCAATATCAGCGCATTTACCGATGCAACCATTTTTAAAATCGAGGCCAATGATTACAGGTACTCAAATATCAGGGTTTCAGGAAACCTGACCAACAGAACTTATGTGGGCTCCATATCGCTAGATGACCCAAACTGCAAACTCAACTTTCTGGGAAAGGTTGATTTCTCTGACTCAATCCCCGTGTTCGACTTTTCTGCATTTGTTCCCAAAATTGACCTGAAAAAACTTAACTTAAACCCCACGGACTCCATATCACAGGCATCGTTCCTGCTAACTGCAAAATTCAGGGGCAATAACCTCGATAACAGTAAAGGGGAAATAAAGGTGGTTAACTCATTCTATAAAAACCAGAACGGCGAATTTAAGCTGGCTGACATCACAATTAATGCCGATAATAATGCCGACAGTAAAGTTATCTCCTTAAAATCGGAGTTTGCCGAAGGAGAACTCCGTGGAAAATACAACTATGCCAATATCATCGATAACTTGTTAGAGCTGATGTATATTTACGTGCCGGCGCTAAAGCCTGAAGGCCACGCCCAGAAAACAGCGAATATGGCTATAACCAACCCGGAGTTCAACGATTATATCATCAAGTTCCGTCTTAAAAAGACACAGAAAATCACCAATGTCATCGCACCGGAATTCAAAATAGCAGAGAATACCAGCGTATTTGGAATTTTTAACCCCGATTTGCAAACCCTTACCCTTAAAATCAAAATCCCCGAGGTAGCCTCAGGGGCAAATGTTTTCAAAGATATTTCCATTGACGGGCAAACCAAAGACAGTATTTTTGAGGCCAGTGTTACAAGCCCCCTGTTTGATATTGGGGGAACCTATATAAAGAATCTTAACCTTACATCATTAATAAAACAAAATAAAATTGATTTCACTTTCGCCTGGGACAATAAACAAAGCATTAAAAATCTGGGTGAGATAAAGGCCATTGCCGATTTCAACCCTTCATTTGAGAAAAAAGGATCAATCGCCACCCTGGAGTTTAAGCCATGCAACTTTATCATCAACGATTCCACATGGAGCATATCGCCAAGTAAAATAACCATTGATACGAGTACGTATAATATTGATAATCTAATCATTCAAAACCAGAAACAGTCGCTTTCCATACATGGTAACATTTCTAAATACGGGAAAGATTCACTGCTTGTAAAGCTTAAGAATATAGATATTTCTAACCTCAATTTTTATTCACAAAGCATTGGCTATAAACTTAAGGGGCGAATAAACGGGTATGCTATGGTATCGGGGATTTTTCAGAGCCCTACCCTTTTTGCTGATATTGATATTAATGATATGGCTGTGAACTCGCGCGAAGTTGGCCATGTTAACTTTAGCAGTAACTGGTTTAACGAGGAGAAAAGGTTAGCCCTTAACCTGACCAACACCAAACACGATACTGTTACTTTTAATTTGATGGGTAATCTTTTTACTGAAACCAATAAGCTCGACTTTAAGGTAAAAATCCAGCAAATTCAGCTAGCCCATTTGGCACCTTTCCTGGAAGGGAATGTTTCCAACATGACTGGTTCACTCAATGGGAACCTCAAAGTTACCGGAACCACAGAAAAACCACTGGTTAACGGAACTATATTCTTGAATAAAAGCAGAATGACCCTGGATTTCCTGAAAACCCGCTATGCAATAAACGACCATATCGATTTTATAAATAGTGATATCTTTTTTAAAAACTTCAAGATCCTCGATATACATAACAAAACGGCAGTTCTTAACGGGAAGTTAAGCACAGAATATTTCAGCAATTTTATGCTTGATCTCGGTTTGAACACCGATAACTTTCAGTGCATGAATACCAAGGAAAAGGATAATGAACTTTTCTACGGGACAGTATATGCTACAGGGCAAATCAACATTACAGGGCCTGTAGATAATTTAACCATGAATGTTGCCGTAAGGACTGAGCCAAAAACTGCCCTATTCCTTCCCCTGCCAAGCGGAGGAGATGTTGCTGAAAATAATTTCATCAAATTTGCCAGCAATAACCCCGATGATATACTCATTGAAGAAACCATTATTGCCCCACCGGAACAATCGAGTAACATGCAGCTGAACTTCGACCTGCAGGTAACGCCAGAGGCAGAGGTACAAATTATAATAGACAAAAAACTGGGAGATATTATTAAGGCCAGTGGTTCAGGGAACCTTAAAATGGAGGTTAACCCTTACACTGATGATTTTAAAATGTATGGCGATTATATCATCGAAAAAGGGGATTACCTTTTCACCCTACAGGGTGTTATAAACAAAAAGTTTAAAATAGAAGAGGGCGGGAGCATCTCCTGGAATGGCGATCCGATTGATGCTACAATGAATATCAAGGCAGTTTACAAAGTCAAAACCGGGTTAGACCAGCTCTTAATGCTCCAGGATGACAGGTATAAGCAAAAGGTCCCGGTTGATTGCCAGATCTTGTTAACCCAGAAATTAATGGCACCCGGCATAAAATTTAACATTGATGTTCTGACCACCGATAATGAAACCAAGGCGCTTGTAAACAGCGCGCTAAGCACTGAGGAGAGCATTAACAAAAATTTTCTCTCGTTGCTGGTAATCAACAGCTTTGTCCCAACTTTTCAGGATCAGAATAGCCCCGGGCTAAGCTCCGGTTTATCAAACACTGTAAGCGAGATGCTTTCCAACCAGCTGAGTAACTGGCTGTCGCAGTGGAGTAAAACATTTGATATAGGGCTCAACTACCGTCCGGGTTCGCCCAATAATGAGCTCAGCTCCGACCAGGTTGAACTGGCCTTATCCACCCAGCTGTTTAACGACCGGGTTAGCATCAACGGGAATGTTGATATGGGCTCGCGCAGCACATCAAGCCCCATTGCCGGCGACTTTAACATGGATGTCAAGCTGAATAAATCGGGGAAACTCCGTTTTAAAGCTTTCGCCCGATCGAACGATGAACTCATCAAAACTGAGCAGAACCAGTACACCACCGGTGCAGGTATTTTATACCGCGAAGAGTTTAATAATTTATATGACCTGCTCCACCGCGTTAAGCATACTTTTAAAGAGGAAAATACACAAATCCCTCTTAAAGACGAGGATCAGAACAAATCTGGGAAAGATATTGAGAAAAAAACGGAGAAAGAGGATAACTTTGTCCTGATTAAGTAAATTTTAAGATTTCTTCAGCCAAGCCGAAGTTTGCTACAATTCCTCCCGTATGCCAGAATAAAATGTTCGATCCCGGGTTTATCAAGCCTTTACCAAGCATATCAATCATACCATAAAAGGCCCTAGCGGTATAAACCGGATCCAGAAGTATTCCCTCTTTTTCAGCCAGAAGTTTTATTGCACATACCTCGTTTGTGGTAACTACACCATACCCGGATTCATTGTAACCATCAATAAGGGTTACATCCTCTAAAAAATTGAAACTTTCAAGGTTATTTTTTTCTGAATAATTTGATATAATTTTCTTAATATAGTCAGTTAGATTATGATTAGGATCAGTGTTTTTTGAAATGTTGATCCCAACTATTTTTGATTCAAGGTTATAGATTTGCTTTCCGATAATTAACCCGGCATGAGTGCCTCCCGAACAGGATGCAAAGAAAATAGAATCAAATTTTATTCCCAATTGAACCTCTTGATTTACCAACTCATTAACTGCATTAACATAGCCCATAGCTCCAATTTCATTTGATCCGCCAACAGGGATGATGTAAGGTTTTGCCCCTGCCTTTGATAATGAGTTATGTAACTTAATATCAAAATTCAAAAAACTGGACTCATCAACATAATGAAGAGTAGCACCCAGCAGCTTGTTTAACAACAAATTCCCATTTACTTGTTCTGGTTCAGAACCACGAAGCACCAAATGGCACTTTAACCCAACTTTATTTGCAGCGGCAGCTGTTTGCCGGCAATGGTTAGATTGCAATGCTCCGGAAGTGATTATTGTATTACAACCCTTATCAATTGCATCCTGCAAAAGAAATTCCAGCTTACGGGTTTTATTCCCTCCTGTAGCCAGGCCTGTCTGATCATCGCGTTTGATATAAATCTGATAATCAGGATATTGTTCTGATATATTTTCAAGCTTTTCGATTGGAGTTGGATAAAATCCAAGCTTAATGCAGTTGTTCATAAGCATCAGAAAAAACAGTAAGTTGATTCCTTAACGGGTTATCGTATTGCAAAAAGAGCTAAATTTGAGGCTTATTCTCAAAAAATGAAAAAAAAAGTAAAAGTAGCTCGACTTTCCATTATCTCCAACACCAGCCTAATTATTATTAAAACCGTTGTAGGTCTGATTAGCGGTTCGGTAAGTATTATTTCTGAAGCCATACACTCGTTTATGGATCTGCTGGCTGCCATTATCGCTTTTTTTTCAGTGAGGGTATCAGATCGCCCTGCCGATAGCAGGCATCCGTATGGACATGGAAAATTTGAAAACATCTCCGGTGTTATTGAAGCCTTATTAATCTTTATTGCTGCTGGATGGATTATCTATGAAGCCATTGATAAGCTCATAAACCGGAATGAGGTTGAGTCCATTGGGTTGGGTTCTCTTGTGATGCTTTTTTCAGCTATCATCAATTTTGTGGTTTCAAAACAGCTATACAAAGTTGCCAAAGAAACCGATTCTATTGCCCTTGAGGCCGATGCCCTACACCTAAAAACAGATGTTTTAACCTCACTTGGAGTCGCAATAGGCCTGTTTGTTATTTGGATAACCGATATTCATATTTTGGATCCAATTATTGCAATCCTTGTAGCCTTGCTAATATTGAAGGAGTCGTACGTATTGTTAAGAAAAGCATATTCACCATTGCTGGATATAGCTTTATCGCCCGATGAGATTTTGATGATAGAGGATTCCATCAAAGCCTTCAATATTCCCTACCACGAGCTTAAAACCCGTAAAGCCGGGAATTACCGCTTTGCTGAATTCCACATTGAAATGCCTGAAGCAACCCAGCTTAAAGATGTTCATGAACTCTGCGATAGAATTGAGGATTCTATAAAATCGAGGTTTAAGGAGATTTCTGTTACCATTCATGTTGAGACTACAGGGATTCATATCAAAAGGGACTAAGCATTCAATAAAAATTAAAAAGAGAGGCTTTCGTAATAAAGCCTCTCTTCTATTATAATAATTAAGGGTTGGTTATTCCTTTATACCAAGAAGTTTAAACATAAATGCATACTCAAACGCCGTATTCCTTAAAGGTTTAAACCTACCTGATGCCCCGCCATGTCCAGCCTCCATATCAATTTTGAAGATTAACAGGTTGTTATCGGTTTTTATATCCCTCAGCTTGGCAACCCACTTGGCCGGTTCAAAATATTGAACCTGCGAATCGTGATATCCCGAGGTTACCATCAAATTCGGGTAGTTTTGTGCTTTTGTCTGATCGTAAGGGGAGTAAGATTTCATGTAGAAATAGTAAACAGAATCGGCAGGGTTACCCCATTCGTCGAATTCACCAGTGGTGAGGGGTATGCTGGTATCAAGCATTGTAGTTACAACATCAACAAAAGGCACAGCCGCAACCACTCCTTTATACAAATCGGGCCGCAGGTTAATTACAGCGCCCATCAACAAACCACCGGCGCTTCCCCCTTCAGCAAATAGTTTCTGGGGGGAGGTGTACTTATTGTCAATCAGGTATTGGGAACAAGCAATGAAATCGGTGAATGTATTTATTTTTTTAAGCAGCTTCCCGTCCTCATACCACTTACGCCCCATCTCTTCGCCACCCCTAATGTGGGCTATCGCATAAATAAACCCACGATCAAGCAAGGAAATTCGATTCGAACTGAAATAAGGATTCATCGCATAGCCATATGATCCATAACCATAAATAAGAGCAGGATTGGTACCATCTAGCAAAATTCCCTTTTTGTAAACAATGGAAATTGGAATTTTGGTACCATCTTCGGCAGTTGCCCATAATCGTTTGGTTTCGTATAGTGTTGCATCGTAGCCTCCAACTACTTCGTTCTGCTTAAGCAACTTCCGCTCTTTGGTTTCCATGTTATAATCGAAAACTGAACCTGGTGTTGTAAGAGAAGTGTACGAGAAACGAAGCAGATTTGTGTTGAACTCCGGGTTTACACTTGGGAAAGCTGAATAAACCTCCTCGGGGAAATCGATGTAATATTCACTTTTATCGTTCCATTTTATAACCCTTATCTGGGTTAAAGCATCCTTCCGTTCCATCAAAACCAGGTAATCCTTAAATATCTCTATTCCATCTAAGAGAACATCCTCACGATGAGGAATAACCTCCTTCCAGTTTTCCTTGGATGTTTTTGAAGTTGGTGTCTCCATCAACCTAAAGTTCCGGGCATTGAGATTAGTTTTGATATAAAATTTAGTACCAAAATGATCAACACTATACTCAAGACCTCTAAGCCGAGGCTGAATAATTTTAAATTCGCCCATGGGTTTGTTCGCATCCAAATACCTGTACTCCTGTGCCATAGTGCTGCTTGAGGCAATCATCAGGAAAGCATCCGACTTAGTTTTATAAACAAATGTTGAATAGGTTTCATCGGCTTCATGGAAAATCAGCTTATCATTTTCAGATGTAAGGTCGGTGATTGAATGCCGGTATATTTTATAAGGACGCAAAGCTTCATCTTTTACTGTGTAAAACACTGTTTGGTTGTCGTTGGCCCATGCTACATCTCCGGTTGTGTTTGAAATCGTGCTATTCAGCAACTTGTTATCGGCCAGATTTTTAAAATATATGGTGTATTGTCTTCGGCTAACCGTATCAAGCCCGTAAGCCAACAGCTTATTATCGGGTGATATTTCAAGGCCTGTTACCTGGCAATAGTCGTGGCCTTCGGCTATCATATTAACATCTAAAAGCAGCTCTTCGGGCGCATCAAGTGTTCCTTTCTTGCGGCAATAAATGGGGTACTCTTTATTCTGCTCGTATCGGGAATAGTAGTAGTAACCATTATCAAGATAGGGCACCGAAACATCTTCCTCCTTGATTCTTCCTTTCATTTCCTGAAATAACTTTTCCTGAAGCGCTTCTGTACTTTTCATTACAGAAGTAGTATATGCGTTCTCCGCATTCAGGTAATCCAAGACTTTTTGCGAATCACGCTGATTCAGCCAATAATAAGGATCAATCCGGGTATCACCAAACATAACCATGGTGTATGGTTTTTTTTCTGCAACAGGAGGTTGTACGGTTGATGTGCATCCTATAAACAGGAAAAGGACCAGAGCCAAAGCAAAAGTCCTTTTGTTAGGATAAGATGAATAGTGCATAAAATGATTTTTTAGTTGATATACTTATGTTTAGGAATTTAATCAGTCAAATATCCTAAAATAAATGAGTGATTGAAAATATTGACAAATATTTTTGAGTAAAGTTTAAGGCGAGTAAAACAAACTAAAATAATTTATTCAATGAATCATCCCGCTTATGGGGTAAAGAATATGTAAATTTGCCATACTAATACAAATGTTTTGTAATGAATGAAGTAGCATCAATATTAAAAAAGAATAATTTCAGCAAGGAAGAAGTTATGGCCCTGTTGGCATCAGATAATGATGACAGGAACAGGTTGTATTCAAGATCAGCAGAGGTTAAGGAGAAGTACATCGGGAGGAAGGTACATTTCAGGGGTTTGATAGAATTATCCAATATCTGCCGGAAGAATTGTTTGTACTGTGGAATTCGCGCGGGTAATACAAAAGTAGTTCGGTATCAACTTTCTGATGAAGAGGTGCTGTCTGCGGCTAAATTTGCCTGGGAAAATAAGTATGGTAGCATCGCGATTCAAACCGGAGAAGTGGACTCAAATGATTTTATTGAAAGAATTGCTTACCTCCTGGATATAATTAATCGCGAAACCGACAATGAACTTGGTATCACCCTATCGCTTGGAGAGCAAACTGAAGATACATACAAAAAATGGTTCAACCTTGGGGCAATCAGGTATTTGCTTAGAATCGAAAGTTCCAACATTGATCTATACCATAAGCTCCACCCAAACGATAAGCACCACGATTACCAGTACCGGGTAGAATGCCTAAAATCACTGCGGAGAATTGGCTACCAGGTTGGCACCGGGGTGATGATTGGCTTGCCTTTCCAAACGCTCGAACATCTGGCTGAAGATTTGCTTTGGATTCAGGAAATGGATGTCGATATGGTAGGTATGGGCCCATACATTGAACATCCTGACACGCCTCTTTTCCAATATAGAACAACCCTTTTACCGGTAATGGAGAGGTTTAACCTGTCATTGAAAATGACAGCAATACTAAGGATTATGATGAAGGACATCAATATTGTTGCCCCCACAGCGTTGCAGGCTATAGACCCTTTGGGCAGAGAAAAAGCCATAAAAGTTGGAGCCAATATCGTAATGCCCAATATCACCCCAGGTAGCCACCGTAATGATTATAAGCTTTACGACAATAAACCATGTGTTGACGATGCTGCGGATGACTGCAAAAACTGTCTGGAGGCAAGAATTCAGCTTACTGGTGATGAAATTGGTTACGGGGAGCATGG
>CAZKHG010000025.1:0-44391 GCA_964552655.1 uncultured Rikenellaceae bacterium
CCCACATTCTCCCGTACCCCGTTCGCCTTTTTCCAAAAGCGGGTGCAAATATAGCGGTTGGTTCCCCATATATCCAAATAATATTTATACTTTTTTTAAAATATTTTTTTATCCCTTGATAATCAATAAATTTTTCAATTAAAAAAATACACTTAGTTTTGTAAAAATTGCAATGGGGTAAGACGAGAATTTTTAAATCAACAATAATTGAATTTAATATTTTGATTTATTTTTCAATAACTATCAAATTATCAATAAATGACAAATAAAGAAAAACTTGTAATCATCCCAACTTACAATGAAATAGAGAATATTGAAAAAATTATCCGAAAAGTTATGCTTCTTGATGGAAATTTTAATATTCTAATTATTGATGATAATTCTCCAGATGGTACAGCGAAAGTAGTGAAAAATCTTCAAGAAGAATTTATTCAAAGAATTAACATTATTGAACGAACAGGAAAGCTTGGTTTAGGCACAGCGTATATCACCGGGTTTAAATGGGCTGTTGAAAACGGGTATGAATATATTTTTGAAATGGATGCTGATTTTTCACACAACCCAGAGGATTTGCCAAGATTATACGAAGCTTGTGCCACTGGGGCTGATATGGCTATCGGTTCCAGGTATATTTCGGGTGTAAATGTTGTAAATTGGCCTATTGGCAGGGTGCTAATGTCTTATTTTGCATCAATGTATGTTAGGTTAGTCACCAGAATGAAGGTAATGGACACGACTGCCGGGTTTAAATGCTATAGAAGTAAGGTGTTAAAATCAATTGACTTTAACAAAATAAAACTTAAAGGGTATGGGTTCCAAATAGAAATGAAGTTTACCACATGGAAACTGGGGTACAAAATTGTTGAAGTCCCCATTGTTTTTACCGATCGAAAAGCCGGGGCTTCAAAAATGAGCGGGGGTATATTTAATGAAGCACTGTGGGGAGTGATAAGGATTAAACTTAACAGCATTTTCAGAAAATACAATCAAGCCAATTAACAAACAAAATCCAACCCATGGAAGGGATACTAATTAAAAATGCAACCTTAATAAATGAAGGTGAAATCAGGAAATCAAGTATCTTCATTAGAAATGGGTTAATTGAAAAGATTATTAAAGATGACAAAACAGATTTGTCACAATTCAACCCTGAAATAATTGTTGATGGTGACGGGAAGTTGCTTTTTCCCGGGGTAATAGATGATCAGGTACATTTCAGAGAACCAGGGTTAACACACAAAGGGGATATTTACACTGAATCTAAAGCAGCCATAGCCGGAGGGATAACCTCTTTTATGGAAATGCCAAATACATCACCTCAAACAACTACTTTGGAGTTACTCGATGAAAAATTCAAGATCGCATCACAGAAGTCGCTAGCCAACTATTCTTTTTATTTAGGTGCTACAAATGACAATATCAAAGAGATAATTAAAGTTAATCCTTTTAAAACGTGTGGGGTTAAAGTATTTATGGGTTCCTCTACTGGAAATATGCTGGTTGACAATCCGGAATCGCTAGATCTTATTTTTTCCAGTTCGCCTGTTCTGATAGCCACTCACTGCGAAGATGAATCGACAATCAAAGCAAACCTGGCATTATACAAAGAACAATACGGAGAGAACATTCCGCTAAAATACCATGCTGAAATTAGAAGCGAAAAGGCTTGCTATTTATCATCAAAGTTAGCCGTTGAACTTGCTAAAAAATATAACTCCAGGTTACATATTCTGCATCTCTCTACAGGCAAAGAGCTGGAACTTTTTGATAATTCAACCCCATCAAAAGACAAGCGAATCACCTCGGAAGTGTGTGTTCATCACCTGATGTTTTCTGATAAAGACTACGATAATTTAGGATGGCGAATTAAATGGAACCCATCCATCAAAAAGGAATCAGACCGGATTGCGTTAATAAATGGGTTAAAAAATAACAGGATAGATATTGTAGCGACCGATCATGCTCCACATCTTATCAATGAAAAAGATGGAGTCTATACCAAGTCTGCCTCTGGTGGCCCCTTGGTTCAACATTCCCTAATTGCCATGATTGAGCTCTCTAAACAAGGTTATTTCCCCCTGACTCTTGTTCCCGAAAAGATGAGCCATTTGCCTGCTGAAATTTTCAATGTTCAGAAAAGAGGCTATGTAAGAGAAGGGTATATTGCTGATCTGGTTTTAGTTGACTCCAACACAAAATGGGTTGTAAACAAAGATAACATTTTATATAAGTGCGGTTGGTCTCCTTTTGAAGGATATACTTTCAGTTCACGAGTCTCCCACACCATTGTAAATGGCAGGTTAATTTATGATAATGGGAAATTTGACGAAGCTCTTAAGGGGATGCCTTTGGAATTTAACCGTTAATCAAAATGTAATGAAAACATTCAGCTTTTTTGTATTGGCTGCTATAGCTTTTTTAACTTTATCCTGTAAGCATAACCAAGGTTACAATATGCTCCCGGTTAAATTAAAACACCAGTTGGGAGAAATTACAATTGCCGACAGCATAATTTATGATGTAATTATCCGCGATATTAACGGGGAAGATCCATGGGAAGCAAAACGCCTTAGCACATTTAAACATGAGCAATTCGTAAATTTAATTTTTGATCAACTTTATCGTGGAAGTTATACCGCCTACAACTTTGAAACCCAGACTAAGATTTCTGTTGATGAAATCAAGGCAATTGAAAATACCCCGGGCTTTAGCAGACAACTTATCAGCAAGGTTCAGTTCAACGAGGGCTGGTATGCCGATAGCTTTGGACAAATCAACAAGAGAATTAACAGTATGATCCTTGGGGTAGAATCGTATAGCAAACAAGGTACTTTTCTTGGGTACCAGGCATTATTCATTGTTAAGCCGGAGCCTTGCGCTCAATCGCATCCATAACAAAACGAGCTGTGCTCCGGGTACGTTGCTGTAAATAAACCTGCCGGTTTTTTATATTTTCCTCAATAACTTTTAGTGAATAATGCCTAACGGTCAACAGCTCAAGATTGCTGTTATACTTTACCTTGAAATCCTTTTGAAGATCTTCAATGGCGGGCCTCAGGTAATTCTTTTCATCATCGACACAAACCGAGAAAGTGATTGCGGAGTTATGGACCATATTCACTTTTACCCTATGTTTATATAGCAATGCAAATATTTTGCTCAGGCAATCCTCAATAACAAACGAAAAATCGCGTGGGGTAAGCGATATTAAAACCTGGTTTCTCTTAAGGATAAGAACGGGTGGCAATTCTATTGGCTCATCGGAATGAAGTATTTTAGTGCCCGCCGCTTGTGGGTTAAGAAAAGATTTTACATAGAGTGGAATTCTTTTATTCTGTAGAGGTTTGATGGTTTTTGGATGGATAATTTGCGCCCCGCAAAAAGCCAGCTCAATGGCTTCCTGAAATGAAACAAAATCGAGTTTAAGGGTATTGCTAAATATCTTAGGATCAGCATTTAGAACCCCTTCAACATCCTTCCAAATAACAACCTCGCCGGCATCAAGCAGGTTTGCAATAATTGCTGCAGTATAATCCGATCCTTCCCGGCCAAGAGTTGTGGTAGTTCCCACTGAAGTGCCTGCAATAAACCCCTGTGTTACAAATATCCTCCCCTTATTAAAGTCAAATGTATTTTGACACAGTTTTCCGGAAATGTCAAAATCGATATTCCCCTCCCTGTAATTGGTATCCGATTTGATGCATTCCCGGGCATCAACCCAGGTATTCATTACCCCGGAGTATTTGAGGTATTGGCTTACTATGATAGTGGAAATAATTTCGCCATAAGAGATAACCTGGTCGTAGCAATAATCATATCCACCAGCAGGTTTTGAATCCAGAAACCAAAGAATTTCATTGAAAAGATTGTCGAGTTGCAAAAAAAGAATATGATCTTTAACAGAGAATAAATCATTGACAATGTCGAAATGGAATTTTTTCAACTTTTCAACCTCTGCTTTATAATTACCACTATCAGAAAGAGAGTTTGAAAGTATAAGCTCTAGGGCATTTGTTGTTTTGCCCATTGCAGAGACTACTATAATGAGGTTAGTATTATACTCCTTTACAATTCGGACTAAATTTCTCACCCCATCCGAAGAACGTACGGAAGCCCCGCCAAACTTAAAAACTTTGATTTTATTATCAGGCATAGAATGATTCAATTAAAGCGAAGCAAACTTAGCACACCTAAATCATAAATCAAATAAAATCAATATAAATAAATACAATCAAAAGCGGGTGCAAACGATTTAACTCTGGAAAAAACGAACATCGAATTATATCGGGTTAAGTAAAATTATTATCTTTATCGAACTGAAAAATCTACAAAAGGCAAAATATGCAAGGATATAGAATTAAAACCCTCACTCAGTTTATCATAGAGCGCCAGGCAGATTTTCCTTACGCAACCGGGGAATTTACCCGGTTACTTTACCATGTTGGGGTTGCAGCCAAGCTGATCAATAAAAAAGTGAATAAAGCCGGACTAGTTGATATACTTGGTTCTGCGGGGGATATAAATATACAAGGAGAGGAACAAAAGAAACTCGATTTATTCTCAAACTGGCAGCTAATTCAGGGATTACAAAGTAGCGGAGAGTGCTGCGGTATAGCCTCAGAAGAGGATCAGGAGCTGATTACCTGGGAAGATGATCTTTCGCATGATGGAAACTACATTTTTTGCATGGATCCCCTTGATGGATCATCAAATATTGATGTCAATGTTTCGGTAGGAACCATTTTCAGCATTTATCGCCGTATAAGCCCTCGTGGCCAGAAAGCTGTAATAGAGGATTTTTTACAGGAAGGCAAAAAGCAAGTAGCAGCCGGGTATATTATCTATGGCTCCTCAACCATGTTGGTTTACACCACCGGGAGGGGAGTATATGGATTTACCCTTGACCCATCAATTGGCGAGTTTTGCCTGTCGAACTATAGCATAAAAACCCCTGAGGATGGAATTATATACTCGGTGAATGAGGGTAATTACGAAAACTTCCCACAGGGTATAAAAGATTACATTAGTTATAGTAAACAAATAGATAAAACCACAAACCGACCATACTCTGCCCGCTATGTTGGTTCATTGGTGGCCGATTTCCATCGAAATTTATTAAAGGGGGGCATATTCCTTTACCCCCAAACATACGCTGCCCCACAAGGTAAACTTCGATTGATTTACGAGTGTAACCCCATTGCTTTCCTTGCAGAGCAAGCAGGTGGAAAAGCCACAACCGGAACGGAGCGGATTTTGGACATTAAACCACAATCGCTTCATCAACGGGTACCGTTTATTGTCGGATCAAAGAATATGGTGGAAAAAGCAGAAGAGTTCCTAAACAAAACGGGTGGAAAAGGGTAAATTGCCATCAGTTGAGAGTAACCCAACCCTCAAGCGGATCACCGGGTGAAAAAGTATCACCAGTGCAAGTCAGGGGGTTAGCATCCCGAACTTCTTTACTAATTATCAGCTCATCCCTTGTATTTATACCCCGATTTATGTACTCCTGAAAAATCTTATCGGTAATCACAAAAAAGTAGGAAACCATCCTGCCTTGTTTAGTAGGGTCATTAACAATTACAGAAATATCGGAATAGGTTTGGGAACCAATATGAGTTCCGAGCTGATCGCCGGCAACAATTTTATCACCAACATTGCGTGGTACCAGTAAATTTATATGGAAAATCTGGAATCGAAATGCCGGGTATTTCTCCGATTCAATTTCAACCTTTGTACCGGTCCACTCCTGCTCAACCCTGGTAATTGTGCCTGTAACCGGGGAGAAAATTTTGATTGTTGTCCAATCAACATCCGGTTTGGGTTGAAAATAATGTTTCATACTCCGGCAATGCTCTGTAAAATCAGAATAATCATGCCCCACTGAAGATCTGTACATGGATATCTTTGAAATATTGGTTAGCTCAATGTAATTCGTACCCACAAATTTGGGAATGCCCTGCTTATCAATATCCCAGATTCCGCTAGGGGCATTCTGTTCATGATCTTTTTTCGAGCACCCAGTATTGATGAGCATGAAGATAACCGCCAATAGAAATAACCTGTAGTTCATGATAGATTATTACCCTGATTGTATGTGCAAGTTATAGTATAAGGTTTCTGAATGCAAGTTTACAGGAAATTTTTTGCTCTAATCATAATTTTGTTCCATAACCCATGATTAAAAGAAATTGCTATTTTTGGTTTTTAAAAAAAAGAAAAGAGTTAAGCGATTTAAGATATTTGAAATCTCATTTTAATAATTCAATCTAAATAATTGTACATGAGCGAAGAAGAAGAGATAACCAACAACCAGGCAGAAAACCAGGAAGCGGAACAGGAAATCGGTAAGATCGGTATTGATAAAGCATTGGAAATCATTATATCCTGTCATCAGGAGGTTACTAGTAGCTGGGATAGCTATATCCGCGAGGAGTACAACGGGAACTACTCAAACAATGGCGATCCTATGGTTGACATTATAACCATTGTGGAATTTGTTGTTGGGAAAATTAAAAATAGCCAAACTTCTGGGCTAAAGGAATTGTTCTCTGCAATTGAGGAGGTTCTTGAGAATGGCGACAATAGTGTAAAAGAGCTTATTGTGGTTGGTTTCCTCGAAGGGCTTCAAAACAACTGCGAAATGCAGGAGGTTGATTATCATACCGCATTTAATGGATGGTTCAACGCTAAAACCCAGCGTGCATGGGATGGGTTGATTTATCTTTGGGAAAGCGCAGATCCAATTGAGGTGAAACAGCAGAATTTACTGAACTTCCGAATTTAGGAGCATGGAGCAAGGGGCAATGAGCAAAGAGTAATGAATTGAAAATATCAAGCCTATTTCCCGTTACTCCATGCCACATGCAATGGGCACTGTGCAATTACATCGGATCTACATCCACTGCAACGACCAGCTGTTTGTATTCCTGTTTTTGTTTCAGATAATCAATATAGTACTTAATCAACCCTTTTACCCGCAAAGCGGATTGTTCCCGGTCGATTTTTGCAAGTATATTCATCAGGTATAAACCCTGAATCCTGTTTACAGGAGGTGTTTCCGGGCCTAAAATATTTACCCCGATTTTTTCTTTTAACCCGTTCGCCAACTCATTGGAGGCCATCTCCAGTAACTTCAAATCCTTATGCTTTGTTGTAAGGCTGATTAACCTGAAATATGGAGGATATTTGAACTGTTTTCGTTCATTAACCTGGTTTGCATAAAGCCCAAAATAATCGTTATTTACCACCTGGTTTATTACTGGGTGATTTGGTTGGGCAGTTTGAATTATTACGAGCCCTTGCCTGTTTTTACGTCCGGCTCTGCCGCTTACCTGTGCCATCAGCTGATAGCTGCGTTCATAAGCCCTGAAGTCGGGGAAATTTAGCATATTATCAGCATTCAGAATACCTACCAGGCTAACGCGATCAAAATCGAGCCCCTTGGTAACCATTTGGGTACCAATAAGTATATCAACGTTTCCATCCTCAAAATCGCTGATAATACGTTCATAGGCAGTTTTGGATTTGGTTGAGTCCAAATCCATGCGTTGTATCTTTGCATCCGGGAAAAAAATTGCCAATTCCTCCTCAACCTTTTCAGTTCCAAAACCCCGCATCTGCATATCGTTACTGCCACAAGCCAGACAACCGGATGGTGAAGGAATTGAGAAGCCGCAGTAATGGCAAACCAGCAGGTTTTTATACTTATGATAGGTTAAACTTACATCGCAATGCTCACATTTTGGCACCCAGGCACATTCGTTGCACTCGATGAACGGAGCAAAACCCCGACGGTTCTGGAAGAGAATAACCTGCTCCTTTTTTGCCAAGGCAATCTCAATCTCATCCAACAGAACATCAGAGAAGTGCGATTTCATCTTCTTGCGCTTACGGGCATCGTTGGTGTTTACTATTTTAACCTCAGGCATTGTAATGTTCCGGTGCCTTTCTGTAAGTTCAACCAGTCCGTATTTCCCGGATCGGGCGTTGAAGTAAGATTCAATTGAAGGAGTGGCCGTTCCCAGGAGCACTTTTGCTCCATGCATTGAAGCCAGCATAATTGCCGAATCGCGGGCATTGTACCTTGGCGATGGGTTAAACTGTTTATAGGAATTCTCGTGCTCCTCATCAACAATTATCAACCCCAACTTTTTGAATGGCAGAAAAACGGATGATCGAACTCCAAGCACAACATCAAATGATGGTTTGTCAGTCCCCTCACCAAAATTAAGCAACCTGTTATGCACCTCAACCCGGTGGGCATCGCTGAATTTGGAATGGTAGATCCCAACCCTGTTCCCAAAAACTTTTCTTAACCGGTTTATAATCTGCGCGGTTAGGGCAATCTCTGGGAGTAAATACAGAACCTGATTACCCTTTTCAAGCTGCTCCTTAATCAGGTGGATGTAAATTTCTGTTTTACCACTTGATGTAACCCCATGTAAGAGTACAACCTGATGATCCCCAAAGTAACCTTCAACCTTTGAATAAGCATCTTGCTGAACCAGTGATAGATCGGCACCTTCCACCCTTAAATCATCATACCTTTCCAACCTCGATATCTCTTTATAGCACTCAACGAAAATTTCCTTTTGAATCATTGTAGATAATACTGTTGAGGTTGCCTGTGATTTTTCCAGAAGATTCCTTTTTGAAACAGAGAATGAATGTATTGCGCTGTTTGGCGGTGCCAATGATAGAAAAGCGAGAAGGGTTCGCTCCTGTACTTTTGCCTGCTTCAGGTCATCAAATAACTTGTTAATATTTTCTTCGGATTTGTATTTAGGGTGCAGGCTGATGTAGCTTTCGGTTCTTGGCTTATAAATGCTTTCGATGTTTTCACTGACGCTAATCAGCTGTTTTTCCAGTAATGACTTTATAATTCCCAGTGGATTTGGAATATCCAATCGCGAAAGAAGCTGCTGGATGGTGATCTTCTTTTCAAAATCGAGGTTGTTAAGAACAATCTCCTCGTTTTCGGATATGCTGTAATCTGCTAATTCATTTTTGCAGATGCAGGTTTCGCTCTCCAGCTTCAAACCTGAGGGTAAAGCCGCTACCATTACTTCCCCCAGGGAACACATATAGTAATCGGCCATCCATTCCCAGAATTTCAGCTGCGTTTCATTAACCAGCGGTTTCGAATCAATAACTTGTAAAATGTCCTTTGTTTCAAAAGTCTGGGGTGCCTGATCGTGTATTTTAAACACAATACCTGAATACAGCTTCTTTTTCCCAACCGGAACAACCACTCTGATCCCCACTTTGATTTTGTCGGTTAACTCATCCGGTATGGTATAGGTAAGTATTTTTGGAAGAGCCAAAGGCAAAATAATATCAACAAACCTGTTGGGTAATAGCATTTTTGAAAACATTTGAATACAAATTACACAAATTATTACTTGAAGAATTATAAGCAAACAAGAAATTATTTGCTAGAATCGTTGATATTTGTGTTATCTGTGTTCTATTAAGCTAATTCGTTTATTTTATTTTTAACACTTTCCATTAACCAGACCGGAGTTGAAGTTGCACCACAAATACCAACATCATCAACTCCAAAAAACCACTCTTTTTTTACCTCGTCGGGGTAGGAAACAAAGTGGCTTGCAGGATTCGAAGATTTGCAGATTTCGAAAAGCATCTTCCCGTTTGAACTCTTAACTCCGCTTACAAAAATCACCACTTGATGCTTTTTTGCAAACTTTTCAATCTCCCTTTTCCGGTTAGAAACCTGACCGCATGTTGAATTGAATATTTTAAGGGGAACTTCATTTGGGGCATAATGTAATTCCATATTTTTTCTGATATTTCGCTGAAGTTCAACGTATTCCTCTGGGCTCATTGTGGTTTGAGAAAAAAGGGTAATGGGTTTTGAGAAATCAAGCTCATTGGTATCATCAGGTCGTTCAACGATAATAGCATCGCCATTGGTCTGGCCTATCAACCCGATTACCTCAGCATGTCCTTTTTTCCCAAAAATTATCACTTTGCCATCGACTTTTTTCATTTCAACCCAAGCTCTTGCCACTTTCTCCTGAAGTTTCAGAACAACCGGACATGTTGCATCAACCAGGGTTATACTATTTTCTTTGGCAATTTGATAGGTCTCCGGGGGTTCACCATGCGCACGAAGCAGCACCTTTTTATTTCTCATGTTTATAAAGGATCGCTTATCAATCGTTCTTAAACCGGCATTCTCCAGACGTTTAACCTCTTCATTATTGTGTACAATATCGCCCAGGCAAAAGAGCACTTCATCGCCCTTCAGCTCTGTTTCCGCCAATTTGATAGCATTCACCACCCCAAAACAAAACCCAGATTTACTGTCAATTTCAATAATCATACATCAAATGGCTCATTAAATATTACTTTTTTGCTGGAAAACCTTTTCTTTTCCTGCAACCAGAAACAAGCAACCAAAACAATTTGTTTTATTTTGTTCTTTCAAGAATTAATTTCTCCACCCAAACCATCTGTTCATCAATAGTCATGTGGCTGTTATCCAGCACAATGGCATCATCCGCTTTGCGTAAAGGGGACATATCACGGGTTTGATCGATATGGTCGCGCTCCTGAATATTATTAAGAACATCAATCAAGGTTACCTTTATCCCCTTTTCAACCAATTCTCTCATCCGGCGTTCGGCTCTGATTCTTGGATCAGCAGTCATGAAAATTTTCAGCTCGGCATCAGGAAAGACCACTGTGCCAATATCCCGTCCATCCATTACGATACCCTTATTGGCGCCAAGTTTTCGTTGCAATTCCACCATCCGTTCTCTGACTTCAGGTATTGCGGCAACGATACTCACCAAACCTGCTATTTCAGGAGTTCTGATCTCCTCTTCCACCACTCTCCCGTTTAAGGTAGTTTCATACCTTCTGCTTGCCTTGTTATAGGTAAAACCGATATCAATGAAATTGAGCATCTGATCAAGATCATTTTTACTGAAACTTCCATCCTTAATTAATCCCAGGCGGTTAACTGCAAGGGTTACAGCACGGTACATAGCGCCACTATCAATATAAATGTACTGAAGCCTTTTGGCTATCAATTTGGCAAAACTGCTTTTTCCGCAGGACGAGAACCCATCTACTGCTATGATAATTTTTTTCCCCACGGGTATTAATTTGAGAATTAATTTGTAAAAATATCAAAACTTAGGAACTTAATTAGCCCAAGTGATATTGTAATTAATAAAATTGATTAGATACTTGTTTTAGAGATGCTTACCTTCAATCAATAAAAAATGCTTATAGCTTTTTCCACCCAAAAAGATCATCCAGGTCGGTTGATATTGCGAAATGGTTGCTTGTACCTGCCAGGTGATACCTGTTCTGGCTGTAGCTAAGCTGGAATTTTGATATTCTGATACCAAAACCCCAACTGAATCCCACAGTAGAAGACTTTTCTACAATTCTCATCTCATTCCGGCGCTGGTAATTATAGCCCAGCCTGAAGTAAAAACTTTTCACCGGTTGAAATTCAAAACCTAAAATCACATGGCTTAAAACCTCTCTCCCTAGCAAACTCAACTTAGTCTCTTGTTGCGACTCATTTGCACCAAGTGAGCTGTTTTGATTCTCGCGCTGGTAGTAAATATCAAAATTTTGAAGCTGGTGAAATGTCCCGATGAACCGGAAAGGTGCGTGCCCAAGTTTTTTGCTGAAACCAGCAATGACTTCAACCGGGAGTTTTTCCCAGGTGCCTGACGTGTAGGTTTTTAGCATAGTTCCTGCATTTCGAATGGCAATACCAGCGGAAAACAGCTTGTTTGGACTTAGGTAGTTCGCCCCAAAATCGACAGCAATCCCCCACGAATTGTACCTCTCCAGGTAAGAGAAAATTGGTTTAATACATGCTCCTATGCTTATTGTACTGTCTATTGCTTTAGCCCAGATGAAATTTAAGGAAAGATCGGAAGCATAAAATTTTCCGGTAATTTCACCGGTGGCATCAGCCTCGATGAATGAACCGTAGTTTACCTGATTTGCCCCAAGGGCAAAGGTGCCAAATTGGTGGTAATCCCTTGCATAAAGGAAAGAGCCATATTTAATATCTGCATAATACCCCACGTAAGCAATTATAATCTGGTTGTGCATTAGTGGGTTAAGCAGGGCGGGGTTATGGGCGATAGAACCAAGGTCAGATTCATCCAATGTTGCAATTTTGCCTCCAAGTGCTGCAACCCTGGGATTGGTTGTAAGATTTAAAAAACTATAGGTGCTTTCTCCACCAACCTGAGCTGTAGATGAGTTTACCAACAAAAAAAGGGAGATTGATATGAAAACCCAATATCGTTTCATAGATTGACCTAACATCCGCTAATGTAGCAATTTTTTGTAACTTTGCATTTACACAAATTTCTCATTGAATTTGTTTAATTAATTTTTAAAACAAGACGAATGGTTGTTTATTGTAAACAATTCAATTTTATTTTGTGTTTATAGATAAGCAAGAAGAAAAATACTTAAGGATATAAAAATATGAACTTGAACCCTATATTACAGAATATCCACAACAGAAAAAGTGTCAGGAGTTTCACTGATGAAAAGGTAACACAAGAACAATTGGAAACACTTTTAAAAGCAGGCATGGCTGCACCCACAGCGAGGAATATACAGCCGTGGGCTTTCATAGCAGTGACTGACAGAAAAACGCTCGATCAACTTGCGAATGCCTTACCTTATGCAAAAATGCTGTTTAGGGCTACGGCTGCCATAGTTGTATGCGGTTTGCCGGAACGAGCCGGTTCCGATAGCCCTGAGGGCTATTGGGTACAGGACTGCTCGGCAGCAACTCAAAATATACTACTGGCTGCTGAATCGTTGGGCTTGGGCGCTGTATGGACAGGAGTTTACCCCCGATCAGAAAGAGTTAATAAGGTTAGGGAAATACTTGGTATCCCTGAAAAGGTTTTCCCGTTAAATGTAATCCCGATAGGCTACCCTTCAGGCATAGATAAGCCAAAAGCAAAATTCCGCCCGGAAAATATTCTCTGGGAAAAATGGAGGTAACCTGAAAAACTTCCATGTAATTAACAATCTGCACGTTATAACACCATAATAGGGATTTCCATTTTATAATTCTATAATACTTTTACCTCTATTGATCTTATGGGATTTTATTATATATTTGGATAAAATCAAAACAAATAAAAAACAGGAGCGGTTATTTCTTGGCGCTTTTTGATTTGTTTTGGTATTAAAAAAATTACGACCACTAACAAAAGTGCATGAAATGGATGTGTTTGTTTTGATCGGGATTTTTCTTTGAAATTTGTTTTACCCTTAATAAAATCTGAAACATAGGTAATATATGAAAACCAGGTATCTTCTTTTAATGGCTTTTATTTCCTTGATATATATATATTTTTCCTGTACAAATAATAACGAGGAAGATTTATATGGCGATGACTGCGATACCCAAAATCTGACCTACAATAAGATCAAATTTATTTTTGAGAATAACTGCTATACATGCCATACTGTGCCACAAGGAAATCTGGGAATTAAACTTGATACCTACTCTGATGTTAAGGCAGCTGTGAGAACAAATCGTTTACTGCCCGCCATTAAACACACCGGAACAATTAAAATGCCACTGGGTCAAACAAAGCTAAGCGATTGCAATATAGCCAAAATTGAAGCATGGATAAATGCAGGAATGCCTGAATAAAATTTATCGGATATGAAGAAAATTGTTTTCTCTTGTATGGCACTTTTTATTGGTTCATCACCACTTCTTGCCCAAGGTTTGCTGGATTCTCTTGAAAATCTTTCCATAATCCCCCAAAAAACAGAATATGCCGAAGCCACATTCAAGGCACCCCTTTTAGTTAACGGGCATACTATTGAACTTGTTGGGAATAATGAGCTGGCAGTTTTGATATCCCACCGTTTTGGACCAATATCAAGCGGGGCATATAACTTTTTTGGCCTTTTGGAGAACAAAATGCGGCTGGGGCTGGATTATGGCCTTTCAAAAAGAATCAACCTGGGCGTTGGAATTAGCAGCTATTATAGAACATTCGATGGCTTTCTAAAAATGTTACTTTTCAGGCAAAGTTCAGGGGAGAAAGTTTTTCCGGTTTCAGTTGTATATACTTCAACTGCCTATATATCAGCAGAAAAATGGAGCGACCCCAACAGGGATAACTTATTCAGCTCCAGGCTTTCCTACTCCCACCAGCTTCATATTGCAAGAAAAATTGGACCTAAATTATCGTTACAAATCACCCCGGGTGTTATTCATAGAAATTTAGTGACAACGGAGGTAGATCAGAACAATGTTTTTTCCCTGGGCTTTGGAGGTAGGTATAAGCTTAGCAAACACATATCTTTAAATGCTGAATACTATCACCTTATGCCAGGACAAACAGCAAAAGATTTTGAAAACTCCCTCTCTTTAGGGTTTGATATTGAAACAGGTGGACATGTATTCCAGCTGCTTTTCACGAATTCAGATTCACCTCAGGATTTATATTTTATACCAAAAACAACGCAGAGGTGGGTAAATGGTGATATAAATTTTGGATTTAACATCATCAGAGTTTTTGGGTTAACCGGGAATAAATAGTTTGATCACTATAAAAACAAAGAAACCCTTTGATGGTTTATAAATAAACTATAATCAATGTTTAAGTACATTATCGTTGCACTTTTCTTCCTCCTGCCAAAGTTTGGTAGTTCGCAGGGATTACTTTACTATTCCAGCACCGGAAAGGTTGATTTCACATCCGATGCGCCATTAGAACTGATAAAAGCATCTTCCGGAGTATTAACCGGTGCATTAAAAACATCCGACCGGTCATTCGCATTCACCGTACTTGTTAAAAGTTTTGAGGGGTTTAACAGCAGTTTACAGCGTACGCACTTCAACGAAAACTACCTCGAATCGGATAAATTCCCCAAAATCACCTTTGAAGGCAAGGTAATTGAAGATGTTGATCTGCAAAAAGATGGAACCTACAATGTCAGGGGAAAAGGTAAATTCACAGTTCATGGAGTAAGCCAGGAGCGGATTATACCCTGCAAGCTTGTTATTTCGAATGGGAAAGTATCCATAAGTTCAAGTTATACAGTTTTTCTCGATGATCATAATATAAAAATTCCTGCTGTAGTTAACCAAAAAATTGCAGAGGAGATCGCTGTAAATATCAAAATAGATCTATCCATTAAAAAGTAAAAAACCGGATTTTTATGCTAAAAAAAATCCTTACCCTGCTTGGGTTGTTTTTCGTTACGTATGGAGGAATGCTTGCCCAAAGTCCATATTTTGAGGCATTTAAGTTGATGAAAAATAAAAAGGACATTACTGTAAACACCATTTATCAGGATAAATCTGGCTTTGTTTGGATAGCCACCAACCAGGGGTTAATCAGGTATAACGGCATTGATTTTACCCCCATTACATCACTTGAGAATCTTGTTAAAAATGAAATTACCGCAGTGGTTCAGGATTTGGAAGGAGTTATTTGGTTTGGTCACAAAAATGGTAAAATCAGCAAGTTTGACGGAACCACTTTCACTCAATTTGAACCCGAGGAAGGTTCAAGCAATGCGGAGATATCAGGTTTTATGGTATCTAAAACAAATACCATTTGGTTTACCACCTTTGGTGAAGGTGTTTACTACTGGGGAGGAAAAAACCGAAAACGGATTTACAACATCAACACCGACGATGGCCTACCGGATAATTATACCTATTCTGTAGTTGAAGGGGTTAACTCCAACATTTATATTGCAACGGATAAGGGAATTTGTGTATATGATACAGCAAAACATGCTGTGGTAGATAGCATTACCATGTCCGATGGGCTGCCTGATAACATTGTTAAGCACTTATGCTTTACCAATGACAGAAAACTTTGGATTGGTATGGAGGATGGAGGGATTTGCAGCTACGATACTGGCTCAAAAAAGTTTAATGTACTTAATAATTGGACGTTTGGGAGTATTAACAATTTTGTAATTGCTAACCCGAACGAATTTTGGATAAGCACAAAAAGAAAAGGGGTAGTGAAGTTAACCTTTGATTCGAATGGAGCAGCATGGCTCAAATCATTTGGGAAAAATCATGGGTTGATCAGCAATCAAACCAGAACAGTTTATCTAGATCAGGAGCACAATATCTGGATCGGTTCCAAGGAGGGACTCGCCATCCGTAAGAATAACCATATCGAATTTCTGGATGCACGCGATAACTTTAACATTAAAAACATTTACAGCATTGCTTTCGATAAGAATGGCAGTATATGGATTGCCTCTCAGGATGGTTTGTACAAAGTTATCCAATCCGAAACGGGAGAACTTACCACAACCAAACTATTTGATATTTCCAAGATCAGCCTGCTATCTTTTATTTCGGTTTATTGCGACAGCAAAGGCTTTATTTGGGCTGGAACTTACGGGTATGGGGTTTATCGGGTTAACCCAAATAATCTCCAGTATCAGGTTTTCACCTCCAGAGATGGATTAGCCAATAACAATGTAATATCCATTAGCGGGAAGAACGATACAATCCTTTTCTCTACGCTTGGTGGCGGGCTTTCCATAACCAATATCAACGAACTAAATCGCTTTTCAACTTTTTCAATGGATAAAGGGTTAACATCAAATTATATTTATACCGCATTTATTGATTCCGGTAACAGGATATGGATGGCAACTGATGGTGGTGGTATTGCCTGTATGAGCAAAGGCGTGATTCAAAAATATCAGGATACAAATGATTCGTTATTTAGTCAGGTTTTTTATTCTATAGTAGAGGATTCTAAAGGGAGAATTTGGCTGGCGAGTGCGGACAGAGGGGTTTATGTTTATAACGGAACAACTTTTACAAATATTAATGAGATGAATGGTCTTAGGACTAATTCTGTCAGAAGTATCTCAAAAACAAGCGATGGTAGAATTGTTCTGGTGAGTAATGAAGGCCTTGATGTCTATGATCCTCAAAGTGAAACTTTTGAATACTGGGGAGAAGAGGATCGAGTTGCCTACCTGGAACCAAATCTTAACGCCATACAAACTGATAAAACCGGCAATATATGGGTTGGAACCCAGGATGGCATAATGATTTTATCATCAACCCTTGATTCCGGAATACAAAAAGAGCCAAGATTGCTTATTACCAACAAGTTGGTTTATTCCAACCCAATTCCCGAGAACAAACAAAGATTTAATTTCCGGCAAAACTACTTTACCTTCCACTACATTGGGTTATGGTATAAAGCGCCTGAAAAATTGTTGTACCGTTATAAACTTGAGGGTGCCGATATGGACTGGAGCGCACCTACACGAAATCTTCAGGTAACCTATTCAAATTTAACTGATGGCCACTATACTTTCAAAGTTGAGGTATCGTATATTCCCGGCAAATGGATAGGTAACGCGAATGCTGTTTACTCCTTTACCATTAACCCGCCCATTTACAAAAGGTGGTGGTTTATCATGATTTTGGTAGTAATAGCTATTATTTCAGTATTTTCATATATAAAATACCGGACTGCCAAACTTGAACGCGATAAAGATATTTTGGAAGAGGAGGTTCGTAAACGAACTTATGAAATCCAGATGCAAAAGGAAGAGATTGAAACCCAGCGTGATGAAATTGAATTACAACATCAGTTTGTTACAAAGCAGCGCGACCAAATAGCAAGTCAAAATCGCGATATCAAATCGAGTATAGAATATGCAAGCCGGATCCAGCACGCGATGCTTCCTCCCGAAGAGTTGATAGGACAGTATTTTGCCGAATATTTTATTCTTTATAAACCACGCGATATCGTTAGCGGTGATTTTTACTATTTCAACCTACGCGATGGGAAAGTAGTTTTTGCTGCAGTTGATTCAACAGGACATGGTGTCCCCGGTGCATTCATGAGCATGCTGGGCTTGACTCTTATAAATGATGTTGTAAACGATATCGCTGATTTTAAGGCTTCATTAATACTATCAGAACTCAGAACACGGGTTAAACGTTCGCTTCGTCAAAAAGGGTATGAGGGTGAAACCCGCGATGGTATGGATATCTCCCTATGTGTTTTTGATCCAGAAACGCTAAGGTTGAACTATGCCGGGGCATATAACCCCCTTTTAATCGTCAGGAATAATGAATTAATTACATATAACGCTGATAAAATGCCAATTGGCGTTTTCCCAAAAGAAGATCCTTTTTCCGATAATTTTATTGATGTTGTAAAGAATGATATGGTTTATGTTTTCTCTGACGGTTATCACGATCAGCTTGGCGGAGAAAGAAACACTAAATTCCTACTTAAGAATTTTAAGACCCTTTTGGTTGATATAGCAGTTCAACCAGCTGAAGTTCAAAAACAAATTCTGACCAATAAGATTGATTCATGGAAAGGCAACTACCCGCAAACCGACGATATGCTGGTGATTGGGATCAGGATTTAGCCACCGAGCGGATATACAACAAACTAAGGGGAAAACAATAAAGGGCATCAACATTCAGTCTGATGCCCTTTATAATAATGAACCGACTGTTACCTGGAAAAAACCTTAAAATTGTCAACTCTATATGCAGTGGTTTGGTTTATAGAACCGCCCCCGGTATATTTAAACCCTATGTAAACATTACCAGTGAACGACTCCAGACTTACCGCACCTGAACTTACCCATTTATTTGTTCCATCAGCTTGCTGTACAATTCTTGCCCCGGTTAAAGCGTTCCAGGTTGCTGTTGCAAGGTTTGTCCCATCATAATCAGTTGATGTAAACACTTCCAGCTTTGTACCTGCTGCCCAGTAGTTGTACTGGGTTTCAAATAATACAAACTTATTTGTTAAACCAGCCAGGTTAATCTGAGGGGTAATCAGCCAACCAATATTGCTTGGTTCGCCTGATTGGTATGGATTCATCTCTGCATAAACGTTTCCGGAATAAGATTTCGCCATCCACTTTCTTGTACCAACAGCAGCAATAGATTGCCATCCATCCACTGAGATAGCTAAATTGAGGGTTGCAGCGGTGAAATCCTGAGTAATAATGAAATGTTTAACTTCCCTGGGCTCTACCATTCTTACATCACCAAGATCTCTAACATAAAGTTGATAATCACTCAGGTATTTGCTCATTATCCCGGTTAAATTCCCCTTGTTAACAGGCAGGACAACTCCGGCAAAGTTTGCATAGTTGCTTGTTCTGACAATCAGCTTGGAACCAATAAAATCCTCAACATACCTGTTAGTTGTCGCTGAAGTTTCCGCCCAGGTTTTTCCTGTTTCTGAATCGGAGAATTGAATGTTTTGAATGGTAACCAGCTTGCCCACCATAGAATCATCAATATCACCTATGGATGAAATTATAGGGGCTACCTGAACGCCTGATTGAACAGTAAATACTTTTGTATAAAAAACATCAGGGCTTAATCGGCCGATTGCATTGTTGTATATTCCACCAAGCTGAACAACTCCACCATATTTCCCTAGGTATAATCCTTTACAATTGACTACAATTTTAGTACCTACCGGAAACTCCGGGTACATCCCAGCAATATCCACCTTAAATTCTATTCCGGCAGATTCATCCTGAATAAAAAGTTGCTTGTACAGGTTCCCCGATTCGTCATTCCCGGCAACTACACCTTGTATCACAACATCCTGACTCACCAAAACAAGATTTGAGGTACACATTGCCTTCAGCTGGGCAATTGTTTTGTTTGGGGTTGGTACAGCTTCCCCGCATCGCTGATTGGTTAATTGCACATCACTTAAATCACGGATATATAGTTGGTATGTATCGTTATAGTAGCTAAGGACACCGGTAATAGATCCGTTACCCTGAGGTACTATATCTTTCAAAAATTTAGCATATCCGCTAGTTCTAAGAATTAACCTGTTCCCGTTACAATCAACCAGGGTTCTGTTAGTATTCACAGATGGAATGCTATATGCCTTAGTGGCATCCCAGAATTGAACATTGTTTACCCTAATAAGTTTTTGAACATGCTGAAGGGTGATCTGATCAATTGTAACATCGATGGGGGTAATGTTTTTCCTTTTCCCACTGCGTTGCATTACCTTTATAAGCTGGTTTAGGTTGATCCCAGTGATTTTTATAGCACCTGCATCGGTATAAGGGGCGCCAACCTGATAAGTTCCATGGTAAATTCCAAGCGCCAGATCATTCACTTTTAACAATACCCTTTGGCCAGGTTTTAACCGGTAAACATTATACAAATAGCTTGCGTTGATCTTGATATCAATACCTCCGGTTGGATCCTGAATGGATACCACTTCGAAGAAATTTCCAGCAGAATCGTTTGAGGTAACCAGGCCCTCAATTATTATCGAAGAGTCAGCCACCCCGTTGGCGATTAAATTGTCCCAAAAAGTATTGGTTGCCAATTTTTTAACCATGCCGGCATTTTCAACGTTGCTCGGCCCCATAAGCAAGCCTTTCAGCTGTGCAATGGTTACCGTTTTTGTCCACGATGATGAATCTGCCAAACTGGGGGTAACATCAAAATTCTCCTTTACGCATCCATTATTCAGCAAGAGGAGGCCGAACAAGGTTGCAGCAGTAATGCTTAAAAATATTTTTGTTTTCATCGTATATCTCCTTACTCCTAAATTATTGACATCTTGGGTTGGTAAGCTGAACATCATAGGTATCGCGGATCATAACCTGCCAGGTACCTTTATAGTAGCTCAATATTCCTACAATGGTTCCGTTCAGCTCAGGGATTGCATTACCAGCAAATTTGGCAAAACCGCTTGTTCTTAAAACAACATTGCTAAAAGTTGCAGGGCAGGTGTTAACTGAATGGTTAATGGTAACCTTATTAATCGCATCAGCATAAGTCATGGGTTTGCCATCAATAGGAGAGTTTATGAGCGTAAACTGAACATTATTGAGACGGATCAATTTACTCTGGTTGGAAGCGGTTAGATTTGCCGGGGTTAAATCCATAGGATCTAACTGGAATAATGTTTTCCCCTTCCTGAAAATGTGCTTTTTTATGATTACATCCCCTTCTAATCCGCCTATCTCAGTAACCCCGTTTTCAGTGTATGTTGATCCGAGCTGGATTAATCCACCATAATCGCCGAGGAACAACCCGTTGCAGTAGATAACCACTTTTTGCCCCAGCTTGTAATCGTTGTAAAGGGTTGTTTTGTTAATCTTTACTTCAATTGCCCCTGTATTGTCTTGTATCACAATACTCTTATAAAAATTACCTGATTTATCATCCGTTGTTACAACCCCTTCAATCAGGATCGAATCCTTCTGATACAAAGAAGTATCCGTTAATTTTAATAGTTTACCGGGATAAATAGCCTTAAGCTCAGCTATGGTGGTATTTGCTTCAAGTTTGGTTGAATCAACCCGAGGTGCAATTTCATCGTAGCTGAAATCGATACAACCAGTAAACCATGAAGTTATTAGAATTCCTAGGATAACACTCCCTAGTATGTATGCTTTTTTATTCATCTGTTTTTTCTTTTAATTAAAATCTGAAACCAAGTATCAAATAGTAGGTTCTGCCAAAAGCAAAGTAGTACCTTGGCGGAAATTTAGATTGATCTTCAGCCGTTCCAGCATACCTGAGCTGTTCGTACCCCCCGGTTTTAAAATCGGTGTTATCAAGCAGGTTTGTAATCTGGAAGTTCAGGTTGATAAAGTATTTGTAGTCGATTCGCCAGGATTTACCTATATTAACATCCACCAGATAGGCCGATGGTAACCTTTCCTGTCTGGTTATCTGCTCCCTTAGCGGATCATTTGGTTCTAATCCGGCAAGCATTTCAGCTGTTCTCCTTTCGGGATTAAAGTCCAGGTATGAATCAGCAAAATAGCTTACATTGGCTCCCAGAAACCAGTATTTTGGGGAGGCATACCTAATTCCTATCATTGCCGCTGTTTGAGGGGTTCCGGGAATAAAGAAGTTTTTAATGTAAACCACCTGATTATCTGCAAGCAGGGAATCGCTATTATCCTGAGTGATGGTAACTTTTGGCCTCGATACATATTTGTATGTACCAAGTGCCAATGCAGTATTGACTGTAATAGTGGGTGAAACTTTAAATTCAGCTCCTATTTCGAACCCTTTATGTTCTTTGTCAATTCCGATCATCGAGTAGTTAATAAAGGTCTGATAGGTGTCATGGAAGAAACTTTTTAACTCGTTCTGATCCATAAACCGGGTGTAGTAAGCGGTTAACCTGGCCTTAATAAAAGGAGTTCGAAGGTTGTAATTTAAATCTGTGCTAAGAATTTTTTCGCTGTTAAGATCGGGAACCAACCTGTTGCTTGTTCTTGGGGAGATATATGAATACCTGAAAAATGGCGCTCTGGTCAGGTATGAAATATTTCCGTCAAGATATTGTCTGCCGGAGATTTTCCAAACGCCCCCTGATTTCACGCCGAAATTCTCAAAGGTTGAGATTTGTGAATCTCCTTTAGAGTTGTTGGGAAATCGCCCGTTCCTCATTTGTCCGGTTCGCCAGAACTGAGTGGCCAATAAGTTACCGCCCAGGTAAAAATCGAACCGGCTGAGGGAGTAGTTGCCCACAAACCACAAACTAGCAGAATTTACATTTGCAATGTAATCGTACCCAAAAGTATCCCCTTTCTTAACCTGTCGGTTGGGATGGTCCAGGTCGTTTTGAAGTATATCAGGGTCATTTGGGAAATCCCGCTCAGCAAACTGATCAACGTCTATCCAGGCCTCACCTCCAAGTAAATCATCCATGGTTTTATAGTTTCTGCCCTTATATGCAGATAATTCCACCCCGCTATTCAGCTTTAAAGATTGATTCAGCTCCCAGTTAAAAACTGAATTGAAACTATACTGTTTGGAATCGGTGATTCTATTCTCAATTATATATTTTGACCGGGTTACATTAAACTTGCTGTCATAACTGTTATAGTTTGTTTGGTATAAGTTATCCCAATCAATCTGGCGGGTGCTCATATCATGCTTAAATGCATCAATAATTTCTGCAACAGCCGAAGAATCTGCTGTGGTCAGATTGTAACTGGGTAATTTTCTGTAGTAATCCGGGCGCGGATCCTGGGCATCGTACCAATTAAGAGATGTAGTACTAAAAGTACCAATAGACAGACCTGCAGAAGTGGTAAATTTCATCTTATCGGAAATATCCCAGTAATGGTTCAGCATAAAAGTTGGCTCCGATTGATTCCTTATTCTGGCGTTGCGCTTCTCCCCGTTCTGGTAGCCCCAGTTAGGGTTATAATAGTTGGAGCCTACAAGTTTATTCACCTCTTCCACCGCAGCACCAGCCATTCCTCTGCGGGTTGGAGCGTTGAATGTTGTGAAAGCAACAGAGTGTTTTTCGGTAAACTTTTTTTCAATTGAGATGAAATACGCCCAGGCATCATAGTTTGTGCCTTCGACATAACCCTCTTCGGCCCATCGACGAGAACCGCTAAGGGTTAACGCAACCCCATTTTCCATCAGGCCTGTGGAATGGGTAAACATGAGCCTGTTGGTATATGTTCGGTTGGTTGAAGCATAAGAAACCCTGGTTCCAATTCTGGCCTGAGTTGCCCTTGTGCTTATATTACTTGCACCACCAAGTCCGCCAAAAGAGAAGTTAGTTGGGGTCAACCCATTTCGCGATTCTCGGTTACGGGTAACATCATTCAACCCTCCCCAGGCACCCCAGCTGGCAAAACCGCTCTCCGGGTCGTTTACCAAAATACCATTCATGTACACAAGGCTGTAATCAGAGTCGTATCCCCTTATTTGAAACCTTGCCGGGCTAAAGGTGTACGATACTGCGTTTACAAAAACATCCTGTGATGATTGGAGCAAACCAGAAATTGATTGATCTTTCGACTCATCGGCCAGCTCATCGGAAGAAATTGTAACCTCTGTATATGAATGATCTTGAGGCTCTTCGACCAGTATTTTACGCAGTTGAATTTGGGGTAGCACAAAATCAATATCAGCCAATTCAACAATTTGCTCAACCTGTTGATAGCCTTCAAGCTGAAATCGTAGGATATAGGTTCCTGTTTGAATACCAGTAAACTGAAAACCACCGGTTTCATCAGTTCTGGTCTCAAAAACGCCCCCGTCAATTTGAATGTTTACGCCGGGCAATGGGTTACCAATTTCAGCGTCTTTGACAGTTCCTTTAATACTATTCTGGGCTTTTACCAGTCCAGGAATTAGTAGCAAAGCGGTCAATGTTAGGATGATATAATGCTTCATTAGAAATAAATGTTTTTTAATGTAAGAAAACATATTGATTACATTTTAGGGTGTACAAAAAAAGCACTTTTTTTTAATTAAAATCCTATTAAAGAGGATTAATTGGATGTTTATTTTTTTTGTTCAAATAGTCCGTTATATTTGCGTTTCAGAAGTTATACACCTTTTGGTTTTATTGTGGTTTTCTGAAATTTCGGAAACAAAATTATTTATCACTGTTTTTAATTCAAATTGCATGTTTTTTTCCCAAGAAGTTGAATTTTAAATGGCTAAATCGAAAAAATATTCTCTTATGAACAGCTTTCAAAAACTATCATGTGTTATTATCTCCATGGCTTTAACCCTCTTTTGGGGACTAAATGCCACATCACAGGAGAAGAAACAGTACAAAATAGGCTGCATTGCTTTTTATAATCTTGAAAACCTGTTCGACACCATACCGGGTGATAACGACACAGAATTCTCACCGAATGGGTTAAACAAGTGGGATAGCAAAAAGTACAGGACCAAAATTGCAAACATGTCGGAGGTAATCTCCCAGATAGGTGACGAGATGTTTCCGGGAGGTCCTGCAATCCTGGGCATTTGCGAGATAGAAAACAGGAAAGTTGTGGAGGATTTGGTGAACAGCCCCAAGCTAAAACCCTCAAATTATTCTATTGTTCATTACGATTCGCCCGACAGGCGTGGTGTTGATGTAGGAATGATTTATCGGCCTGATTTTTTTAGGGTTACCTCCAGCCGTTCAGCCAGGCTTCATTTAATTGAGAATCCTGATTTCAGAACCCGCGACCAGCTTGTTGTCAGTGGTTATTTTGACGGGGAACCCATACACGTGATTGTAAACCACTGGCCATCGCGCAGTGGTGGTGAAAAGCGAAGCCGTCCATTGAGAGAAGCGGCTGCCGGGCTGACTAGATCTCTGGTTGATTCTATTCTTCGTACCGATGCAAACGCCAAAATATTTATTATGGGCGATTTGAATGATGATCCGGTGAATACCAGTGTTAACAAAATTCTGGGTGCAGTGGGAGAAATGAAGAATCTGAAATCAAATGAATTATACAACCCCATGTTTAATATGTACAAGGAGGGTAACGGATCATTGGCCTACCAGGACTCGTGGAATCTCTTCGACCAGATTATTATGACCAGAGCGCTTTTAGGTGAAGATAAATCCACATTCAAGTATTTCAAGGCCAGGGTTTTTAAGAAAGATTTTGTTCTTCAGGGTTCGGGACAGTATGCCGGTTATCCGTTGAGAACATTTGCCGGTGGAGCATACCAGGGTGGGTATGCAGATCACCTACCGGTTTATGTTTTTATCATCAAGGAAAAGAAATAGCTCAGGTAAGCAACTTTGTGGCAAATTCTTTTACCCGTTCCAGATCTTCAGGAGTATCAACTGCCAATGTTTCCAGGTCAGTAAATTCTACTTTGATCCGATACCCATTTTCAATCCACCTGAGCTGTTCAAGCGATTCGGCCAGCTCAAGTTTCGATTGAGGAAGTTGGGTAATCTCTCTCAGCACATCGCTCCGATAAGCATACAAACCGATATGCTTATAAAAGGTATGGCTCTCCGGCCATTGGTGGTTCTCTTTATTCCTGATAAAAGGGATAACTGACCGGCTAAAATATATGGCAAAATTCTTTGTGTTAAGAATAACTTTAGGGGTGTTTGGGTTGAAAACATTTTCACCCTGGGTGTATGGTTTTACCAAAGTTGCAATTTGTACATCCTTTTCATTAAAACAGGAAACCACTTTTCTAAGCTGTTCGGGTTGAATAAAAGGCTCATCGCCTTGAATATTAACCACTACATCGAATTTAATTCCAGTTTGCCGTTCAGCCATATCGAGTGCTTCCGCACAGCGATCAGTGCCACTGTGATGAGTGGTTTTGGTCATCAAGCATTTTCCACCAAACTCGTTAACAGCAGTTGCTATTCTTGAATCATCTGTTGCAACATAGGTGTTAACAAAAACCATCGCAGATCTCTCGTAAACCCATTGAATCATGGGTTTCCCGGCTATTATTGCAAGTGGTTTTCCCGGAAACCGGGTGGAAGCGTAACGGGCAGGTATAATTCCAATAGTATTCATAACCTAAAGACGAGTTTTTTCCGATTTATTAAGGTGTCGGAAATCACAAAAATAGCAATGCCAACTCCGGCACCCAGAATACCACCACAAATTACATCAGCAGGGAAATGAACCCCAAGGTAGATCCGGCTAAAAGACACAACCAGCGCCCAGAATATTATACTCAAAGAAAACCATCCCTTCTTAAAAAGCAATGATAAAAAAACGGCTACCCCAAAGGTATTTGCGGCATGGGATGACACAAAGCCGAATTTTCCACCACATCGTCCAACCAGGTGAATCATCCCCATCAGGTCTGGGTCGTGACAGGGTCTTAACCGTTGGAACACATTCTTAAAAAGTTGAACTGAAAGCTGATCTGATGCTAAAACAACAAATCCAATTGCAACAAGCCACCAAATGGCTGTCCACTTATATTTTTTAGCAATGGCATAAGCCAGAATAAGGTAAAGCGGTAACCATGACAGTTTCCCAGAGAAGAATAACATCACAGCATCCCAAAACGGAGTGTTATGACCATTAAGGAAAAGGAAAAGGGAGGTATCCCAGCTTATCAGGTGTTCAATCATGGGTTAATCGTTATTTAAATGATACCACAGCAAATCCTTTAGCTGATTTAAACCGGTTCCATTTACTGAGGAAATAAAGACGTAAGGGATATCCGGTAAATCCTTCTCGATATCCTTTTTTATCTCGGTGTCGATAATATCTTTTTTGGTAATGGCCAGAATCCTCTTTTTGTCGAGTAGCTCCGGGTTGAACATCTTCAGCTCGTTAACCAGAACATTATACTCCTGATGCACATTATTGCTGTCTGCAGGAACCATGAAAAGTAACATGGAATTTCTTTCGATATGGCGTAAAAAGCGTAATCCCAGCCCTTTACCTTCATGTGCGCCCTCAATAATTCCCGGGATGTCAGCCATAACAAACGATCTACTATCACGATAGGGAACAATTCCAATATTAGGGATCAACGTTGTAAAAGGATAATCGGCTATTTTAGGTTTTGCTGCCGAAACAACGGATAAAAGGGTTGATTTGCCGGCATTAGGAAAGCCCACCAAACCAACATCAGCCAGAATTTTCAGTTCTAAAATGATATTTCCCTCCTCTGCAGGCTCACCGGGCTGCGCAAACCTGGGGGTTTGCATAGTTGCTGTCCGGAAATGCCAGTTTCCCTGCCCACCTCGGCCACCTTTCATCAATATTACCTGCTGGCCGTGATTGGTAATTTCACAAATCACCTCTTCTGTTTCGGCATTTCTGGCTACAGTTCCCAATGGCACTTCAATGATCACGTCTTCCCCGTCAGCTCCCGTGCAACGGGCACCTGAGCCTGATCCGCCATTACCGGCATGAATATGCCTTTTATACTTCAGGTGAAGTAACGTCCACAGCTGGTTATTACCTCTGAGGTAAATATGGCCACCCCGGCCACCATCGCCGCCATCGGGGCCACCTTTTGGGACAAACTTTTCCCGTCGAAGGTGAACGCTCCCTGCACCCCCTTTGCCGGAACGGCAATACACTTTTACATAATCAACAAAGTTGGAAGTGCTCATGGAATTTATAATTATTTGAACTGATGGATTATTGGATTTCTGGACTAATGGTGGTTTTTTTAAACTTCACTCCAAAACTCCGTTTCTTCTTTAATTGTAACTATCTATAGTGTTGCAAATCCGTTCGAAAATTTCATCAATTGTGCCCATCCCGTTAATTGCCCGAAACTTGTTCTGGTTCTTGTAGTATTCGGCTACAATCTTTGTGTATTGGTTATAAATATTGATCCTGTTTTCGATCACCTCCTGGTTTGAATCGTCAGTTCGGCCAGAGATTTGTCCTCGATTTAGTAAACGCTTTACCAGCTCCTGATGATCAACCTCAAGGGCCATCATCACTGATATGGAAAGACCTTTGGACATGAGCATTTCATCTAGCTTTTGTGCCTGAATTGTAGTACGGGGAAATCCATCGAATATAAAACCGTTCACACCTTTGTGATTATCCAGCTCAATACTGATTAAGTTTATTACCACCTCATCCGGAACTAATTCGCCATTATCAATAAACTTTTTTGCCTCAAGACCAACTGAAGTCTTGTTTTGAATGGCCGCTCTTAAGATATCACCGGTTGAAAGGTGTTGGAGCTTATATTTTGCGATAATCTTTTCTGACTGCGTACCTTTTCCAGCACCGGGAGGACCAAATAGAATAATATTGAGCATAAACTTATATTTTGAATTTCAAAAAATTAGCTAGCAACTAAAGTATAAATATCTGGCAAATTTCGGCCCAACCCATCGTAATCGAGGCCGTACCCGACAATAAAATCGTTTGGAATTGATTTGCCTACGTAATCGATCTTCACCGTTCCCTTGTATGCTTCTGGTTTAAACAGCAATGTTGTTATAATAATCCTGGATGGATTTTTTTTATGCAAAGCCTCGTAGAGCTTGCCTAGCGTTATCCCGGTATCAACAATATCCTCAACTACAATCACGGTCCGGCCCTCAATATTCTCATTAAGCCCAATGAGTTCATTTACAACACCGCTGCTTGATGTTCCCTGGTAAGAGGAAATTTTAATAAATGATACCTCGCATGGAAACTGAATTCGCTTAAGCAGATCAGCAGTAAACATGAAAGAACCATTAAGTATGCTCAGGAACAGGGGATTCTCCGTGTCTTTAAGGTCGTGATTAAGTTTTGAAGCCAGAACATCAATATCCATCTGAATCTCCTCTGATGAGTAGCTTAGAGAGAATGTCTTATCTTTTAGCTTGACGGTTTTCATGAAAATTTCTTTTTTGCTGATCTGCAAATGTAAAAAAATATGGAGTATTAAGTTGTTCTTATATTGATTTAATATGGCTTAAATACAACCCATTTTAGTTTAATGGCTTGAAGAATAATCCATTCAAGGCAATGACAAGAATAGTTGGAGGTAAAATCTTAAAAGTTATTTTTAGAACTTGAAGATTTAAAAACAAATTTGTATTTTAACTAAAAATTAAATCCTTTTAAAAATGAACCCAAAAGTAAGCATAATCATGGGCAGCGCTTCAGATCTGCCCGTTATGGACGAAGCCGCCAAACTGCTCAATGAGCTGCAAATCCCGTTCGAAATGAATGCACTCTCTGCCCACAGAACACCTGATCTCGTTCTTGAATTTGCCCGTAATGCCCATACACGCGGTATAAAGGTGATAATTGCCGGTGCAGGTGGTGCTGCTCATTTACCCGGGGTTATTGCCGCCCTCACCCCGCTTCCGGTTATCGGAGTGCCGGTAAAATCGACCAACTCAATTGATGGATGGGACTCCATACTTTCAATTCTTCAGATGCCAGCCGGAATTCCGGTTGCCACAGTAGCTCTTGATGGGGCAAGGAATGCCGGGATACTTGCAGCTCAGATTATAGGTACGGGAGAACCGGAAATACAAAAATCTATAATTGCCTTTAAAGCGAATCTCGCTAAAAAGGTTGTTTCAGCCAATCAGGAATTAGCTAAAGTTAAACATGATTTTAAAACCAACTAGTTGAAATTCGGGAGAATCCTCGGCCATTTTTTTGTACTTGTCCCGCTTTTATCTGCAGCACAGGAGCAGATTCCCGGCTGCAGATCAGCGGCGTTGGGTAATAGCACCTTTGCCATTCCCGATGGATGGTCGGTGTTCACCAATCAGGCAGGGCTAGCCTGGCAAAAAGATTATTGGGTGGGGGTACATCACGAGAATAAATTTTTTGTAAAAAATCTTGGTTTTAGTGCTATTGGTGCAGATATCCCGGTAAAACCCGGGACTTTTGGCGTTGGGATGACCCATTTTGGCTATAACCAGTTTAATCAAACCCGGGCAAGCCTTAATTTTGGAATGTTGCTTACTGAACAGTTTGCCGCAGGCATTGGATTAAATTATCACTATGTTCATTTGGCAGGAAGCTATGGAAATTCGGATGCCATTAGCGCTGAAGGCGGAATTATTTACAAGCCAACAAAAAAGTGTGGGATCGGTGTTCATGTATTCAACCCAACCGCATCTACATTAAACAGCAAAGATGATTTACCAACAACATTTGGTATTGGGATGTTTTTTAAACCGGTCAAATACCTGTTACTTACCTTTCAGGGTGATGATAACAGCGTTACAAAACCTGTTTTTAGAACCGGCTTTGAGTACAACCCGGTAGAAAACATGAGCGTAAGAGCCGGCTTTACCAGCAACCCTTCGGTTGTATCATTTGGTTTGGGATGGCAAATTATTGGTATCAACCTCGATTTAGCTTTTTCCTACCATGAAATTCTTGGTTACACACCCCTAATCTCAGTTTCATACCAGTTTGTGAAAAAGCCGGAAGTGTTACATAAACAAGCTGAATGAAAAGGGTATTGTTGATAATGGTTCTTTCCCCCGTTTTTCTTACCGGGTTAAAATTATATTCTCAGAATATTGTATCAGACCCGCAAAAACTAATTGCCGACATAATCGAAGACCTTTCTGCCAATTCGGAAAGTGATCTCGATTTAACATCAATTGCGGAGGATCTGAACCAGCTCCTTACCAACCCCCTTAACATCAATAGTTGTAACCTTGATGATCTTTCAAAGCTATGCTTTTTAAGCGATTTTCAGGTTCAAAGTTTATGGGATTACATCCAGGTCAATAAACCCATCCTAAATGTATTTGAATTACAACTTGTAGTTGGTTTTGAGAAAGAGGATGTAATAAAGCTTATGCCCTTTATCAGGTTTGAGACTGAGCCTGAAATGGAATCGTTAAAGGCTATGTTAACCCAAGGGAAACATGAGTTAACAGCAAAAACAGGCGCTATCGTTGAAACAGCCCAGGGTTACCAAAAAACAAGTTCAACTCCTGGTTATCTGGGGAGTAAATTGTCGCTCTATACCAGGTACAATTACACCTTCTCCAACAAGCTCCAATGGGGGTTAACAGCTGAAAAGGACGCAGGCGAACAGTTTTTTAAGGGATATAATTCCCAAGGATTTGATTACCTGGCCGGTTATGTTCTGGCTTCAAATATTGGCATTATTAAGAAAGCGGTAATTGGCGATTTTGATGTTGAATTCGGGCAGGGGTTGTCATTTTGGAGCACACTTTCTACAGGAAAATCAACCAACCCTTTAGGGGTAAGGAAACGGGCAAGGGGAATCAGGCAGCACTCCTCATCAAACGAGAACCGGTTTTTGCGCGGCGCAGGGGCAACCATTTCATTCAAAAAGATTGACTTTACTGTATTTGGCTCCGCCAAAATGGTGGATGCCAATGCCGGGGACTCAACCATTAATGGCGATGATTATTACACATCATTACCGGAAACAGGATTGCACAGAACATTAACAGAGATAAAGGATAAACACACCCTAGGCGAAAAAATTGCCGGGGCAAATCTTCAGTATAACCTCAAAAGGGCTAAGGTGGGAATTACATTTTCCCACTTGCAGATGGATGGAAAATTCACCACCAGAACTTCCCCCGTTTACACGTTTCAGCAGATGGAGAGCCAACGAACAACAACCAGCCTCTACACCGATTACAACCTGAAAAACCATTTTGTATTTAGTGAATTCTCGGTTCAACCCGATAAAGGAGAATACGCTGCAATTGCAGGAGGTGTTTTTAAGCTAAGTCCCACAGTTGACTACTCCATTGTTGCCAGGAGCTATTCGAGGGGTTACAATAGTATCTATACTGCAGGTTTTGCAGAAGGAAGCACAGCATCTAACGAAAATGGAATTTTCAATGGCGTTGCCATCAGCCTGATAAAAGGCTTAAAAATATCTGCCTTTTACGATTTATACCGATTCCCATGGCTCAGGTACCGGGCCTATGCCCCATCTACAGGGCACGATTATTTTTTACAGGCAGATATAAACTTGCACCGCAATTTTATATTATCAGGAAAATATCGGAATAAGATGAGTCAGGAAAATTTCACATCGCTATTTGACCAAACCATCTCCTTAATCAATAAAAAATCACAGAATATCAGATTACAGCTGAACTACGAAGCTGTTAACAGGATCTCGTTGCAAAGCCGGTTTGATTTCGTAATTGTAAGCACTGATAGTACAAAGTCTGAGAAAGGGTTTCTTTTGGCACAGGATCTTGGGTATGAGTTTCAAAAAACTCCTTTGTCTCTGAGTTTAAGATATTCAATATTCGATACTGATTCATGGAATTCTAGAATTTATGCCTACGAAAGCGATCTTCTCTACTCATTCTCTGTACCCGCGAACTATTCACAGGGTTCAAGGGTTTACCTCATGGTTAGATATAAAATTTTTAAAAACTTCGATTTATGGCTCCGCTGGTCGCAAACCTATTACCATTCCCTGAATGTTATTGGTAGCGGGTTGGATGCAGTAAATGGGGATAAGAAAAACGATGTCAGGATGATGCTCAGGGTGAGGTTCTGATCAGAAGGGATTTTTTTTGGCTGCAGCCAACTCTCCGCCTCGTTCAAATATTTCTTGATCTTCTGTATCAAATTTAATATCCTTAACCCTTATTTGCAGCGTGGTTTCGCCGCGGAAAACGTTCTCGGTAACCGTATAGCAAATGTTAAACCTTTGCTTATCGTGGAGCAAGCGGTAATGCTCAGCCAGCTGAAAGGCTATGCCCTGGTAAACAACCGGGTTGCCATTTTGAAGAATGGACAACTTGATGTGCTCTTTATCCGAGCCAACCAACCTGCTCTCGCCGCTATCAACCAAATCGGTAGATGCAAAAACCGGCGACATGTTACCAGGCCCAAAGGGCTGGAACTGTTTGAGTATCCTGAAGAATTTGTCATTGATCTGATTCAGGTTGATCACTGCATCCACATCAATCTGTGGGACAAGTAAATCCGGAGTTATCATTCGGGAAACCACCTCCTCGAACCGATCCTTAAAAAGTTGAACCTTTTCGGCTTTCATGGTGAGGCCTGCAGCATACATGTGACCGCCAAAATTCTCCAAAAGATCGGCACAGGCCTCAACAGCCTGGTAAAGGTCGAAGCCGGGAACAGATCTTGCCGATCCGGTAGCCAGGTTCCCTGATTGGGTGAGAACAACTGTAGGCCGGTAATAGGTCTCAATCAGGCGTGAGGCTACAATGCCCACCACCCCTTTATGCCAGGTTGGGTTAAACAGCACTGTTGTTTTCTTATGATGATTCTTTGGGTCACTTGCCAATAACCTTAAAGCTTCGTGTGTGATATTCCGATCAACGTTTTTTCTGTCATTGTTACAGGAGTTAACAATAGTACCCATTTCAGAGGCAATTGAATCATCGGCAGCGCAAAGCAGATCAACTGCGGACATTCCCGATTCCATTCTGCCGGCTGCGTTAATTCTGGGCCCGATTTTAAAAACTATATCATCTATGGCTATTTCCTGCTTTTCTATGCCTGCAATTTTCATTATAGATTTCAGTCCACGTCCAGGGTTTTCATTGATCTGTTTAAGGCCAAAATAGGCTAAAACCCTGTTTTCACCAACCACGGGGACAATATCTGAGGCAATGCTAACGGCCACGAGATCCAGGTGATCGTAAAGCTCCTCCATCGGGATCATGTTTTTCTTACAAAATGCCTGTAAGAGCTTAAACCCTACACCGCAACCAGAGAGTTCCTTGAATGGGTAAGGGCAATCGGCTCTTTTAGGATCAAGAACAGCCACTGCTTCAGGAATAAACTCACCCGGGAGGTGATGATCACAAATTATGAAATCAATTTTTTTCTGTTTTGCGTAAATTATTTTTTGGTTTGCCTTAATACCACAATCCAGGGCAATAATGAGGCTAAATCCATTCTCAGAGGCAAAATCAATCCCTTTTATGGATATCCCGTAGCCCTCATTGTACCTGTCGGGGATATAGTACCCAATTTTAGAATACCTTTTCTTTAAAAAAGAGTAAAGAAGGGAAACGGCTGTGGTTCCATCAACATCGTAATCGCCATAAATCAGGATTCTTTCCCCTGAGCGGATGGCCTTTTCAATCCGCTCAACAGCAGGATGCATGTCTTTCATCAGGAATGGGTCGTGAAAATGCTCCAGCGAAGGACGGAAAAACTTTTTGGCCTCCTCAAAAGTTGTAACACCGCGCTGAACCAGCAACCTGGCCAGAACCTCCTCAATGCCCAGCTCCCCTGCAAGCCTTTTTACAACTTCAGCATCAGCATTATTCTTATATACCCACCGCCTCTCCATTTATGATTGATGATTTACAAAGTACTATTTTGCTATGTTTGTTAACTTCACTTTCTGGTTTAATATGTAAAAAATCGTTTACTGTTGTTTACAATTCTTATTCTTAAAAACGGGACGGATTAACTTAATTGTAAGTAAAGCCGAATTCCCTGGCAAATAAGACTTTTAGCTCGTCTTCAGCCTTTGCAATATCAACCGGTTTATTAAGCTCTTTTTGCAACGATGTCACCCCTTTATCAACAAAACCACAAGGGTTGATATAGCTGAAATAGTTTAAATCTGTGTTGATATTAAATGCGAGCCCATGCATGGTAACAAAACGGCTTGCTCTGACACCGATGGCGCAGATTTTCCGTTCTTTCCCTTTTACCCCAACATCAAGCCAAACACCTGTGGCTCCATCAAGCCTGCTGGCTTTAATGCCGTATTTTTCCAAAAAAAGAATGATTACCCGCTCAAGCAAATTGATATATTCCTTCAGGTTGATTTTAAAAGCCTCGAGGTTGAAAATCGGGTAGGCAACAATTTGACCTGGACCATGATAGGTGATATCCCCACCCCTGTTGATATGATAGAAGGAGGCATTGATCCGCCGAAGCATCTCGTCGCTGATCAGAAGATTCGACCCCGCGCCACTTTTTCCAAGGGTATAAACATGCGGGTGTTCGCAAAATAGCAGGTAATGGAGCGATCCATCGCCTGTTAGCTTGTTATTTACAACTTTCTTAAATAATTCCTCCTGATAGTCCCATGCTTTTTTGTAATCTGTTAGTTCAAGGTTCTCAAAGATTACCCGTTGCATTATATAGTTTTATTCGTATTTCTTGTCCGGTTGACTTTTTTTGTTAATTCTTTAATTGTAAAAGTCGTTACAAATTTAGTTAAATTTAAAGATCATGGTACAAAAAAGTTTGGTCTGAAAGTAATAATTGGTGGAGGGGTTGATTTATCTCGATAAAATGGAAAAAATTATTGTTTTTTCTCAAACAGCGAATTGGCTTTCTCGGCATGGTAGGATGAGCGAACCAAGGGACCGCATTCAGCAAAAACAAATCCTTTATTGAGGGCAATTTGCCTGTATAACTCAAATTCAGAAGGTTCAATATACCTTTCAACTTTGAGGTTTTCTGCTCTGGGCTGGAGGTACTGACCAATGGTAATAAATTTGCAGCCCACACCAATCAGGTCATCCATCGCCTTAATCACTTCATCCTGGGTTTCACCAAGGCCCAGCATCAATCCTGATTTTGCCACATGGCCTTTTGTGGCAATATGTTCAAGCACTTTCAGGCTGGTTTTATAGCTTGCCTTAGTTCTCACAAGCGGGGTAAGCCTTTCCACAGTTTCAAGGTTATGGCCCACAATATCGGGGTTGGATTTAAGGAAAATATTGAGCAAATCAAGTTTGCCACTAAAATCGGGGATCAACACCTCGATACGGGTTTCGGGGTTTTGATTGTGAACTTCAACAACTGTATCGTGCCAATGATTTGCTCCTTCATCCGGTAAGTCATCACGGGTTACCGATGTGATAACACAGTGCTTAAGGTTCATTAATTTGACCGAGCGTGCAACTTTTATTGGTTCTGCGGGATTGGGCGGAAGAGGTTTACCCGTGGTTGTTGCGCAAAATCCGCATGCACGGGTGCAGGTATCGCCCAGTATCATGAAAGTAGCGGTGCCATTCCCCCAGCACTCCCCAATATTCGGGCACATGCCGCTGCTGCAGATGGTGTGTAAATTATTCTCCTTTACTATTCTGCTAACTTTAGAATACCCTTCACCACCTGGTAGCTTGATTTTTAACCAGGATGGTTTTCTCAATTCTGCCATCACTTATAATTTTCACAAAGGAAAAGAAAAAACCGGAGAGATAGAAAATATGTTTTATTTTGTTTCCACCAGAAAATCCTGAGGGTTAACAGGGGTTCCATTTATCCTCACCTCGTAATGCAGGTGTGGACCAGAACTTCGGCCTGTGCTGCCGGAGTAACCTAAAAGTTGCCCTTTCGATACGTAGCTACCTCGGGAAACGTTTATACTTTCCAGGTGTGCATAAGCCGATGAATGACCATCTTTATGGGCAACCACTATATAGTTTCCAAAACTCCTGTTATATTCGGCCAGAACAACTTTTCCATCTGCCGCTGAAAATACTTCGATTCCTCGGCCGGTTCCAAAATCCACTCCGTTGTGCTTCATCGGCCTGTTAAGGGTTGGATGATTTCTTATTCCAAAGGGTGATGTTATTTTCGATTTGATTTTTGGAACCGGGGTTAAAACGGGCAACCCCATGCGCTCGGTTGGTGGGAGGTTGGCTAGCGAAGTGCCTTCCAACTCAGCTGGCTGCTGGTTTGTGGCTTGTTGTGTATTTGCCTGGGCTGGGGCAGCCTCAGTATTTCCCTGCTCGGTCTTACCTTGTTGTTTCTCATTTGCTTGCTGGTAGGCTTGCTGGAATGACTGTTTCTTTGGTTCATTCTGCGTATTTGCCTTATTCTCCTGCTGATTTGCTTTTTTCTCGAGAATGCTAACCTTGGGGTTATCAATTTTTACCTCCTCCGTAACTTTTAGCGGTTTCCCCAGGGCGCTGCTTATATTTTTCTCAAAAGAGATAATGTCATCAACAACATTAATCTTCGCGGTATCTTTCTTTTCAGTATAGTATTTCTTTAACCCCATCATTTCGTTGTAGTAATCCTGATATTCCTGTTGCATTTTCTTCAGCTCTTCCTCCCTTTTCTTCTTAAAGTCATTAAAATCCTGTTCGCGGAATTGTTTGTACTTTTCAAAATCCTCTTCCATTTTTCTTTTGCCATCATCCTGCCCATGAACAATAAATGATGAAAGAAATAATGAAAACGCTAAAAGGAATGATGTTAAAGTTTTCATATTGTAGTTTTTTCTGATTAAGTATAAAAGTACCTATTAAGCAGATTTGTTCAAAAAATAAGCCAATAATTTTTATTGTTTTTTGTTGAACAGGTATAGTTAGATGATAAACGAAAAACCGGTAGTCTCCTACCGGTTTAAATCACTTTATCTTCCACCCTTTCCACCTCTCGCCCAGTTCAGGGCTTATGTTGGTTTCCGGGTTTTGCTCCTTGTTATTGATCATTGCTGATCTTATGCTAACCTCGGTTGATAAATAGCTTGACAGATCGTTGTACGTTATTTCCCCGTTCGTTTCTTTAAGTTTCTTAAACAGGTAATAGGTAAACATCCCGTGTTGCTTTTCCCGATAGGGTAGTGATGATTGCTCTCCTGAACTTGCCGAGAAAACAACCAGATTGCCCTTAAGTATCCCTTCCTTGGGTTTTACCTTTACCCCGCGGGCAGCCATCAGGCCTAAATTTCTGCCGCCCCCGCTAAAACAGGCATCCAGGAAAACCGTTACCCGCTTTGAGGGGAATTCGGTAAGTTTCCTGTAAAAATCAGATAGCTTGATGGCAAATTCAACATTAGAGCCGCTAATATCAACAGGAATAAGATAAGGCTCTCGAGTTTGTTCATCGGGGAAACCGTGTCCTGCATAGAATACAAAATACTCAGCCTGTCCTTTCATGTTTTTAATGATTGAATTTGCAACTTTCAACTCATTCATCATCTCAACCACTTTGGCGTTCAACCGCATGATGATGTTTTCTTCCGGAACACCAAGCACCTTAATGGCGTATTCCCTGAAAACTTGGGCATCGTGAATGGCAAATTCAACATCGGATTCAACCTGAAGAGTGTTTTGAAAGGTGGAATAATCCTCGTTACCAATGATAAGTGCGAACCTGTTTCGATTAGGAGTGGCTACCTGGGGAATATCAATATCCACATCAGATGGCAAGCGGGTAATGGATGTTTGTTTTTCGGGGACAGTATTGGATACAACAAACATAGGTTTTCTTGCTTCAACTTTAAATTCCTTCTGGGTTGTTAACCCGCTTTTGTCCTTAACCGTTATGGCGATGGGATTTTCATAACCAACCTTAAGCGGAATATCCGCAACGTATAATGAGTCTCCAACTCTTACAGGCGAGATATCGTTGATCTGAATTCTGTCAATGCCAAAAAAATCCTTTGCTGATAGCATCACTCTTACCGCGTTGGAATCGACAATAGGCTTTAGCCCTTTCTCAACATCTGCAGGTAACAATATTGCCAGTTTTGGGGGTGTTTTGTCAATTATGGTGCTTTTATCAAGAGTAAAACTGATCTTATAATCCCTGGGGCGTTTGAGGGTAAACTCCTGCCTTGATTCAGGTTTTAGGGAAGCCTGCTGGTTGGGAGCATAAAAGAATGGGTATTTGATTTGCACCTCACCACCCGGGAATTCCTCCCTGAGTTCATACGAAAGCTTCAGCTCTGAGTTGAAGGAGATTACCGGCTGATCCTTTTCCCTGGATATGAGCCGGACGAACTGCGACTGGTTGCACCAGATCTTATCAACGTCAAAACCAACAACCGATGTATAATCATTCAGGGGTTTAACATTATCATCAACCCAATTTACTTTAAGGGTTATATCAAACTGATTGTTCTTTACCTCGGACATAGCAATACGAATGGTACAATGCTTATTCTGATCGGTAGAGTAGATCAGCGACTGTGCAATTACATTTAAGTTGCATGTTGCCACCATTGTCACAATCAATAAAATGTTTCTCATGGCTGTAAATATTAACGGTTTGTAATCTTGTACGATAAGCCTATCTCAAAACCAAAAGACTGTATTTTAATGGGATTTTTACTATCAAGAAAAACCCAGTGATTAGTACGCGTTGTTGGGAGTTCAGTTAGCCCGTAGGTATAATTTGCCCCTATTTTCAGGAAAAGCCCCTGGTAAAGCGGAAACGATAATCCAAATGCACCATAAACATTTACTCCCGATGTAGGAATAGCAAGTTGGGTATCATCTGCCTCGAGATCAGCCGGGTAGTTAAATGTTTCAAAGTCGTACCCGTCAACCGGGATATTTTCTAAGGTAACGCCCCATTGATCATAATAACCCTTACGGGTCAGCGACCCTTCTAGCGAATAGGATGCTTTGGAAAATTTTGAATAGATGATCCCCAGATCAAAGTATAAACCTGTTCTGGCATTGCCGGTTCTGAATTTTAATAGTACAGGAATGTCGATGCTCCGGATTTTATCCGTTTCAACCAGGTTATTTGTGGTAAGCTGAGGCCTGTAACTATCGCCATCGGGATCTGAAACCTTATCCAGCTCGATGTATGGGCTAAACCGGTAGCTGGTGCTGTAATTACCGAAGAAAATGCCAGTTCCCAGGCCAAACCCCTTGCTGAGGTATATGCTTAGCTCCAGCCCTTTTAAAATATTGCTCTGTGCTTCCGGGGTCCAATATGAGAAGGAATTCACAAGCTTTGTTTTACCCATCCCGGAGGAAAGGCCAAGGTAAAGCCCCTTCATTTTACTGCTGGCGGAGAAGCTCCGGTAACCCTCCTCATTGCTGATTCTGCTTATTTTCAGTGGGGTAAGGTTCCCCTGGGTAGCTGATGCGGTAAGGGTAAAGTAAAGCGGTGTGTTTATTTTATGTATCTTTTCGGTTTTGTAAACCCCGGCCAGCTTCTTGGTAACCTTAACGGTGATAGTATAAATCCCATTCTTCTCCACAAAACTGACATAGCCGAAATTTGCATAATCAGGTAGTGATACATCAAGTCCGTATGTAAAGTTGATTCTGGCATACTTGGCATAACCCGAAGGAGAAAAGTAATCCTCGGCAACACTCCCTTTAAATTTCAGATCGTTGTAAACCACCGTTGCTTCGGTTGGTACAAAAAGCCTGAGGAATTTATTGATATATGAAGTATCAATTTTTTCGCCATCAGTGGTAAACTGGCTGTATTGCTGGTACTGTTCCAGTATCTTTACAATCTGAGGTTTGAGAAGCCCTTTCAAATCCTCATGCTGATCCTTCTGGGCAAGTCCCGTGAAACAGGATGTTAGTATTACCGTAACAATAGTTAGCTCTTTAGCGTTCATAGCAATTAATCTATAAAATTACAACCTTCAGTTTGGACACCTTTTGGCCATCAATCTCGATTTCAATGATATAAATACCGGGTTTAAGCTCCTGAATATCGAGGTTATGGGTGAATTCCACCTCTGGTTTATTGATATTCTCAACCCTTTTAATCATTCCATAGGTATCATAAATATTGATTTTACCCATTCCAACTTCCTCTGATACCAACTCGATGTTAATGTACCCGTTGGCAGGATTTGGGTAGGTTGACATGTTTTCTGCAATACCCGGTGGCGAGTTGACTAAAACAGAGCCTGAAAAGTTCTTACAGCCACCGGAGTAAGTAACCTCAACCTTGTAGCTTCCCTGGTTGGTATTTGCCCAGTAGTAATTATTTGTGGCGCCATTGATGGCATTCTCATTCAGGTACCATTGGTAGGCCGTATAATCAATGTTGGATGTACAAACCAGGATATTCGCCTTTTTCTTCCATTTTACTTCTGGTTTTGGAGCCGGTGAACCCGAATTAATAGTGATATTTCTTGGCAAGGTGTATGAGCAAGAACCATTGGTTTTCGCGGTTTGGGTCAGGTTGACTGAGCCCGTACCTGCACTTAACCAGTTAACTTCAATCGCCCTACTCCCCTGGCCTGAATAAATACTGCCACTGGTTACATTCCAGCTATAGTTCAAATTCGAATTTTCAGCAACCCAATACTCTGCCCTTTGCTGCCCGGCGCAAACCGGGTTTTGGCCAAATATCTCGCTGGATGGCACAAACGGCGTTACGGTAATATCGAGCGGGCTAGTCCAGGGGGCATTAATTGAACCGTTAACCCCGTGCACCCGAACCTGGGCCGAACCGCCAAACCCAGCATACCATGCTACAGTGCCGGTTGAACCGGTTCCTGTTATAATACCTGCTGATGAAGGAGTTAATTCCCACACGTAGGAGAGCGCATCATACGAGCTGGTTGTGTATGCCGAAGTGGCAGTTCCCTGGCACAGAGTAACATTTCCCGCAACCGGGGAGCAGATGATATTATCCGGGGTGAAGTTAGCCACTAAATCCCTGTCGCTTGTTGCATTGAACTGATACGTTGAACTGGTTGAAACCTCAGTGCCATTTTCTGTGTAACTGGTGAAATGGTAGTTGGTATTGGGTGTTGCCACAATGTTTACCAGCTGGTTGTATAAATACGAGCCTGCCCCGGTGACATTACCGACATTACTATCGAATGAAACATTGATATAATAAAGAACTGTAGTGAAGTTCCAGGTAGCACTGCCTGATATCCCTCCAAAAGAATTACCAGCCATATCTAAAAAGGCAAGAGGATCGATGTTTACATAATATTCCCTTCCTTTACTCAAATCGGAAGGTAAGTCAATGGTTGCAATATTACCACTTATTGAAACCAATGAATTATTTACCTCAATGGTGGACACTGCACTGTTATCATCAACCTGACGGATAACAATATTGCCCGAACCCTTTTGTATTGGCTCGCTGAAGGTTAAACTCAGGTTTGTTGAGATGGCAATGTTTGCAGATCCATCAGATGGAATCAATGCAGATATTGTGGGAGGAATCTGGTCAACAATTGTAAATACTCCACTTTCAACAAACTCAGAGTTGTTATCTGATTTTGATATTCTAACCTTAAATGTACCAGATTTAGCTGGAGGAATTGCATAACTATAAACTATTGCCGCTGATGATTGTGAACTTAACAACACCTCAACTGCCGATGTAACAGTATTAGTTAAGGCGATATCAACAAAACCACTATAGTTTGCTTGCCAGTGTATGTTCATATCAGACCCTGAGTAGAATGTTTCACCACCCAGGGGTTCAATCAGTATAAGTGCCGGTTGCACTGTTACGGTTACAACCCAATTCTGAACTGTATAGCCATCCTCAGCGGTAACAGAATAAACAACTGGTATGGAGAAATCATTAGTGGTTAACCCGCTAACTTGATCAACAGAGTTGACCGCAGCCTTTGCTCCGGCAGAAAGGGTAAATTCAGCAACCAGAAATACAGGGCTTGAACCATACAGCAACTCCACGATGATAGAATGGTCTGTGGTATTGATTGTTGGAACACCCGCCTGGTTAGCCAAACTGAAATTAATAAAATCGGTCCCGTGGTTGGGTTCAGGGTTGAGGGTTACCGTGTATGTTTTTTTGTTCCCTGCCTGAGCGGTTACTATCACCTTGTATCCTGTTTGCAAATCTGTAGCCACTGTTGTTCCATCGCCCTGGTAAACCTCAAACGTAGCATCGGCTGCAGGGGTTAGATTAGACCTGAATACAGCCAGGGTTTCATCCCAGGAAATACTGGTAATGGTATTTACTGAATTATCGACTGCGTAGGAGGAAGAGCTGACTGTTGCATCAGTATTTAATGCCACGGTAACCGTAACCGTCCAATCCTGGGTGGTTACCCCATCCTCGGCAGTTACTGTATAGGTTACAGGATTTGTAAAATTCTGTGAAACATTTGATGCCGGATTAATAGTTGCCCCTCCAGAAATGGTTATGGTTGGTGCTAATGCTGATGGGTTTGTGCCATACGCCACCTCAATATCAACAGTATGGTTTGTAGCATTTATTACTGCGGAAGCGGTTTGCTGGGTCAGCGTAAATGACAAAATATCAGTCTCAGTGCTGGGCAAGGTATTAATGGTAATTGTATATGTTTTTTTGGTGGTACCATCCTCGGCAGTACAAATTACCGTATAGCCCGTTTGGAGGTCAGAGGCAACAGTTGTTTCATCGCTCAGGTAAACCTCAAAGGTTGCACCGGCTGCCGGTATCAGATTTGATTTAAATAGGCTCAGCGTTTCACTAATCGGTATGTTAACAATTGTGTTATCGGTGCTATTAACCGTATAAACCAACGATGTAATGGTGGCATCGGTGCTTGGAGGAACAATTACTATTGTATAGGTCTTCTTTGTTACCCCATCCTCGGCGGTTACAATAACCTTATAACCATTTTGCAGATTTGTTGCAACTGTGACACCATCGCTCTGGTAAACCTCAAATGTTGCCCCGGTTGCTGGGGTTAAATTTGACTTAAAGGTTGATAGTGGTGTGCTCCAAATTGCATCTGAAATGGTTAGTAATCCCTGATTTATAGTGTAAAGAGAAGAAATTATTGTTGCATCAGTGCTTGGTGGTGCTAGGGTATTAAATGGCACCTCTTCTCCATAGGCTGTGCCAAAGCTATTGGTGGCATAAGCTCTTACGTAGTAAGTTGTAGTAGTTGCTAATCCACTAAGAATGCTTGTGAACGAACCAATACCTGCACCGCTTGTAGTCTTATCATTATCTATAGTTGGATTATGCGCAGTACTCCAGCAAACACCCCGTGCAGTAACAGTTGAACCTCCCTCGGAGGTTACATTGCCACCGCCGGTTGCGCTAGTAGAGGTAATTCCAGTAATAGAACTTGTGGTTACAATTGGTGTTGTAAGCGACTCATCTTTTAGGCAACGGACTGAGAAACCAATAAACTTATAATTACTAGTCTTGGATATAATAGTGCTAGAGTGACTCAAACTACGGTACCATGCTTCTGTTAAAGATGCTTCCAAGGTCGACCACCAATAACCAACGCCACCAATATTTTCAAAAGAACCACCTGGGAAACGATCACCGCCTGGAAGCCCAGTGAATCCGCTCTCATTAGTAGCACCAGTATTTGGACTGGTAGTCCAATGTTCAGTTCCAACTTCCTTTAACTTTCCTCCTGCAATACTACTTCCACCTAGATACGTTTCAAGTGTTGACCATTCGGTATCACCCGGCACATGCCATCCGGTTGGGCAATGGTTACGTGAATCAGAAACCGAATAGAAATTGTAA
>CAZKHG010000026.1:0-42864 GCA_964552655.1 uncultured Rikenellaceae bacterium
CAACTACGTTCGCTTAAGGATCTTCAATAACCCTGAAACCGAAAAAGGGTACTCTCCCGGAAAAGGATTTTGTGATTTGGAACATACCAAAGCAATGGCAAAAAGGGTAAAAGAAGCTGGAATGAAATTACTTCTTGATTTTCATTATAGCGATTACTGGGCCGATCCTGGACAGCAATATAAACCTTCATCATGGAATGAACTGAATTTTGATCAATTACAAAATGCCCTTAAAGAATACACCAAAAAAACATTAACCGAGCTTAAAAACCAAGGAACAACCCCAGATATGGTTCAAATAGGCAATGAGATTAACCATGGAATGGTATGGCCTGAAGGGCAAATAAAAAACCTCGATAGCCTTGCTCTACTAATTAAAGCGGGTATAAATGGTGTAACAGAAGTTGATCCTTCTATTATCATTATGCTTCACATTGCGCTTGGAGGACAAAATGATGAATCGGTATTCTGGCTCAATAATATGTTCTCCAGAGGAGTTGATTGTGATGTTATAGGGCTTTCTTATTACCCTCGCTGGCACGGTACACTGGATGATCTAAGGTATAATATCACTGATCTTATTAAACGGTATCAGAAAGAGATTATTATTGTTGAGTACTCACACCTAAAACGTGAAGTGAACGACATTGCATTTACTACCCCTGATGGGATGTGCAAGGGAACTTGTATATGGGAACCATTAAATACATGGGAATCAATCTTTGATAAGGATGGTAACTCAAACGAGCTGATTCTCATCTATGATGAAATCAGTAAAAAATATGGTATTAATAAATAAGAATTTAAGTAATTTACCTAATCATAAATTAATCGGAAGTAACCAAATAACATGAAAAGAATATTCCTGTTTCTAACAATGATTTTGGCGTTTTCAGGTTGTAATAAGAACGATGAAAACCCAACACCAACAAGAGAACTGGAAATACGTGCAGCTGACCTTTCTTTTCTGCCCCAGGTAGAGGGATCGGGAATAAAATTTTACGATAAGAGTGGGTTACAAAAAGACGTAATTACCATTCTAAACGAGAATGGGTGCAATACAATCAGGTTAAGAATCTGGCACACCCCCGAAAACCAGCATAGTAGTTTGGATGAGGTAGTAACTTTAACCCAAAGAATTAAAGCTAAAAGCATGAAGGTTTGGTTGGATATCCACTATTCCGATACATGGGCGGATCCCGCCCATCAGGTGAAACCATTGCAATGGCAAGCATTGAACACTCAGGATCTCGCTGACAGTGTTTATAATTACACTTTCAAGCTTGTAGCTAAAATTCGTCCTGATTATATTCAGATAGGGAACGAAATTAACAGTGGCTTTCTATGGGATAATGGCAAAATTACCAATGAAGCTGACTTTATTCTACTTTTAAAGAAAGGTATTAACGCAGTAAGAGATAACTCGCCAAACACTAAAATTATTCTGCATATTGCCGGGTACACCACAGCCAGCTGGTTTTTTAGTAAAATGGGGAGCAATAATGTGGACTATGATATAATGGGTATATCATATTATCCTGCCTGGCATGGGAAAAACCTTTTGGAATTGCAAACCAATTTATTACAACTTTCAAATACATACAACAAACCTGTTGTTATTGCAGAAACAGCTTATCCATTTACATTAGGCTGGAATGATTGGACAAATAATTCAATTGGACAAACCGACCAACTAATATCAGAATATCCGGCCAGTGAATACGGCCAGTTAAGCTACCTGCTGAAATTAAAATCCATGATCACCAGCTGCCCGCTTGGATTGGGATTTTGCTACTGGGCACCAGACTGGGTTGCCTATAATGGGCCAACAGCCCAGAATGGGTCCTCATGGGAAAATATGACCCTTTTCGATTTTGAAAACAAAGCGTTGGATGGGGTTGCTGTTTTTAAACCTAAATAAGAATTTGTTTATTTCTTAAGGTTGGTTTTAGCTGCTTTAAACCCGGCAGAGTTACAATACAGATCTACACTCACAGGAACTAAAATCATTGAAAAGGTAATTGAAAATCCTTCCTTTGGATGGAATACATGTAATATTTCACTTGTCAACCCTGTTCCGGGCATCTATTTCTGCCGCATTACCAACGGAGTTAAAGCATCTACCGTTAAAATAGTTATCAGGTAAAATTCTGAAAATTACTTTTTCTGTTTGCCACAATGTTTTTCATTGTGGCTTTTTTATTTATAGAAAATGTAATTAACTTGAATTAACAATTTTAATGATCCTATAATTACACCCATAAAAACTTTACAGCAATGCAGGAATCTGGTGGGTTTCTCCGCCCAACCCTTTACGGCATGCAACAAGGTTTCGGGAACTCCCGGAAGTTTGCTGCAGCCATGAAACAGCAAAGCGGGATATCCCGAAAGTTTGTTGCAACCCTGCAACAGCCCTCCGTGAAACTCCGAAAGCATTATCAACCCTTAAAGTGAAATTCGGGGCTTACCGCTGGTTCAATGCAGCATTGAAATGGCTTCATCTATATAATGCATTGCCCCGGATAAATCCAGATTAATGAAGTTGTTTCGAAGCTAAACTATTCATAAATTCCAACTGAATGTTAACAAGTTCATGATATAAGCATCTTATTTGTCTGGTGTTTAAGGTTATATTTACCTACAAAAACTATTGTTGCTAAAAAGAAATATAACCTTTGTTGCCTTTCTTTTAATCACAATCTCTGTTGCTCAATCACAGGTAAGGAGAGGGATTAATAATAACTACTTCGTTCAGAAAAATATTGGTTTATTCTATCACACTGGTAGTTTACTTCCCCATGATAAAAAACTTGACTCGCTCAAAAAAGGATTAATCAGCGCGTTCGAAATTGATTTGTGCCTTGGTACCAATGGGAGGAAGTATTGGCAAAACTACTACCACTATCCCAGCTATGGCTTTTCTTACATGTACACTGATTTTAACTATCAGAATGTGCTTGGTACGGCCCTGAGCATTTCTCCGTATTTAAAATTCAACCTCGTAAATACTTACGGATTTCTTATTCGGTTCAAGGTTTCACCGGGTATTGCTCTTTTGGATAAAAAATACGATAGCCTTCAGAACAAACAGAATATTGCTATATCCACTCACCTAAACATCTTTATAAACCTTGGCATTCAGGCAAATATCAGGCTAGCCAACAGGTTATTTTTTACATTTGGAGTAAATGCATTGCATTATTCAAATGGATCGTATAAAAAACCAAATTATGGGTTAAACTTTTTAACCTTAAACACAGGCATCAATCTTAACCTGAATGTTTATCAGAAAATTCCACCCTATTTTAAGTATCAGAAAAAGGAAAAAGACAGATGGCTGGTTACTGTTGCAGGCGCTATTAAAGAAACAGGTGACCCTGGTGGTCCGAAGTATGAAGTGTTTTCTTTATCCACTGAGTATAATATGCCTTTTAAAAAGCTGATGCGCTATGGTGGATCATTTGATATAATGTATGATAACTCCACTTTGGTACATTTTAAAAAGGATTCAGTATCATACACCTATAATGCTGAGGCCACAAAAATTGGGGCAGCATTTCAGGGGGAAATCCTTCTGGACAGGCTTTCTGCATTTGGCGGTATTGGAATCTACATATATAACCGTGATAAACAGGTTAGAACCCTTTACCAAAGAATTGGATTAAGGTACAGGGTAACCAACTTTTTTTATGCCCATATTGCCCTTAAAACGCATTTAAACTTTGCCGATTACCTTGAGCTTGGCGTTTCTTACAATCTTAAGGCAAAATACTATAAAAAGAAAAAATCAAAGGATTATAAGGTCTATAGCTTGTAACTTTTTGGGGACTATATGAATCCTGAACTTTTTTCTAGTATTTTGAATAATGTCCAACCAGTTGCCCTTTTCTGAACTGAACCCAAACAGTACAGTCATTAATCCCGGCATGATCGCCAAAATGTATTTCATAGCCTTTATTGGTATCAATACCAGTAATAATTGTAGTATTTGACCCAACTTCAACTTCCCCTGTATCGCCTGTAGTTGTTGATCTATCCTGAGACTGGTACCAATAATAACAGTAGTAATCACGATTTTCATTAATAAGAATAATACTCCCGTTTTCCTTATCCCACACCAGCTTAAACGTTTCATCTTTAATGGAAACTATTGTACCATTAGAGTTTAAGAATACTTTTCCGAGCGATATATCATTAACGTTTCCAGTTAAATTTCCGTTGATGTCGTTTGCTGTCAGAGTACCACTGATTTTGGCATTACCGTTAACATCGAGCAGCTGGGTTGGCGATGTCGTTCCTATGCCTAAATACCCGGAGTTATCGAGTACCATTTTATCCACATTGTCAATCCTGAACCTGATTGCGCCTGCTCCCGATTTTTTATTAAGAAAAGTATTCAGCCCATCGGAGCTTTGAAGCAGAGCATATCCGGTAACCGTAGCAATGCTGCTATGTGCAAATCCTGCGTAAGTTGAGCCATGGCCAACATCTCCGATAAATGTATTGTTTATAATTCCATTACCCCCATTTACGTGTAATTTCTGTTGGGGTGAGGTTGTTCCAAAACCTAAAAAACCTGTAGAGAAATCTCCGTAGATAATTGTATTCGAGGCTGAATTGGCAATATACAATTTACCAGATCCAGTTTCTGAATACCCAGCCTGATAGCCAAGAAAGACATTATCGTTACCATTCTTTAAGTTTCTGCCTGCCTGACAGCCAATCATGGTATTTCGATATACATAGTAACCATAGTAGTTATTGGGATCATCATTTCCACCTCGGCCGGCATCAATGCCAATAATGGTGTTTGAACCGCCATTCTCCAACATATAACCTGCATTAGTACCCAGAAAAGTATTATCGCGGCTTGTGCGTATTTTATACCCGGCGTTTATGCCCATAAATGTATTAAATGATCCTGACCAACCTGATGAGTTGATGTTGTAACCTGCAGCGGTACCAATCATTACATTATACTCCTGATTTGTATGTTTATATCCTGCTGAGGAACCTATCAGTGTATTGTGATTACCTGAAGTTAAAGAAAACCCTGCATATTGGCCAATGGTTATGTTATTATTCCCAGTACTATTTGAGTAACCGGAATTATCTCCAATCATAACATTACTACTTCCTTCGGTATTTGATTTACCGCTAAGGTTACCAATAAAAACATTACTAGAACCAATTGTATTAGATAAACCAGTATGATATCCCAGAAAAGAGTTAAAACTCCCGGTCGTAGTAAACATGCCTGATTGATATCCTAAGAAGGAATTGTATAAACCTGTTGTTACATTGCTTCCACTCTGATGACCAATAAAATAATTATCAGGCGTCAACTGCATAAAATTATTCAATGGACCTTTGGCCTGATTGGTTAATCCGCCAACAGCAAAGCCACCTTTAGCACCCTTGGCCACATTCTCATTAACATATACACGAGTAGAATCTCTGGCCACAAAAAGCAAATTTTCGGGAACAAGACCTTTTGTCTGGTTGGTTAACCCGCCAACTGCAAAACCACCTTTTGCACCTTTATACAAAGGCTTTCGGATATAAATTCTGGCACTGTCTGGGGTGATGCTAAAAAAAGGGAAATCGTAACCTTTTGTTTGATTGGTTAACCCGCCAACGGCAAAACCACCTTTTGCACCTTTTACTGAAGATAATGTATCGACATTTACTCTAACGCCTCCCTGGTAAACACCAAAAACCATTTCTCCGTTTTTATTTCTTACCGCAAAGATTGGTTCTTCCTCAACAGGTAAAGGGTCGCTTAGAATATCAACTTTACTGGTTGGTTCTGTTGTACCGATACCAATTTTATTTTTTAAAATATAAATATCATTGGATGAGATTAATCCGCCATCATCAAAATGCAAGGTTTGCCCAGGTAAACCTTCAACTCCCTCTAGTGTTCCATCTTTGGTCATCATGTTCCAATCATAACCATCCCAAATATAGGATTTACCTTCAAGGGTATTATAGTAGGCATTATTTACATCAACATGAACTTTTGTAGGAGGTGGTTCAGGGAAAGAACCTAGCCAAACTATTGATTTACCATCAATACCATTAATGCCCGGTAACCCCTGAATCCCCTGAACTCCTTGAATACCCTGAATGCCCTGTTCGCCTTGTATTCCTTGCTCTCCATCCTTAGCAATGAGCTGCCACGAAGTACCGTCCCAAATATAGGATATACCAAGTGTGGTATTGTAATACGCCTGGTTTATTAACGGGTTGAGAGGTGCAGATATTAAATCGCCAAGCCATTCTATTGATTTACCATCTATTCCATTTAACCCGGCAACTCCCTGATCACCCTTATCACCCTTATCACCTTTTTCGCCTTTATCCCCTTTTTCACCCTTTTCACCCTGAGGTCCTGCAGGGGCTTCAAACTCTGCCCAATGATCCGGATCATCCTTGGGACGAGTTTCTACAGGCCCTATTTCACTTTGGCAAACCCACATGCTATTCTTGAGCGGATCAGTAGATGAAACATCAAAAACATAATCTCCCGACAGGTATGTATTACTAACAGACCAGGAACCACGGTTATTCAACCCAGTACCAGCAGGTCCCTGAATACCTTGTTCACCTTTGGGCCCAGCAGGACCGATCTCTCCCTGATCTCCTTTTTCTCCCTTATCGCCTTGATCTCCTTTATCTCCTTTATCTCCTTTATCTCCTTTATCTCCTTTGTCGCCCTTGTCTCCTTTATCCCCTTGATCTCCCTTTATACCTTGAATTCCGGTATCACCAGTATCACCCTTTAAACCTTGCTGACCCGTATCCCCGGTATCTCCTTTATCTCCTTTATCTCCTTTATCTCCTTTATCACCCTTATCCCCCTTATCGCCTGTTTGACCCGTCTCCCCTTTTGGACCAGTAAAAGAATTGGAAGTGAATGAGTAACCATTTGTATAATTAATAGTGAGAGAACCATCTGGATTTGACACTATTGACGAAATGCCATTCCCTTCTGATCCCTGTGGTCCCATAGGTCCAATGAGGATATCAGTTGTGAATGTACTCCCGTTTGTGTAAGTAAATGTAATTGAACCATTTGGGTTCGAAACCGCTGTTTCAATTCCATTACCAGCATCCCCCTTTTCCCCCTTTTCGCCTGTTTCACCCTTTAACCCGGTTAAAACAGGTGTTGTATATTGGGTTCCATTTGCAAAGTTGTAGGTAAAAGTTCCATCCCCGTTATTTGTAATGTTGGTAAAACCATTCCCTGCAAATTGCGAATATGGAACAGACAGCAATGAAACGATGCCCATGTTTACATAATTTGTTCCCCCGTTTGGGTCAATTTCAATTTTAAGTTTGATATTACCCAAAGACCAGTTAACACCTGAAATTGTTCCAAAAACAGGAGTTCCTTCACCAACTGCTAAATTTACTACTCCCTGAGCCGATGAATGTGAGGTTTGAGTTTCAATATAATAGTCATTTGTTCCATCACTGTTAGTGATTGTTAGCCTGAATGCAATATCCTGATTAATTAATGCAACTCCTGTAGCATCACGGATAACAGCCTGATAGTTGAATTTTACAGGAATTTGCGAGAAAATTAACTTGGAGGTAATCAGGCAAAGAAGAAGAAATGAAATCTTTTTCATAACTGATATTTTAGATTATATAATTTAATCCAATAAAGAAAGTGCTTAAAACTCGTTAAGCAACCCACAAGTTAAATCTTATTAAATAGAAAAGAAAGTTCTGTTATTAAAAAAACACCAACCAATAATTTTAGTTGATCAATAATGTTTTACTATTGATAATCAGAAGTTAAAAGCATGGAAGTATTTGAAAAATATTTTAGGTTAATACCAGTTATTTCAGCACTATTGGAAGTATTCAATAACTAATTCATTCTGAGGAGTAATATCAGAATTGCTGATTGGTGTAAAGTTCTATAAATTAAAATCAGAAAAATTCTACTTGTTCTTTAACCCAATTGTTTGTGCTAATTCTGCCTTAACAGACCCTATAAGTATTTTAGCCTCAATTAGCACAGGGATTTTGTTAGCATCGTCGGTTACCCAAACCATTAAATCTTCCCCACCCTTGAATATTGTGCCTTCCACAAGCATAGCCGAGAACTTTATGGTTTGGAATTTACGACCATCGTGCAGGGTAAGGTTCTCTTTACCTAAATATCTCACAAAAAGGTTAAAAATTTCATTGTCAACAATCATTGGCAGTGGCACTTTCTCTCCAATTATCAGGGTGTTAAAATCAATATTCCGACAATAATAGATTGCGCTAAGTACATCAAAAGTGCATGGTTTGATGGGTAAATTGAGTTTTTCGAATGATCTCTTTGATGTGTAACTGATAATTTCCACAAAGCCAGCAGAATAATCATAAATATAACGGTTATATGTTTTAAATCCACCTTCGTAGGTATCGCGCTCAAACCAAAGAGGTTTGAACGATTCGAAATCAATTATCGTTTCAAATCGATCTCGAACCTTGTAAAACCAATCGTATTCCTTAAGGCTCCATCCTGTTGCTTTGATATGGTAAGCAGGTTTTCCCTGATAAATAGTATCCTTTACGATGAATTCAACATCGCCGGCATTTAACCAGATAAACCCCCAGTTATAAACTGCTTTATAAGTTACTTTCTCGCCTGATTTGAATGTTGTATTCTCAGTAATACACCGAATTTCCTGCGGAAATGCAAGGTAAGAGGCAATTGAAAAAAATAAAATTGCAAAAATTCTATGCGTTATTCTCATCAATATTCGTATTAGAAATAGATAAATCGTAGGCTTTACGTTTTATAGGATCAGATAAAACCTCAATAATTTTAGATAACCTTGCCCGTTCAAATTCGAAATCCTTATTTGATGCGTTCATCTGAACCGCATAGCGGTTAATTTTACTTCGGTAAGCTACTTTAATCTCTTGAATGCTCGCATTGGGTATTACCCCGAGAATCTGATAATAATTCATATTATTAGCTTCTATTAATAAAAAAAAGGAGTTCAGCAAATTACTAAACTCCAATCGATAGAAAAAGTTTAAAAAATATATTAACGCTTCTCCTTTAATTCGGCTGGCAGAAACTGAAAAAAAGTATCGCCACGTAAACCCCTGCGCAGGGTTTCAAGCGAAATTACCTCGTTGGTAGCAATATTGCCCAAGTTAACATTTGCTCCAAGAAGATTGATGAACCAGGCCTGCTGACTTTTTATTGGGGCTTCCCAAATTACATTTTCAATTTTAACTCCATGGCAAATATCATCAATAAGCGTTAGGTTAGCAGAATGATCAGGATTGTATATCCCGGTATTTCCACTTTCCCTGGCCTCGCAAATAACTTTCCACGATCCGGCATGCATCTCCTTCTGCATCATTTTAATCCAAACATCATCGGGAATATGAACATCAGCCTGCTTGGAACCAACTTCGGATATTACCGTTACATATTTTGATAATTTTGATATGTAGTCACATTTCACATCATTATCCATCTCCATTGATCCATCTGAAACCTCAGCTAAATCGAGCCCGTAGGTTTCAACAAATCTGCAGTAATCATCAAACATTCCTCTTACTACAAATATCTCGAAAAGAGTACCTCCAAAATAGGGTCTGGTTCCTGCCTGTTGGTACAATTTTATTTTTTCCTTAAGGTTATTAGTGATCAGCGCTGTTCCAAATCCAAGCTTTACAAAATCGATATATTCTGCACTTGATTCCATCATGGCCTCGGCCTCTGAAAGGCTTAAGCCTTTATCCATAACCATAGTTAACCCGGTTTCTCTGGGTTTTGCAGGTCTTTCAGGGATGTGGGGTAATTTAAAATTCATGGGATTTAGGTTCAAAAGTTTATGTATTAATATGATGTGTTTTATCGGGGATTTATAGACCCCGTTTGAAAAAGATTCAATTACAGAAGCTTGGTCTGGTTTAGAAAATCATCATCGTTGATAACCGATACAATGTTAAAGAAATCATCAATGGATGAAGGATCAAGCCTTTTTGCCGCCTTAAGAATCTCAAGTGCTTCCTTTCTGCGATGTGAAAGATACAAGGCTGCAGCATTAAGCACTTTCATTGAGGCATTGGCATCAAACTTTTGGCCAACCTCATCAAACATATTTTCAACATCGTGAAATTTTTCCTGATAGAGGTAAATCTCCGCCAGGGCCAGATATGCATCTGCTTCATCAGGGTTAAGGGTTGTGGCTTCCCGGTATGCAGCCAAGGAATCATCGATATTCTTAAGATCATAATGTACTTTACCCAAACCCAGCCAGAAGTCGTAGTGTTCAGGCTCAAGGGCAATGGACTTTTTGATAAAATCAAGGGCCAGATGAGGTTGATTTTTTTCATTCATTATAACACCAATCCCATAGTATGCCTCTGCAAAAGTGGGATCGTGCAGTATTGCCCTGTTGTAATTATCCAATGCCTGCTCAAAATCTTCAAGTTTTTCATAACATTCACCCAGAGAGCAGTAAACACGTGGATTTTCGGGCTCAAATTCGAGAATTTCTGTGAATACTGATGCTGCTTCGTTATAGCGTTCAATGGATGCCAGTGTGTTGCCTTTATTGTGTAATGCAGAGGTGTACTGCGGGTCAACTGCTATGCAAAAATCGTAGGCTTCAATTGCCTCATCAAATTTACCCTGTTTGGTTAGAACAATGCCCAGATTATACCAAACATTTGCCGTAAAAGGGTATAGATCGAGCAGCTTGTTGTAATAGTATATACTTTTTTCAAAATCATTTACCCTGTCGTAGCAGTAACCCAAATCAAATAAGACTGCAAAAAAAGTGGGTTCCAGCTTATACGCTTCAACTAAATACCGAATTGTGGCATTAAGTTCATCTGCCGAAAAAAACACTCCTGAAATTCTGTAAAGCAGCTCGGCTTTCTCTTCGGAGCATAATTTTACAGCAAAATCGAAATATCTGCTGGCATTATGAAAATCGCCTTTATAGAAACTGGCTTCGCCCTTCAGGTAGTTAACTTCAGACTTATCGGTATGAATTGTTTCAAGAAAATTGAGGAGGTTAAGGGCGTTATCAAATTTCTTTTCTACAATGAATAGTTCAGCTTTTTTAAGCTGGATTTCAGATGAGTAGGGGTGCATCTTGATGGCCATCTCAACGGCACCGGCAGCATTAACCAACTGATTATTATCAATATAAAAATCAATTATGCTTTCAAAATCGGACACATCAAAAAAGAAACTTCTCCCCTGTTGCAGAAACCTTTCATACCTCTTTACTACTTCGGTCAGCTCAACTTCCTCATCAAAAAAATCGTGATCCTCGCGCATTTTATTCATCCTCCAGCTACAAACATAGGTATAAAAACTAAATTTTGATTTACCTTTCCAGCTAAATATATTAACACTTAATTTACGATATCAACAAGCCTTTATATTCGCAATTACTTTTGTAACCTACTGCTGAAACTCTCTGAAGTATTTCATGAACTGAACTCTTTCAAAAACTGCAGGGTTGTAAGTTTTTGAATAGCTCATTTTACCTCTGAATTCGTTGAGCGATTTATGGCCGTTGTCCTTCATCCATTGCTCCAGCTGGTTAATCATCAGGCCAATCTGATCTTTCCCGTTTTTATATAAAGTTGAACATATTTGAACTGCCTGTGCACCAACCAGTATTTGTTTAATTAGAGCAGTCCCATCGTGGACTCCAGTTGAAGCAGCCAGATCGCATGATGTTCTTCCCGACATTATCGCAATCCACCTTAAGGGCATTGAGCTATCAGAGGGTGAACTCAATACATTTGATGGGGTAAACTGCAGGTTATGAACGTCAAAATCGGGGTTATAATACCTGTTAAATAAAACAATCGCATTGGCTCCGGATTTACTTAATTTTTGAATAAATGCGCCAAGGTTTGAGTGATAAAAACTGATTTTCAAGGCTATTGGTAATTTTGTAATTCCAGATACTTTATTTACAATATCAAGGTATTTCTTATCGTAATCAGCGGGTGTTGCAGCCAGATCAAAGGGGAGAGAAAATATGTTGAGTTCAATGGCATCTACCCCGGTATCCTCAATCCTTTTGGTAAAATCAGTCCATCCCTCGGCATTTATGCAATTAATGCTAGCAATAAGAGGGATTTTAATACTTTTTTTGGTATCTGAAAGAAATTTCAGGTAGTTGGAAACGGTATCCTCTATGGCTTCAAAATCGAAGTATTCAGTGGTTTCAGGAAAGATAAACCCGTTGGCAGTCATTTTATTGAAGTTATCGCGGGTTTCGGCAATAATTTCCTCTTCGAAAAGGGATTTAGTTACAACTGCCGCGGCTCCTTTTTCTTCCAGCTCGATGATATCTTTGGTTGAATTTGTTAAACCAGAGCTGGCAATAATTATGGGGTTCTTTAGATTTAACCCCATATAGGTGGTGGACAAATCGATCATGGTTTACTGATTTTTACTAAAGTTAAGAAATAAAACACATAAAAACAAGCGATAAAAAAAGGCTCTTGCTATGAGCCTTTTCTATGTAAACAAATAAGGTTACTGAAAGTTCTCAATCAGCAATGTCAACTTATAAAATGCTGATTCGCTTATTGGAACCAGTGGTAATCGAAGGCTATTTTCAACAATACCCTGGATGCTCAGCGCTGCTTTAATTCCGGAAGGGCTTCCCTCCGCAAAAAGGGCGTCAATGATGTCAAGCATTCTTAGGTGAATTTTCCGTGCCTCAACAAAATCACCGGTAAGCCCTAATTTTACCATTTGGGAAAATTGTTTTGGGAATGCATTCCCAACCACAGATATCACCCCATCGGCACCCATTGAGAGTTGTGGTAAGGTTAACCCATCATCGCCGGAAATTACCATGAATGACTCTGGTCTGTCCCTTAGGATGTATGACATCTGGTTTAAGTTTCCTGATGCCTCTTTAACAGCAATAATGTTGGGTACTTCATGTGCCAGTTTAAGCGTGGTTTCGGCTGTCATATTTACTCCTGTGCGTCCGGGAACGTTATAAATTATCACAGGAACAGGGCTTTTGGAAGCAACAGATCTGAAGTGCAGCTCTAAACCTTTTTGGGAAGGTTTATTATAGTATGGGGTAACTGATAGAATTGCATCAATCCCATCGAAATCGGTATCATCAATTATCTCAAGAACATGTTCAGTGGAATTGCTTCCTATACCAAGCACGACAGGCAAACGACCATCATTTTTTTTAATCACATATTTGGTGAAAGATTTTTTCTCTTTCTCGCTTAAAGTAACTGATTCACCGGTTGTTCCAAGTACAACCAGATAATCGGTTGCGCCTTCAATCAGGTGCTCTACCAATCGTTCTGTAGCCTCATAGTCTATTTCTTTTTCGTGATCGAAAGGAGTAACCATAGCTACTCCCAATCCCCGGAATCTATCTATCATTTTAATTGCATTTAAATTAAATGGTGGTGGTTTTTTCTGTTTCAATCTGGGCAAATCGGTTGTTCAGCAAAAGTAAATAGTGCTTTACCTGATCAATGAGGTATAATATTCCTCTGGGTTTTTCTATATCAATGATAAGATCATAGGGATTACCACTATAGCTTAAATTACCGACCTTAAACTTTGATCTGGATAAAGTGGAAACCCACCTAAGGGGGAATACCTCTTCCATTGATAAATCAATCAGGATATCGTATTCGTGCTTGCAGAAATCATCTATAAAATCATTTTTTGGTTTCCCGAACCAGTTGACATCTTTTTTGCAGAATATGTTTGTATCCTTACGTAGTAAAAGTTGTTGTGGTATCTCTTTTTCCGGGTAGTACCCAAGAATGGAGACATCCATGTGCTGGTTGATAAGAAAGTGCTGGAAATTTAGTACCTCGTCAAAATCTTTACTGTTCTTCAAGAATGTGACTATTCCAATCTTGCGGGCCGTTACCAGGTTATGAACAAATTTGGTTCTCTTAACCTGTCGTAAGCTCTTGGCTAAGGCTTTAAGGCCCGATTTTCGTTTAATATTATTTAGTATTTTCACAATACAATTTTATTAAATAATCCGGTTAGATCAAAATCTGTATTTTCAATTCAAGTTTTACTTTTTTAAAGTTAAATAGTAGGATGATATCCAACTTCAATAAAATTATTATTTATTCGATTTTAATACACTGAATACTTAACCGGGGTTTAACTATTGATTTAAAGATTTTTCTGGTTATGAGGCATTTATCAAATCAAAAAAATCATCCTCAGAAACAATCCTGATTCCGAGTTTTTGGGCCTTTTCAAGTTTTGCCGGACCAATCTTATCCCCTGCAACCAGCATTGAGGTTGATGCTGAAATGCCACTTACATTTTTCCCTCCATGCTTTTGAATCAGCTCTTTGAGATCATCCCTCGAAATCCTTGAAAAGGTGCCAGAAATCACTATTGTAAAACCATCCAGCCTGTTGGAAATTTTTGCAGTTATGCTTTTGTCAAGCTGAAACTGTAAACCTGCCTCCTTTAACCTATTAATTATTGTAATGTGTAGAGGGTTTGTAAAAAAATCAACAATGCTTTGGGCAATTCGTTCACCAACCTCCTCCACCTCTAAGAGTTGATCTAAACGAGCATTTATAATATTATCAATTGACCCAAAATGCATAGCCAGTTTTCTGGCTGTTGTTTCTCCCACAAAGCGGATTCCAATGCCATAAAGAACCCTGGGGAATGGTACTTTTTTTGACTCCTCAATGCTTTTAATAGCATTATCAGCTGATTTCTCTGCAAATCTTTCCAGGTTAATCAGCTGCGACTTTTTAAGACTATACAGATCTGCAATATTTTTTACAAGACCACTAGTGAATAGAAGTTCAACGGTTTCTTCACCAAGTCCATCAATGTTTAAAGCTTTACGACTGATAAAATGGATAATTTTCCCCTTTATTTGAGGAGGGCAACCATCCTGGTTTGGACAGAAATGCCTGGCTTCTCCTTCCGGTTTAACCAGTTTTGAACCGCACTCCGGACAATTGGCAATAAATTCAAATGGTTTGCTAAAAAGTGTTCTTTGGGATTGATCCACCCCAACAATTTTAGGAATTATCTCACCACCTTTTTCCACCTGAACCATGTCGCCAATTCGTACATCCAGCAATTCAATCTGATCAGCATTATGTAGTGAGGCTCTTTTTACAGTAGAGCCTGCCAGTTTAACTGGTTGCAAATTTGCAACCGGGGTAACAGCACCGGTTCTGCCTACCTGAAAATCAACAGAAAGTAATTGAGTTGTAACCTGTTCTGCTTTGTACTTATAGGCAATTGCCCAACGGGGGATTTTGGCGGTAAAACCAAGCACTTTCTGCTGCTGATAGCTATTAACTTTAACCACTACTCCGTCAGTATCGTATGGTAGTTTTTTGCGCTGATTTTCCCAATAGCCGATAAAATTTAGTACTTCATCCAGGTTCTTGCACAATTTTGTGTTTTCGGATATCTTAAAACCCCATTCTCTCGCTTTTTTAAGGTTATCGTAATGGTTATTGAATGGCAGGTTCTCGCCAAGAATAAAATAAAGATAACAATCGAGTTTTCGTTGTGCAACTACTGATGAGTCGAGCATTTTCAATGTTCCTGCCGCTGCATTGCGTGGGTTTGCAAACGGGGTATCGCCCTCTTCTTCGCGATGCATATTAATCTCATCAAAAACCTTCCTGGGCATGAATATTTCCCCCCTGATTTCAAATTCTTCAGGGAAATCAGACCCATTAAGAACCAACGGGATTGTTTTAATTGTTCTGACATTTACTGTAACATCATCGCCAACTACCCCATCACCGCGGGTAACTGCCTGAACCAATTTACCCTTCCTAAAAGTTAACCCGATAGCTGTACCATCATATTTGAGCTCGCAAACATATTCGGGAGCATTGCCTAAACTTTTATTTACCCTGGAATCAAAATCCATTAATTCGGCCTCAGAATAAGTATTTGCTAAGGATAACATTGGGTACTTATGCTCAACCTGGTTGAACTCTCCGGTTAAATCGCTGCCAACCCTTTTTGTTGGTGAATTAGGATCATCGAATTCAGGGTATTGCGATTCTAATTCGTTAAGTTCTTTTAAAAGTTTATCGAATTCAAAATCGCTAATTTCAGGTTTGGCAAGGACATAGTAAAGATAATTGTGGCGGTTCAGCTCTGATCTGAGGTACTCTATCCTATTCAGAATTTGTTCGTTTAACATTCAACAAAAATTTTGATAAAGTTATAAAAAAGAATAATTGCGAATAGCATAAAACCTTTCTGGCCAAAATCGCATCAAAACAAGGTTGATTAATGCGATTTTACTTTTTGAGGTTAATTCCTATTATTCTTACCTTTACCAAAATCATACGATGGTGTTAAAACCAATTGATAAAACCAGGATAGTAAATAGATACCGAGGTTTACTCAGAACCTCAGCAAATGTTATTTCGCCTGATGATCACCGGGCAATCAGAAAAGCTTTCAATTTGATCATTAAACTGTATGGCGACCTCCTTCATGATTCTGGGAATCCTTATGTTTTTCATCTGATTGATGTGGCAAGGGTTTGCGTGGAAGAGATTGGACTTGGTACAACATCATTGATTGCTGCATTGTTACATGAAACAATTGAGAGAAAACAGCTTACATCAAAAGACATTGAAGCCGAATTCGGGATTATAGTGGCAACAATCGTTGAAGGTTTGACAAATATATCAAGTATTGATTTAAAGGATCCCAAATCACAGGCCGAAAACTTTGGCAAACTAATGCTTTCAATTTCGTCGGATGCTAGGGTGATTCTTATTAAACTTGCTGAAAGACTGGAAACAATGCGTTCGCTGGAATCATCGACAAAGGATATCCAGTATAAAAATTCCCTTGAAGCTTTTTACCTCTATGCCCCGCTTGCCCATAAACTTGGACTTTACAAGCTGAAATCGGAAATGGAAGACCTGGCGATGAAGTTCACCTATGCCAACGATTATAACCTGATTGTCAGAAAGCTTAAAAACACGGCAACCAAAAGGAACAAATTTATTCACGATTTCATTGCTCCGTTCAGGGAAGAATTATCCAATAAAGGGTTTGACTTTGAGATAAAAGGCAGGCCGAAATCGGTTTACTCGATCTGGAAAAAGATGCAAAAGCAAAAAGTTGAATTTGAGGAAGTTTACGATGTTTTTGCAATCAGAATCGTACTGAATAGTCCACCTGAAAGTGAAAAATCAGACTGCTGGCAGGTTTATTCAATTATTACCGATAAATACACGCCTAACCCAGAACGTATGCGCGATTGGATATCGGTTCCCAAAAGCAATGGGTATGAATCACTTCACACCACCGTTTTAGGCCCTGAAGGAAAGTATGTTGAAGTTCAAATTAGGACTGTAAGAATGGACGAAATTGCAGAAAGGGGCTTGGCTGCTCACTGGAAATATAAAGGCGTTCAACAGGAAAAAGGCTTTGATGGGTGGTTTACAAAAATACGTGAAATACTGGAATCTCCTGAATTAAAGCCTGACATGCTTACCGAACAGCTGAACACGAATTTATATAGCAAGGAAATCTTTGTTTTTACACCCAAAGGGGACATCAGGAAACTGCCAGTTAACTCTACCGTATTAGATTTTGCATTCGACATTCATACCAATATCGGGTGCAAGTGTACTGGTGCAAAGGTTAACAACAGGATTGTATCAATAAAGCATGTGATAAAAAACGGCGATATGGTTGAGATAATCACCTCAAAGAACCAGAAACCGAAGGAGGATTGGCTAAATTTTGTAATAACCTCAAAAGCCAGGAGCCGAATAAAGCAAACTATCAGGGATGAAAAAAATAAAGAGATAGCGGAAGGGAAAGAGATTCTCACCAGAAGGCTGAAGAACTGGAAAGTTGACAACTTTGATGATACAATTAAATTTCTGCTTAAACACCTCAAAATTAAGAGCCCGTTGACTCTCTACTCGCAGATTGCCAATGAAAAAATTGATATATCCAACCTGAAATCTATCATCACAAAAAGCGATAAAGCCGAAGAACCAGCTGAAATAAAACCCGCTGATACTATTAAAAAGCCTGAAACAAAGGCAACATATTCCAGCGATGATTACCTCCTTATAGACGAAAAACTGGTTAACCTGTATTATAAGCTGGCAAAATGCTGTAACCCTATTTTTGGGGATGATATTTTTGGGTTTGTAACCATTAATGAAGGCATTAAGATTCATCGGTCCAGGTGTCCCAATGCCAACCAGCTAAGAACGAGGTGGGGGTATAGAATTGTTAAAGCCAGATGGAAAGAGACATTGCATTCCGGATCATTCCAGGCTACGATTCGGATTACAGGGATGGATGAGCTGGGAATAGTTAACCGGATTACTGAGGTAATAAGTAACGATGTTAAAGTAAATATGAGAAATATTTCATTCTCATCTTCCAATGGAATTTTTGAGGGGAAAATTCAGGTTTTTGTACCAGACACCAAACACCTGGAAATGTTATTGTACCGAATAAATCAGATCAAGGGTGTACTGAAAACTACAAGATTAAAATAGTAATTTCTCCTGAAATTATCGTAAAATTTCTATATTTTAAAAATCACGCCAATTTCTCGGTATATAATTTATTGCGGACCAATATATTTGGTCGTAATGAGTGGAAGTGGTATCGGATTAATTCAGATAATATATACTTAACATATAATGTCTAACAAAGTAAAATATTTGATTTTTCTAACTTTTATTTTCTCAAGCTGCGGGGAACCGGATTATATCGAAATCCCGAATATTGAAACCCTTGACATTACTGAAATAACAGATTCATCTGCCATTGGCGGGGGAATTATAATTTCTGATGGCGGAAGTAAAATCTTAAAAAATGGCGTATGCTGGGATACAATTAGCAATCCTACAATTATCAAAAATATTAATAAAACTGAAGACCAAACCGGAAATAAAAAATTCATCAGCCAAATAGTAAACCTTAAACCTAACAAAAAATACTATGTTAAGGCATATGCTGTAAATCAAATTGGGATCAACTATGGGAATGAAATTTCTTTTACTACAAAAGGGAGATTGCCTATAATAGTAGTATCAGGGGATATTTACACATCCTATTTTTACGCAAATATCCATAGCAGCTTAATTTCGGATGGAGGAATGCCGATTACCCAACTGGGGGTTTGTTGGAGCACCCATATCAATCCAACTATTTCTGATTTTATTGAATTAGCCGGCCTTAACAGCATCAATTTTATATGTGAAATTAAAAACCTACAACCCAACACTACTTACTACTTAAGAGCATTTGCTACCAATGATATGGGAACGGGCTATAGTAATTCTGTATCTTTCACTACAAAATCGTATGAGCAAGTTACAGATATTGATGGCAATGTTTACCGAACCGCTTTGATTAACAATAAGACCTGGTTTATTGAAAATCTAAGAGTTACGCATTATAGCAATGGTGACCCTATCCCAAATATTCCCGATAATAATCAATGGAAAGTACAAAAGGCAGGAGCTTACTGCTATTACAATAATTTAGCAGGCAACTCAATTATCTATGGTAATTTATACAACTGGTTCACAGTTGATGACCCCAGAGGGCTTTGTCCCACAGGATGGCATGTTGCAAGTGCAAAAGATTATAAAGACCTTCTCGATTACTTAGGTGGAGCAGCGGTTGCTGGTGGAAAAATGAAAATTATTGATACTGATCCTCATGCTGAACCCCGATGGGATAGCCCAAATACTGGTGCAACAAATGAAAGTGGATACACTGGTTTGCCTGGTGGATTCAGAGACCTAAATGGCAACTATCAAAATATAAATCTTTATGGTTTTTGGTGGGAAAGCGATGAAAAAAACTCGGTTCAGGGAGGTTATCTAACTCTAAAATACAAAGCTGCATCAGCCGATACTGCCCATTTATACAAACCTTATGGTTGTTCCGTTAGATGTGTAAAGGATTAATGTTTACCTTTATCACATATAACTATTTTTAATGAGCGAAAAAAACTACGACCCGAGGATGCATTCCGCTGAGCATATCCTGAACCAAACCATGGTGAGGTTATACAGTTGCGGTAGATCGTTTAACAGCCACATCGAGAAGAAAAAATCCAAGTGCGATTACAGGATTGACAGAATACTGACCGAAACCGAAATTCAGGAAATTGAGAAAAAAGTAAACCAGATAATAAGTCAAAATCTACCTGTTTCAGAAGATCATATCAGTAAATCTGAAGCATCATGTTTTCTTGATCTGTCGAAACTGCCTGCCGATGCCCCTGAAAAAATCAGGGTAGTAAAAATTGGCGATTACGACACCTGTGCTTGCATAGGGCCCCATGTCAGCAATACCTCGGAAATTGGAATTTTCAAAATAACCTCTTATGATTATACTGAGGGCATTGTACGGTTAAGGTTTAAACTTGAAGAAGGTTAAACATGGAAGATAAAATTGTTGTTATCCGGCGTTTTGATAACCCTATCGAGGCCAATATTATCAAAGGCTTACTTGAGGCAAATGAAATTTCATGTTTTCTCACTGACGAAAATATTATAGGGTTGAACCCATTATACAATCCTGCAATTGGTGGGATTAAGCTTCAGGTTTTTGAAAAAGATATTGACCTTGTTGAAAAATTGCTCTCCGAAAATCATGAAATTAAAGCAGATGAGGAAAAAGATAGTATTCTTAAATGCCCTGCATGCGGATCAACCAACGTTGCCTATGGTCAAAGTATAAAGAATCGGTTTTCCCCATTCATGATTATTACCTCTTTCTTGCTGATGGTTTATCCTTTCAAGGCAAGGGAACGATACCATTGTTTTGAATGTGGAAACGAGTTTGAATAACCTAGTTCTCTTTACTTAAAGAATAGGGTTTTGCCTCCACGATACCCCACTTTAAATTTGGTTTTTTGCCCATTTTGAACTCCAAAACTCCTCCTTCAATCAGTTCGCTATGGTTTATAAACAGCTTATTATAAGGTTTACCATTTAAAGTAAGAGCTTGAACATACTTAAAATTATCATTTACACCATTGGCTATAATCGTTAGCTGTTTCCCATTTTCAAGCAGAATTCTTAAATATGGAAGATAAGGTGCACCAATTATATACTGGTTACTACCGGGGCAAACCGGGTAAAACCCCATTGCACTGAACAGGTACCAGGCCGACATCTGCCCACAATCGTCGTTTCCGCATAAACCATCGGGTTTGTTTTTATACATTTTGTTCATGACATCACGAACAATTGCCTGCGTTTTCCAGGGTTTACCGGCATAGGCAAACATGTAAGGAACATGGTGGCTGGGTTCATTGCCATGAACATAGTTCCCGATAATGCCAACTTGATCAATATCCTCAGTATTTTCATAGTATTTGGCGGGCAAGGTCATAGTGAACAATGAATCCAGATGTTTGATAAATTTTGATTTTCCCCCTGAAAGTTCAATCAAATTATCAATATCGTGCGGAACAAACAGGCTATAATTCCATGCATTCCCTTCGATATAACCCATATCATGAGTTTGTAGAGGATCAAAAGGTGTGATAAATTTTCCGTTCCTATCCTTTGCTCTTATAAAACCTGTTTGTGAATCAAATATATTTGTATAGGATTTTGCCCTTTGTTTAAACCTATCTGCAATTTCTTTTTTCCCCATATTATCAGCCATCTGATATATAGTCCAATCATCGTAAGCATATTCAAGTGTAACTGATGCGGAGCTCGAACTCCTCTCCTTCGGTACATATCCGTACTTTACATAATCATCAATGCCATCATATTTTAGATAATCGGCACTACTTACCATTGCCTGTAGAGCAAGATCTGAATCGAATCCCTTTATACCTTTCATATAAGCATCCGCTATAACAGGTACAGCATGGTAGCCAATCATACACCAGTTATCGTTTCCCCAATGCGACCATACCGGAAGGATTCCATGAACGCTTTGTTTATAGTGTTCCAGCATCGAATTTACCATATCACCGGCTCTAGATGGAGAAAGGATAGTTACTAAAGGGTGCAAAGCCCTGAAAGTATCCCATAACGAGAAAACGGTAAAATTTGTAAAGCCCTTGGCTAAATGGTTATTGCCATCTAAACCCCTGTATTGTCCATCCACATCCATAAATACAGATGGGTTAATCATGCAATGGTACATTGCGGTATAAAAATTTGTTTTTTCATCCACAGATCCCCTTATTCTGATTTTACCAAGTTCTGATTCCCATTGTTTACGGGCGTTTTGCAATGCCATTTCAAAATTGATTGCCCCTTCCCCTTTAAGGTTTTTGATTGCCCCCTCGGTGCTTACTCCGGAGATAGCCACTTTGACTTCAAGGGTATCAATCGTTCCAAACGAAAAATAGGCTTTGACCTTATGCCCGGAACGTTCAGGGAAATTGCTATCCATCTGCCAGCGACGCCAGAAACCACGGTAAATCTCCTTCTCGTCATTTCTCAACCCATATGTTGTGAATGGCTTTGAAAACCTGATGGCAAAATAAACGAACCTGTTTCGTGCCCAACCATTGGTTTGCCTGTAACCTGTTACTGTAGAATCATTCTCCACCCGCAATGATGCCCATACCACTTTACCATCATAACCATAAATGCCATGAACCAAATCCAGGATAACACTGGCCTCTTTTTCATTCGAGTATATATACCTGTGAAAACCAACCCGGGTGGATGTTGTCAACTCAACCTTTATTTTGGGATCCTCCAGAAAAACCGAATAGTATCCAGGAGAAGCAGTTTCAGTTCCTTTAGAATACCGGCTTCGGTAGCCGGATTTTGGTTTGGAAACGTTGCCTGGATTTAGCTTGATATCACCCGAAATGGGCATCAACAGGATATCGCCAAGATCGGAATGGCCTGTTCCGTTAAAATGTGTATGAGAAAATCCAACAATGGTTGGGTCGTCGTATTGGTACCCTGAACAATACCTGTAAACTTCACTGTTATACCCCTGGCCATAGGAATATTGGGCTGTATCCGTATCGGGGCTTGGCTGAACCATACCGAAAGGTACAGTAGCGCCCGGAAAGCAATGGCCCATATCTTTTGTTCCAATGAACGGGTTTACAAATTGGAGTACACTTTCGGGGTTGTTAATAATCATATTATTCTGACTAACTGCCTGTATGTAAACAAATAACAAGAAGGCCATAGTGGTATAGCTTAAATAAACTCTTTTCATCATGTGCAAATATAATTTCATCGCCAATTAACTGATAAAAATAGTGATTCCTTTGAGGATATTGCGATATAACTAATATTACCCTTATTATTATTAAGCATTTCGAAGCGTGATAGCAAAGGCAAATTATTGATATTGTAAACAAATAAATAGTTGATATTTACAACCGAAAATGCCTCTTCATCTTTGATTCTGCCATAACAAAAGAGCTGTAAAACTGCGTAATATTCTTGATTATTGAGAACTTATAGGTGATGAAATTATGGAAGTCATCCATATCGTTGCAATGTATTTTCAGCAGGAAGTCTGAGCTGCCCGAGATGTAGTAGCACTCCATCACCTCATCCAATTTTTCCATCTCCCTCTCAAACTCGTCAATTGCCTCCTTATTATGGTTGTTAACCGAAGCCGAAATATAAACAATCAGCTTTTTACCAATCAGCTTAGGATCCAATAAGGTTAAATACTGCTTGATATACCCGCTTTTTTCAAGTTTTTTTATCCGTTCATGGATTGGGGTGGTTGAAAGGTGCAGCTTATCAGAAAGTTCACGGATTGTAATTCTGCTATTAAGCTGAAGGATGTTAAGAAGTTTCCTGTCAATTTCATCTAGTGGTTTCATGGTAGTTCAATTTTCTGTAAATGCTAGAGTTGATATGTGCAAATATAATATACTCCTACAATTAACAAAATATCTGGTGATTTATTCTATAATTTTTCATAAACTAAGAATATATCTATATTTTATGTAAATTGCGCATGAATTTTACATTAACTTTTTAATCATGATACAACTTATTGACAGGGTTACCAATGAGAAAGCCCTGGATAACGCCGTTAAACGCTTTAAGGAGAAGGGCATAATTCTCCCAACATTCAAACAGCAAAGAAATCCTGAAACCATTCCCCAAAAGATAAAAGATCAGCTTAATAAAATTGGCCTATGGGATATCAACCCGCTAAATCTATTCAGGATTACCTGGAAAAATGAACCCAAAGAGAAAGGCGGCTTATTCGGGAAAGTGAATTATATTGAACTCCCCAAATCCCTTACGGGCGTTGATGCACGTATCATTGTCCTGATAGGTAAATGGTTTCCAACTGGTGCCCATAAGGTAGGTGCTGCCTATGGTTGCCTGGCACCACGGATAACTACTGGCGGCTTCGACCCAACCTATCACAAAGCGGTTTGGCCTTCAACAGGGAATTACTGTCGTGGCGGGGCTTTCGATTCCAAGCTGATGGGAACTGAATCAGTTGCGATACTACCCGAGGAAATGAGCAAAGAGCGTTTTACCTGGCTCCGCGATGTAATTGGTTCAGAGGTTATTGCCACACCGGGGTGCGAATCGAACGTGAAGGAAATTTACGATAAGTGCTGGGAGATTAGGAGAACCCGCCCCGATTGCATTATTTTTAACCAGTTTGATGAATTTGGAAACTCAGCATGGCATTACAACACCACCGGCAGTGCAATAGAGGAAGTTTATAACCAAATCAAAAAAAACAATAGTAAACTGGCGGCTTACATTTCTGCTACCGGTTCGGCCGGGACCATTGCAGCTGGCGATTACCTCCGTACTATTGATCCACAAATTAAAGTGGTTGCTTCTGAAGCCTTACAATGCCCAACCTTGCTGATGAATGGGTTTGGTGGTCATAGAATTGAAGGAATTGGCGATAAGCACGTTCCCTGGGTTCACAACGTTAAAAACACCGATATTGTAACAGCAATTGATGACGAGGATTGCATGAGGATTCTCCGTTTGTTCAACGAGAAAGAGGGTCATATTTACCTTAAAACATTGGGCATCGATCAGGAGCTTATTGATAATTTACACCTGATCGGAATTTCGGGTATCGGAAATATGATATCGGCAATAAAAACAGCCAAATACTTTGAAATGACCAGCGATGATATTCTTTTTACCATTGCTACCGATTCAGCCGATATGTATAAATCAAGGGTTGATGAGCTGAGGGCAGAAAAAGGGGAATACGATAATATTCAGGCAATAAAAGATTTTGAAAGATGTATCCTCGGTTCAAAAACTGATAATATGAAGGAGTTGAACTATATCGACAGGAAATCAATCCATAACTTAAAATACTACACCTGGGTGGAACAACAGGGGAAAGAGGTTGAAGACCTGAACCAGCTTTGGTACGACAGGGAAATCTGGAACAAGCTGTTTCATCAGGTTGACCGCTGGGATGAGCTTATAAACGAGTTCAACAACAGAACTGGTTTACTTAAAGGGTTGTAATTAAATGATTAAGTAACACTTTTATAATGAATTCATCAAAGTTTATATATAAGTGTACAAACTGCGGAAAAGAATATTCTACCAATGAAGTGATATACCTGTGTTCTTCATGCTCAGCATCTAATAATAACACCGAACCTCCAAAGGGTGTTTTAAAAATCTTTTACGATTACCAAAGTATCCGGTTTTCAAATACAGGATTTAACGGGTTGAAGGTAAAAAATTATATAGATTTATTACCCATTCTGAGTATCAAAAGTTTACCTTATCTAAAGATTGGCAACACACCTTTGTATAAAATCAATCAGTTGGATGAAAGGGAACTTAATTATGGTTTATTCCTGAAAGATGATTCCCAGAACCCGACATTTTCCTTTAAGGATCGGGCATCTGCTTTAGTATCAGCGTTTGCCAGGGAGCGAAAGCTGAATACGATAGTGGCTGCCTCTACCGGGAATGCGGGCTCTTCGCTGGCGGGTATTTGTGCATCGCAACGCCAACAGGCAATTATAATGGTTCCTGAAAAAGCCCCTATCGCAAAGCTCACCCAAATTATCATGTACGGTGCAAAAATTGTCCCGGTTAAAGGTACTTACGATGATGCCTTTGATTTAAGCGTGAAGGCTACGGAGGAGTTTGGCTGGTATAACCGCAATACTGCCTACAACCCGCTAACGATCGAGGGGAAAAAAACGGTTTCGTTTGAGCTCTTCGATCAGCTGAAATACAAAGTTCCTGACAGAATTTTTGTCCCGGTTGGTGATGGAGTAATCATTTCAGGGGTTTATAAGGGTTTTGAGGATTTACTCCTCCTTAACCTGATCGAAAAAATGCCTACCATTGTGGCCGTTCAGTCAAAAGGTAGCGATAATCTGGTCAGAAATATAAGCCAAAAAGATTTTAGAATAGTTCCGAGCACCACCCTTGCCGATTCCATTTCGGTTGATATTCCCCGGAATTTTTACATGGCGCAGCAATTCATTCAGAAGTACCAGGGCGAAATATTCACAGTAACCGATGATGAAATACTGCATGCATCGTCTATTCTGGCAAAAAACACAGGTATTTTCACCGAACCGGCAGCATCAACCGCATTTGCCGGGTTGATTTCTTACCAGAAAAGTGGTAAAATTGCTGAGAAGTCCAATAATGTGGTACTGCTCACCGGAAGCGGGTTAAAGGATTTAAAATCTGTAAGTAACATGGTAAAAATGCCTGAATCAACTGAGCCAAAAATTGAAAATCTGAAAAAAATATTTTCATGATTACCTACTTTCTCAACGGTATTAAAAGAACGTTCGCAGGTGATATCGAAGAAACTTTACTGGATCATCTCAGGCTAGAACTTAAGCTGACAGCCGCCAAGGATGGGTGCTCAGGCCAGGGTGTATGCGGGGCATGCACAGTTGAGATTGAAGGAAAACCAAAACTTGCCTGCCGAACAAAGATGAAAGAATTAGAGGGGGCTGAAATTGTTACAGCAGAAGGTTTGCCTAAGGAATTCAGAGAATCGATAGCTAAGAATTTTGCCCAAAAAGGGGCTGTGCAGTGCGGGTTCTGCTCCCCGGGCATGATTATGCGGGCAAAAGGGCTTTACAATGTGAATAAAATCCCTTCCCGGATTGATATAGTTAAGGCAATCACACCAAATATCTGCCGGTGCACTGGTTATGTTAAGATTGTTGATGCCATTGACTCTGCTTTCAAAGAGCTGAATGGTGAAAATTCAAAATCAACAGGAAATTCAGCGCTTATTGGTCAGCCCTATCCTAAATACCAGGCCGTTGAAACTGCTTTGGGTGAAAGAGATTTTGTTGATGACATGCACTTTGACGGAATGTTTTACGGAGCATTAAAGTTCAGCGACCACCCCAGGGCAAGGGTTTTAAAGGTTTACACTGAAGATGCCGAAAAGTTTGAAGGTGTTATCCGGGTTTTTACTGCAAAAGATATTCCCGGCGATAGGATGATTGGGATTATCCCAATTCAGGATTGGCCCATGATGGTTGGCGAGGGTGAAATAACTCGCTACATCGGCGATGTGATTGCAGGCGTGGTTGCCAGAAATGAGGCTATTGCCCGTAAAGCAATCGAACTTATTAGGGTAGAATATGAAGTATTAGAAGCAGTAACCGAAGTTCTGGAGGCAATTAAACCCAATAGTGTTCAAGTTCATGAAGGCAGATCAAATGTTCTCGAAACCTGCAGCATTCGCTTTGGCGATGTTGAAAAAGCTTTCGGCGAAGCTGCATTTGTTTCCAGCGGAATCTACCAGACACAACGAATTGAGCATGCTTTCCTCGAAACTGAAACGGCGGTTGCTTTGCCTGAAGGCGATGGTATTCGCCTTTATAGCCAGGGACAAGGTGCCTATGTTGACAGAAAACTTGTTGCAAAAGTGTTGGGACTACCGGAAGAAAAGGTTAAAGTTGTTCAGGTTCAAAATGGAGGCGGTTTTGGAGGGAAGGAGGACTTGACGGTACAGGGTCATGCCTCGCTTTTTGCATATCTGCTAAAACAACCTGTGAAAGTTCATCTCACACGAGAAGATTCTATAATAATGCACCCTAAACGTCATCCGGTATGGATGGATATCAGCCTGGCGTGTGACAAAAGCGGAAAATTTACAGCCGTAAAACTCAACGCAATTGGCGATACTGGTGCATATGCATCAGTAGGAACAAAAGTGATGGAACGAGTGGTTGGACATGCCACAGGGGGTTATTCCGTACCTGCTGTTGATGTGAAGGCTGATACTGTATATACCAATAATATTCCAAGCGGGGCAATGCGTGGTTTTGGAGTGCCACAGATCATATTTGCAGTGGAAAGTTGTATCGATGAACTTTGTAAAATGGGTGGTTTCGATCGCTGGCAGATACGTTATGATAACGCGCTTGAGGACGGTAAAACAACTGCTGCTGGTCAGGTATTACGAGGTGTTGGGTTGAAAAAAACCTTGCTGGCAGTGAAAGATCAGTTCAGAAACGCAAAATACGCTGGAATTGCATGTGGAATTAAAAATACCGGAGTTGGCAACGGAATGGTGGATGACAGCGAGGTTAAAATTCATATCGTATCTGAAAAAAAGGTGATCATTCATCATGGCTGGACCGAAATGGGACAAGGCGTTCATACAATGGCCATCCAGACCTTGCATCAGGAAACCGGGATCGATCCTGAAATTATCGAGGTAAAGGTTGAAACTGATGCTGAACTTCCAACAGGAATGACCACTTCCTCCAGGGCTACAGCATTAGTGGCTAATGCTATAATTGATGCATCAAAAAGAATAAAAGAGGATCTGAATCAGGCATCGCTAAATCAACTTTCAGGCAGGGTTTACAAAGGCAAGTTTGTATGCGACTGGACCTGCAAACCCGGGACAGATACAAAAGAACCGGTGATCCATTTTGCTTACGGATATGCAACCCAGGTAGCAATCCTTAACGATGATGGCAAAATTGTAAAGCTGATTGCAGCACACGATGTTGGGAAAGTAATGAACCAGATGCTTTTTGAAGGGCAAATAGAAGGAGCACTACACATGGGAATGGGTTATGCCCTGACAGAAGATTTGCCTTTGAAGGATGGCAGGCCGGTTAGTTTAAAATTCAAGGATTTAGGGATTCTTAGAGCCAACGAGATGCCGGAAATGGAAATAATTGCCATTGAAGAGAGAGATCCAGTTGGACCATACGGTGCAAAAGGGATTGGGGAAATAGGGCTGGTACCAACAGCTGCTGCAATTGCAAATGCATTTTATGCATTTGACGGGGTGAAAAGAACAAAACTTCCTATAAAAAGAAAATAATATTTAAACACTAAGACACGACGACACTAGGTGTATTAACTTTGCGTCTTTGCGTTTAAATTAACATATAGAGGTATGCCCATTCTGTTAAAACATGCTACCTATATCGACTGGAAAACCCTGGAATTCAGCCGGGGGAATATTCTCGTTGAGGAAAATAACGATTCAATCAGGTTTGTCGAAAACCCCGAATCCATAGCAAAAAACCCTGATCTTGAGGTATTGGACTGCTCCGGGAAGCTGGTTACAAAATCCTTTGGCATTGGGCACCATCATGCCTATTCAGCATTGGCACGTGGAATGGGTGCTCCAATAAAGAATCCTACTAACTTTTACGAGATTCTTCAATACGTATGGTGGACTCTTGATAAATGCCTTGATCTGGAAATGATCGAATCAAGTGCTCTGGTAACTGCAATCGCTTGTGCAAAAGCTGGTTCAACCTTTGTAATTGATCATCATGCTTCTCCAAATGCTGTAAAAGGGTCATTGGGAACAATTGCCAAGGCATTTGACAAAGTTGGTGTTTCGCACCTTTTATGCTACGAGATTTCCGATCGCGATGGGTTTAAAGTATCAAAAGAAGGGCTTGAGGAAACTGAATCTTACCTAAGTAATCATCAGGGTTTGGTGGGATTACATGCATCATTTACAGTTAACGATAATACGCTGGAACAGGCGGTTGATCTAATAAGTAGGTTCAATTCAGGAATACACATTCATGTTGCCGAAGACACTTATGATCAAGATTTTACCATGAAAAAATATGGTAAACGAGTTGTAACCCGGTTAAATGAATTTGGTGCGCTTAAATCACCCAAAACAATTTTAGGTCATTGTTTACATCTCGATGAGGATGAAAAAGATATTATAAGAAACTCACCCTGCTGGGTGGTTCAAAACACAGAGAGCAATTTGAATAATAATGTTGGGTATTTCAATAGTGAGCATCTGGGTAATAACATAATGCTTGGTACTGATGGAATGCATAGTGATATGCTGCAAAGCGCAAAAGCAGCCTTTTTTGTGGGGCAAGGGTTCGATTCTATCTCCTACCCTTCTGTTTACGAACGTTTCAGAAATGTTCATCGGTACATCAATGCAAATGGGTTTATAGGCGATGGGGACAACAACCTGGTTGTTCTGGATTATGATTCGCCCACTGAAATCAACCAGCATAATTTTTATAGCCATTTCCTATTCGGGTTAAATTCCAGTCATGTAAGAGATGTTATTTCTAAAGGAAAATTAATCGTTCATAATCGACAGATTACTACCGTTAACGAGGCTGAAATACTGCAAATATCCAAAGAGAGAGCAAACAAACTTTGGAAAAAGATGCAGGGGTAACTAATTTACTATTCAAGAAAGGTAATTAAGACTAAAGAACAGCATCAAAACTTCATAATTTTAAATCGTTAATCCTTATTCATAATTTACCCATAATCTAATTTATAACAATAAATAGCCAATGAATTCAGAGATTTTACAGTGGGTTGGATATGCTGCATCGGTGGTTATTGCAGTATCGTTAGCCGTTAGCTCAATCGTTAAGTTCAGGTGGTTAAATCTTTTCGGGGCGGGAGTTTTTTCAGCATATGGTTTTCTTATTGGTGCAATTCCCGTTGGTGTTCTAAACGGAATAATTGCCATAGTTGACATCTACTATCTTGTTATCATTTATGGTAAAAAAGATGTGTTTGAAACCCTGGAGATTCGTCCAGATAACAAGTATTTACTTCGATTTCTTGAGTACCATGATGCAGAAATACAAAAATTCTTCCCAGGTTTTTCATATAAACCTGATATAAATACCGTTAGCTTTTTCATCCTAAGAAATATGGCAGTAGCCGGGCTTTACCTTGCTCATCGTGAAGAAGGAAACGTTCTTAAAGTAGGTCTTGACTATGTTATACCTGAATACCGTGACTTTAAGAACGGCAAATATGTTTACCTAAGGCTAAAAGACAGGTTTATTGATGCTGGTTTTAAAAGGGTATTGGCAGAAGGGAAAAGTAAACAATATATTAAATACCTTAAGAAACTTGGTTTTAAAGAGAATGATGATAAGATGTTCATAAAGGATTTAGTTTAAAATTGGAAACCCAATATATTCATATCCTCTTTGATAAATAAGGGGATTTTTATTTTGTATATTTATAAAGAATTTTCAAGCATAAGCCGATGAGGACGCTAATACAAAATGGGACAATCGTCACATCCACAGAGCAATTCAAATCTGATATACTGATTAGCGACGGGAAGATTACAAAAATTGATAAACACATTTCAGCAAAGGGGATTGAAAAGGTCATAAATGCTGATAATAAGTTGATATTCCCCGGCGGCATCGATCCGCACGTACATTTTCACCTTCCTACCCCGGCAGGGTTTTCATCGGATGATTTCTTAAGCGGTGGTATCGCTGCGCTTTATGGAGGAACAACAACCATAATCGACTTTGTGACACCAAAAAAAGGTCAATCATTACTTGATGCCTTGAACGAAAGAATTAAAGAAGCCAAGAACTGTCCCATTGATTATTCCTTCCACATAAGCCCTGTTGACTGGAGACTCAGTTCAGAACAGGAAATACAGGAATGTGTCAACCTAGGTTTCCCATCCTTTAAGATTTATTTGGCATATAAGGATTCTATCGGTCTGGATGATGAGGTAATTTTTAAAGTGATGAAAGCAGTTCGTAATTCCGGAGGATTAGTTACCGCTCATTGCGAAATGGGAGATGAAATAGATGTGAACAGAGATGCATTTTACGAAAAGCAACTGATCACTCCAAGAGATCATATGCTTTCGCGACCAGCACGTATGGAATCATCAGCTGTGAAACGTGCAGTTGATATGGCTGATCAGACAAATTGCCCACTATACATTGTTCATGTATCTGCTGGTGAATCGATAAAATATATACATATGGCTCAACAAAGTGGACAAAAGGTCTATGCTGAAACTTGTCCGCAGTACTTGCTTTTGGATGAGTCAGCTTACATTGGTACTTTTGAACAAACAGCAAAATACGTGATTAGCCCACCTCTGCGGACAATTGAGGATTCTGCCGCACTTTGGGAAGGAATCCAAAAGAGCATTATTCAAACAGTCGGAACCGACCATTGTCCTTTCTCATTCAAACAAAAATCTGAAGGGATCAACGATTTTAGGAAAATCCCAAATGGTGCCGGTGGAGTTGAACATAGATTAACATTGTTATACACCTATGGTGTATTAAAGGATATAATTTCAATGAATAAACTAGTCGATATTTTCTCAACACAACCTGCAAAAATTTTTGGATTATACCCTCAGAAAGGAGAAATAGCAGTGGGTTCTGATGCTGATTTGGTAATCTGGGATCCTAATTTTGATTCAAAAATATCAGCAAATACCCATCATTCTAAAGCCGATCAGAGCATTTACGAGGGATTTAATGTTAAAGGTCGTGCAAAGTATGTTATAAGTGGAGGTAATATATTAGTTGACAATGGGATTTTAACTAAAAACTTGCCAATAGGTGATCTAATTCATCGAATGGTTCAAATAGATAATTCCACAGTTGTTAAATCTTCATCTAACGAAGATAGGCTATCAAATAATTGTGGTAGGGTTTAAGGAAATAATTATAATACTTAAACGCTAAGACGCTAAGACACAAAGAAAAAAAGCAATAATTTCGCCTAGCGTCGTGGCGACTTAGCGTTTAAACATTCTCAAAATATTAGCAGTTAACCAACTCTCTTTCTGTTTCGTTCTAAAATTCCTTTAAGTACTTCGGCCGGATTCTCAAATCTATTAGTAAACATCATGGCAGCGATGATGTATGGCTTAAATCCAGCCTCCTGGTAGGTTTTAATTCGATAGTGCTCAAACGCAGCGGCACTTACTTCACCTTGTTTACATGAAACTCCGCTAATATCAGCAGGTAAACAATGCATATAAAGCGCATTGCCATTCTTGGTGGTTTTCATCTTAGCCTCATCGTACTCCCAGTTCATGAATTTAGCGTTATTTGCAAGACAAACTTGCTCCAAGTCCTTAAGACCGGTTTTATCGCCAACCATTAGAAGTTTTGTACGTTGCTGCATGATATGGAATGGCGCCCAGCTTTTTGGGTAAACTATATCGGCATCCTTCATTGCTTCTTCCATTGAATGGCTTATGTTTAAAGAGCCACCGCTTTGCTGTGCGTTTTTCTTTGCAATATCAACAATCTCGGGGATCAGCCCGTATCCTTCCGGGTAAGCTAATTCAATGTTCATTCCAAAACGTGACATAAGTGCGATGATTCCTTGAGGAACAGATAGTGGCTTACCGTAGCTTGGCGAGTAAGCCCAGCTCATCACAATCTTTTTACCTTTTAGATTCTCAAGAGAGCCATAAATATTCTGTAAGTGCATCAAATCGGCCATTGATTGCGTTGGATGATCCATATCGCACTGCAGGTTAACAATACCGGGACGAACAGGAAGAACTCCTTTTTCAAATCCTTCATCAAGAGCAGCACCAACTTCGCGCATGTATTTATTCCCCTCGCCCAGGAACATATCATCGCGGATGCCAATGAAATCGGACATGAATGAGATCATGTTGGCTGTTTCCCTGACGGTTTCGCCGTGTGCAATCTGCGATTTCTCTTCGTCGAGGTCAGCAACAGCCAGTCCGAGCAGGTTACTTGCCGAGGCAAACGAAAAGCGAGTTCGGGTTGAGTTATCGCGGAAATTGGAAATAGCCAAGCCCGAATCGAACACGCGTGGGGAGATATTCTGTGCACGCATCTCCTTTAGGATGGCTGCAACCTCAAGTATAATCTTCAAATCCTGCTCTTTTTTCTCCCAAGTTAGAAGAAAATCTTTCTTGTAAAGTTCTGACTTGATTTTGCTTAGTCCTTCAATTTTTTCTTTTAGGTTCATTTATAGTTATTGAGTTATTGAGTTATTGAGTTATTGAGTTATTGAGTTATTGAGTTATTACATTCAAGTTGTAGAGTAATTTATTCTTCCATTTTTGCTCGTTTTAAATAGGATATATATCCATTCAGAACTTTGATACAATTCAAACAATCATTTTTAGTTTGGAAAGTATAATATCATCAATATATTTTTCATCATAAGCCACAATTAGGTGATCAATAATCTCATTTAAAGATCCTCTAGACTGCCTACAAAACTGAATATTCTCTTGAAAATGATATCTGCCATATCCTTCTGCAATATTATTGGTTACTGATCTTGATGCCCGAATTATTTGGTCTGTTAATCTATATTTTTCTTCAACTGGAAAAGATTTTACTAATAATGAAATGTCTTTTCTTAGTTGTCTACCTAATTTCCATACCTCTAAATCTTCAAACGTTCTTAATATCATAAACTTAACTTATTAATTACTGAATAACTAATAACTTAATAACATAATAACTATATCAAATAAGCAAATGCAGCATAAAATGCTGATGCAGCAACCAAATCATTAACAGGAACTTTCTCATTCGGCGCATGGGCCATAACCTCGTTACCCGGGCCAAAACCAATTGTTGGAATTCCATAAGTTCCGCAGGTAATAACACCATTGGTGGAGAAGGTCCATTTATCAACCTTAACCTCTTTGTTGAAAAGGTTTTTATAGGTTTTTATTCCTGCTTGGACAATTTCATGATCCTCCGCCATTTTCCAGGTTGGGTAGTACTTTTCCATTCCATATTCAAGACCTGTATAGGCCTTTTCAGAGTAGTTTAGAACTTCAACCTTTGCATTCATGCCTTTTACAACTTCTTCAACCTCCTTAACGGCAGATTCCTTAGTTTCGCCCCATGTTAAGCGTCTATCGAGATGAACACGAGCATAATCGGCAACAGCACAAAGAGATGGACTTCCCGAAATAATCTCAGAAATGGTAACGCTACCTTTTCCTAGGAACTCATCGAACTTAAGCCTTTCATTTAATTTTTCAATCTCTAAAGCAGCTCTAGATGCCATGTAAATAGCATTCTTTCCACGCTCTGGAGCCGAACCATGCGATGAAACGCCATAGAAGTGAACATGCATCTCCATCCTACCCCTGTGTCCCCTGTAAATATTGAGATTAGTAGGCTCTGTGCTGATCACAAAATCAGGTTTGATCTTATCCTCCTCCACAATGTATTTCCAGCAAAGACCATCACAATCCTCTTCCATTACGCTACCAACAAAGTAAATGGTAATGTCGTTATCAAATCCTAGCTCTTTCAAAATCCTTCCTGAAGTTACAAAAGCAGCTGGTCCTCCCTCTTGGTCAACAGTGCCACGTCCATGAACGAAACCATCTTTGATTTCGCCACTTAGTGGGTTAAAATTCCAGTTGTCCATATTGCCCATATCAACGGTATCCATATGCCCGTCAATGGCAAGTATTTTTTTCCCTTTCCCGATCCGGCCAATAACATTTCCCAACCCGTCAATATTAACCTCATCAAAGCCAGCTTCCTCCATTTGCCTCTTCAGCTCCAGCTGAACTTCCTTTTCCTGAGTGCTAAGCGATTTAATTTTAACCAGCCGGGAAAGGTTGTTTGCGGTATAGTCCCGATACTTTTCCGATAGCTGGTTTATTTGTTGAAAAATAGAATCCATTTCAGTAATTTTTAATAATCTTCAAATTTATACATATTATAAAATAGTATCAAATTACAGAATAAAAATGTATGATTTAATAATTAATATGGTATTATCATATAAAATACTTCTTGTTTGTAGTATATTATTCTATCCTGTATGATAAAAACAAAATATATTAAATAGTTGATACAAAATGTTTGAATCATGTAAAAAACAAGATCTTTATTAATTTTACCTGCTCAATTCTACAACTATGGATATCTGGAGTTTTATTTACAGCCACCTGGTGGATAATATAAATGTAATGCTAATAGCCGTTATTGATTGCCAGGGTAGTAGCCCGGGGCGGGTAGGATTTAAAATGGCTATTTCAGAAAATGGCGATATTTGCGGTTCCATTGGTGGCGGTGTAATGGAGTATAATATGGTTGAATTGGCGAGAAAATTCCTACATGATTACAATTTTAAACCAACTATAAAACGGCAGATACATGATTCGGAGGCAGAGTTCGACAAATCGGGAATGATTTGCTCTGGTGAGCAAACCCATGTGTTTTACCCATTAACAGGAAAAGATATCCAGACAGTTGCATTAATTAAGAATTCGCTTGATTCCGGAAACCAAGGAGTGTTAATACTTAAACATGATCAACTTTCTTTTTCAACAGGTGAGCTTAATGCAACTCCCTTTAACTTCAGGATCAATTCACCAGACAATTGGGAATACAGTGAAAACTTGGGTTTTAGGGACACTGTTTACATTTTTGGCGCAGGGCATATCAGCCTTCCTTTAAGCCAGATCCTCAAAATGCTCGATTTCAGGGTGGTTGTATATGACAACAGAAGGGAACTTTCAACTTTTGTAACAAATAGCTATGCCAACCAAAAAGAAATAGTGGATTATCATAATGTTGGCCATCTTGTAGCCGAGGGCGAGAACAGCTATGTAGTAATCATGAGCTTTGGGCATAAGTTCGATCAGGTTATCCTGAAACAGCTGCTTCCCAAAAAATTGAAATACCTTGGCATGATTGGAAGCAAATCAAAGGTACAAGCCATTTACGAGAATTTATTGGAAGCTGGTTTTTCTGATAAAGATTTTACCAGGGTTGATTCTCCAATCGGGATTCCTATTAAAAGCCAAACACCAGCTGAGATTGCTATCAGCATCGCTGCCAAAATCATTCTGGTAAGAAACAGCTCATTAATGATATGAATGATCCTATAAAAGGCAGGGACTTTTCTGGTGAACTGAAGTTCAGTGCCTCGCGTAGCAGCGGGCCCGGAGGTCAAAATGTGAATAAACTCAGCACAAAAATTGAACTTCGGTTCAATATTTTCAATTCACTTCTGCTGAATGATGATGAAAAGGAAATCATCCTTATAAAACTGGCCTCTAAGATTAACAAGTACGGGGAGTTGATCCTGATATCTCAAACCGAACGATCGCAGCTGGCTAATAAGGAAAAGGTGATTGAAAAATTTCACCGGATTATCAGCAAAGCACTAACAATAAAAAAAATTAGAAAGCCTACCAAACCCTCCAAGGTATCCAGGGAAAAACGCCTGGAAACCAAGAAAATCAAAGCTGAAAAGAAGGGTTTGAGAAGAAAAATTGATTTATAAAATGATAGAATTTAAACTTATTTAATAATTGGAAATCTAAAATTAGTAAATCAACTAAAATAAATAAGTTAACTTTACCACTAACCAAGCAACATAAAATTTGTGATTGATCAAATAAGCCATTGGTTTGCTGAATGTTTAGGACTTTTCTTTGGTACATTTCTCCAGGAAGATGTTGCAATAGTAACCGGTGGCCTTCTTGTTGTAAAGCAGCAACTCCCGCTTGTTCTTGTCGCCATTAGCTTGTATTCTGGTGTCATTTCCGGTGATGTTTTGATCTACGGGCTGGGATCAGCTGCACGTAAAATACCATGGATTCATAAAAAAATGATCAACCCGAGGGTTGAGAATGCCAAAAAAAGTTTGGAAAAAAACCTGACTGCCACCATTTTTCTAGTTCGTTTTTTACCCAGTATTCTATTCCCCACTTTCGTTGCCTGCGGGCTAATGGGTGTTTCATTCTACCAGTTTTTTATCACTTCCCTCGTTTCGGGTGTAATCTGGACAACCATACTACTAACTATTGTCATTAAGCTTGGAGAGGTGGTTTTTCCTACGTATGGGTACTGGGGCTGGGCAATTATGATCAGTATTTCGCTTTTAATAATCACCTACAAAACGCTAAAACCCAGATGGCTTAGGCTTTCGAATAATATGGTAATACAAACAAATGAATTCTTAGGTTCTGAGGTTGTTGCAAAAACCCTTCCGGGAATGCCAACAATTAGTTCACAAAGAAAAAAAGTTGGTGTCTCTGAGAAAATTCCCCAGCTTCTTTTCTATTCTCCTGTAAGCATACAATGGCTATTACTAAGTCTCAGGTATCGCAGTTTTACTTTACCCACTGTTGCTAATCCTTATATAGAAGCCGGTGGAATGTGGGGTGAATCAAAAAGCCGTTTGATGAACCAGGTAGATGAAGAAAATCAGAAATGGGTATCGCCATATACTACCATTCTTCTTGATAGTAATTTACCTCCCAGTATTTTATTGACAAATGCCCTTAAAGGCATGAACGAAAAAGGGCTGGTTTATCCTATTGTGGCAAAACCCGATATTGGCTGGCAGGGTTACGGCGTAAGGGTTATTAAAAATGATGAAATGCTGCTGGATTATATCAGGATATTTCCAAAAAATACTACACTCATTCTCCAGCAACTTGTACCATATAGTGGCGAAGCCGGGGTTTTCTTTATGCGTTATCCTGGTGAAAATATTGGTAAAGTAACCTCTATCACATTGCGCTATCACCCCTATGTTGTTGGTGATGGGAAAAGCACTGTTGATGAACTGATAAACCAGGATGAACGATTGCGTTTCAAATCAAAATATCTACTAGGCAGGGATTCGCTGCATTTAGGGCTGACAGATGAGTTAAGGAGATCTGTGCCAGCAAATGAAGAGATTGTCCAGCTTTCATTTATTGGTAGCTTGAGAGTTGGCGGATTGTATAGGGATGGAAAAGAATATATCACGGAAAAGGTTAATGAGCGATTCAACAGCATCGCCGGAAGCATCCCGGAATTTCATTTCGGGCGTTTCGACATTAAATTCAGATCTGTTGAACATCTGAAAGAGGCTACTGATTTTAAAATATTCGAAATTAATGGTGCTGGCTCTGAAGCAATCCACATTTGGGATACTGAAATGCCCTTGATAAGATCATATAAGGAGCTATTCAAATATCAAAAAATACTATATAAGATTAGTGATTCCAACCGTAAACGAGGGTTTAAACCCATGGGGATGAAAGAGTTTTACAGGTTCACTAAGAATTACAATAGTTTGATTTGCTCTTATCCCCCATCGCAATAAGGCATTTTTGTTTTTAATGCCCTTCCTGTTTAACAATCTTCGATTTTGCAAATGTTGTCCCATTCGCATTTAGCTCATAAACATATACACCGGAAGATTGCCCAAAAATATTGCCGGAAATATTAAAATCAAGAACACCTTGTTCAGATAACTTTGATTCGGAAAATATTTTCTGTCCCAACAGGTTATAAATATTCAGGGTTATTGTAGCATGTGAAAAAACAGTTGTTCTAATGGTAAGATTATTACTGAAAGGGTTTGGAAATGCGTATGTCTCATAGGCATTGGCTATTGGATTACTATCCACATCTGTTATGAGGTTGATTTGAGCATCCATCCATTGCAAGCGTTGGGTAATCCAGTTTTTCATAAAATTTAGTTCATCCTGATAGGTTTGACCAACAAAGTAGTTTGGCCAAACATACTGTCCCAGAACTTGAAAACGGGTAAAATTACGCTTCTGGGCATCAGCTAAAAGGGTAGAAACTGAATCGATGTAAGCATAGATTGAGCTGATTTGAAAAGGGCCTTGCCTTAAATCAAGCCACCTTTTCTTCATCTCACTGTTAAAATAGGGATCGGAGCGAAACCTTGGCCACCAGGTTGGAACCGGGTAATAATCACTTGATCCGATGGCCTGAAATATCCAGCCTTGTGGGTTGAACCCTTCATAGTAATTGGCATTCCCAAAGGCAAGGTTATAATCCCATAACGGGCCCATGGTCAGCTTCCCGTTTTTGTCTTTATAAAAGAATGCGCTTAGCCTGTATGCATCTACATTCCGACTTAACTCGTTGATCAAAAAGTAATCAATAAATGAGTTGATCTCAGTAAAAGCCCGGTAACCGATTACCGGATCTTTGTAATTTGAACCATTCAAGGCGTTCTCGAAGGATGTAACATAATTTCTGATATACTGCCTTTGCTGATCGGGCATTGCATAATAATCAGGGTAAATATAGTTTATCACAACATCACCTGAGCCATTGATGCCTTTATAGGGTGATATCCAGAAATTCTCCGCCCTGTCGATACTTAAAATATACCCTCCGGTAAGGTCAGAACCTGTGATTTCATTAGGCTCTAGCTTTGAGATATCCACACGATTATTATCTCTTTTAATTTTTTCAATCAGCATATAAACGCCTCTGTAATCGGAGTTGATATACAGCTCACAAAATCTGGTGCGGGGAGCCCACCAACCCGTTTTATTGCCCAAGTAATAGGTTAATGCATTACGCATTAATGATTTATCGGAATAGGGCCCATGCAAAACCCAATCGTTTTCTGCAGGTAAGCCTAGAAGTGAGATGTTTAGGTTGTCTCCGGTTAAAGTTCTGGTTTCAAATCCGTAGTTTTTCTTTTCGAACATCTGGGACGAAGAACCCCTGATTTCGATACCAATATTATCAATGAATAGGGTATAAGGGTCAGTAACTTTGTTAATTTTCCCAATATTGTTGATAATTCCTAAGCTCGCAGCTATTTTAGGTTCATCGGGTATATCCTGTCCATTGGTATTTACGATCAGAATCGGCAGGTTACTTTCGTTCATTTCTACTGGTGCTCTAAACCAGGAAGGTGTTGGCTTGAATAAAGTACCTGATACACTTATTTTTGCATGCAAAAATATTAAACTTGTTAAATCGCTTGAGTTGGTTGACTCATTTAATATCTGAAGGGCAAAGGTGTTACTTTCGTTTTTAAGGTTATCCAAAGTAATTTCGTGCCTCTCGGGTTGTCCTCCCTGGTACATCAAAGCTTCATGAAGTGGGTTAACCAGACTGTTAAATAAAGGGGGGTTGGCAGTAACATTGGCGGAGCGGGCAATCTCCACACCATTGAGGTATGCAATAAAAGCATCGTCGTAATCAATGTCAAGCAGCAGTTTTTCTACCACAGATTTATCTGCTAGTGAAAATTTGATTCTTAAGTAAAGGGAGTTTACAGGGCTGATTATTGTAGCATCATCCCCATCACCATACCCGATTCCTCCATAACCTAGTGGCCAAACAGAATCATCAAAATCAGGAGCATACCAATCGGACGGCGGCTGACTTGTTGCCGGGAGGTAATGCCATTGGTCCCCTGCCAGAATAATGGATTCCCAGTGATCCTGCGAGAAAGAAGTCAAGTAGGAAAATATTGCTATGATCGAAAGAATTCTTTTCATCTGCTAAATCAAATCAGGTATTGGCATATAAATGAATTCAAAAATACTCATATTCCTAGAATTTAAAAGTAATAGCTTAAATTTGCAGGTATCATAAAACAAACATGTTTAATTATGGTTAATCTAGTTGACAATACTTATATGATTTTTAACCATCATTTGTTTCAAAATCGTAATAAATAGCTAAAATAGTATGGTTGAAGGCCCTGTTACCTGGTTAGGTTTTATCGCGTTTGTTATCATAATGCTTGCATTTGATCTATACGTAGTGCACCGCAAACCCCACGAAGTTAAAATTAAAGAAGCCTTGCTATGGAGCGCAATGTGGATTGCGCTTGCTTTCATTTTTAACTATGGGGTTTACATTTACCTGGGGAAAGAGAAAGCGCTCGAATTCATGGCGGCTTACCTGGTGGAAAAATCCTTGAGCATTGATAACCTTTTTGTATTCATCCTGATATTTGATTTCTTCAATGTTAAACCGCAATTCCAGCACAAAATTCTTTTCTGGGGAATAATTGGTGCTTTGATTCTCAGGGCAATCTTTATCGTTGCTGGTATTGCGCTGATTAATAATTTTCATTGGATAACTTATGTATTTGGTATTTTCCTAATAATTACCGGCATTCGACTGCCTTTTCAGAAGGACAAGAAGATTGAACCTGATAAAAATATCTTTGTTCGCCTGTTTAAAAGGTTTATGTCTGTTACCCCGGATATGGACAGCGGGCGACTATTTAAAAGAATAAACCATAAAAATTTTGCCACTCCCCTGTTCATAACCCTTATCCTTATTGAGTTTACCGATTTGATATTCGCGGTGGATTCAATCCCTGCAGTTCTGGCTATTTCCAATGATGTTTTTATTGTTTACACCTCAAATGTGTTTGCAATTCTTGGGTTAAGATCTCTTTACTTTGCACTGGCAGGGATTATGAAGTATTTTACCTATCTGAAATACGGGTTATCAGCTGTACTGGTTTTTGTTGGGATTAAAATGTGCATAAGCGGTTATTATAAATTCCCGGTGTATATTTCATTGTCAGTAATCGGTGGCCTTTTACTCTTATCTATTTTATTTTCAATTCTTTATTCAAACAAGAGTAATGGTAATCCAAAATCTTAGGGAATCAGATTTAAAACGCTACGAAAAAAAACCGGTTGTTTGATAACCGGTTTTTAAATAAATGCTGATTTATTTTTTTATTGTTTTAGGATTTTTAATGTCTCCCTTTTCTCCCCCTGTATTATCTCAATGAAGTATATTCCAGTTGGTTCATCAATAGACAAATTGTAGATTTCTTCAAAAAGGTTTTTGGAGTATTGATTTGAGGTTATAACCTGTCCTA
>CAZKHG010000027.1:0-42655 GCA_964552655.1 uncultured Rikenellaceae bacterium
TACACATAACCAGTATGGCTGGAACATGGATTTCCATTGTGGAAGGATTTGGCGGAATGAGAGTTATAGACAACACTCTTTGTTTTACACCTCTTATTCCAAAGAACTGGGATTCGTATAGTTTTAAGGTATGGTTCAGGCAAAACCTGTTAAATGTTAAAATAACAAGCGATGGAGTTAAAATAGAAAATGAGGAAGGGCCTTCGCTGATAGTTAAAATCCATAATAAACCTTTTACAATCAACACCCAAGGTTTTGTAGAAATTAAAAATTAATAATATAACCTCAAACAAAATAAAAAATGTCAAAATTTCCTTCAGGTGTCCTTACCGGTAATATGGTAAATGACCTTTTTAGTTATGCTAAGGCAAATAATTTTGCGCTACCAGCTGTTAATGTTACTGGTACTAATACAATTAATGCAGTTATTGAAACAGCAAAAGCCGTAAATTCGCCCGTAATCATTCAATTTTCAAATAGCGGTGCTTCTTTTATATCAGGAAAAACTCTTAGTAATGAAGGGCAGAAAGCAAGTATTTTAGGTGCAGTAAGTGGTGCTAAACATGTTCACCTGCTGGCCGAAGCCTATGGGGTTCCGGTAATTCTCCATACTGATCATGCTGCCAAAAAATTATTACCCTGGGTGGCTGGGCTGTTAGATATTGGTGAGCGTTTTTATAAAGAAAACGGTAAACCCCTTTTTAGTTCGCATATGCTCGATTTATCCGAAGAGAGTTTAGTTGAAAATATTGAAATCTGTAAATCATTCCTTGAACGGATGTCCAAAATGGGAATGACTCTGGAAATTGAATTGGGGGTTACAGGAGGTGAAGAAGATGGCGTTGATAACTCAGGCGTTGATAGCTCTAGGTTATACACTCAACCTGAGGAGGTTGCTTATGCATACGAGGAACTATCCAACGTAAGTCCTAACTTTACCATTGCTGCTTCTTTTGGAAACGTTCACGGTGTTTATAAACCCGGAAATGTTGTATTAAACCCGGTTATATTAAAGAATTCACAGGTACTTATTCAGAATAAGTTTAAAACCGGGGCTAACCCTGTTAACTTTGTTTTTCATGGTGGGAGTGGATCAGAAAAAGAAAAAATTGCAGAGGCAATCGGATATGGTGTTATTAAAATGAATATTGACACTGACCTTCAATGGGCTTTCTGGGATGGGATTCGTGGTTATTACCATTCAAAGCAGGCATACTTGCAAGGGCAGATTGGTAATCCTGAAGGCGAGGATGCTCCAAATAAAAAATATTATGACCCAAGGGTCTGGTTGAGAAAAGGGGAGGAATCAATTGTTGCTCGACTTAAAGAATCATTTGAAGATTTGAATGCAATTAACCGGTGGATTTAGTTTCGGAAACCTGACTCACCTAATACTAGTCAGGTTTTCTTATTTTAAAGACCAATTTATTATATTAATTTGATGTTGATGAGAAGGGGGATAACTATATTTATTGCTTTATTGCTAATAGTTCTTAAAATGGCAATTGCTCAGAAAATTGAGAGGGTTGAACCCTTGTTCTGGTGGGTTGGAATGAAAAATCCTAAGCTCCAGCTAATGGTGTATGGCAAGTCAATATCAACGGCAAATGTTAGTATCAGATCAAATGATGTTCAGCTGGAAAGTATTGATCGAATTCAAAATCCTAATTACCTCTTTTTAAACCTTCTAATTAACAGGAATGCTAAACCCGGGAATGTTAACATTGAGTTCCAATCTCCCAAACAAAAGCCACTGGTTATATCTTATGAACTTAAAGAACGCGCACCAAATTCGTCAATAAGAAAAGGTTTTGACCAGTCTGATGTTATATATTTAATTGTCCCTGATCGGTTTTCTGATGGGAATCCTCTGATTGATTCCATAAAAGGGATGCCCGACAAGTTTAACAGGAAGGAACCTTATGCCCGTCATGGTGGCGATCTGCAGGGGATTATTAATCACTTAGATTATTTTGCCAAGCTAGGCGTTACCTCGTTATGGTTAACTCCAGTATTGGAAAATAATCAACCACAATGGTCATACCATGGTTACGCCATTACCGATTTTTACAAGGTTGATGCTCGCTTGGGAAGTAATGAACTATATAAAAATCTTATAAATCAGGCACATTCTAAGGGAATTAAGATAATCAAGGATTTGATTTTTAATCATTGTGGCGGGAATCATTGGTGGGTTAATGATTTACCAAGTTCAGACTGGTTTAATCAATGGCCGGAATTTACCAGATCTAACTACCGGATTCCGGCAATTTTTGATATTCATGCTTCTGAACGGGATAAGAAGTTGATGAGCGATGGGTGGTTTGATGGCCATATGCCGGATCTAAATCAGAAAAATCCCTTTGTGGCCAACTATCTCATTCAAAATAGTATATGGTGGATTGAGTATGCTGGTATTGATGGGATTCGCATGGATACCTATCCATATCCCGATAAAGGTTTTATGACTCGCTGGTGCAATGAAATAATGAATGAATTCCCGAATTTCAATATTGTTGGTGAAACATGGGTTAATTATCCTGCATGGGTTGCCTACTGGCAAAAAGATGCGCTTAATCGTGATGGTTTCAACTCCAACCTTCCGGTTGTTATGGATTTCCCTTTGATGGGTGCTATTCAAAAGGCTTTTGCTGAGAATGATGGCTGGGATACCGGGTTGTCCCGCTTATACGAGATCCTGGCTCACGATTTTATTTACCCTAATCCCAACAATGTTTTAACCTTTTTTGAAAATCACGATGCAGGTCGTTTCCAACGTGATTCCTCACAGGCATTAGGCAATCTAAAGCTTGCCATCGCATTTTTGTTAACTACACGTGGAATACCTCAGCTATACTATGGAACTGAAATTGCAATGCCCGGCAACGATGCAAACGGACATGGCGATATTCGCAAGGATTTTCCGGGGGGGTGGACAACCGATAACCGCTCTGCTTTTTACTCCTCCAGCAGAACAAGAAAGGAGAACGAAATTTGGGATTACACCGCTAAAATCCTTAACTGGCGTAAAAATTCAACTGTTATTCATTCAGGAAAGCTAACCCATTTCATACCTGAAAACGGGGTGTATGTTTATTTTAGGCACAACGAATCACAAACCATCATGATTATTTTAAACAATAATTATCAACCAAGAATTTTAGATACAAACCGTTTCGGGGAGTTTTTGTATGATAAAAAAACCGGAGTGGACATAATTACCGGTAACCAGCTTGACAACCTCAGTAAAATACAGTTATCGCCTCGTTCTGCAATGATTATTGAACTTGAGAAGTAGATCATAGTGTAAAACAAATAAAATTCTTACTAACAATTTTGATATTGTTGATTTAACACAAACTATATCAGGTTATGAAAAAAATAGTATATCTCACATTGATTATAGCTGGTCTGACAGCTTGTTCCGGTAAACAAAGTGGTAATTATATTCCTGATTCCTCTGAAATAAGAGGACTTGCCACCCCTATTCAGCTCAATGGTACAATCAATGAGGTAATTCTTGAGGATTACTTTCTGGATGTTTCTAAAATTGATTCCATTTCAGTATGTCCTGAAATTGATTTCTTAATATCTTCTGATAAAAAGCATTTAAGATTAATAGCCTCAAACAGCAACATCCCTCAACTTTCGGAGCTGAAAGTATGGATGAAAAATACCCCATATTCTATTCTTGTCAAAAAAAGCAATAAAATACCAATTCTTTTATCCTATGATTCAAAGGGGAGAAAGGTAAAAAAGGTTCAGGTAAAAGGGCAGTTCAACAGCTGGAACCCCAATGCTGATACCATGAAATATTCCAATGGGTTATGGCAGGCGACTCTACTGGTTAACCCTGGTAAATACCAATATATATTTATAGTTGATGGAAAAGAATTGCTGGACCCTGCTAATCCGGTTAAGGAAGAAAATGGCATTGGGGGGTACAACTCTGTGATCGTAGCAGGAAATATTGATAAGTCCAAACAACCCTTTTTATTTGCTAATACTGCAGAAAAAGGGAAATTAAATATCGGGTACACATCTGAAATTTCGAAGGTTTTTGCATTTTGGGAAAACTATAGAATTCCTGATGAAAATATATCTTTTGATGAGAAAAATTTATGTATAAAATTTCCTGATATCTCGAAAAAATTTAAAAGATCGCATTTAAGAATTTGGGCATATAATGATTTTGGTGTTTCAAATGATTTGCTCATACCATTAAAACGCAACTATGTTGTTAGTAGGACCAATGACTTAACCAGAAGCGACTTACAATCTCAGGTTATGTACTTTCTAATGGTTGACAGGTTTAATAATGGCAATACCCAAAACGATAAAAAGGTTGATGACCCCGAAGTTCTACCTAAAGCCAACTATTTTGGGGGTGATTTAGCTGGTGTTACTCAAAAAATCAGGGAAGGGTATTTTGATACCCTTGGAATTAATACCATCTGGTTATCGCCAATAACTCAAAATCCCATGGGAGCATGGGGTTTGAATATAAATCCTCGTTCAAAATTTTCGGGGTATCATGGGTACTGGCCAATTTCATTATCTAAAGTTGACACCCGGTTTGGAACTTCTAATGAGTTGCACGAACTTGTAAATACGGCTCATAACGATAATATTAATATTCTATTGGATTATGTGGCAAATCATGTGCATCAGGAGCATCCAATGGCAAAAGCCCATCCCGACTGGTTTTCCTCGCTTTATCTTCCGGATGGTTCAATGAACCTTGAAAAATGGGAGGAGTACAGGCTAACCACATGGTTTGATACTTTTTTACCCAAATTTAATTTTGAGAAACCAGAAGTATATGAGCCCTTATCCGATTCAGTTCTTTTCTGGTTGAAAGTATTTGATATAGATGGTTTTCGCCATGATGCAACAAAGCATATCCACGAAAATTTCTGGAGAAGAGTAACCTATAAAATAAAACACCAGCTGCCTGCCAGTAAATCTGTATATCAGATAGGGGAGACCTACGGAGGGCCTGAACTTATTAAAAGTTACATTGGCAGTGGGTTGCTCGATAGCCAGTTTGATTTTAATGTTTATGATGCTGCACTTAATTCGATCGCAAATCCAAATGGATCTTTTGTTAATTTGAATGCAAAAATTTCCGAAAGCCTCGATTTTTATGGATACCATAACTTAATGGGTTACATCTCCGGCAACCAGGACAGGGGTAGATTCATTTCTTATGCTGGAGGCTCCCTGAAATTTGATGAGAACGCCAAATATGCCGGCTGGACCCGGGATATTGAAGTAGGTGATACTGTTGGTTACAACAGACTTTGTATGCTTAACGCATTTAACATGACCATTCCCGGAATCCCAACAATTTATTATGGCGATGAATATGGAATGCCCGGCGGAAATGATCCTGATAACAGACGAATGATGAAATTCAATGAACTAAATGATTTCGAGAGGAAAACGTTGAAAATAACAAAAAAAATAATTCACTTGCGCCGAGAAAACATTGCGCTTAACTATGGCGAATTCCTTCCGCTGTTTGTTGATAATGATTTTTATGCATATGCCCGAATTTATTTGGATAATAAAGTGATTGTCTTATTTAATAAAAACATTGATACCAGGAAGTTTACAATTGATTTATCAGATTTCTTGGTTTCTGATTCTTATAAGTCTGAATTCAACTCTCAGTTCATTAAAAGGTCTAATAAACTTGAAATTACATTAAAAGGGAATTCTTTCGAGGTCCTGGTAAGCAATTAGCTTTACTCTTGTTTCAAATAATAAAGGCTGATCATTAAAATCAGCCTTTTTAGTTGGTAATTAGGTTATTAAATGAAACTAAATAACTCGTCAGTAATTTTATAATGTTAATCTCCAAAACATATTCCTATACCACGGGCTGTTTTAAGAAGGTCGCTGTTGGTGTCAACAAAATTTGGGTGGTTAATTGCATCAATAAGCGGAACCGAGATGATATCAGGATGACGGTAGGCAACCATCTCTCCAAATTTTCCCTCAAGAACCATTTCAAATGCTTTTACTCCAAATTGTGTTGCAAGTACTCTGTCGTAAGCTATAGGAATACCGCCACGTTGTAAATGGCCTAAAACCGTTTCGCGCATATCAGCTTCAAAGCCAATTTGTTTGAGGTCGTGTACGAGCTTATGAGCTACACCCCCAAGGCGTAAATTCTGATAGCCCACCTCATTGCTTTGTTCCGAAGTTAAAGTACCACCTTTGGGAGCAGCACCCTCGGCAATTACAACAATTGCATTTCCCTTGCCTTTACTGTAACGGCTGTTCAATTTTTCAAGAACGCTTTTTATGTCATAAGGAATCTCGGGAATTAAACAAACCTCTGCACCACCGGCAATTGCAGCATGTAATGCAATCCATCCGGCATAACGTCCCATAACCTCCAATACAAGAACACGATTGTGGCTGGCGGCAGTGGTAACAAGTTTATCAACCGCTTCGGTTGCTATTTGAACTGCGGTTTGAAAACCGAAGGTGAAATCGGTAGCTAAAAGATCGTTATCAATTGTTTTTGGTACACCTATAATGTTTAGCCCTTTTTCAAACAGATCCTGAGAAATTTTCTGTGATCCATCGCCTCCAACGCTAATAACGGCATCAATACCCAGGTATTGTAGTTTCCTGATCATCTCCTCCGACCTATCAACTGTACTCCAGGAGCCATCTTTATTTTTAATTGGCCATGCGAAAGGACCACCCTTGTTAGTGGTGCCAATAATTGTACCACCCTGTACGTGGATCCCAGCTACTGCTTTTTCGTCAAGTACCCTGATCTCAGTTGGTTCATGCAGTATTCCATCAAACGATTGGATACTACCAAGAATTTCCCAGTCGCGCTCCTGCGCGGCTCGTTTTACTATGGCTCTTATAACTGCATTCAAGCCAGGGCAGTCACCACCCCCGGTAGCAACTAATACTCTTTTCATAAAAAACTAATTTGATTAAATTATAAGAAATAACCAAAGCTAATGACCAGCTTTGGGTTGTTAAAATATTTAGATTTATCAGCCAAATTTTTTCCACATTCGCAAAAATATGAAAAAAAGCAATGCTATATTAGCAAAATCAAAGAATCTGATTCAAATTTTAGAAAAAAATCAGCTGCAAACGTGTGAAACCATTAAAATAAAAAAACAATCCTATGAAAAAAACTAATTTCTACTCAGCAATTCGCTGTTTTATTGTAATTTCCTCCATTGTTCTTCTACTAAGCTTTGCTTCTTGTAAAAGTCGCCCAGAAGTTAAAGAACCTTTCAAAGTAGTTCACCCTGAATGGGTTTACAATGCCACTATCTATGAAGTAAATATACGACAGTACACGCCTGAAGGCACTTTTAAGGCTTTTGAAAATCATTTATCAAGGTTAAAAGAGCTTGGTATTGATATTCTCTGGTTTATGCCAATTCACCCGATAGGTGAAGTAAATAGAAAAGGAACATTGGGTAGTTACTATTCAGTTAAAGATTATAAAGGAATAAATCCTGAATTTGGGACCCTTGATGATTTCAGGAGTGTTGTCAAGAAAGCTCATAAGATGGGATTTAAAGTTATTATAGACTGGGTGGCGAATCATACATCCCATGACGCTGTTCTTACAATCGAACATCCTGACTGGTATGTTCGAGACTCAGCTGGTAACCTGGTTTCCCCCTTTGATTGGACTGATGTGGCAAAACTTGATTATAGTAAAAAAGAGTTGCGCGAATATATAATTGAAGCCATGAAATATTGGGTTAAAGATGTTGACATAGATGGTTTCCGTTGTGATGTTGCCGGTGAGGTTCCAACCGATTTCTGGAATGAAGCCCGTGTGAAGCTTGATGAAATTAAACCGGTTTTCATGCTGGCTGAAGCCTCTAAACCTGAATTGCAGGAGTATGCATTTGATGCCGATTATGATTGGGATTTTCACCACATTATGAATAAAATTGCAAAAGGTGAAAATTCTGTCCTTGATTTAGAAAATTACCTGATGAAATTAGTGGCGTTGTACCCTAAAAACACCATTAAAATGAACTTCATCACCAATCATGATGAAAATTCATGGAATGGAACAGAGTTCGAACGCTTAGGCGAAAGTGTTAAAACAATGGCGGCTTTATCATTCGTTGTACCAGGAATGCCATTAATTTACTCAGGCCAGGAAGTTGGTTTGAATAAAAGGCTTAAATTTTTCGAAAGGGACGATATAAAATGGAGGGATTCACTGGAATTAACACCATTCTACCAAAAACTCGTTGAATTAAAGAAAAATTGCAGTGCTCTTGCTGCAGGCGAGGAGGGGGCTGATATTTTCAGGATAAAAACTTCCAACGATGTTAATATTTTTGCATTCCTTCGGGAAAATGATGAAGAGAAGCTGTTTTCTATATTTAACCTATCCGCATTAGAACAGGTTATCACATTGGAAGGCGAAGATTTTGTGGATAATTATGTTGATTTTTTGTCAGGGGAATCAAAATCTTTCTCAATAGGCGATACTATTAACTTAAAACCTTGGGAATTTCATTTATACTTGAAAAAAATGTAGAATTGATTTAGGTTTTGTTGGGTTTTATATTCTTTTGTAAACATTCCCGTAATTCAAATTATTATATTCCCTTTTTGCTAATTTTGCACCCAAATTTTGACAATAAACTATTATGCATTATACAGAATTAGTTAAAGGAAAAGTTCATTGGATTGGAGTAAACGATCGTCGCAAAAGACTTTTTGAGAACATGTGGCCCCTGGAAAGAGGGGTATCATATAACTCCTACCTTATTTTAGATGAAAAAACGGCTCTGATTGATACGATTGAGGATCGGGCTGCCGGAAATTACATTCAACGTATCGAGAAGCTATTGAATGGTCGCAAACTCGATTATCTTATCATAAACCACATGGAGCCAGATCACTCGGGTGAGGTTAAGGCAATATTCGATCATTTTAAAGGCGTTCAGCTGATTGGCAATGTAAAAACATTTAAAATTATTGATGCTTACTGGGGTATTAAGGAGAATCTACTTCAGGTTGATGATTGTTTTTCTCTTGACTTAGGTTATCATAAGCTTAAATTCTACATGACCCCCTGGGTTCATTGGCCTGAAACCATGATGACATACGATGAAACTGATCAGATTTTGTTCTCAGGCGATGCTTTCGGTAGTTTTGGCACTCTTGACGGTGGCATTTTTGATGATGAAATTAATGATAGCTTTTTCGAGGAAGAGATGCGCCGTTATTACTCCAATATAGTTGGGAAATACAGCAATATGGTGCAGAAAGCCCTTACAAAGCTGAAGGACATTCCGATTAAAGCCGTTGCGCCCACCCATGGCCCGGTTTGGCGATCAAACCCTGAAAAAGTGATTGGGTTATATGATCGATGGAGTAAATATATAGCCGATGAAGGTGTAGTGATAGTATTCGCATCAATGTATGGGAATACTGAGATGATGGCTGATTATATTGGCAGAAAATTATCTGAAAATGGGGTAAAAAACATTCGGATTCATGACATTTCTAGAACTCATATTAGTCATATAATCAACGAGATATGGAAATATAAAGGTTTAATTCTTGGTTCATGTGCTTATAATTCGCAAATGTTTCCATTAATGGAACATCTAACCACCGAGTTATTGCACATGGGACTGAAGAACAGGTACCTTGGACTGTTTGGAAGTTACAGCTGGAATGGAGGTGGGGTGAAAAATTTAATGACCTGGAATGATCAACTTGGCTTGGAACTAGTGGCAGATCCTGCTGAGATTTACGGTAAACCTTCCGATGGCAAATACACCCAATGTGATTTTCTTGCACTAAAGATGGCTGAGATGGTTAAGAAGTAAAAAAAACTAACATGAAAATTGTACCCCAAAAGTTTGCCATATAGCTTTTGGGGTGTTTTTTTACTTTATGTTATACCTGAAATTCATCATAATCTTGATAATGCTGAAAAACATATCCTTTCCAAAGTCCAGTAAATATTGCTAATTTAGTACTATTCAAACAATCGTTCTATAAAACTATAAGCAAAATCAGCTATTTTATGATAATTGTTAGTTGCTAGATGCGTTTAATTAGTTAATTTTGTATTTCAATTTATTCAGATTTAACATATTGATAATCAAATAATATACTATTTCATGATTGTTTTAGTTCTAAACTGCGGAAGCTCTTCAATAAAATATCAGGTTATTGAGATGGCCAATGGAAGTAACCTACTTGCAAAAGGGCTAGTTGAGCGAGTTGGATTGGCTGATGGCATTTTAACCCATAAAGTTGATGGAAGAGATAAATACGAGATATTTGAACCAATTCCCGATCATAATGTCGGTATCAACTTAATTCTGGAAACTCTAATTGATAAGGATTTTGGAGTGTTACAAAGCCTTAACCAGATTGTGGCCGTTGGTCACCGTGTAGCACATGGTGGGGAGTTTTTTACCGAGAGCAGCTTAATCGATGCCAGGGTAAAATCTGAAATTGAAAAATGCATTGAACTGGCGCCTCTCCATAATCCCGCCAACCTTAAGGGTATTCTTGCTATGGAAAAATTGTTACCAGGCGTCCCTCAGGTTGCCGTTTTCGACACTTCTTTCCATCAGGGTATGCCCAATTTCTCTTATTTATATGCAATTCCTTACGAATATTACGAGAAATATAAGGTTCGTCGATATGGTTTTCATGGTACCAGCCATAAATATGTTGCACAGAAAGCATGTCGGATTCTGGGCTTGGATTTTAACAATACCAAGATTATCACCTGTCATCTCGGCAATGGTGCATCCATTGCAGCAATAAAGAATGGAAAATCAGTTGATACTTCCATGGGCTTTACCCCTGTGGAAGGTTTAATTATGGGTACCCGAAGCGGCGATATTGACGCGGGTATTCTTCTTTTCCTCGCTGAAAAGGAAAATCTGAGTATTAAACAGGTGAATGACCTGGTTAACAAAAAAAGCGGAGTTCAGGGTATTTCAGGGCTATCATCCGATATGCGGGATCTGGAAATCGCAGCAGCTAAAGGACACGAAAGAGCTCAACTGGCGATTGATATGTACTATTACAGAGTTAAAAAGTACGTTGGCGCTTATGCTGCAGTTATGGATGGCGTTGACCTGATAATCTTTACCGGAGGCATTGGGGAAAATGATGACAATATCCGGGCTCATGTTTCTGAAGCCCTAGATTTTATGGGCATTGACTTCGATGCAGATGCAAATCGTGGAGTTCGGGGTCAGGATAAAGTCTTAACCAAACCAGGTTCAAGGGTTAAAGTTATGTCAGTTACCACCAATGAAGAACTCGTAATTGCAACTGATACTGCAAACATCATCTCAAAATTGAAAGAATCATAGTTAAAAATATTTATTATAAAATTATAAAGATGAAAGTAGATAAACTAGACCAGCTGTTCGATATCCTTCGTAGCAAACCAAAAAAACGTTTGGTTGCAGCATTCGCTAACGATGCTCATACAATTGAAGCAGTTTCAATGGCTGTTGATATGGGTATTGTAGAAGCTACCCTGGTTGGGGATGAATCAACCATAAAGAAGGTTAGTGCCGAACATAACATCAACCCCGCTAAATTCAAGATTGTTCAGGAGTCAGATGAAATGAAAGCAGCAAATAAAGCGGTAGAGCTTATCAATAAAGGTGAGGGCGATGTTTTGATGAAAGGGTTGGTTAGCACCGATAAGTATATGCGAGCTATTTTAAACAAAGAAACCGGTTTATTACCTCCCAAAGCTGTTCTGAGTCACGTTACAGTTGTTCAGGTTCCAACTTACCCAAAACTAATTATAGTCGGTGATGTTGCCATTATCCCTGCACCTGATTTAAGTCAGAAAATAGCTATCACCGAATATCTAATTAAAACTGCACATTCACTTGGAATTGAAAAACCTAAAGTTGCGCTTTTGGCTGCTACTGAACAAATGTCAGCAGGGATGTCAGCTTGTGTTGATGCCGCTATTATTTCTAAAATGGCAGACAGGGGTCAGATAAAAGGGGCTCTGGTTGATGGGCCGCTTGCGCTGGATGTTGCCATCGACAAAGAATCTGCAGAAATCAAGAAAGTAACAGGTGATGTTGCAGGTGATGCCGATTGTATTCTTTTTCCAAACATCGAATCGGGGAACGTCTTTTTTAAAGCCTGTACCAAACTTGCCAAGGGCGAACTTGGTGCAATGGTAATGGGGGCAAAAGTACCTTGCGTACTGACATCACGTGGTGATAGCGTACAATCAAAAATGTATTCAATAGCATTAGCTGCTAATGCTGCTAAATAATCATTCTTCTTAGTTTCTAGAATGGACGAGTTTATTATACTTGCAATAAACCCAGGTTCAACATCCACCAAAATTGCTGTTTACAGGAATAATAAATCTATTTTCCTTAAAAATATTAAGCATAGCAGTGATGAGCTGAAGCAATTTTCAAAAATTGCTGATCAGTTCGAATTCCGGAAAGAGATCATCCTGAGGGAGCTAAAGAATGCAGAAATAAAAATTGATGAGATTTCTGCTGTGGTCGGGAGAGGTGGCCTCATTAAACCCATCGAATCGGGTGTGTACAGGGTTAATGAGCAAATGAAAAATGACATCAGGAATGTTATTATGGGTGAGCATGCAAGCAATTTGGGCGCTTTAATTGCTGATGACATTGCCTGCTCCTTACCAAATGCCCAGGCTTTTATAGCCGATCCTGTTGTTGTTGATGAATTGCATGACGCAGCTCGTATCGCCGGTCACCCAAGGTTTAAGCGGATTTCAATTTTTCATGCGCTGAATCAAAAAGCCATTGCCAGAATTCATGCCAAATCATTAAATAAGAACTACGAGGAGCTAAATCTTATAATTGCCCATCTCGGTGGAGGAATTTCTGTAGGTGCTCATTATCAGGGTAAGGTTATAGATGTGAACAATGCTCTTGATGGTGAAGGCCCTTTCTCTCCTGAACGTTCTGGGTCATTACCTGCCGGTCAGCTTGCCGCGTTATGTTTTAGCGGGGAATACACTCACGATGAGGTTAGAAAAATGATTATCGGACAAGGGGGACTGGTTGCCCATTTAGGGACAAATGATGCGTATGAGATTGAAATGAAAGCCAGATCAGGTGACCAGAAAGCAAAGCTAATTCAGGAAGCAATGGCATATAATATCGGGAAATCAATTGGTGCATTGGCTGCTGTATTAAAAGGGAAAGTGGACTCCATCATTCTTACAGGTGGAATTGCTCATAACCCCGATCTGGTTGATTATATCAAAGAAATGGTTAGCTTTATTGCACCTGTTGTCATATATCCGGGAGAGGATGAAATGCAAGCTTTGGCTTTAAATGGCCTAATGGTGCTAAGAGGCGAAGTTATCCCTAAAGTTTATTTATAAAAAAACTCCATTACCAATTAATAATCACTTTTTAAGCGATTACTTTATGGAGTGGAAATAGATACTGGTATTACTTTACCATTGAATAATTTTGATTTATTTAATGCGAAATCAACAATAAAATCAGCCATTACCTTTGCGGTAAAAGGTGGTTTGTAACCAGGAAAAGCCTCCTGTAGCATCTCAGTATCCACAGCACCAATAGCCAGACAATTAAAAGCAATCCCAGCTGCTTTGTACTCTTCAGCCAAACATTCTGTAAGACAGGCTAAACCGGCTTTTGCAGATGAATAAACAGACAAGCCCGCGAATTTCTGACTGCCTTGAAAACCTCCCATGCTGCTTATATTAACAACATGCCCTCCTTTGTTCATCAATGGAAGGAAACACTGAATTAGTTTTACAGGTGCAACTAGATTGACATTAACCTGTTTTAAAATTTCATCCTCGGAAAAATCCTGAAATGGCTTACTAATAAGATAACCCGCATTATTTATAATAATATCAATACTATTATAGATGTTAAGAATTTGCGGTAATAGAAATTCCGTAAATGAATTATTCGATTCCAGATCAAATGGAATGGGGTAAAGGTGAGCCTTTGAATTCAATTTAGAACATTCTTTTTCGAGCGTTTTCAACCTGGATTCATTCCTTGCAATGGCAATTATATTCGTACCATCTGTTTCAGCAAATTTCATAGCCATTTCAAAACCAATTCCCCTGGATGCTCCTGTTATGATAATATTCATAGTTGGTAATTTTAAACAAATGTACTGTCAATATCGTTTTAATAAATGGATCGGGTACAATTTTTGTTGATATTTACTACTCAATTTTATAGAAAAATATGAAAAAAGTTAGAATTTTTGGGGTTGCATTAATCCTTTTTTGTTTGGTTTACAATGGTTTTGGTCAGACAAGGGAAAACGAAAAAGAAAAGTTCAGTGATAAGCTGTTTTATGGAGGAAGTATCGGGTTGGTAGTTGGGCAGGTGACTCAAATCGACATTCTACCAATGATAGGAATGTGGGTGTTCCCGCAATGGTCAGTTGGAGTAACCGGAAGATACTCTTTTTATTCTCAAAGGTACAGGACAATTGGTTCGAATGCTTCTTTTAAAACCAATATCTGGGGAGCATCGGGTTTCACCCAGATTTTACCAGTTCCTGACTTTCACAAAACGTTTGGGGTTGATATTCATGGTGGGTTATTGTTGCATGGCGAATACGAAGCCCTTTATGTTGATAGAAGCTTAGCTAACCCAACAAATTCAGTCAACGGGAAGCAATGGATAAAAATGGTTTTAGTTGGTGGTGGCTACAGACAAAAATTAGGCGATAAATCCGCTTTATACATCCTGGTACTCTGGGATCTAACAAAAAATGAGTACTCGCCATATTCTACCAATCCACTTTTAAGGGTTTCAATCACCTTTTAAAAGCGAAAAAGGCTTCAGTAGTTTCTGAAGCCTTTCCCTTTATGTTTAGAATAACTCGTTTATTCTACAACATTAACATTTGTTGCCTGAGGTCCACGTTTCCCTTGAGTGATCTCGAAAGTAACTTCCTGACCTTCGTTTAAACGTTTAAAACCTTCTTTAATGATACCAGAATAATGAACAAATACATCATTACCCTCTTCGGATTGAATAAAGCCAAAACCTTTAGCGGCATCAAACCATTTAACTTTTCCTTTCATGTTAATAAAATGTAAAATTTGTAAATAAAAAAATATCGCCGCAAAGGTGGGCATAATACTTGATTTTTCAAGCGTTAATGCATAATTTTTTTTAAATCAACCCATTATTTAAATTGAGTATTAGCAAATATTTGTTTTTCAATCTGTTATGAATTGACTTTGTTTAGAATAAAACTTATTCTTTTTTGTTTTGTTATTGATAAATAATCCTGTTTCTTTGCAGGCACTTTAATAAACTCAAATAATTTATTCATGTTGATATCAAAAGATAAAGTTGTATCGCTTAGCTATGAGCTAAAAGTAAAAGGCGAGGTGGTTGATAAAGCCGAAGCCTTGAACCCGTTAACTTTTTTATACGGGCACGGGAATCTTCTCCCATTATTTGAAGATAAAATTAATGGGCTGACCCCTGGTGAAAATTTTGAATTTATGATCCCATGTAACGAGGGATATGGTCTTGTAAATGAAGATGCAATTGTACAGCTCCCAAAAGATATTTTTATTGTTGATGGCGAGTTAGCCTCTGATTTATTGGAGGTTGGCAGGACTTTACCTATGCGCGACAATGAAGGTCATGCAATGAATGGCACAATCATCGAAATTGCAGATGACCATGTTACCATGGATTTCAATCACCCGCTGGCTGGTGAAGATCTCTTTTTTAAAGGGAAAATTGAAAGCATCCGTGACGCCTCGGAGGAAGAGCTTGAACATGGCCATGTTCATAACCACGGGCACCATCACGATCACGCAGGTGATGATCATGCCTGTGGTTGCGGCTGTAACTAACCATAATGATTTCTTCAATATAGAGAATGGGTTAATTTTTAACCCATTTTTTATTACATTTAATCAACGTTTTAATAATTTTATTTTTTTTCCAATTATCTTTGGTTGTTAAAGACCTATGAACATGAGAAAGATTAATTTACTGGTTATTGGTATTATTACGATACTGTTTACCAACTGTAAGAAAGAAGAAACCGAGAAAAGCAGCTATACCTATGACGGTATAAAGTATTTGCTTACCTATGGATCTATTCAGAAGGGAGATACCAACACTTTGCACTCACCCAATACTTACAATTTCAAATTTGTTCTGGGCGATAAGAATATTTCCTATGATGAAACAACCAAGAAGCACACTGGTACAGGTAATTACATCTTTTTTAATTTGATTTCCTCTGATGGTACAAATATTAATGAGGGTAGCTTTGTATTTGATGGTTTTGCTTCTGGCGATTCGCTTACCTTCGATAAGGGCCTTATCGGTATAAACCACGATATTGCCGAAAATACAACTGGTGAGGTAAGAAATTTCAAGACCGGAATAATAAACCTTCGACGTAATGGTAATATTTATATCATTGATTTTGAGCTATACACACCTGGCGATCCTACCGATAAAGTTGTCAAAGGTTTTTACAAGGGTTTCCTTTTCGACCTTGCATTTGTTCCGGAATAGCGATATTACTACCATTTTGATTTAACTTTTAGCTAACTTAACTTTAAGTTTCATCCATCATAATTTTTCTTTCTTGATTTTATAACCCAATTTTTAAAATATTTTATTAAAAAATTACATAGCGTACTTTGTACGCTATCTTTTTTTGTATATTTGAGAAAACATACTTGTATTATATGTTAAAACTCAATCCTCATATTTCAGTTGACTGTGTTGTATTTGGGTTTGATTACAAATACCTTAAAGTACTTCTTGTAGAGAGAACATTTGACTATGAGTCTTCCAATAAAAAGGATACCGATTTTAAGCTTCCGGGTGCATTAATCTCCGATCAGGAGGAACTTGACGAAGCAGCATATCGCGTACTATTCGAATTAACAGGTATAAAGGATATCTTTCTTAAACGGTTTGATGTTTTTGGCAATAGAAACAGGATGCAAAACCCGGTTGATGTAAAATGGTTAAGAAATTTTACAGGACTCGAAATTGAAAGGGTAGTCACAATCGCTTACTATTCCTTGGTAAAGCTGACCGAAACCAGCTTGGATAAAAATCTTACCAATATTGCACATTGGGTAAATATCAATGAAATCTCAAAGCTGGCATTCGATCATAACCTAATTATTAATAGCGCTTTAAATACTCTAAGAAAAGAATTAAGAACCGAACCCATTGGCTTTGAACTTCTTCCAAAACGTTTTTCAATCAGGCAGGTACAGAATCTTTATGAAGTGATTCTCGGGTGCAAACTGGATAATCGAAATTTTAGAAAACGTTTTTTAAGGTTAAAATACTTTATCCCGCTTAATGAAAAGGAGGAAGATGTAAACCACAAGCCTGCACAGCTGTATCGTTTCGATAAACTGATATATGATAAAGAGAAAAACAAAACACAGGATTTTATACTTTAAAGACCATGTACACAATTGGATACGACATTGGAAGTTCATCGGTAAAGGCGAGCATTATCGATGTAAATACAGGGAATTGTATTGCCAGCAGTTTCCAGCCTAAAGTCGAAATGCCCATTAATTCTGTTCAAAGTGGTTGGGCTGAGCAGGATCCGGAAATGTGGTGGAAAAACCTAGTAATGGTTACCCATGATGTTTTAAACAGCTCAAGGGTTAACCCTACTGATATCAAAGCAATTGGTATTTCATACCAGATGCACGGGTTGGTTATTATTGATAAAAACAAAAATGTTCTCAGGCCTTCTATTATCTGGTGCGATAGCCGGGCTGTGTCAATAGGAGAGAAGGCATTTATTGGTATTGGCGAAAAACAATGTTTAGAAAATCTGCTCAATTCACCCGGAAATTTTACCGCATCTAAATTGAAATGGGTTAAAGACAATGAACCTCGCGTTTTCGATCAAATACATAAAATGATGCTACCCGGGGATTACATTGCTATGCGCCTAACTGGTGAAATATTTACAACAATCTCAGGGTTATCGGAAGGGATTCTCTGGGATTTTAAGCAAAGTAAACTTTCCAGCGAATTACTCAGCTATTATGCTATTAATAAAGATATAATTCCAGAAATTACTGAAACATTCAAAGTTCAGGGAGAACTTACTGCAAGTATTGCCAGGGAGTTAGGTTTAAAGCAAGGAACACCTGTGTCCTATCGTTCTGGCGATCAACCAAATAATGCTCTTTCTCTTAACGTGTTAAATCCCGGAGAAGTTGCTGCAACAGCCGGGACTTCAGGTGTAGTTTACGGAGTAAGTGATGTTATTCAATACGATCCTAAATCAAGGGTAAATACCTTTGCACATGTAAATCACAGCGAAATGCAACCCCGGCTTGGAGTTCTACTCTGTATAAACGGTACCGGTATTTTGAACTCATGGGTAAAAAAGAATTTCCTTCATAAAGATATGTCTTATGATGAAATGAATAGCATTGCCTCAAAAATACCGATTGGTTCTGACGGTGTCATGATATACCCATTTGGAAATGGGGCAGAACGTATGTTTAGCAATAAAGTAATCGGATGTATTCTAAAGGGTATAAATTTTAACACTCATTCAACTTCCCAAATAATAAGGGCAGTTCAAGAAGGCATTGCCCTATCATTCAGGTATGGAATGGACATTATGAAAGGTATTGGCATTCAACCCCAGGTTATCAGAGCAGGATTTTCTAATATGTTTCTTAGCCCTGTGTTTGCAGAAACTTTATCAAATATTATAGGAACAACAATAGAGTTGTATAATACCGATGGATCGCAAGGAGCTGCAAGGGGTGCCGGAATAGGCGCCGGTATATACAAATCAACCCATGAAGCTTTCGCTGGATTGAAAAAAATCAAAGTTGTAGAACCTTCCGCTGACAAGAAAAATCAATTCGAGAATTTATACAACCATTGGTTTATTGAGCTGCAGAATATTTTAAAGGTAAACTGAAATAACATTTTGTTAAATCAGGTAAAAAATAATTTTTTGGTATTCAACTAATTTAATATCTGTTTATTATGAAAACAATTATTGGCGATAAGGAATATTTCCCATCTGTGGGAAGTATAAAGTTTGAAGGCAGAGAATCAAAAAATCCACTTGCATTCAAATGGTATGATGAGAACCGTATTTTAGATGGTAAGACAATGAAAGAGCACTTCCGCTTTGCGATGGCATACTGGCATACCCTATGTGGAACCGGTGGTGATCCGTTTGGCAGTGCTACCAAAAATTTCCCATGGCTTAATCATAATGACCCGATAGCCAAGGGAAAAAATAAAATGGACGCAGCTTTTGAGTTTATGACCAAAATCGGAATTCCCTTTTATTGTTTCCACGACTTCGATCTGGTTGATGAAGGATCAACTATTGCTGAATCGGAGAAACGATTGCAAACAATGGTAGAATATGCCAAAGAAAAACAGAAGGCATCTGGTGTTAAACTACTCTGGGGTACTGCAAACTTATTTTCCCACCCTCGCTATATGAATGGAGCAGCAACAAACCCTGACTTCCACGTAATAACTTATGCGGCTACTCAGGTAAAGAATGCCATTGATGCAACAATAGCCCTTGGCGGTGAAAACTACGTTTTCTGGGGAGGACGTGAGGGGTATATGAGCCTCTTAAATACAAATATGAAACGAGAACTCGACCATATGGGTCAATTTTTGGCAATGGCTCGCGATTATGGAAGAAAACAAGGCTGGAAAGGTACGTTCCTTATTGAACCTAAGCCAATGGAACCCAGTAAACATCAATATGATTTTGATTCTGCAACAGTTATAGGGTTTCTCAAAGAATATGGATTAGAAAAGGATTTCAAGCTAAATATAGAGGTAAACCATGCAACGCTGGCACAGCATACTTTTCAACACGATCTTCAGGTTGCAGTAAACAGCGGTTTGCTTGGTAGCATTGACGCGAACCGGGGCGATTACCAGAATGGGTGGGATACCGATCAGTTCCCAATCAATATCTATGAATTAACAGAAACTATGTTAGTTATACTTGAGGCCGGTGGTTTTACAACCGGAGGAATTAACTTTGATGCAAAAACTCGAAGAAACTCTACCGATTTGGAAGATATTTTTATAGCTCATATTGCCGGGATGGATGCATTTGCAAGAGCCCTACTTGTTGCCCATGATGTATTAAATAAATCTAGTTATAAGGAGTTAAGAACTTCCAGATATTCTTCATTTGATAGTGGGGAAGGAGCTGAATTTGAAAAAGGAAAATTTACCCTTGATGATTTACGAAACCTGGCAATAAAATGGGGAGAACCAAAGCTAATTAGCGGAAAACAGGAACTTTACGAACAGATTATAAACCAATACATATAAAGGAGATGAATACCTATGCAATGTCAAAAAGCAACAGGTTATATGTTTTGTCGTTAACCTTGGTTGCCACCCTGGGTGGATTATTATTTGGGTATGATACAGCGGTTATTTCCGGTGCAGAAAAATCCATACAGGCTTTTTTGATTAACAGCCAGGGGTTAAGCACATTTATTCACGGAGCAACTATATCCAGTGCTCTTATTGGCTGTATTATTGGTGGTGCAATATCGGGACTGTTTGCCTCTTTTTTTGGAAGAAAAAAATCATTGATGATAGCTGCGGTGCTATTTTTTTTATCCGCTCTTGGATCTGGTTACCCTGAATTCCTTTTTTTCCCAAAAGGTGAGGCTAGCATTGGCCTTTTACTGATGTTCAATTTTTACCGGATTGTTGGGGGAATCGGTGTAGGAATGGCTTCGGCCATTTGTCCGATGTACATTGGCGAAATTGCTCCTGCCGAAATTAGGGGTAGGTTAGTGTCTCTCAACCAGTTTGCCATAATTTTTGGAATGTTGGTAGTTTATTTTGTGAACTGGGGAATAGCCAAAGGAGAAACCTTAGAGTGGATTAATACCATTGGATGGAGGAGGATGTTCATTTCTGAAGCTTATCCTGCTGCTTTATTTGGCATCTTACTTTTTCTTGTACCAGAAACTCCCAGATACTTATCGTTAAGCAATAGAAATGATGAAGCATTGAAAATTCTTACAAGAATAAATGGGATTGAAAAAGCAAAGGAAATTCTTTCTGATATAAAAAACACAATCGAACACCATTCCGGTAAATTATTCTCATACGGCAAAGTAGTAATTATTATTGGAATCTTATTGTCAGTATTTCAGCAGTTTGTTGGAATTAACGTTGCGCTTTACTATGCACCACGTATTTTTGAAAGCATGGGTGCAGCCAAAGATGCCTCGATGTTACAAACAGTTGTAATGGGTTTGGTCAATGTGATTTTTACCGTGGTGGCCATTCTCACTGTTGATAAATGGGGTCGTAAACCACTACTTATAGTAGGTTCAATAGGTATGGCTATAGGGATGTTTGCAATTTCCACCCTGGCATTTATGAAGATTATCGGGATAAGTACGTTGATATTCATCATTATATACACAGCTTCCTTTATGATGTCCTGGGGGCCTATTTGCTGGGTACTAATTGCAGAGATATTCCCAAATAAAATTCGGGGCAGAGCTGTGGCTGTTGCAGTTGTGGCTCAGTGGGCTGCCAACTATTTAATTTCCTCAACTTATCCTGCTATGATGGAGTTTAGCGGAGGAGTTACCTACGGATTTTATGGGTTAATGAGCATTCTTTCAGCAATATTTGTATGGAAAATGGTTCCGGAAACTAAAGGCAAAACACTTGAGGAAATTGAAAAACTATGGAGTAAGTAGATTAAAACATCAGAAAACCTCACTATCCGTGAGGTTTTCTATTTTGAATATAACCTCATCAGCACCTTTTCGGGGGTTAATGGTGAGTTGAAATCGATTTGATAGTTTGAATTGAATGCTCTTATTGCATTCTGGATTGCGAAGTAAGCACCAATCCCATACATAAAAGGAGGTTCGCCTATGGCTTTTGATTTTAGAATTGCCAAATCAGGACCTTTGGTTTCAAGAGGTTGACATTCTAATACTTTTGGAGTAAAATAAATATCAGGAACTTTATAGGTTGATAGGCTATTGGAAAGCAGTTTACCTTCGGTATTGAAAGAGATTTCCTCCATGGTCATCCATCCCAATCCTTGAACAACAGCACCTTCCAGTTGTCCCTTGTCTATAACCGGGTTTATACTGTTCCCAAAATCATGAACAATCCGAATTTCATCAATATCATATGTGCCTCTTAAACAATCTACTGTGACTGTTGTTATAGCCACACCATAAACATGATATGCAAACGGGTGCCCCTTCTCTTTTATTTTATCAAAATGAATAATAGGAGTGGAATAATGCCCATTTTCGGTTAAACTGATTCTGTTTAAAAAGGTAGTTTGAACCAGTTTATCCCAGGTAATATTTGTAATCTTTTCATTAATACACACCTGCTCATTTTTTACAGATACATCATTTATATCACAATTCAGCATTTTTGCGGCTACCGATTTCAACCTTTTTAAAAGTTCATTGCATGCAATGAGCAAAGCATTCCCATTTAGGTCAGCCCCAGAGCTTGCAGCAGTGGGTGAAGTATTTGCCACCCTGGATGTATTTGTGGTTAAAAGTTTAATTCTATTGATATTTATCGAAAAAACTTTAGAAGCAATCTGGGTTAACTTGGTATTTACACCTTGCCCCATTTCAATAGCTCCAGTGCTAATTCCAACACTTCCATCCTGATATATATGTACCAAAGCGCGAGCCTGGTTCATAGATGTGTTGGTAAATGAAATGCCAAAGCAAATCGGCATCACTGACATTCCCTTTTTAGTTAATTTATTCGTTTTATTGAATATTTCTATTTCCCTTTCTTTGCTTTCAATGCTAACATGTTGATCAAGTGCAATATAACAATCATTAATATTTACATTTTCAGCTATCTGGCCATACTGAAATTCATCGTTGTTTTTTATGAAATTATGTTGCTGAATTTTTCTGGCAGGAATATTAAGCTCATTAGCAGCCTTTGCAATTGCCGACTCAATTAAAAACATCCCCTGGGGCGCACCAAAACCCCTGAAAGCTGTATTAGGTGGTAGGTTTGTTTTACAGCTGAATACGGTTACCTCGGTATTTGGAATAAAATAGGCATTGGTTGAATGAAAAAGAGTTCGCTCCATAATTGCAGGCGAAAGGTCGGATGCAGCTCCGCCGTTCTGATACATTGTCGCCTGAAAGGCTAATATTTTCAAATCTTTGGTTAATCCAATCCTGAAATCGGAACTGTATGGATGGCGTTTACCTGTCATTCTTATGTCATCATGGCGGTGAAGGGTAAGTTTTACAGGTTTCTGGAGCAGGTATGATGCCATGCCCGCTAATGCTGCAAACCCCGAAGCCTGATCTTCTTTTCCGCCAAAACCGCCACCTAAACGGGCAACATCTACCTCAACCTGGTTCATTGGTATGCCAAGAACTTTGGATATCGTTTTTTGAACCGCCGTTGGTCCTTGTGTTGAAGAATGAACTTTAATTCCACCTCCATCAACTGGGTATGAATATGCTCCCTGTGTTTCGATATACAGGTGTTCCTGCCCTCCGGAATCTACTTTGCCTTCAAAGATGTAATCGCATTTAGCCCAGGCATCAGGTAAACTGCCCTTTCTAAATGTTCTTGGTGGGAAAAGTAGTAATCCTTTTGCTTTTGCCAGACGGGGATCAGTAACTATCTCAAGTTCTTCAAATTTAATATCAATCAGTGTTGTTGCTTTTCTGGCAGTATATTCATCTTTCGCAACAACTAAAGCAATTGCCTGGCCGTTATAATGAACCTCATCTTCAGCAAATAGGGGTTCATCTTCAATAATTCCACCTATTTGATTTTTGCCGGGAATGTCTTTGTAAGTGAAAATTTTAATAACTCCTTCTATTGAGCTTGCTTTTGAAAGATCAAAATGAATAATCTTGCCATGTGCTAATGGTGAGCCATAGATAACACCCCAAAGAGTTCCTTTCTGAACCGGGATATCATCAAGGTAAACAGACCTTCCTGTTACATGGTTATATGAATCTATATTATTCATCTGCAATATTTAATCAAAGCTATGAGGATCAAATATAATTTTCTCTTGAATTTTTTCCGGAAATAGCTTGATGAAATGAGCAAAAAAGAGCTGTTTGAGTAATAGTCTCTTATATTCTGCACTTCCACGGATATCGGTAATAGGTGCTATTTCATCCTGTAAAATATCGTTTGCTTTAATGATAACCTCAGCAGTCAAGTTTTTCCCTTTTAAAAATTCGCAGGTTTTTTTCAAATATAATGGAATTGGGCTGACACCACCTGCTGAAATAGATACACTTACAATGGTATCGTTTTCAGCATACAGTAGAATTGCAGTATTTACACTTGCAATATCGAGATGTTGACGTTTACTAACTTTTTCAAAGTTGAAAAAAACCGGTTTGTTCGGAGCTAGAATTTCAAGGGCTTTGATGAACTCCCCTTTGTTCAGGTTTAATTTCTTATACCCTAAAAAAAAGTCTTTCAAATTGACTGTTCGTTCATTCAGGCAAACATTAGCATCCAGAGCAAGAAAAATTATACTTAAATCGCCAATAGGGGAGGCATTTGCGATATTCCCTGCTATTGTTGCCATATTGCGAATAGGTTCCGATGAGATAAGCTTAAAAAATGAGGCCATCCCAGGGAATTTATCATTTAGTATTTCGGATCGTTCAATTTCGCTTACGGTGGTTGAAGCGCCTATGATAAATTTACCATTTTCGATTTTAATTCCCTTTAAATCTGATCTGTTTTGTAGATAATGAATATCGGAATCAACCAGTTCATCGGGTCTTTGTACCATCAAATCGGTTCCACCTGACATAATAACTCCACTAGAACTAGCAGTTGAATTATTCATTTTAATATTCAATAAACGATCAGGAATCCCAAGAAAATATTCGGGTAGATGTTTATTTTCAACAAGCCACGAGATGGGGTTTTCAATATTTTTATCCTTAAGTAATTCAGAAATATGTTCTGCTGCTTTTTCAATTGATTTATAACCTGTACATCTGCAAATGTTACCACTTATGGAAGCTAATGCGCTGTTTTTAGATGTTTTTTCTCTTGATAAGCTATGCGCAGTTAATGACATGATAAAACCTGGCGTACAAAATCCACATTGTGTAGCTGCATTTTCAACAAAAGCCTTTTGTACAGGAGAAAGATGGTCTAAATTAATACCCTCAATCGTAACTATATGTTTCCCATGAACATTACCTATGGGGGTTAAACAGGAGACAATGCTTTTATATGACACCTTACCTAGTTCTAGGGTGCCCTCCAAAACAGTACATGCTCCGCAATCACCCTCCCGGCAACCTATTTTTGTACCCGGGAGGTCCATCTCATACCTGATAAAATCGAGCAAAGAAGTCCCAGATTTTTTACTTGTGCTGATCAGCTGGTTGTTTAGAATGAATTCTATCATTTTTAAATGATATTGGAATCAATGTATGAGTTTGTAGCTGTAAAATTGCTTAAAAAAAGACCTTTATCGTTTAACTTGATCGCTTTTGTAAGCAGTAAATACAAAATTAAAATTTAAATGACGTTTTAAATTAATTCAAAGAAAAACTTTCTCATTATGCTAAAAATTAGAAGGAATTATTCCTTATTCATCATTAACTTGCTAATTTCAATTATTAAATCATTATTCTTAAAAAAAATAAAGTAAAATTGTTTTTTTTAAATAATGAGGAGACAATTCTTATTTTCAATTCTGATTCTTGTAATCTCGCTGGTATTAATCAGCTGGGGTAGGGTGGGACATAGCCTTGTAAGTCAGAAAGTTTACCTATTTTTTAATCAGGAAATGCAAATCTTTAGCACGTGGGTAGCCTATATTACAGATCATTCATCGGATGCGGATGACAGAAAAAGTACAGATCCCTTTGAGAGCCCAAAACATTATATTGATATTGACAATTACACCGAATTTAACACAACCGGAAGAATTCCCCAAACCCTTGATTCAGTTGTCCACATATATGGTGCATTTGCAGTTTACGATTGGGGAATTCTGCCCTGGGCAACATTAACCACCTTTGATTCTCTTAAAAAGTCCTTTCAGCGCAGAGATTTTGAAAAGGCCAAATATTTTGCAGCCGATCTTAGTCATTATGTTGCTGATGGGCACATGCCGCTTCATATTACTGCAAATTACAACGGCCAGTTAACCGGCAATGACGGCATCCATTCCCGCTACGAATCTACCATGATTGGGGCTCATGAATCCGAAATCATCTTTACTGGTGAGCAGATATCTCATATTCAGAATGTTAATAGCTATGTATTTTCTTACCTCTACAAGAATAATAAATATGTTGATTCAATTCTGATAGCCGATAATTATGCAAAATCAATCAATTCCAATACTTATTCTACCGAGTATAAAACAGCATTATGGCTCAAAACAAAGGGTTTCACTATTCAACTTTTTAAAGGGGCATCACGCTCATTGGCAGAGTTAATCTACACAGCATGGAAGGATGCCGGCAGCCCATCTTTAACAGGTATCAACATAACAAATGAACCCAAATTACCCGCAATTGACCTAAAAATCAACTACCCAAATCCTTTTATAAATTCCACACATATCACTTTTTCAATAAATACAAAATCAGATGTTATTCTGGCAGTTTATAGCCTAAAAGGGGAAATGATAGCTACACTGGTATCAGGGGTTATTTCAGCCGGAGATTATGAAGTTAACTGGAACCCAAATGAGCTTAATAGCGGTCTTTACCTTCTGGTGCTAAAGGATGGGGCAACAACTCTTACCAAAAAAATGGTAAAAGTAGGTTCCTTATAATAAATAATTAGGTTTTCCTTTTATACTTATACTTTCTACCACAGAAATTGTTCAATTTAATTGGATATGTATTCCATTTCATATTTCATTTATTTAAATCTTCTTTCCTTAATATTTGAATTATCGTTTTTATGAATAAATCAAGTCATTAACAGGGAAAACAATATTTTTTGACTATCTTGTTCAAATTACCTGATCATCATTTAGTAATCAATGTAAAGACTAAAAAAAATAATAGGTGAAAGTATTTACATCGCAATAATTACAAACTAAAAAGAAAGGAATTTTGAAATGAACTATTTCTATTTGATTTTTCTAGTGGTAATTTTTTTTCTGCTAGGAATCCGTATTATCAGGCCAACCCAGAGAGGCTTAATTGAGAGGCTTGGAAAGTACCACCGCTTTGGAAACCCCGGATTTCACTGGATTATTCCAGTGATCGATAAAATGTTCCTTGTAAATGTAACTGAACAAATGGTTGATGCTGAACCGCAGGAGATCATTACTAATGACAACCTGAACGCCAGTGTTGATGCTCAGGTTTACTTCCGAGTTAAGTCTGACGAGGAAAGCGTTAAAGGTTCGCTTTACAATGTCAATAATTATAAGTGGCAGATTGTAAACCTTGCACGAACCACTCTTCGTAACATAATTGGAACACTTACCCTTAAATCAGCAAATAGCGAGAGGGGGAAAATCAATGCTGAACTTTATAAAACCCTGCACAACGAAACACAAAGCTGGGGAATTGAAATTGTAAGAACTGAATTGAAGCAAATTGATCCGCCCAAGGATGTTCAGGAAACCATGAATAAAGTGGTAAAAGCTGAAAATGAGAAGATTGCTGCGATTGACTCTGCTACTGCAGCCGAAACTGTTGCCGATGGTGTTAAACGTGCAAAAATTAAGGAGGCCGAAGGGTTTAAGCAATCTAAAATATTACATGCCGAAGGTGAAGCCGAAGCCATAAAGCTGGTGAATGAAGCTGCCGATAAATATTTTGTCGGGAATGCCCAACTGTTAAGAAAACTGGAAGCGCTGGAAGCTTCACTTGGATCAAATGCTAAAATTGTAATCCCTGCCGGAACAGAATTGGTTAATATCATTGGTGAGATGGCCGGTATTGTTCCATTGGAAAGAAAGCATAAACCTGATTAATTCTTGTTATTATTCAATTATAGCAGGTTGATTTTAGAATTATCAGGGTATATCTTGCTTTCATCTATAAGGAAGCATTTAGCTTAACAGAAATTTGTGGGCCAAAAACAGATAAAAAATCTTTATTTTATAAATGATAAGGGTATTTATCAATATTTTACATACCTTTCGCCCTTAATTAAAAATAAATCATGTATAAAGGAACAGTAAAGTTTTACAATGAATCGAAAGGTTTTGGGTTCATTAAAGACGCAAACTCATCAAAAGAGTATTTCGTACATTCTTCAGGTTTAAAAGACACTATCAAGGAGAACGATGAAGTTACTTTTGATTTGCAAGAAGGAAAAAAAGGATTAAATGCAGTAAATGTTAAACTGGTATAGTTTATAAAACTACAAGTCATTTATAATTTTAAGCCTTACTAAATGTAAGGCTTTTTTTGTTTAACCGGGAACTAACCCCTTAGCGCAATTTCTTCGAGTTTATTTTTATTCAGCACCATCACATCCTTACCATCAAGTTTCAAAATACCCTCTTTCTCGAATTCCTTCAAGAACTTTATTACACTTTCTGTGGATATTGAGGCAAAATCGGCAATTTCCTGACGGGATAAGTATTGAAAGATTTCTTCAGCAAGAAACTCGTCCGACGAAAGATAAATTAAGGTTGTAGCCAACTTGCCCCGCATCTGTTTATAAGATAAATTCTTAATGATGTCAAGTAACAGGTTCTCATTCTTAAAATTGCGGGAAGTGATTTTCATTGCAAAACTTGGATTCTGAAGTAATACATTTTTTAGGCCCTCCTTGTCAATCATGCAAACCAATGAATCTTTCAATGCCAGGGCAGAATAATTGTACACACTTTCCCCAAATATTGAAGAGAAAGCCAGAAAATCTCCAGAACTTGCTATTCGTATATTTATCTGCTTTTCGTGCCCAATTTGCAGGTATAATTTAACCAGGCCATTTAAGACCAACATCACGTAAGGTGCAAAAGCGCCTTGTTTAAATAGATTCTCCCCTTTTAAATAGGTGATTTGTGTTTTTTTATTGTTGAGAATTTCTAATTCTTCAGGGGTTAAACTTTGAAAACAAGTTGAAATACTATTCACAATGTTGTTCTTAAGCTCATTTTTAGTCATCGCACTCTTTGAAATTTGCACAAAATTATCAAAGGAAATTTAGAATCAGAATTTTATTTGGGTTAAGTTAATATGTTTATGATAATCACTTAATTACACATCATTTATATATAATATTAATCTTATACCTATTTTTTAATAGGATTAAACATGAAAAACTTCAATTATTAAGTTGCTAAACTCCAAGCCGGGATTGTTGCAGCCAAACTTGCATGTAAATAATTTTGTCGCGGCTAAAATTGAAACATGAAACGAATAGCAATTCCGGTTAATGATGGCATTCTAAGTGGAAATTTAGGGGAGTGCACACACTACGAAATTTTCGATATTGAAAATAGCCATGTTCGGGGAGTTGAGGTAGTGGTGCCTCCTGAAAACGATGTTAACACTATTCCGGAGTGGTTGGTAAACATGGGAGTAACTGATATTATAGCCTATAAAATTGAGAATAAGTTCATATCAATTCTAATTAACAACAAGATCAATTTATTTATTGGCATTAAACCCGCAACAACCAGTTTCTTGATTGAGGATTATCAGAATGGGAATTTAAAATCGGATTTAAGAATAATTCATGAAATTACAGGTGAAAATGAAAAGAAGGGGGAATAAAAGCAAACTTATTGAATTTGTTTCAAAAAAACGATTCTGGTTTTTACTGGTCTTCGGAATAACCATATATTGGATAACCTCCCGATACCAGTTATCACTCTGGTGGGTGTTGGCTTTTGGCACTTTAACAGGGATTATTTGGGGAAAGGTATTTTGCAGATGGATTTGCCCATTAGGAATATTGATGGAATTATTTATGAAAATCAATCCCAGTGATTCTTTCAGGAATATGTACCAATACCATAAAATTGGATGTCCGATTGCATGGGTATCCGGATTTTTCAACAGGCTTTCTCTTTATAGAATACAGCTTAATATTGAAACATGCAGCAGCTGTGGAATTTGTGATAAAGCATGTTATATGCCAACTTTAGATAAACAGCGTTTTAGTCTTTATAAAAAGGGGAAAGAAAACCCTGCTTTAAATTACAGCTGCTCAAAGTGTTTAAATTGTGTGGCAGAGTGTCCTAATGGAAGCCTCACTTATAAACCATTTATCAATATTTGAATATCAAATAACTATTAATAATAAATCAACTAGATTATGAAAATGTTACAAACAAATCTGCATGAGATCGAATCAGCTGCAGAACTCCAGAAAATTATCAATGAGAACGAAAATGTGATGGTATGCTGTGGCCGTATGGGACCCATGTGCATTCCTGTTTACGATGCAATGGAAGAATTGCAGAAGGAACGAAAGAATGTAAAATTTTATGCCATGGCATTTGACAGCCCCGAATCGAATGTTATAAAAGGCGCACCAGAGTGCCGGGGATTCATGGGTTTGCCATTTACCATGTATTATAAGAATGGTAAAGTTGCACAGGCAACCACCAGCATACAAAGCATGCAACAAATTACCCAAATCCTTGATAAGCATTTTAGCAACTAAATTCAGTTCAGGAGGTAGAAATTTATCTGCCTCCTGAACCAACTTTGCAAACTATGGAAGATGTTTACGACATAATGATACTTGGTGGCGGTGCCGCAGGTTTAACAGCCGGGATTTACAGTTCACGGGCAAAGCTGAAAACCCTCATTTTAAATGAAGGGGCAGTAGGCGGTCAGATGGTTTTAACAAACGAAATAGCAAATTATCCCGGAGTTGAAACCACCAATGGCTTTACTGTGGCTAATACGATGAAAAAGCAGGCAAGGGATTTCGGATGTACAATTAAATCAAACATAAAAATTAAAGAATACCAGCTGAATGGCGCTATTAAGAAAGTAGTGCTAGAAGATGGTAAAATCTACAATTCCAAAACAGTGATTTTGGCACCTGGTGGGAAACCACGCCAACTCAACATTCCAGGAGAAGATATTTTTAAGGGGAGTGGGATTTCCTATTGTGCTACCTGCGATGGTGATTTTTTCACAGGAAAAGAAGTGGTGGTAGTTGGTGGAGGAAACTCTGCTCTTGAAGAGGCCATTACTTTGACCAAATATGCTTCTAGGGTGACAATAGTACATCAGTTTGATCATTTCCAGGCTTTTGAACATGCAATTCAGGAAGCCAGAAATCATCCCCAAATTGATATCATTATGGAATCTGAGCTTCGCGAATTTATTGGGAACGAAAAACTTGAAAAGATTATTATTGAGCACCTTCCTTCGGGCAAAAGAACTGAAATGAAGATCGATGGGGTGTTTATTTTTATCGGGTATTTACCAAATACCGAAGCACTAAAAGGGATAGTAACACTAAATGACCGTCAGGAAATAGTTGTGGACAGCGATATGAAAACAAATATCCCGGGAGTATTCGCAGCTGGCGATTGTATTAATAAAAAATATCGACAGGTTACAACAGCTGTTGCTGATGGAACGATTGCATCACTAAGCGCATCAGAGTATTTACGTAGTTAAAAATAATGTTCATTAATACTATAAAAATGGCTTCAAAATCAAATAAATTTAGTTGGAGAGTATTTATCAGCATAGCGTTGGTCTATACTTTTATTATTATTTTTTTAACAGGCATTGTACTTTACTTTGCACCTGCTGGAAGAGTTTCTAATTGGGTAAACTGGAAATTTCTTGGAATTACAAAAGAACAATGGCAAGCTATTCACACCAATTTCTCTTTTCTTTTTGCAATTCTATCAATTTTTCATCTTTTTGTGATTAACTGGAGAACATTTTGGACTTACCTTAAAAGTAAGACTTCTATTGGTTTAAATAAAAAGAGAGAATTCTTAATTTCCACTATAGCAACCATATTCATAATTTTTGGGGTTATGTTCTCAGTACCTCCTTTTAGTTCTGTTATGTCTTTCGGTGAATTTTTAAAAGAGTCATGGGATGAAGAAAATATATCAGCACCTATACCTCACGCAGAGCTACTCACACTTAACGAACTAGCAAATCAACTCGATAGCATTCCGGTTGAGAAAATCGTTAAAAAACTCGAAGCCAATAATATAAAGTTTACAAATACAACCCAAAATCTCTCTGAAATTGGGGCTTTAAATGGCATGTCCCCTGCTGAAATTTATGAACTAATCACTAAAAAAAGTATCTATAATACTACAAGTGTAGGCATTGGGAAAAAATCGCTTGAAGCGGTAGCAAAAGAGAATAATCTCGATTTAGAAGTTGTTTTAAAAATTCTTGAAGAGAACCAAATTCAAGCAACTAAAGATCAAACGCTGAAAGAAATCGGTGAAAAGTACAATAAAGCTCCGAAAGATATTTTTGAACTTTTTGATCCAAAGTAAAATTCAGGTAATTAGGTTAGATGAATCAATCCATAACATAATAAGCAAATGGCAATTGCATTATATATCATTGGAAGTATAGTAATACTTTTTTTATCGTATTCCGTTTACTCCTTTTTCAAAATTAAACGCCTTCCAGTAACACCAGACAGCAATAAAATTAAAGTATTAAATAATAATAATTTTGGGTCAGTCACCAAGAAGGGAATTGTATTGGTTGATTTTTGGGCTCCCTGGTGTGCCCCATGTAAGATGATGGCTCCGGTTTTAAACGAAATTGCCGAGAGTGAAAGTTCAAGAATAACAATTGCAAAGGTTAATGTAGATAATCAGCAACAGCTGGCAGGTCAGTTTATGGTGCGCAGCATTCCAACTTTGATTTTTATGAAAAATGGGAAAGAGGTTAAAAGGTACATTGGGTTTAAACCAAAATCGGTTATACTAAATGAAATTGACAGGTTGCTCTGATGGATTCATTTTTTTACTTTCCGATGCAGAACTTTGAAAAAATATTACCCAAAACCTCATCATTTGTTATCTCGCCGGTTATCTCGCCCAGGTAATTTAATACCTGCCTGATATCAATAGATAATAGTTCACCTGAGAGATTGGATTTTACCCCATTAATTACCAATTCTAGATTTTCTTTGGCATTTATTAGTGCTTGATAATGTCTGGCATTAGTAATTATCACATCATCAGTATCTTTTTGGCCCTGTAAACCGATATTTACCAGGGTATTGGTGAGCAGATCAATATTATGCCCACCTTTTGCCGAAATTGCAAAGCAATCAATTTTTTTAATTACACTTTTTATTGATGATACCAGTTTCTCAGCTTGCTGTTTCTCTACTTTATCATCTTTATTTACCAGAATTATTACTATCTGATCATTTGATAGTTTTTTAATAACCTCTTTCACGGATTTTATTGAGTCTTCCGCACCTGATTGTGCATCAATTAAAAGAAGAATTACCTTTGCCTGTGCTATTTTGGTGTACGCTCTTTCTATCCCTATCGATTCAATTTCATCTTTTGAGTGCCTCAACCCCGCTGTATCTATAAATCTGAATGATATTCCTCCAAGGTTAATTGTATCTTCAATAATATCACGGGTCGTACCGGCAATTTCAGAAACAATGGCCTTTTCTTCATTTAGCAAACGATTTAAAAGGGTTGATTTTCCAACATTAGGTTTCCCGGCTATGGTCACCGGAATTCCCTGCTTAATAACATTACCCAGCTGAAATGAACTGATAAGCTTTGAGATCACTTTATTAATCTTATTTAGAAGTGATTCCAGATCATGCCTGTCAGCAAATTCAACATCTTCATCACCGAAATCAAGTTCAAGCTCAATTAACGAGGTGAAGTTGAGCAACTGCTCCCTGAGCCCTTTAAGTTGATCCGAAAAGCCACCCCGCATCTGATTTAGGGCAACTCTTCTGGCTGCTTCCGAAGATGATGCTATTAAATCAGCAACTGCTTCCGCCTGGGAAAGATCCATTTTACCATTGATGAATGCCCTTAAAGTAAACTCACCGGGCTGAGCCAGCCGCGCTCCCGATCTTATTAAAAGTTCAAGAAGCTGTTGCTGGACAACCTGAGAACCATGGCAGGAAATTTCAACTACATCTTCTCCTGTGTATGAATGAGGCGATTTGAAAATGCTAACCAAGACCTGATCAACCTCTCTTTTTCCATCCATTATTGATCCAAAATGAATTGTATAAGCTTTTTGACGGGTTAGTTTTTTTCCCTTTTTAGCTGGTTGAAAAACTTTATCACATATGCTTATCGCTTCTTTTCCACTTAATCGTATAATTGCAATTGCACCAGTGCCGGGGGGTGTAGCAACTGCTACTATAGTTGAATCATCAAACATCTGATAAGATTTATTTACAAAGCTAATAAAAAGAGATAAGAATCAGGTAAAATAACAATGTTGTATTTTTTGTTTTAAAAAGGTTTTATTGGGTTAAAACACAAAACCCGGTTGCCCGGGTAATATGCAATTTGTCTATTCAATTTAATTGTAGTATAAATAGTCAAGAAATTATTGAAATTTTACCTAAATCTATTCGACTATTTCCCTTCTACCTGCTTTACAGTCCATTCCAGTGCCTCTTCAAGCATTTCTTCAGGGGGATTTGGAACAAACCCATTGTCACAGAGCGATAAAGTCATCTTTCGTGAATGATCAATATCTCTTTTGGCTATTTGATACGCCTCATCCCATGTTACAGTTTTACGGGCGACCCCATCTTTAATCGCCTGTATGGCAACATCAGCGGCTTCAACCGGGAAAACATCAGCTTCGTCCATTCTGGGGACTATATCCTCAGGGTTAATACCTCGTTTCTCGGCATAGTTGGCCAGAGAATGGGCTGCTGCAATAGCCATATTATCAGTAATTTTAGAAGCCCTTACAATTAAAGCTCCTTTAAGAATTCCGGGAAATCCTATGGAGTTATTTACCTGGTTTGGAAAATCACCCCGACCAGTAGCAACAATATACGCCCCAGCTTCTTTAGCAGCATAAGGGTAAATTTCGGGTACTGGGTTAGCGCAGGCAAATACAATTGATTTACTCCCCATTAATTTTACCCATTCTTTTTTTATAGTGTCAGGGCCAGGTGTTGAAACTGAAATTAATACATCAGCATCTTTCATTGCTTCCTCCATGGTGAGAACACCATTGGGGTTTGTGCTTTCGCAAAGTTCCCATTTCCTGTAAAACCTGGAATCAGATTGTATATCTGATCTGTTTTTATGAAGTGAACCTCTGGTATCAAAAAGAATCATCTTTTTTGGATCACCTCCATCGGCGATAATCAAACGTGCAATTGTTGTATTTGCAGCACCTGCACCGTAGAGCACAATCTTAACATCGTGAAGTTTTTTACCTACAAGTTTAAGAGCATTGAGTAAACCTGCAAGGGTAACACAGGCAGTACCCTGCGCATCGTCATGCCAAACCGGAATTGAGCATTCCTCTCTGAGAACATCCAGAACTTTATAGCAATTTGGCTGTGAAATATCTTCAAGGTTAACAGCCCCAAAGCTCCACTGGCACATTTTTACAAAATCAATAATTTTATCAGGGTCATTATTACAACCATTTTTACGGCTATCAATACAAAGAGCAACAGCATCAACACCCCCAAGATATTTCATGAGAAATGCTTTGCCTTCCATAACCCCAAGACCACCCGGAGGTGTACAATCCCCATCACCAAGCACCCTTGTGGAATCACTGATAACAGCAACGAGGTTCCCACGGTTGGTTAAATCGAACGATGAATCATTATTCTCCCTAATATTAGTGGAAATTTTAGACACACCTGGTGTGTACCATACATTAAACCAGTTAAAACCAGGAACTGGGACTTTGGGTGCCACTTGTGTTTTCCCTCCATAGAATTTATGGGCCTTTTCGGATAAACGTTTCAGAAATAACGTTTTCCCTTTCGCCTTTTGCTCCTCTGTCCAATTTGAAGGGAAAATTGAGCCAAGGTTTTCAAGCTTTACATCAATTTTACTCATATATATGTAGTTAAGTTTATAATCAATTAGTTATAAAATAAAATCGAAACAATATACATAAAAACTTTTTCGTTGCTGATAAAAAATGAAGTGTTATACAACAATAATATTGGATTATTTTAAAAATTAATTTAGGTTTGATGGAATAAAAAAAACATATCATGAGTGTGTTGGTTAACAAAGATTCTAAGGTTATTGTACAGGGTTTTACTGGTAGTGAAGGTACTTTTCATGCAACGCAGATGCTGGAGTACGGAACAAATGTAGTGGGTGGAATAACACCTGGTAAAGGTGGACAAACCCATCTTAACCTGCCTGTATTTGATACCATTGTTGATGCGGTAAATAAAACAGACGCAAATGTTTCTGTTATTTTCGTTCCGCCAGCGTATGCGGCTGATGCTATCATTGAGGCTGCTTCCGGGGGTATAAAAGTGATTGTATGTATTTCCGAAGGAATCCCAACTGCTGATATGATTAAGGTTAAACATATCCTATCTGCTTACCCCGAATCACGCCTTGTTGGCCCTAATTGCCCGGGAGTAATTTCCCCCGGTGAAGCCAAGGTTGGAATTATGCCTGGTTTTATTCATAAAAAAGGTACTATCGGCGTTATATCCAGGTCTGGTACACTAACTTATGAGGCAGTTGATCAATTAACCAAATTAGGTTTAGGCCAAAGTACCTGCATTGGAATTGGCGGTGACCCAATAATCGGAACAACAACTCTTGAGGCAATAAAGCTATTCAATAACGATCCCGAAACTGAAGGTATTGTTATGATTGGCGAGATTGGAGGTAGCATGGAAACAGAGGCAGCCAGATGGATTAAAGCAAATTGTAAAAAACCTGTTGTTGGTTTTATTGCAGGTCAAACAGCTCCAAAGGGACGGAGAATGGGGCATGCCGGAGCTATAATTGGTGGTACTGAGGATACCGCAGCGGCAAAAATGAAAATTATGAAGGAATGTGGCATTTTTGTAGTTGAATCTCCGGCAAGAATTGGAGAAACTATGAAACTCGCCCTAAAAAAATAGTTTTCTCAATATTATTACCCCTTTTTTTCTTTTTCAAAATCACACATTATTTAGTGTGATAATAATATTTTTATTATTTAAACTTCAATAAATTAGCTCTATGTAATTTGATTTCTATGAAATCATTTATCAAAAAAATGTACCTCAACCATATTATTAGGAACAGGATACTTCATATATTCCTGATTATGATTTTATTAACTGGCCTTTTCATTAGTTTCCTTCTTGGCCGCTTCGATTCTGAAAGTAGACTAAGCAACGAAAAAATAAAAGTTTTATCGGAATTAACCACTATAAGAGCCAAGCTAATAGGTGAGGTTACCTCAACTTTTAACCTTACTCAGGGGATGACTCATCTCATTAATTATATGGGTGATATTTCCCTTGGATTGTTTAATGCTATGTCAAAACAGGCAATTCAGGAAAACAGGCACATAAGGAATATTGCGTTAGCGCCTGACAACGTAATTCGGTGGGTTTACCCACTAAAAGGGAACGAGAGAGCTATCGGGTTGAAATACATGGATAATGCAGAGCAAAAACCCTCAGTGCTGAAGGCCATGGAGGCAAAAACCCCGATTCTAGCCGGTCCGGTTAATCTTGTACAAGGGGGAATCGGTTTTATAAACCGTTCACCTATATTTATTAAAGATGAAAAAGAAAATACAACCAAATACTGGGGCGTTGCATCAATTGTTGCCTATTACGATACTATTCTTTATACTGGTGGAATCTCAAATTCTAAATCATTGAATATTCTCCTGCGCGGCAAGGATGGTTTAGGTGAAAAAGGTGACATTATTTGGGGGGACACCTTGATTCTTCATAATAATCCGGTATTTATTGATGTATTTATTCCGGGGGGTAAATGGCAACTTTTAGCCACTCCTGCTAATGGCTGGACAAGATTTCGTTTTTATAATTCAAATTATTTTCTATTTGGGTTGATTTTTACACTTATGATTAGTAGCTTATTGATGGTTTTAATTTATAAAAATCAGGATATAAGAAACAAAAATGAGGATTTGGCCTATGAAATTGCTGAGCGTAAACGAATTGAAAAGGAATTGGTCAATTCTAAAGAATTGGCAGAATCAGCGAATAGGATGAAAACCGTTTTCCTGGCTAATATGTCCCACGAGATTAGAACCCCCATGAATGCTATTCTGGGATTTACCGATTTAATGCTGAACAGAAATCTAAGTATATCGGATTCTAACAGATACCTGGAAATAATCAACTCTAGCACCCGCCAGCTATTGAATGTTATCAATGATATTATTGATATCTCCATTATTGAAACCGGGCAACTTAAAATAAATATCAACCCTGTTAATATCAATGTATTATTGAAAAATTGCATCGACCTCAATACTGGCCTGGCCCGAAAGAAAAACCTCGATATAAAGCTTAAGTTGTCATTACCCGACCAGACAGCAGTAATTTACATTGATGAATTCCGGTTAAATCAAATACTTAATAATTTAGTTGTAAATGCAATCAAATACACACATCAAGGATGGATTGAGGTTGGGTATTACCTTTCGGACAATTTTGTTGAGTTTTTTGTAAGAGATACCGGAATTGGGATCGCCCCTGAACACCACCATGAAATATTTGAGATTTTCAGACAGGTTGATGACACAAATAACAACCAACTTGGAGGAACAGGCCTTGGTTTGGCCATATCAAAATCTTTGGTAGAAAAAATGGGAGGTAAGATTTGGCTTGATTCAGTGCTTAACGATGGCTCCACTTTTTATTTTACAATCCCATATAACCCGGTTGATGTTCCTCAACGATTTATAAACAAACATTTTGAATCAGAACATTTGAATCTTAGCGACAAACAAATTATGATTGTTGAAGATGATTTTGCAAGCTATACTCTTATAAAAGATTCTATTTCAGTTACAAATGCAAAAGTATATTGGGCTAAAAATGGGAAAGATGTAAATGAACTAATAAAGCAAAACACATTTGATTTAATGTTTCTGGATATTAAACTTCCTGGCAAGAATGGGATTGAGATAGTCAAAGAGTTAAGAGGGAATGGATTGAAAATTCCAATAATAGCTCAAACAGCTTTTGCCCTGAATGAAGATAAGGAAAAAGCTCTTGATGCAGGATTTGACTACTACATCACTAAACCAATTGATCAACATTTCCTTATCGAGCTTCTTAAAATTATTTTTGAAAAAACAGAATGAGAGAATATACGAATAATTATATTAGATATAATATTGATAGACAGACTTATATGCTGCTTTAATTTAATAGCTAGTATAATCAAATTATTTACAACTATTTTATTAACGCCTCCCACATTACCTCAACAGGGTGAATGGCTAACCTGCCAGTTCCATCCTTAATTTGATGACGACAGCTGGTACCAGATGCAACTATTACCGTATCCAAGTTTGTTTTCCTGATTTCCGGGAAAAGCACCAGCTCTCCAATTTTCATTGAAAGTTCATAGTGCTCTTTCTCAAAACCAAATGATCCTGCCATACCGCAGCAACCGCTTGGTATTTCTTCCACTGAATACCCGGAAGGAAATGATAACATGGCCTTTGTTGAATCTGTTGTTGCAACAGCTTTTTGCTGACAGTGGCCGTGAAACTTGATTTTTTTGGTTTCTCGGGTAAAATGGTCCTTGGTAATTCTGCCTGCATCAACTTCTTTCATAAAAAATTCTTCAAAGAGCAGCGAATTTTTTGAAAGGTTTAAGGCGTTGCATTTATTTTCAGGTGTAGCCAGATCGGGGTATTCATCCCTAAAGCTGAGTATTGCTGAAGGCTCAATTCCAATAATTGGTGATTCGTCAGAAATCAGTTTGCTTAAAATTTCAATGTTCAGATTTGCAATTCGTTTTGCTGTTCTAACTAAACCTTTTGATAAGTAGGTCCTACCACTTTCGCTTATTTGAGGAATTACAACTTTATATCCCAACTCTTCGAGAAGTTCAATCGCCTTTATACCAATGTGGGCATCATTATAGTTGGTAAACTCATCTGCCAGCATGTAAACCAGCCTATTGTTTTCACTAATTGTGTTTCTATGAGTTTTTTCCCACTTTTTCAAAGTGGTTTTTGAAAGCAAAGGGAATTGTCTGGTAGGCGTAAAGCCTAAAGTTTTCTTTAATATCAACGAAAAAAAGCCCCCTTTAAGCAGATAATTAGTGAAACCTGGGAATATGCTACCCAATCTATTTAAATAGGTAATATATGCAACCATCCTATTCCTTAAAGGAATGCCATTTGAATCGTACCAGTGCTGCAAGAATTCTGCCTTAAGTTTGGCCATATCTACGTTTGATGGGCATTCATTTTTGCAACCCTTACAGGATAGACAAAGATCAAGCACCTCCTTAATCTCTTTATGATTGAATGGGTTAGATTTAGTACTATTCGTTAAAAATTCCCGGAGTATATTAGCTCTTGCTCTTGTGGAGTTTTTCTCATCACGGCTGGCCATGTAGCTGGGGCAAAGAGTTCCCCCTGCAAGGGCTGTTTTTCGACAATCACCCGATCCATTACATTTTTCTGCCGCCCTAAGAATACCACCTTCTTTGCTAAAATCAAAAAATGTTGGAATTGCTTTTTCAACTTGTCCGGGTTTAAATCTTAGATTGGTATTCATTGGCGGAGAATCAACAATTTTCCCGGGGTTGAATATATTTTCAGGATCCCAAGTGTATTTAACCTGCCGCATCAACTGGTAAACCTTCTGTCCGAACATAATGGGGAGGAACTCACTTCTTAAACGTCCATCGCCATGTTCGCCGCTCAAGGATCCTCTATATTTTTTTACAAGATGTGCAACCTCAATTCCAACTGTCCTGAATAGTTCAACATCATTCGGATCTTTAAGGTTTAAAACAGGCCTAAGGTGAAGTTCTCCGCTACCAATATGTGCATGGTAAACGCAATCGAGGTTATATTTTGTCATAATCCCCTCGAAATCTTTCATGTAATCTGGTAAACTTTCAACAGCTACAGAAGTATCCTCAACCAGGGAAACCGGTTTTGCATCACCCTCCATATTTGAAAGAACGCCGAGACCTGCTTTTCGTAAAGACCAAACTTTATTGATATCGTTTCCCCAGATAACCGGAAAGTGATAGCCATATCCAGCGGTACGCATTTCAACCTCGATAGCCTTTGCAATTTGTTCAATTTCCTCTTTTGATTTTCTTGCAAATTCAATAATAAGAATTGCACCTGGATCGCCTAAAACAAAAAATCTGTTTTTCCTTTGCTCAATATTTTCCTTGGTGCAGTCAAGAATAACATTATCCATCAATTCTACAGCACCAGGATTGTACTTTAAAGCAATCAGGTTTGCTTTAAAAGCTTCATTCCTGTTAGCAAGATGAATTGCGATCACTGCCTTTTCTTTAGGTGGAAGCGGAACAAGGTTTAATTTAATCTCCGTAATAAGACCAAGTGTTCCCTCGCTACCGGCGATTAGCTTAACCATGTTAAAAGGTTCATCCGACAAACCGAAAACACTGCTCTTCATCAATAAATCCAACGCATATCCTGTATTCCTCCGCTTAATCCTTGGATCAGGGAACTGATCTTCTACCTCAAGTTGATTTTGTAAATTTGATAAAATACTGTCAATGAGTCTGTAAATATCTCCTTCTTTACCGGTTAGTTTTAACTTGTTCTGGTATTCGGGTTTTGTTAATGGCTCAAACTCATATTCGTTCCCATCATCCAGCATCATTTTAACCGATATGGTGTGATCCCGGGTACTGCCATAAATTATTGAATGTGAACCACAACTGTTATTGCCTACCATACCGGCAATCATACACCTGTTACTGGTGGATGTTTCAGGTCCAAAAAAAAGATTATAAGGTTTCAAATAGAGGTTGAGTTCATCCAGAATAATGCCGGGTTGTACTCTAACCCAGTGTTCTGTCTCATTTAATTCCAAAATTCTTCCCCAATATTTCGATATATCAACAACCACTCCCTTTCCTACAACCTGCCCGGCAAGTGATGTGCCGGCGGCTCTTGGAATAAGTGGAATATGATTAGATTTTGCAAAAGCAACCAGATGTTGCAAGTCTGCTTTTGTTTTGGGTAAGGCAACTGCAATCGGTAACTCACGATAGGCTGATGCATCTGTGGCATATTGAAGCAAGGTGGATGAGTCCCATAGTAAATCGCCCTCCAGCAGTTTTTGAAGTTCCTTTAAAAGTGAAAAGTATATGTTTGTTTTCATGAGATATATAAAGTTGTTAAAGGTAAATATTTGTATAATAATTTTCAGGCTTTCTAAACCAATTTGCTTACCGGTCTTTACCTTTTATTAGATATCAAATTTCAGGATTCATAAAACTGAAGGATTTATCTAATACTTTTTATAAATGATATAAATATCAGATTATCTAATTGATAAATAAATTCAATTATTAACAACCTAATTTATTATTAGGTATTTTTACATAATCCTTTAAACCTGAAAGATTAATATAAAAAGTTTTATTTTTAGTATTTTTGATATTCATCTTTTTAAATATTATAATCTTTAGCAAACTTATATTCATGATTAGAAGC
>CAZKHG010000028.1:0-41199 GCA_964552655.1 uncultured Rikenellaceae bacterium
TTTTACTCCAGAATCAGCTCTTTTACAGGCATATTTTCCAACACCCTGGTTTGACTCAATATTTCTACTCTTCCGTCCTGAGAAATTTGAATTGTAGCCTCGAAAACCGAATCGCCATAAATCATGGATGCAACGATGTGAAAGGTTCCGTTCTCTTTGAGAATCCTCGGAGGAAATATTGAAGCTTCCAGCTTCAGGTATTCAGTTGGAGTGGGTTCTGTGTTAAAATCAACCTCGTCGATATTTGTTACAATATGGAAACAGCCTTCCTCCTTCTCCATACAACTTAATACAACCTTTGCATAGTCGAAAACAGTTTGCCGGGTAAGCACCAACGGTGAAATGGATGCTGCTTCGATAAAAGGGGTTATTGTACCATCCAGGACAATGGTTTGAAAACCGTTATCGAGCAACCGAACCTGGTAGTACGGAATAAAGCCAAGATCAACAAAAGTGTATAATTTAAAATCGCTGTAAAAGGAGATCTCTGTAGTATAGTAGGTCGAATCGCTATAGCTTACCAGGCGTGAGCCATTTTTTCGGTTAATCGCTTCGGCCAGCCTGATAATTGTAGGATCGGTTTCTTTACTTTTGAATGACCACTTCATATAACAAATGGCTTAATGATGGTTTACCAAATCGGGTTAATTAAACCCCTGCTCCTTAATAAGTTGTAAATATTAAACACGGTGTAAGTTAATAAAAAATTTAAACCAGACACTACCGATGCAAAAAATAAAATCGCCCCACTTAAACTTAATGCATTGTTGATACTTTTCTGGTAGGTTCCCAGCTTAAGAAATATCGACCAGGTACTTGAACTGCCAATGAATCCGGATGATTCAATTCCCAATACCAGGGCATTAACTATAAACATAAACAGGATTATCCAGAGTAACCCTTTCCAGGCACCTTTAATGTCCCAGGGGCTGAGCTCCATGTGGGATGAAATGCAAAGGGAAAGGTAGATGAAAATCCAGAATTTATAATCGGTAAAATTCTCCACCCGAAAAACAGCTGAAACAACTAACTTTATTGATTCCCAGGTGGAATTTATAATTTCTGATGAATTTCCACGTAAACTATCAATCAAAGTAAAGTTCCTGATCTGCAGTTCGAATAAGGTATTTTGGGATAATCGGGTTAATAATACCATTAGTAAATATATCAATGCAGAGCCTAACAGAATTGGTCCAATCCCAATAAAGAAATTCCCTATATTCTGATAAATACTTTTTGAATCAAATGAATGCCTTACATACCCCAGCGTTCCGTCCTCTGAACTTGGACTGTAAAGTTTTATATCAATGATTTTGTGCCTGAAGATCAAGCAGAACAGGGCATGGCCAATTTCGTGAACCGGAGTGCCAATCCATCCGGTTAAAATGATATCTGCCATTCTGCCTACGCTCTTTACAAAAGTAATCCGTGTAAACCGTGCAAAAAGGTAAAGAATGAACCCAAAAATCAAGAGCAGGGAGAAAACCCAGATAAATTGATTAAAAGTTAGAATTATCAACTGTTTCAGGATATCGGCGATTTGGTTGATATGAGTCAAGATCATTATAAAAGATTTTTGGACAAGATATATTTTTTTTGATATCATTGGCCATGGTTGTGAAATACTTGCAGGTGCCTGTTGATAAACATTTTTGACAAATCTGCGAAAAGTGAATATTAAGGTATAGCAATGAATCATGGCTATTTTATACCTTTGGCGGGTTAATTGAAAAAAGCGGAACTAAAAAATATAAACTATTTAACGATGAAAAAAATACTAATCTTACCATTTCTGCTGTTAGCAGCAACAGTCTCAAATGCTCAACTCTTTACCATATTTGGGAAAGAGGTGGGCTTTATCTATGTAGGACCAAAAGTGGGAACAAATTTTTCGAGCGTATCCAACTGGACCGAGTACACCGGAGTTGAAAATAAACATAGAGTTGGCTACCAGTTCGGTGCGGTGGGTGAGTTTGGGTTTACCAACCGCTTCTCTGTTGAAAGTGAGCTGATGTTCTTCTCAAAAGGGATGACACAGGATTTTAGCGATGGGGCAAAAAACAGCCTAAGAGCCAATTATGTAAGTATTCCTCTGCTGGCAAAGATGGCATTTAATTTTCTTGGGTTAAAAAAGGTGTACTTTGCAGGTGGTTCGTATCAAAATATCCGTACTGGGGGTTCTTGGCTATACACCCAACCAACCGGCCAAACACAGGAGAGTGACCTTGGATCGGGTTTTAAAACTTTTGATTGGGGTTTAAGCCTTGGGGCTGGTGCTGAATACCCAACAAAATATGGTATCTGGGGGTTGGATTTAAGGTACGATTTCGGAATAACTGCATTACATGTTGATGATATATCGAATGAGAAAAGCAGAAACCGTTCATTAGGCATAAGTCTCACCTATAAGTTTGATATTGTTGACTTGTTATTTAAGTCAAAAAATAAAAGCAACGACCAAACGAAGTAACCTTCATAAACTTTTAATAACGAGCCGAGCCCAGTTCGGCTTTTTTAATTCCCTTAATTTTTGAAGATATCTGTTTTGATCCTTATTTTTGTGCCTCATTTGTATAAAAACTATGGAAACTATTACGGAGAAAATTGCTGAAAAATACCAGATGCTCGAAAACCTTGAACTTTGGTTGCTTAACCATGGGATCAACGAAACCTTTGCCCAATTTTTCAAGGTTGCCATATCTCTTGCTGTAATTTTTATCCTTGCCCTGATTGCTGATTATCTCACCAGAAGAATTTTTCTGGTTTCCATGACGCGAATGGCCAAAAAAACCAAAACTGAATGGGATGATCTGCTTATTAAGAATAAGTTTTTCAATCAGCTTTCACACCTGGCACCAGCTATTGTTATATACCTGACCATTGGAATAGCGCTATACGATTACTCCCCAAAACTGACTATTGTGCTACAGGCTTTGATAAAAATTTACATGATTTTTACCGGGCTAATGATAGTCAATGCCTTTCTTAATACCGTTCACGATATTTACCAGACCTTGCCCTTTGCCAAGAACAGGCCAATAAAAGGGTATCTCCAGGTTTTAAAGATAATTATATATTTTCTGGGGGGAATAATTATAATTGCAATCATTATAAATAAAAACCCTGCCAGCCTGCTGGTTGGGCTAGGTGCCTCTGCTGCAGTTTTACTGTTAGTTTTCAAGGATACCATTTTAGGCCTGGTTGCTTCCATTCAACTTTCTGCTAACAACCTGGTTAAGCCTGGTGATTGGATTGAAATGCCAAGCCGGAATATTGATGGCGAGGTTATTGAGATATCGCTTAACACCGTAAAGGTTCAAAACGCCGACAAAACGATCAACACCATTCCAACTTATGCTTTAGTTTCTGAAAGTTTCCAGAATTGGCGTGGAATGGAGGAATCAACCGGAAGAAGAATACGAAGATGGGTTCTTATTGACATGAAAAGTGTCAGGTTTTGCACACCGGAAATGATACAAAAACTTAACAAAATAGATATTCTGAAAAACTCCATTGAAAGCAAAAGCATTTTCTCTGAGATTGTAAAAAACGATGACAGGGTAACCAACCTGGGACTTTTCAGAAAGTATATTGAACTTTACCTGAAAAAACACCCGCTCATCAATAAGGAGATGACTATTCTGGTGAGGCATCGTCAACCCTCAGAGAATGGCATCCCCATGGAGATATACTGCTATTCTACAGAAAAGAAGCTATACAGCTACGAGAATGTCCAATCGGAAATATTCGAACATGTTATGGCCATAGCCAATGAATTTGAGCTGAATATTTTTCAGCTACCAAACGGCGATGATCTTAAGTTTGCCCTGGGAAAAAAGTAATCAAAAAACCCTTTTTATAGAATATGCTTCCGGTTTGAATTAATCCGGAGGTTTTTTGCTGCTAAAATATTCATGAAAACAACGAAAATTATTAAATTTATTCAAAATTATAAACCTGAAAAGATGGATGAAGTATTTATGGAACAAGCCATTAAACTGGCAATTGAAGGGGTTCTTGAGGGCAATGGCGGACCTTTTGGTGCAATAGTGGTGAAGGATGGGCAGGTGATAGGTACAGGAAATAACCATGTAACCTCAGCAAACGATCCCACTGCGCACGCAGAGGTAATGGCAATCAGGGAAGCTTGTAAGAACCTGGAATCGTTTCAGCTTGATGGGTGTGTCCTTTACACCTCCTGCGAACCATGCCCGATGTGTCTTGGTGCAATTTACTGGGCCAGGCTTGATAAGGTTTACTACTCGGCCACCCGCCATATGGCATCCTACCACGGATTTGACGATAGTTTTATCTATAACGAGGTAAACCTGGCTTTCAACCAGAGGAAAATCCCTTTTATTCAGGTTGCCGCACAGAAGGGAATAATTCCATTCAGGGAATGGGAGAAAAAAGAAAACAGGATTGATTATTAACCAAGAAGAAAGTTTATAATGTAAAGTATAATAAACCAATAACTTAAAAACCCGTTAAATTTTAAACTCATTAATTAATACCAAACTAATGGCTAACAAAAAGAAAAATGTGGCATTAGTTCTATCCAGCGGAGGTGCCCGGGGACTGGCCCATATAGGCGTAATTGATGAGCTGATTTCACAAGGTTATTCTATCACCTCAATTGCAGGAACATCAATGGGAGCATTGGTGGGAGGTTTATATGCAGCCGGAACACTTGATAAATTCCGGGATTGGGTGATTACCCTTGATAAAGTGGATGTGCTCAGGATGATAGATTTTACTATCAACAGCAAGGGTTTAATAAAAGGGGAAAGGGTTTTTGATAAGATGCACAAGCTAAACCTGATACCCGATATTAAAATCGAGAACCTTTCAATCCCATATGCTGCAATTGCAACGGATATAATTAAAAATGAAGAGATTGTTTTCAATTCAGGTGATCTTGAACATGCAATCAGATCATCCATTGCAATTCCAAATGTTTTTACCCCGGTAGAAAACGGGAGCAGTCTTCTTGTTGACGGGGGGGTTCTCAACCCATTGCCCGTAAACAGGGTAATTCGTAGTAAAAACGATTTGCTGATAGCTGTAGATATCAACTCCATTATTGCTTACGACAAACCTGATATTCCGGCAAAAAAGAAGAAAGAAAAAATCTACAATGAGAAAATAGATGCATTAATTAAAAAATGGGATGAGTTTTTCGGGCATCATCACCTTGATAATCTGAATTCAACCCCTGCAAACATGGACGTAATTGGTAATGAGCCAAAACTTGGTTACTTTGATATACTCCTTCGATCAGCCCAGCTGATGCAGTATAAGCTATCGGAATATGCTATGGCATTGTCCCCGCCGGATGTTTTAATCAATATTTCCAAAAATTCCTGCTCAATATTCGAGTTCTATAAAGCCAAAGAGATGATACAGTATGGGCAGGAATCGTGCAGAAAAGCATTGAAAGAAGCTAACTTATAACCCTCGTTGTCTAACAACTTCATATAATACAATACCTGCAGCAACTGAAACGTTGAGCGATTCAATTTTCCCTCTAACAGGGATTTTTAGCCGCTGATCGGCAACTCTTACAATTTCTGGGTTTATTCCGGTATCTTCGGCACCCAGAACCACGGCTATCGGCCCTTTTAAATCGGATTCGAAAAGCAGATCGGATTCTTTTTCAGAAGCAATAATGACAGATATCCCGCTTTGTCTCAAAAAATTGATGGTAACCTTCAAGCTGCCCACCTTGCAAATGGGGATGTAGTTCAGGGCTCCGGCAGAGGTTTTTACAGAATCGGACCCAATCTGAGCAGAACCTTTGGCAGGAATTATTATTGCATCAACCCCGGCACATTCGGCAGTTCTTACAATTGCACCAAAATTTCTTACATCGGTTATCCCGTCCAGAATTAATAAGAAAGGAACCTTGCCCTGCTCGAAAAGATCGGGGACAATCATTTCGATTGACTGAAGTTCCACCGGTGGAACAAAAGCCACAACACCCTGATGGTTACGGTTCCTGAATCGGGCAAAACGTTCATAAGGAACGTATTGAACAGGTATTGATTTTTTCTTGAGCAACCCAAGCAGCTCGCTGGCCATCTCCCCGGTTAACCCTTGTTTTACTATAACTTTTTCCACCTGTTTACCCGAATTAATTGCCTCTATAACAGGTCTTATGCCATATATTTCGTTAGCATTTTCCATGTTTACCCCCTTTTAATTTTAAGTTTTTCTACCTCATTGGATAATTCTTCCCATTGATGCATTCTATTGGCCAGCTCTTTTTTTAAACCCTCATATCTTGAAAAGAAATCATTATCCGATACATCAACCTTGACTGGGTCGGAATTCGAGAGCTTGATATCCATATCCTTTATATCAATCTCAATTGATTCAATCTGCTTCTCAACCTCCTCCAGCCGGGAGACAATTTTCCTGATCTGCTTATCCAACTCCTTTCTGTCCAACCAGGCCTGCTTCTGGTTTGAATCATTTTTCTGAGCAGATGGTTTGTCTTCCACCCTCCTTCTTTCAATCTCCTTTAAGTTATCGAGCTTTCGTCTTCTCAGGAAATCGTAAATACCTCCAAGATGCTCCTTAACCTTACCATCAGTAAATTCATAAATTTTATCCACTAAACCATTCAGGAACTCCCGATCATGGGAAACAACGATCAGCGTACCATCAAATTTTCTCAGCGCTTCTTTCAGAATGTCCTTTGATCGCATATCGAGGTGGTTTGTAGGTTCATCGAGCACCAGCAGGTTATAGGACTGGAGCATCAGCTTAGCCAGGGCCAGCCGGTTTCTTTCTCCACCCGAAAGCACACTTACCTTCTTATCAACATCTTCGCCCCTGAAAAGGAAAGCTCCAAGGATATCACGCATCCTGGATCGAATATCTCCAACAGCAACCCGATCAATGGTATCGAGTACTGTTTTAGAGTTATCGAGCAGCTCATCCTGGTTTTGGGCAAAATACCCGATATTTACATTATATCCTATCCGGGCTTCACCCGTATAATCAAGTTCCCTAACAACTATCCGGCTCATGGTTGTTTTCCCCTCCCCGTTCCGGCCAATAAAAGCGATTTTCTCCCCGCGCTGAATGGTGATATTCACACCGCTAAACACCAGGTGATCCCCATAGTTTTTAGCCAGATCTTTGCACTCAAAAACAATATCACCCGAACGGGGTGCCGGGGGAAATTTAATATTTAATGCAACCAGGTCCTCTTCATCCACCTCAATGAGTTCCAACTTTTCGAGCTGCTTAATCCTTGATTGAACCTGAACAGCCTTGGTTGACTTATACCTGAACCGTTCGATAAAATCCTGCGTATCCTCAATCAGCTTTTGCTGATTCCGGTATGCTGCCATCTGCTGCTCGTACCTTTCAGCTCTTAAAACTGTGTACCTTGAATAGGGCACTTTATAGTCGAACGATTTACCTAAAGAAAGTTCGATAGTTCGTATGGTAACGTTGTCAAGAAAAGCCCTATCATGGGATATCAGGATAAGGGCACCTGAAAAGTCAATCAGGTAATCTTCAAGCCACTGAATTGATTCAATATCCAAATGGTTTGTTGGTTCATCGAGCAAAAGGACATCCGGTTTCCTTAACAAAATTTTAGCCAGTTCAATTCTCATCCGCCAGCCCCCACTAAAATCATTGGTTTGACGATCAAAATCACCCCGTTTAAACCCGAGCCCGTTTAAGGCTTTTTCTGCATCAGCCAGATAAGAGCCCCCGCCAATAATGGAATACCGGTCGTTCTTTTCAGTTAATTTGTGAATCAGATCGAGGTATGCTTCAGATTCATAATCGGTTCGATCTGAAATTTCTTTGGCTAGCCAATCAATCTCATCTTTTAATTCAATGATCTCATTAAATGCAAGCAGAGTTTCCTCTAAAACCGTTTTGCCATCGGCCACTTTCATCTGTTGGGGTAAATACCCAATCCTTATGCCCGAAGGAACAGAAATGGCGCCTGAAGATGGTTTCTGCTCCCCGACAATCAACTTAAGCAATGTGGATTTTCCGGCCCCATTCTTCCCAACTAACCCGATGCGATCCTTCTGATTTACCAGAAAAGAAACATCCTTAAAAAGTTGAAAACCTCCAAAGCTAACCGAAACCTGATTCACTGAAATCATCGAAAATCTATTTTGAAAATTAAGGTATGCTAAATACCCGGCAAAAATATGAATTCCAAATCAATAGGCAAGGTAATTATTGACAGCAGTTTTGTTTCAATCCGTTTAATGATTTAACTTGCGAACTATTAAACTTTCCCCTGATTGGGAAATCTATTAATACAAACAAACATAATATGAAAAGAATAAATAGTACCTTTTTTGTTGGAATGTTACTTGTAATAACATCATGCAACACAACCGATAACCCATTTCTCAAACCCTTTAGCACTCCATTTGAGACGCCACCTTTCGATCAGATTAAAATTGAGCATTACATGCCTGCAATTATTGAAGGAGTAAAACAGAATAACGCAGAGATTGAAAAAATTGTCAACAACAGCGATGAACCTACGTTTGAAAATACAATAGCTGCTCTTGATTACAGCGGGGATCTGCTCAACACGGTTACGACCGTTTTCTATAACCTCTCCGAAGCAAACACCGATAGTGCAATGCAGTCGCTTGCCAAAGAGATTGCGCCAATTCTCTCAAAACATCGAGATGATATAAACCTCAATCCTAAACTTTTTAGCCGGGTAAAACAGGTTTACGATAACAGGACAAACCTGAAACTTAACGATGAACAGCTAAAATTGGTTGAAGATTACTACAAAAATTTCGAGCGGGGCGGGGCTAATCTTCCTTTGGACAAGCAGGAAAGGTTGCGCAAAATAAACAATGATCTTGCTATTCTTTCCCTTGAATTTGGAGAAAACCTGCTGGCAGAAACCAACGATTATAAAATCTACCTCGATAAAAAAGATGATCTGGCAGGATTACCTGAAGGGGTAATTGCCATGGCTGCTGCTGATGCAAAAAATGAAAACCAGGAAGGGAAATGGCTATTCAAAGTTCAGAAACCCAGCATGATCCCCTTTATAACATACTCCGATAAACGAGACCTGCGCGAAAAGCTCTACACAGGTTATTTTATGAGGGGAAATAACAACAATAAACACGATAATAAGGAGGTAATAAAGAAAATTGTGGGCTTAAGGCAGCAGAAAGCAGAACTGCTGGGCTTCCCTACCTATTCCCATTATGTGCTGGAACGCAATATGTCTAAAGTTCCTGAAAATGTTTACGCTCTTTTAAATAAACTTTGGACACCTGCTTTAAAAAGGGCCAATATTGAGGTGCAGGATATGCAAAAGGTGATAAATAAGGAAGGTGGCAAATTCAAGCTAGCCTCCTGGGACTGGTGGTACTATGCAGAAAAGGTTCGTAAGGAAAAGTACGCCTTGGATGAAGAGATGTTGCGCCCCTACTTTTCTTTGGATGGGGTTAAAAAAGGAATTTTTATGCTAACTGAAAAACTTTACGGGTTGAAATATATTGAACGAAACGATATCCCCAAATATCACCCTGATGTTCAAACCTACGAGGTTCAGGAGGCAAATGGCAAACATTTGGGGATTCTGTTCCTCGACTTTTTCCCCCGTGAAAGTAAAGGTGGTGGTGCATGGTGTACCGGATACAGAAGCCAAAAAATTATGCCCGATGGGAAATTTATAACCCCAGTTGTATCAATTGTTTGCAATTTCACCAAACCTACTGAAACCAAGCCAGCGTTGCTCAGTTTTGATGAAACAGAAACATTCTTTCATGAATTTGGCCATGCACTCCACGGGTTGATGTCAAATGTCAGCTATCCCGGACTTAGAGGCGTTCCAAGAGATTTTGTTGAATTGCCAAGCCAGATAATGGAGCATTGGGCATCTGCCCCGGAATACCTTAAGCAATATGCTTTACAATATGAAACCGGAGAACCGATACCCGATGAACTTATTAGAAAAATTGAAGCCAGCAGCCATTTCAACCAGGGTTTTGCTACTGTGGAATACCTTGCCGCCTCAATTCTTGACATGGATTACCATACCCTTGACAGTATAACCGCAAAAATCAATGATGTTAATGATTTTGAGAAAAGATCAATGAATAAGATTGGGCTTATCAAGGAAATACTTCCGCGATACAGAAGTACCTACTTTGCCCACATTTTTGATGGAGGCTACGAAAGCGGATACTATGCATACATTTGGGCAGAGGTTTTAGATAGCGATACTTTTGAGGCTTTTAAAGAGTCTGGGGATATTTTCAATAAAGAAATTGCAACAAAATTCCGTAAAAGAATATTAGAAAGAGGCGGAACCAAAGATGCCATGGAAATGTATAAAGATTTTCGTGGTGCTGAGCCCAAAATTGAACCCTTGCTCAAGAACAGGGGGTTATTATAATTTCATAAAATGTTGATCAAAATAAATTTTAAACAGCCGGCTTGTCCGGCTGCTTTTTTTAGCTGGCAAACCAGAAAACAAATATGATTATTAAACTAAGCCTTGTTTAATGAGGCTTCTTCAATCAACTCGTGAGCAGCTTCTTTGCCCAGGTATTTATCAATGAAATAGTGCATCCAATATATCACCGGGGTAAGAACAATTGCAATAAAGATTTTATAGAGGTACTGAATTAACCCAACAGAAACAACCTGAATCAGCGTCCAGTTCCCCATCAGGTAAAAAGCAATAAAAAGGATCAAAAAACTATCAATAAGCTGGGAGATAACCGTTGAGCCTGTTGCCCTCAGCCATAACCATCTGTGTTGGGTAACTAACCTGATGTAGTGAAAAGCATAGGCATCAACAAGTTGCCCAACCATGAATGCGGTAATAGAGCCCACACAAATACCCAAACCTTGCCTGAAAATGGTGCTATAGGCAAAGTCAATGTCAAATGGATTCCCGGCACTATCAATAGAATTATTATTTAACCAGAAATCGGCAGCCGGAGATTTTGTAGCAAAAAAGATAATAATAAAAGCGTACGATATCAACGCAGCACCTATAATACTTATCTTTTTTACCCCACTGGGGCCAAAATACTCATTGATAATATCGGAAATAATAAAAACGATAGGCCATATTATTACGCCAACGCTCATATTCAGGCTTAAGAGTGAATCGCCAATAAAAGGGAGGTTTAATGGTTCAATGTTTAATATCTTCTCAAGAGAAAGTATTTTGACACCAATAAGCTCGGCAATGATTGCGTTGGCAAGGAAGAAAGTGGATAAAATGATGAAAAGGTTATGTTTCTTCGAAAAAGCTTGGTGATCCTTTTCCATTTAGTGTTGGTTTTTTATTCAACCAAAGGTATTAAAATAATTAAATAATGCAATAGTTTCAGGTTTTTGATTTATTATATCGCTGTATATCTTTGGCTTGCATAATTAATTTTCAAACTACCTTAAATTTGCATTGTCGTTTTAAACAAATAAATAAAATAAAAATTATCAGGTTTTACTCATTGAGGCTCTAATCGTTTTGTACCTTTTCAAAATAAATCATATCTTTATTTTTTTTAAGAAAATTTTAGGGTATAAATGAAGTTTTACGAAGCGTTAAACATACGTCGAGAGGAAGTATCCCCGGTTTCCCTTTTCATTTTTCAATCAGTTTTTCTGGGTGTTTTCCTTGGTGCATTTGATGTTGGGGCAAACACGCTTTTCCTCAAGGTTTTCGATAACACTATGATATCGAAAGCCTTTGCTGTTTCAGGTTTAATTGGGATTGTACTTACCTCCATCTACTCTTTTGCCCAGGGAAAGATCTTTTTCTCAAAACTGGCATCAATCAACCTCTTCATAATTTTCCTGTTCACCTTTTTACTTAGGGCGGGATACTATTTTACTGATTCCAAATGGTTAGCGTTTGCACTTTTTGTAATGATGGGCCCATTGAACATTGTGGCTCTGGTAGGTTTCTGGGGTACTGTCAGCCGAATATTCGATTTACGGCAAGGAAAAAGGTTGTTTGGAATTATTGATATGGGGCAAGTATTTGGAGTTATTGTTTGCAGTTGGGCTATTCCCTTTCTGGTAGTTAAAGGCTTCAAGGTTAATAATTTACTATATATCAGCACTGTAAGCATATTTATATCTTTTATTATCCAACTTTTTATAAGTACCAGGTATAAAATGCAGCTCCGGACAAAAGCTGAAAAAACCGAAAGGAAAAGCAGTTTTATTAATACATTCAGAGTTCCATATATCAGAATGATGGCACTTTTTGTAGTGTTCTCTATGCTGGTCGCTTTTTTTATTCACTACCTTTTTTTAGCCGTTTCCCAAACCCGATTTACCAACCCCGATGAGCTGGCAAAATTCCTGGGAGGATTAATGGGAACCTTAACATTCGTAAGCATACTGATCAAAACATTTGTTTTTGGCAACATTATGAAAAACTACGGGCTTAAAGTCAGCTTGCTGATATCGCCCGTAATAATGACCATTGTTGTAGTAAGTGCAGCACTTGTTGGGTCCGTTTTTGGTTATACACTGGAGTCGGCCACTTTTACCTTTTTCTTCCTGTTGATATCCCTAGGAAAACTGTTCCAGAAGGCACTTAAGGATTCCATTGAAAGCCCATCGTTAAAGATGTTGTACCAGTCGCTCGACCCTTCTGTCAGGTTTGAGGTGCAAGCAAGAGTTGACGGAACGATAAATGAGCTGGCAGCATTCTCTTCCGGGATATTGCTGATGGCAATCGGAATGATCGGTTACTTTAAACTGATCCATTACACCTATTTCCTAATCGGTATCATATTAGCATGGGGAGTAATCACTTACTATTTGTATAAAGGCTACCGTAAAACCCTGCAGTACACACTGATTAAAACTGTAAGAAAGGATAGCAGACATAAAAGAACCCACGAATCTGTCGAACTTAGGCCCCTAACTCCAGAAATGGTTGGAGCTCAACTTGAGATTATTGAAAAAAGTAAGCCATGGGTAACCGGCTTATTCATTAAAAAGATGCTAAAGGAAGCCGAAGATCCTTGTATAATTTTACTGCTTAAAAGCATAAGAGACTTATCCATTATTGAGCTTTTACCAGAAGTTGAAAATTTACAAAAGCGACATTCCACAGGGGTAGTTGCCGAAGAAATAAACCTAACGATTGGTTTTTTTAACTCCCTGAAAAAAAATTCAACCAACCTTGAAAAAATAAAACAGCTCATCGCTTCTAAAAGCTTTGAGGATAGAATTTTAGCTGCCAAAATTTTAGGCCTTTCAAATAACACCGAAGTAAAAAACCAGCTGACATTCCTGTTAAGGGATATGGTGCCTGCGGTTAAGAAACATGCCATCAGGGCAGCAAAAGGATCCCGATCGAAAGAGCTGATCAGCTTTCTGATCGATTTGCTTGATAAGGAGATGTATGCCCCATTGGCACATGCATCGCTTATTGATTCTGGAGAAACAGGGCTGGAGATGCTTGAACAGGCCTACAACAGGTCTCAAGCCTCAGATCAATTCAAGGAACGGATTCTAAGAATAATACCTGAAACGGGGAGTTCCATAGCGTCAACCTTATTATTCAGCAAGCTGAATTTGCGGTCAAATCATGCACAGGTTATCCTGGATGGTTTGCTTAAACTCGACTTTACCGCCGATGAAAAGGAGAAGATGAACCTACACCAGAAACTGGTTGAACAAGCAGGAATTTGCGCCTGGAACCTGAATGCATTTCACCAGTGTCCGCCTGAAAGCAAGATCCCCTACCTAAAGGACGAGCTGGAAGCAAATTATCAAAAAAGTATTCACACCCTTTTTACACTTCTAAAACTATTGTACGACAAGAACTCCATTGAAGCTGTTTGGGAAAACCTGGAAGCTGGTACCGGGCAAAGTATCTCATTTGCTGTGGAGCTGCTTGATACTTTTGTGGAAGAAGACCTCAAGCCTTACCTTGTACCCCTTATTGAAGATATCAGTAATACCAATAAATTGTGGATTCTCGAGAACTATTTCCCACTCAGAACACTTAACACCATAGAGCTGCTCAAGGCGGTAATCAACAGAGACAATAACCTGATGAGCAAACAGGCCAAGATTTATGCACTTAATGCGTTCAACTATATCGAAAACAAAGACATAAGTGTTGATCTGGTTGCCCAGCTCTTCAACACCGACAGGGTGATGCGCCAGCTTTCAGCTCAAATTATTGAAGGCATTGACAAATCCAGGTACTTAGAATGCAGAAAACGAATGAATGATAAGCTCAGGGTTGATCTGGACAAACTTCTTTCTCAATTCGAAACTACTGGCATATCGGTAATTGAAAGAATTGATTTTTACAAAACCCTTTTTAATGGAAAAGTTGATTCTTCCGATATCACATATCTACTTTATAATGGGGCAGTGGTTAAACCCAGTAAAGGTAATTTGCTTGATCTGGATTACCTAAAAGGGAAACATCATATACTTTTCATTGAAAAGGGAGATATCAATCTTATAAGTTCCGATGGGTTGATCCGGGAGTATAAACGCGGGGAATTCATTAATACTTTACATTTAGGTTCTACCAATATAAAGCTTGAGGCTGAAAATGATGTAGTGATCCATTGCCTTGAATTAGATAAGGTGATTAGTGGGGTGTATGACCAGGATTACCTGGTTAAATATTTAGGAGATAACATACTAAGTGATAATATATAGCAATTTAAGTTTTTCAGTTATGAGACAGACAACCGTTTTTCGCCAGCTAATTTTTAACATTGTTATACCAGTGGTTGTAGCGCTGCTGGTATTAGGAGTTATTAATTTCAGGAACACAAGGCTAATCCTAAAGGAAGGCAGTAAGGCGAGAAATTTTTTAATTTCGGAAGAGATAACCCAGGTGCTTAATTTTCAGGATATCACCCTATCTGTGCTGGAAGAGAATATAAACCCAAAACTTGAACAGGTAAGCCAGAAGTTGGCTTTGAACTATTTCCCATCTACAAAAAACATCAGGAGCACCAATCTGAGCAAAATCAGGAAGGAACTCATGCTGGACTCAACCCTTTACGATTTTTATATAATAGATACCAATGGGATTGTGGTGAATACAACTTTTAAAGAAGATCTTGGGCTCAACTTCTTCTCGTTTGGGGAGGAGCATAAAGCCATGATTAAAAAGATATTCAGACAAGGTGAGTTTGTAAATGAAAAGTTTACCATAGAAGCAAAAACAAGACGATTAAAAAAGTACACCTACCAACCAACCCTTGATGGGAATTATATCATTGAACTCGGCATATACTCCCAAACGGCAGATGCCATTATTAACACTATCAAAGAAGCGCTGAATGATATCAGCAAAAAGGAAACTTCCATAGTGTCTGCTGAGCTGTTTATGAATGCCGACAACCCTTTTTCCCTCACCAAAACGGAAGAAATAGAACCTAATGAGAAGCTTTTTATTAAGGAGAGGTTTGAGAAGAAGGACAGCTCATTAATTGAGAAAAGAATTAACCGCCGGTTCCTTTCCTACCAGTACTTTTTCATGGACTCAAAAAAATCTGAACTTTACAAAGGCTCCGTAATAAGGATTGTTACAGATAAAACCAATGAAATATTCGATGAGTTCCTCAGGCTTTTAAGCTACATTATAATTTTCATCATTGTACTAGTTATCATCATTTTTGTAATTTACCGCAAGACAAGACTAATTACCAACCCGATAAAGAAGCTGGTTACCAATGTAAGCCGGATTGCCGACGGGAACTTAAGCGAACGAGCGGAGGTTTTGGGAAACAACGAAATTGCCACCTTATCACAAAAATTTAATGTGATGATTGAACAGCTCGAAGAGCTGTACAATGATCTGGATAAAAAGGTTAAAGAACGCACAGCCGAGGTAGTAGCCCAAAAAGAGGAGATTGAAAGTCAGCGCGATGAGCTGGCCAAACAGCGCGATCTGTTAACAGAACAACAGAAGCATATTATGGACAGTATCCAGTATGCAAAACGGTTACAGTATGCCATTCTCCCCACCGATGAATACATTAAGGAGCTCTTCCCTGAATCGTTCATTCTTTTCCACCCAAAAGATATAGTTAGCGGCGATATCTACTGGTTTTACAACAGCGGTTCAAAAAAATATTTTTCTGCAATTGACTGTACAGGCCATGGTGTACCCGGCGCCCTTGTTTCGATGGTTGGACATAACTGGCTTGATTACGCGGTTAAAGATTTGAAATGCGAAATGCCTGTTGACATTTTACAGGCACTGAATACCGGGGTTACCTCAACTTTTAAAGAGAAAGATGAGGATGGTGCAGTAAAAGACGGGATGGATATCGCGCTTTGCTGCGTTGATTACGACCAGATGAAACTCTATTTTGCCGGGGCTTACAACCCTGCAATTATCATCCGCAATGGGGAGTTGTTCCAGCTTAAAGGCGATAAATGCCCAATTGGGGCATTCTCCCGCAGGGCTGTTTCCGGTTTCAGAAACCAGGAAATGGATGTACAAAAAGGGGATATGATCTACGTCTTTTCCGATGGCTACACCGATCAGTTTGGCGGTAACGATAACAGAAAATTCCTAATGACTAACTTCAAACAGCTGCTTGTCAATGTTCACTCCTTACCCGTTGAACAGCAGAAGGAAAAAATGGAAGCTACACTATTCGATTGGATGAAATACGAGCACCAGCTCGATGACATCCTGGTTATCGGGATAAAAGTATAAAGCCATGAGACAATCGGTTAACATCAACCTTAACTTCAACTCAACCAACGATGAAGTAATCAAAGCCATTACTTCATTTAAACCCGATTTAACCAGGTGCCTCAACCGGTTTAAGGTAAATACTGTGTTTAGTGAAAATGATGCCACCCCTTCTGATCTGGATTTGTTTTTTATCACCTCTGCTGATTTAGCTGGAGCGGATATTACATCAAAATTAAATACCAAAAAGAATTTGGATGCGACCTATCTGGTTATCCTCAATCCGCTTAAAAACACCGATGCCGAAAAAGCTTTGTACAAATTTCACCAATTCCGGTTCTGGGATGAGATTGTTGAAACCGGTGAAATTCGCCTTTTCCGAAATGATATTCCAGCTACTCTCTCTTTCTATTGGGAAAAGATTACCGATATTGCTATTGAAATAATTGAAAAGTTTGTCGTTACCGATACCAAATTCTTTAAACCCAGGGTTTACCTTGCCCAAACCGATCCTGGACAAATATCGAGCAGGGATAATATAAAGCGTGATTTGAATGAGCTGGGCTTTGAGGTCGTTCCGGAGAAAAACCTCAGTCCCAGCCTTGCTGATTGCACCAGGGAGGTAAAAGAGCTGGTTGATGAATCGGTGCTGATTATTCATCCTATACCCCTAACCTACTCTAAGTATTTCCATGATGAGGGCATTTCTGTTGTTGAGCACCAGTGCAACCTGACTTCACAATACCTTAATGAATCAAAAAAAGATATAAAACGAATCATCTGGATCCCATCGGAGTATGAAATCACCGATGATGAAAACCTTATTTTTGTTGAAAAAATTCTCCGCGACCAGGAGCAGATCCACAACTCAACAATTCTGAAAGTAACACTTGAGGATCTGAAAAAGAATTACCGACGTATTTTGTCGGGCGAAGGGGTTGATGATAATGAAAAAGAGAAACAACTTCCCGATATCTATCTGATTGCCGATGAGGAGATTGAAAATCTGGACTACCAGCCAATCCTGAAAAATTCAAACGGATATAAGTTTGGGTACAACCAGAAAGGGATCACCTATAATCAGCATCTTAAAAACCTGGCCAACGCGCAGGTTGTGGTTGTAAACTACACATCCGACAACAAGGAATGGTTCTCGGTTAAGGTTAATGAAATCCTCAAGTCGCCAGGGCTAAGCATATCGCGACCATTCAAAAAGCTGATTCTGCTTAAAGGAAGCCCCGATTTGAATACCTGCAACCTGGACACATATTTTACCGAAATATATACCGGATCCCTCGATAGTCTTAAACTCGATTTTGAAGTAAAAACCAACTAACACGTTTCATATATGGTTACAATAACCGAACAAGGTACTGTAACAACAAAGTTGATTAACCCTTTTCCAGGCCTGAGGCCTTTTCACACCAACGAAGCGCACCTGTTTTTTGGAAGAGAAGGACAAAGCGAAGAGGTGCTTGCCAACCTTGCCCGAAATAAGTTTGCTGCCGTACTTGGTGCATCTGGTACCGGAAAATCATCCTTGATTTACTGCGGGTTACTGCCTATCCTTTACGGTGGATTTCTCCATAATGGCCGCTCCAAATGGAAAATTGTTATTTCCCGCCCAGGTTCAAACCCAACAAATAATCTGGCCAACTCAATAGCTGAAACTTTCAGCAGTCCCGATAATGAAGCCGGAATAGTCACCGATTCGCTTATCAATCAGGCTCTTCTTAAACGTTCGGCAACCGGCATTTCCAATGTTATTAAGCAGTATGGAATCGGCCCAAAGGACAATGTGCTGCTACTAATCGACCAATTTGAAGAGCTTTTCAGGTACCAGTTCTCCGGGAAAAATCCCGATTCCGCCAACCAGGCCGATCACTTTATCAATTTACTTGTAAATGCAGTTAAGCAAACCGAGCTTCCAATCTACGTAGTGGTTACCATGCGATCCGATTTTATCGGCGATTGCTCCCCGTTTCAGGATTTTACAAGGCTGATAAACGACAGCCATTACCTGATCCCGCGTATGACCCGTGACGATTTCAGGGAGGCAATTGTTGGACCCGTTGCAGTTGGTGGGGCAAAAATCACCGAGCAGCTGGTTCAGCTGCTCCTGAATGACATGGGTAATAACCCCGATGAACTCCCGATTCTCCAGCACGCTTTAATGAGAACCTGGAACTACTGGATGAATTACAGCGATCAAAACTCCCCGATTGGCATAAGTGAATATGAAGCGGTAGGAAGGTTGGAGAGAGCACTTTCTAACCACGCCAACGAGGCCTACGATGAGCTGAACGTTGATGAGAAACAGATTTGTGAAGTCCTTTTCCGTTCACTTACCGAAAAAGGTGGCGATAACAGGGGTATCCGCAGGCCAACAAGCGTTGAAGAACTTTCGAAAATTGCTGAAACCACTCCAGATGTTATCATTAAAATTGTTGAGATTTTCAGAAGAAAAGGGAGAACTTTCCTCACCCCTGCCCCAGGCATTGAGCTGAATTCAGAATCAATGATAGACATCTCCCATGAAAGCCTGATGCGGGTATGGGATAAACTCAAGATATGGGTTGAAGAAGAGGCTTCGGCTGTTAAAATGTACCAGAGGCTTTCTGAATCAGCGGAGCAGTTTCATCAGGGGAAAACAGGTCTTTGGGGACCACCTGATTTACAACTAGCCATTAACTGGAGGGAAAAGCAAAAACCAAACCTGGCCTGGGCCACAAGGTACAACCCTGCTTTTGAACGCACCATGGTTTACCTTCGGAACAGCGAGGAGGAGTATATTGCCGAGGAGGAGAATAAGATCAGGTTACAGAAAAGAGCCCTTAGAAGATCAAGAATTGTTGCTTTGGGTATTGGCACAGCCGGAATGATCTCTATTGCACTTGGCATTCTGGCCCTGGTTCAACGGCAAGACGCTTTAAACGCCCAGAAAGAGGCTGAAACCCAACGAGAAAAAGCAGTGGCAAATGCAGCTGAAGCCGAGAAACAGAGAAAACTGGCTGATTCCAGCGCCAACATTGCAACAATCCAAAAGGACAGCGCTATTTTGGCCAGACTCGATGCCGACAGACAAAGACAACGAGCTGTGTTAAGTGCGGAGGAAGCTGATAGGCAAAGTAAAATTGCAAAAGAGAATGAAAAAATTGCAAAAGCACAAACAAAACTGGCCGACTCAAACGCCAACGTTGCCTTGGAGCAGAAGCGACTGGCCGAGGAAGCTAAACTTGAAGCTGTGCAAAGGAGGATGAGATCCATTGCTCAATCCATGGCAGTGAAAAGTGAACAGAATAAGACAGACACCCTGCTAAAAGGACTGCTGGCATTTCAGGCATATTTTTTCAATACGGACAACAAAGGAGTGGATTACGATCCCGATATTTATAAATCAGCTTATTCGGCTTATAAGTTTTTCAAAGGGAATGAAATTAATATTTACCAGGGGCATACAGGTAATGTCAGATCAATTGTTCAAACAGGTAACAACTACTATTCTGGGGGAAGCGATGGGTTGATACTTAAATGGAATCTCGTTGATAAAACTTCATCAACCCTGATGAATAATCTTTCTATAGTTAAAAAAATTGTGCCGGTTGGTCAGGGTTTAATTGCAATAATTAATAATGGAATTGTAAACTACGATCCACTGGTTCCTCTTCCCGATATTTACAATACATTTCCACTTGATGTAAAAGATTTTTATATAACAGCATCTGGCATGTACCTGGTTGTCTATAATCAATCCATCGTGCTTACTGATGATTACAAAAAACCTGGCGTTGAATTGTTTAAAACCGAAGCTAAGATTAACGCAACAAGGTATGATCAAACCTCGAATTCATTTTTTGCAGCTTTGTCGGATGGAAAAATTATGTATTGGAGTAACCTTAAATCAGATCAGGACAAACCTGTTCAGTTTGCATCAATACCTGAAGCTGCGTGGGGCGATATCTCCATTAACCCCAAAAAGAAAATTCTTGCCGCCGGGTTTGGGAATACAAAGGGTGCAGTTTACTTATGGAACATTACTACAAAACAGCAAATACAAGTACTTAGAGGACATACCGCCAGGATTACAGGTATCGTATTCTCACCAAACGGCGACCTGATGGCTACTGCCAGTTACGACAACTCTGTTAGATTATGGCATCTGAATGATTTGAACACCCTTCCTATAGTTATAGATGATTCCGAAAAAGCCTGGATTACCTCTGTAATTTTCTCCAACGATAACCAGTATATACTTACCGGGGATAATAAAGGGAAGATTCGTAAATATCCCGTAAATGCTAAATTTCTGATTGATGATTATTGTAAATACCTTACCCGAACATTGAATGAGGAGGAATGGAAGAACTATGTAGGTGAAGACATCGAATATAAACCCAACAAATGCAATTAAAAATAATGAAGAAATCTTTACTGCTAGTAATTGTATCGTTTCTATGCAGCTGGCATCTTTGGTCGCAAAATACATGTACAGATCAGCTGAGGCTGGCTCAGACCAGGTTTGATGAGGGTTCTCTGGATGAGATCCCTCTGCTCATTGATGCCTGTATGAAAGATGGCTTTACCAATGAAGAAAAAACAAATGCATACAAGCTCCTGATTCAGACCTATCTCTTTAACGAATTACCCGAAAAGGCCGATGAGGTGATGATGCTATTCCTGAGGGAATTCCCTAGCTACACCCTCGCCGTAAACGATCCTAAAGAATTTATCAACCTTTACAATACATATAGGACTACCCCTATAATGAAAATTCAGATTACACTCGGAATGCCCCTAACATCTCCAATGGTTATTGAACCATTTGGTATCAATAACCTGAATGCTGATAAAGCGAAATTTTCCCAAAAAGTTGGGGGGATGTTAGAGATAAACTATATCAATAAACTCTATAAATCATTCGATTACAGCATTGGTAGTTCATTCTCTTTGCTCAGGTACGGGTATTTAGATAACCCTTACCCCTTTACTGAAGTAAAGGGAACCGCTTCTGATATTTACATTGGGCTACCCCTGTCGGTTAGATATAATTATAAATTCAGGAGAATTAACCTCTTTGCCAAAACGGGTATAGAACCTGCCTATTTATTATCATCCAGAATGGATTTAACCAGAAATAAAAAGAATGTTATTGGTGCTCAACCTTACACAGGTACAGAAAATTTAACCACCAATCACAGGCAGTTTGATTTCAGACCAATAATGTCCATGGGGATTGGATTTAAACTTTATAAACAGGATTTTCTATTCACTGTTGGTATGAAGTTCGGAACGCGAAGCGTTGTTAACCCAGATAAGATTCTCAACTCTGATATTAGTTCCACTTTAGCCCTTAAATACTATTACGTAGAGGATAAAATGACCCTGAATCAGACCTATTTCTCATTTTCGTATATCTTTTCAGTTTATAAACCCAAGAAACTTCAATAAGATGAAAACGAGATGTTTATTATTACTTTCGCTTGTCTTTCTTGCCGCATGTAAGGAAGAAATATCTGATTTTCAATCACAGAATTTCATCAAATTTTTTGGGAGTGGTACAGAGAGCAAAGGGAATAGCGTAATTGCCTTACCTGATGGTGGGTATGTATTTACCGGGTATGATAAAATCAACAATAACAACCAGGTTTTTGCCGCTAAGGTTGATCAGTATGGCAATACAATATGGAACTCAACCTGGGGAAACAATAATAATGAAATCGGGAAAAAGATTTTAGCACTCTATGATAATGCACAAAATATTACCGGGTATCTGATACTTGGCACAACAGTTATTTTAACATCCGGTTACACTCACTCCTTTGTGATGAAAATAGATGCCTATGGCAGTCAGGATTCTATTTGGTATAAGGAATTCGGGGGAACAAACTTCAACCTGATACTTAACGATTTTACTGTTACAGATGATGGTAGCATTATTTATTTAGCTGGCTCAACAAATGTATATAATGCCAATGAATCTGATACATATATTGCAAAACTCAACCAGAATGGGGAAATTTTATGGGACGACCCAAAATCAAAATCTGGTGGAAGTGAATCATTTAATAAAATATTTCTCAATTCTTCCGGAAATCCATTATTAGTTGGAAATGACAATTCCAAAATAATGGTAACTGAATACATTAAAACCCATGCATCTGTATTGTATTCTTTTGAGGTTCTTGCAAATGAATCGGGGAAAAATTTTCTTGATGCACTATACTCAAACAACGAGTTGATTATACTATTTAACCTGTCAAACAATCTTAATATTATCAAGGTGGATGTTGATGTCAATCCGGTTTGGCAATACCCTCTTACCTCAGCTTTAAATAATGGAAGGATCTCATTTTTAACTGATGGAGCTATCATTATATCTGGAGAAACAGGCGGGTCAACTAGTTTCTTCAGGGTAGATGATAGCGGAGCAAGCGCAGAAGTTTACTCTGGGCAGGCACTTTTTAAAACAATTTCCGGTGAGCTGAACAGCATGATAAAAACAATTGATAAGGGACTGGTAATGGTTGGTGCAACCGCTTCAACCTACGGTACTATGGTGCAGTTGATCAAAACTGATAAGAATTTATACTTGTTAAAACCGTAAGATGTTATTGATATGAAAAATCTTAGGAAATTGATACTACTAATAGCAGTATCATTAATATCCAATACAATCTACTCACAACTAAATGTGAGTATTACAAGCGCAGAATCAAGCCCTACAAAAAATTCTCCTTTTCAGGTTACGATAACATTTAGCGGTGGAATTCCTGTTACAAATTTTACTGTTGACGATATTGTTGTTGGAAATGGTTCAAAAAGCGGGTTTGATGATACAAATAACCCTATATTCACCATTAACATAGCTCCAATAAGCGATGGTACCGTTACTGTAGATGTAGGTGCAAATGTATGTGATGAGACAAATAATGCTGCTCCTCAATTTAGTATTGTTTATGATGGCACCGCACCAAATCAGCCAGTGATCACCACCTTCACCGACCCGGTGAACAACGCCAACAAGGGGGCCATTACCCTTGCAGGAACTGCTGAGGCCAACTCCACCATCCACTACAGCATCGCCTCTTCAGGCGGTGGTGGGCCTGTCACGGGTACCATCGCCGTGAACGGTTCAGGGAGCTACTCCAAGGCCGACATCAACGTTACCGCCCTGGGCGACGGAACGCTCACCGCTACGGTGAACGCGGAGGATGCTGCCGGGAACACCTCGGTGGACCAGACCGATACCGCCACCAAGGATGTGGTAGCACCAAATTTGTACACTGTTTCTATTGACCAAACTGCAATTTATAGTGGCAACCAGACTGCCCTCTCGTTTACCTTTGCCAGTGCAGAAATAGGAACAACTTATAACTTTTCAATAACTAGTTCAGGCGGTGGAACGGCAGTTAATGGAAGCGGTACCATAGCATCTGCTAATCAACAAAGAACAGGTATTAATGTAAGTGGTTTGGGGGATGGCACACTAACACTAAGCGTAACTTTAACTGATGCTGCAGGTAACATTGGCAGTGCGGCAACCAATACCAAATTGAAGGATGTTGTTACCCAAAATCCAACCCTTACTACTCCACCAACGGATGGGGCCGACGATCCAACTGTTTTAATTGATTTTACCTTACCGGAAGCGGCCCAAACCGGAACAGTTAAAATGACCTTTACCAGAACAGGGGGTACAAACGATAATAACGCCCCGCATGTTATAACTTTCAATTCAAACTTCGAAGGTTCAGGGCAACATACAACCAGTCTTAATGGTGCAGATTTATCAAATAATGTAAATGTTTCATCGGTTAGCTCAAATCCCAACGACAAGCTGGTTGATGAAGCTATTTACAGCGTTAAAATTGAATATAAGGACTATCTTGGAAATGCCCTAGCCAGTGTAACCAACACAAGCTTCACTTATGAATCTGACCCTCCAACTGCCGATGTAGTCGATATAACACCTGATCCAAGAAATGGTGTGGTTGGACTTGTGAATATTAATTTTAGCAGGGCTGTAAGAGTATTAACTGTTGATATTGGTGATTTTACCCTAACACTTAACGGGGTCAGCGTAAACATTTCTTCATGTCCTCTGGACTACACCGGATCATACAGTTCCGGTGGATATTTACTTGCCACCAATTACAGGGTGGACTTATCGAGTGTTACATCAGCTGAAGGTGACTACGTATTTACTATTGTTGGGGGAGCAGTTTCCGGAATTTTAACCAAGGGGGGAAGTTTATTTACTACCAGCGCCAGTGATGATTGGAAAATGGACACCACCAAGCCGGATGTTACCATAAGCACAACCGCACCTAACCCGACTAAAACCAGCCCGATTCCTTTCACTGCCCAGTTCACTGAAACAGTTACCGGATTTGTTTCCGGAGATATTACTGTTGGGAATGGCACTGTTACCAGTTTTTCAGCAGTTGACGGGGACACCTATAACTTTGAGGTAACCCCTTCAGCTAATGGGACTGTTACGGTTGATATATTAGCCAATAAATGTCAGGACTTAGCTGCAAACGATAATAATGCTGCAACCCAAAAAACAATTGTTTTCGATAATATAGCCCCAACTTTAAGTCCAGTTCATATCCAATCAGATAATTCAAATAACACTGCTTATGCCAAAGATGGTAACACAGCAACCATAACTTTTACCTCATCTGAACCTATTCAGAATGTAGGTGTTACCATTAACGGCATTGCTGCCACTTCGGTTACAGGGGGGCCAACCAGCTGGACAGCATCAAGAATGCTTGTAGGTACTTCAGAAGGGCAGGTAACCTTTAATATCACCTTTGAGGATTTGGCACAAAATACAGGAACTCCTGTTTCATCTACTACAGACGGCAGTAAGGTATTATTTTACAATACAGCCCCAACCCTGTCGTCCGTTACCATTGCATCGAACTATGCACTTCACACCGACAGGGCAAGGGTTGGCAGCATCGTATCCCTTACCTTCTCATCGGTAAGGGAGCTCGATAATGTTGTTATAACCATCGCAGGAAATAGCTCTGTGGCTTCACCTGTTGGGGATAACTACAACTGGACAGCCTCATATACTATGCAATCGTCAGATATAGAGGGAGCAATACCCTTTACCATCGATTTTACTGATATGCCTGAAAATGCAGGTACCAGGGTTACTGCAATTACATCAGGGAGCAATGTGACCTTTGATAAAACCAACCCCACTCTCAACTCGGTTACAATTGCCTCGAATAACGTTCATCCCGAGGTGGTTGGGGACAATGGACGAGTAACACTGACCATTACCGGGTCAGAAAATATTGAGATTACAAGCGCAACCATTGGTACATCCACTGATCGTGTTGCAACAGTCAATGGAACAGCACCTACAACCAACTGGACCGCTTATTACGATATGGATGCTGATGTGGATGATGGTGGTCTGATAGTATTTAAAATAAACTACAGGGATTTAGCTGGGAACACCGGTTCACAGGTTACAACAACCACTAATTCCAGTTCAGTTACCTTTGATAAGGATTTGCCCACCTTACCGTCTGTATCAATTTCATCAGATAATCCGGATCCCACAAGGGCTAAAGTGGGTGATGTTGTAACCCTTTATTTTAACGCCAATGAGAATATCGAAGGGGTTGTGGCAAAAATCAATAATAAAAACACAATCATTACAAATACCGCAGGTGATAATTGGACTGCAGATTATACAATGGCTAGTTCCGATGCTGAAGGTTTACGTACATTCACCATTGATTTCAGGGATTATGCCGGGAATAATGGGGCTCAGGTAACTTCAACTACAGCTCCTTTTACCTCCGTCACTTTTGATAAAACCAAGCCAACCTTAACATCAGTTACAATTACTTCTGATAATGCTTTTAGCAACGACAGAGCCAGTGCAGGCGATACAGTTTTAGTAAGTTTTGCTGGTTCAGAGCAACTCAAAAATGTTGTTGCAACCATTTTAGGAAACCCTGCTGATAAAATCACAAATACAAGTGCTAATAATTGGGTAGCAAAATACAAGATGCTGGGAACTGAACCGGAAGGAGTGATTCCGTTTACCATCAATTTTGATGATATGGCAGGCAACTCAGGGACTCAGGTTACCACAAAAACCACCGGGAATAATGTTACATTCGATAATACAAAACCAACTTTAAGCAATGTCCTGATATCTTCAAATAACCCCAATTCCACTCTGGCAAAAACCGGAAATACAATTACCTTGACATTTTTCTCATCTGAGACAATTCAGAATGTTGTAGTAAATATTGAAGGGTCTCTAGCATCGCTTTCTAATAGCGGAAACAGTTGGACTGCAACACATGTTCTTGGTGCTGAACCAGATGGTAAAATTGATTTTACCATTGATTACGAAGATTTATTTGGGAACGATGGTACCCAGGTGACTACAACATCCAACGGAGGCAAGGTAACTATTGACAATACAAAACCAACATTACCCACAGTGAGCATTAGCTCCAATAATGCCAATAATTCAAGAGCAAAGGTGGGTGACATAGTTACTATATCCTTCACTTCATCAGAAGGAATAAAAGGGGTTAGCGCCAGCATAGATGGCAGCGCTGCCGCTGTATCAGGCAACCCAACCGGGAAAAACTGGACCGCCTCGTACGTAATGCAAAATAGCAATAATGAGGGAAATGTATCTATAAATATTGCATTTAGCGATTCAACAGGGAATGCTGGTGATAATGTAACAGCTATCACATCTGGAACAAATGTTCGATTTGACAAAACAGACCCTGTGCTGAACCCGGTTACAATTTCGTCCAATAATACTGATCCACAACGGGCAAAATCAATGGATGAGGTTACAATCTACTTCACTTCCTCCGAGGGAATCACCAATGTAGCCGCAACAATTGGCGGAAAAGCAGCCACAGTAATTAATACTAACCCACAGGCAACCCTTTGGACTGCAAAATACACCCTAACAGGTAGCGATAACGAAGGGGTCTTGGGGATTAATATCTCTTACAAGGATTCAACAGGGAATATTGGATCCATCGTAACATCAACAACTAACTCTTCATTTGTAATTTTTGACAGAACAACCCCTTTAATAAGCAATGTTGTAATCTCATCCAGTAATGCAAATACATCCAGGGCAAAGGCAGGGGATGAGATATCTCTAACTTTTAATTCCTCCGAGAGTTTAATAACTCCTACAGTTAATTTTCAGGGCAAACCGGCCACATCAATTGGCAATGTGGGAACAGCATGGACCGCCACCTGGGATCAAACCGGTGCAACCGATGGGATTGTGGACTTCACCATTGATTTCATGGATTTGGCATACAACTCCGGAACACAGGTAACCACCACATCCAATGGGAGCAGCGTAACAGTTGACAATGTTGTTCCAACTCTTTCAAATGTCAATATTGTATCCAACAATCCGAATACCAGCCTGGCTAAGGTTGGCGATGTGATTACGCTCACATTCAACTCATCCGAAGCTATTACTAATGTTATAGCCAATATATGTGGCAATGCTTCAACATTATCTAGTGATCTGGCTAAAACAACCTGGACTGGGACTTATGTAATGCAAAGTAGCGATCCTGAAGGAATTATCCCAATAGAAATCATATTCGAGGATTTAACCGGTAACCCCGGCGTTACTGTTACTACTACAAATGGAAGTTGGGTAAAATATAACAGTTCTATTCCTGTTCTAAACAAGGTGACTATTCTATCCAATAATGCCGTTGATAACCAAAGAGCAAAAGCACTTGATCTGGTTACCCTGCATTTTGAATCATCGGAGGGTATAACTGTTACCCATGCCAAGATTGGTGGACACCCTGCAACTGTTAATGGCACGGATGGCCTGAACTGGGATGCAACTTACACAATGCAGGATGGAGATAACGAGGGAATACAAAGCATTGATATCGCTTTTCAGGATTCAGCTGGCAATGTTGGAACCTCAGTTACAACCACAACCAATGGTACTTCCATCACATACGATAAAACACCCCCGGCGCTGTATGCTATTGCAATTATTTCTGATAATGCAAATACTGCCCGTGCCAGATCGGGGAATAACCTAACATTAACCTTTAAATCCACCGAAACAATATTCACCCCAACAGTCACTTTCAATGGGAAACCCGCACTAACTGTAACATCGGCAGGTAATAGCTGGACTGCAACCTATCCTATTGATGTTTCCGAACCAGATGGTGTTGTTGATATCTCGATTGTGTACGATGACTTGACCAATAACCCAGGAACTATAGCAACTGCAACTACCAACGGATCAACAGTTACTGTTGATAATACAGCCCCGCTACTCACAGATGTTTCCATCGCATCAAATAATTCCACAAGCACCCTTGCCAAGGTTGACGATTACATAACCCTTAATTTTGTTTCTACTGAAACAATTCAGAATGTATTGGTTAATATTGCAGGAAATCCGGCCACAGTAATCAGCAATAACCCCGCAAAAACCAGCTGGACAGCTACCTACCAGATGCAGGATAGCGATCCGGAAGGCACTATCTTATTTGATATCGCATTTGATGACCTAACTGGCAATATCGGCGCACCAGTTACAGTTACAACCAATAGTTCAAGGGTTAAATTTGATAAAACCTTGCCTACGTTATCTTCTGTTTCAATTTCCTCAGCAAATGCCACCCCGTCGCTCGCCAAAGTTGGCGATCTGGTAAGCATCAACTTTACTTCAACCGAGGGGATCAGAAATGTTGCTGCTTTAATCGGGGGCAGATCATCAATCATAACCGGTAGCCCCGATGGTAAAACATGGGTGGCCTCTTACACCATGCAAAATATTGATGCCGATGGGGAACTCTCTATAGAAGTCTCTTTCCGCGACTCCACCGGGAACCTTGGCACCACCATCAACTCTACGAATGACGGCAGTTGGGTTATTTTTGACAAGACCAAACCTACCCTATCAACCGTAAGTATTTTGTCTGATAATGCTAATCCTCAGCTCGCAAAACCAGGCGATTTGATTACATTAAACTTCATCTCTTCAGAGGGCATCAGGGATGTAAGCGTATTAATTGCTGGTGTTGCAGCAACTGTTTCTCCCCTTTCAAATACCACCTGGACGGCAACCTATACAATGCAAAGCTCAGAGCCGGAAGGAATAATCCCATTCACAATTTCCTTCCGTGATTCAGTGGGAAATATCGGAACCAATGTATCAGCAACCACTGACGGAAGCACAGTGCTATTCGACAGAACCATTCCAACCTTAACCAGTGTAAGTATTGCATCAAATTACACCAACGCAAACAAGGCTAAAACAGGGAGTACAATTACTGTTTTGTTTACTTCTTCCGAATCCATTCAGGCTGTTACCTCAACTATTCTGGGTCAGGTTGCTGCTGTGACAAACATTTCCGGGAATAGCTGGAAGGCAACCTTAACTCCCCTGGGAATAACAGAAGTCGAAGGTATTGTTCCATTCACAATTGATTTTGCTGATACTAAAGGCAACATCGGGTTAACAGTTAGTACGGTTACCGACGGCTCATCCGTTGAATATGACAAGACATTGCCCGATCTAGACTTTATATCTATAGAATCTGACCATACAAACCACGATAAAGCAAGAGTAGGTAGTAAGGTAACCCTTCATTTTACTTCAACTGAAACAATTGAGGGTGTTAATGTTAAGATGAATAATAAAGCTGTTTTGGCTGAAAACTCATCAGGGAACACCTGGTTTGCAAACTATTACACAAGTTCCAGTGATATTGAAGGTAACGTGGGGTTCACCATTGATTACAAAGACATGGCAGGGAATTCAGGCGTTCAAAAATTCTTAACAACAGATGCCTCGGCAGTAAATTTTGATATGACCAAGCCGTTAATTACCAATGTGTATATCAAATCAAACAATGCTGATACCTCCCTTGCCAAGGTAGGGGATATTGTTACATTAACTTTTAAAACAAGCGAACCTACAGAAGGAGTTGATGTCCGCTTTAATGACATTGTAACCCCAGCAACATCACCAGATAACATTAGCTGGACAGCTACTAAGACGATGGATGGTAGCGATAGACAGGGAATTATAGGTATATCGGTTCTTGTTTACGATATGGCCGGTAACCTGAGTTCAACTATATACAACACTTCCAACGGATCATCGGTTAACTTCGATAAAACAGCCCCGGTAATTTCATCAATTACTGTACCTTATGGTACATACAAGGTTGGGGATGTGGTTAAAGTTACCATACAGGCCGATGGGATTGATTATTCTTCCTTTGGAACAGTTGCTGTGAATAGTGCCACCAGAGATACAGTTGTCAATAACAACAACGGGACCTATACCATTAACTATAAAGTGGAAGATGGCGATAACGATGTTCCTTTAACCTCTACTCTTAGTGTAAATATTCAGTTTATTGACAAGTTTGGTAATATTGGTCTATTGAAAACTATTGCAAATGTTACGGGTGGTGATGGTAAAATTAAAATAGATGCAAATGTTCCCAAAATCAATTCATTTATTAGCAATGCCGAGACACCTGGTATTTTAAAGGTTGGCGACAAGATACTTTTCTCGCTTACCCCACAAACACCTGAAACAGGATTGATTGTTAGTCCTACAAGTTATAATGGGATAAATAATCTGGTTTGGAGTACAACAGATGGGGGAACCACTTACACTGCAAGCTATACCGTTTTGGAGAATACCCCTGAGTGGGAAATCCCCTTGCAGCTGGGAGATGTTATTCTGTCGGATGTTGCAGGGAACAGGGATACATTCAGCTATGCGTCAATTCAAAAGCAGATATTTACAGTAAAACCAACCATCGAGATTAAGGGGACAAAAACCAAATGCTATGATAATATCCCTGAAACCATTACATTCATGTTTACCGGAAAAGTTCCGTTCGACCTATACTATAGCATAAATGGGAACGCCGATACATTAGTAGGTATTAATACAACCTCCTACTCCATTCAAATTCTTGAGGGAACGGTATCTTTAGATAGTCTGATAGATGCATCAACCAACCGGATTTACTCAGCCCCGACAAATGCAACTATTATTGTTAACCCTTTACCGGAAGTAACTTTAAATATAACAGGTTCACCCTATAGTAGCGAAGCTCCCAAAGATGAATTATCCAAGTACGTGGAACAGAGTGATAGAAGAAATGGGGTGTTCAGTGGTGAGGGTGTTGGATTTTTAAGTGGAAACTATTATTTCTATCCAAGTACACTAAAGGATGCAGGTTTATTGGATCAAACTTTACCTTTATATTATACATATACTGATAGCAATACCGGATGTATTGGCAAAGCAACCGGGTCGGTTTATGTTTCGAGTAAACCCGTTAATATTCCCGATCTTATAGATAATAAGGTTTTCTGCAGCTATGCCAATCCGGTTACATATAAAGGAATTTTACCTCCTGATCATACTGGTATATTCCAGGTTTTTGATTCAAATGACAACCCAGTTACTAAAGGGAATGGTTGGAATTCAACTGACAGTTTAACCCTTGAAATTTCTCCACTTCAGCTACCTGTTGGAAATTACTATGTTAAGTACATTGCTTATTTGCTGCCACAATATCAGGAGGTGTCATCAATCACTAAAAATTTTTCAGTTGAAGCCAAGAAGACTGGTGTGGAGATACTGGGTTTAGAAACGGCTTATTGTTTTAATAGTAACGGGCCAGAGATCACTGTTACGGCTCCCGGGTTTGAAACAATAACAGGCGATAAAGGAAGGTTTGAGGGGCCATCGGTTTTTGCAATTATTGCTGATTCACATTCTGCCAAATTTAAGTACAAGGAAGCGCTGGCAAATTCAGATTATACATTAAAATACACGTACATCTCCAAAAATGGTTGCGAATCAGATCCGGTAAGTCACACTGTTCATATCAACCCATTGCCTGAAGTATCATTCTCCCTGTTGGATAACTATAATTATAATGGTCCCAGCTACGAGCTGAATGGAACACCAGCAGGAGGTGAATACAATTATGATAATAAGATTACTACCTCAACAACTTTCACTCCTAAAAACATATCCACCTCCTTAATTGGGGCAAACGTCCCATTTATATATAAGTATAGAGAGCCAGTTACAGGTTGTGAGAATAGTCAATCTGCATCAACAATAATATACCGGGCAACTGAAACCATTCAGAACTTAAATTCCAACTACTGCTATCAGGATTTAGCTGTGGATATTTCAGCTAGTTCATCCATTAGTGATACCATTACTGGTTCATTTATTAGCCGCAGGAATGCCCTTGAACCCAATGGGAGAAATCAGGCCCGATATTTTCTTAACCGGTTTGCGAATAAAAATGATACGGTTTATTTCAACTACCAGCTTAAAGGAACCAGCTACTCCGTATCAACCATTGTTTATATCGATAGCATTGGTTCAGTAACCATATCGGGTATCAACACTGATTACTGTGTATCTCTCCCCAGAACAGAGGTATTTGGAACCCAGAACTATTCTGGTGGTGGTAGTGGTGTTTATACCTATTCCGGTAATCAAAGCGCTTTCTCTGCGTTCCCAACATCCGCTGAAATTTATCCTACAAAGGAATCCCCTGGTATTTATAATATTAAGTACACCTTTACATCTAACAAAGGGTGTTCCATGTCTGAAACAAAATACTTTCAGATACATCCTTTGCCAGTGCCTGTTTTCGATGCAAGCATCCCTAATAATATCTTTATAAAAGCTGATCCTATTCAGCTTAGTGGGAATTATACAACCGGAATCTTCTCTTTCAGTGCAGCTTCCGGTGTAATCAACAACATCTTTAACCCATCGCTTACTGAAGGTGGAAGCATTCCAATTACCTATTATGTGAAAGATGAATTTGGCTGTGAAAACCAGACCGTAAAAACCATCAATGTGATCAGCGCCAACGCATCTATTAGCGGAATTCCTGCAAATGGCTATGCATGTTACTTCTCTGATACATTAACATTAACAGGAATACCGGCCAATGGATTATCAGGAGGTGAGATTTATGGTGATGGAGTTATAAATGATGGGCTGGGTGCAGATAAAGCACACTTCTATCCGAAGGTTGCCGGCAAAGGTGAGCACGATATCTTCTATAAATACAAATTTACTGATAATCAGACATATCTGATTTATTCCCGGAAGATTACCGTGGATTCAACTGGCGTGGTTCTAATTAACGGGTTAGATGACGATTACACCTATTGTGCAAGTGAATTCGCAAGCGGGGTTCAGCTTTTTAGCAATTTCTCGAATACTATTTTCAGCGGCAACGGAATAGTTGCCAAAAAATTCTACCCGGCTGATGCTCAAATTGGCTTAAACCGAATTAATGCTGAGTACACCAATTCAGTTACAGGATGTAAAATAAGCAGCTATAAAGATGTCACCGTTAACCCGATTCCAAATGTCAGGTTCACAGTTGATAATACCTGTACCGATCTGAAAACCATTCCGGTTGTTTTCTCCAATCATACCACATCAATTGATAATGTAACTCAATGGAAATGGTATCTCGATGGCCAGGGGGTTGTTTCTTCAACTACCTATAATGCATCGAAAATATACAGTACCGGTGGTGCAAAACAGATCATTCTGTCGGCCACCACAGATAAAGGGTGCAACTCCACAAACGATACCATAGTATATATCGGCTCAGGAACTGCCGCCAAGTTTACCTGGTATAACGATTGTTATTCAACAGTTGTCCCCTCGCGGTTTGAGTTTACCTCCGATACTAACAGCGTTGATAATTACAAGTGGGTGATTGATGGCAACGTTCTTCAACAAAACAATAAAGCTGTTAATTACAATTTCCCAGGTGTTGGTATTTATGATGTTAAACTTGTGATAAAATCTAAAGATAACTGTAAAGATTCTATCACCAAGCAGGTACCCATTCAACCAGTAATAAATTTTTCCGATTTGCCCAACTATAATTACTATCAGAATTTTGAGGAATCGGCTACCGATTGGTTCATCAAAAAAACGAATGAGGATGATTACACGAGCTGGAGTTTAAGCACCCCAGGCGGGAGTATAATTAACGGGGCAAGTTCCGGTACGAAGGCTTGGTTTACAGACGTTGCCATAGATAAACAACATATTGAAAACTCACAGGTTGTAAGCCCGTGTTTCAACATGGATGTACTTTCCCGGCCAATGATTAAAATGGATATCTGGTCCTCACCTGAGGAGGGTCGTGATGGTGCAGTTATTCAGTACTCATTGGATGGCGGAATAGCCTGGAGCAATCTCGGAGACATAAATGATGGGCTGCATTGGTTTAATGCAAATTCCATTAAAAGTAAACCCGCTAACGACTATATAGGCTGGAGCAAAAGCACAAACGGGTGGGTTAGCGCCCGCCATAATCTGGATAACCTTATCAACGAAAAACTTATCAGGTTTAGGATAGTATATGCGGCTGATGCACAGGCAATTGTTCCTTTCAATGGCTTTGCATTCGATAATATCTGGATTGGGGAAAGGCAGCAGCTACAGGTATTGGAATATTTTACGAACAATACACTCACTGCTGATAACAACTATATACATAATCTGGAGGTCAATGATAGCCTTGACCTGATCCCAATTCACTACTACACCGCAGGTGATCCATTGAACTACCGGGTTGGAACTTCATCAAGAATCTTTTTCTATGGGGTATCTCAGGTTCCGTATGCATACTCAAATGGTATTATACCTTATGATTTTGCTGGTTCTAAATCAACTGCATTCGAAGACAGTCTGGATATTGCAAGTTTAAAGGATCCTGAAATCAGCCTTTCAGTTGGAGGTTTGCCCAATGGGATAAATATTTCTCTTTCAACAGATGTTGCTAATAATAATATACCAAATCAGGACTTGATGCTGGTTTGTGCAATTGTAAAGAAAGAGGTTTCAGGTGCTTACAATGTAATTAAAAGGTTTGTTCCCGATCAGGGCGGAACGGTAATTAATAAGAATGGCTGGGTAGCTGGCACTGAAAAGAAAACCCAATCTATAACCATATCCTACTCTCCATCTGCTGATGATCTGAATAATACATATGGTGTAGCGTTTGTTCAGAATTTGCGCTCCAATAAAATTTATCAGGCTGCCAGATTTAACCCTTACATATTTACTGGAGTAAGGCCAAATGATATCAGCAGCCTGGTGGATGTATATCCAAACCCTGCCTCAACGAATCTGGTAATAGAAAGTGAGTATGAAATTCAATCTATCCAGGTATTCGATATTACCGGAAGGTTTGTGGGATCGGAAAAGCCAAACCAGCAAAGATTTGATCTGCCAGTTGATAAATTGAAGGGCGGTATTTACATCCTGAAGGGCAAAACCCAGAAGGGAGACTTTGTTAAGAAGTTTGTGAAACAGTAGAAAATGAGAAAGCCCCGAGAAAAATTTCGGGGCTTTTCTTGATTTGATAACTATACCACTTATATCCTCACCCCCATTACCAGGATGTCATCAACCTGTTCGTGTTCGCCTTTCCAGTCGAGGTGGGCTTTGTTCAGGATTTCCTTTTGCTCCTGCATAGGTTTATCCCAAATTGTGAGCAACAGCTCTTTATACTTTTTCGACATGAATTTCCGGCCCTCCGTACCACCAAACTGATCGGCATAGCCATCAGAGGAGATGTAGAATGTATCGCCCTTTTCAATGGCAATCTCATGGTTGGTAAATGGCATGTGGTCAAGCATGTGAATGGCCACAGGCATCTTATCAGCCTTGTACTCAATTAATTCACCTTTACGAATCAGGTAAAGCGGATTATACGCGCCTGCCCATTCCAGCTTCATCTCATGCCGATCGAGAACGCATAGCGAGATATCCATTCCATCCTTCTGCTCATCGGCTTTACCTTTTTGGGAAAGGGTTGTTTTTATGTGTACTCTGAGGAAATTCAGAATGGCTGCCGGTTGCATTATTCCCTCCTTGTTAACAATCTCATATAGGAATGAAACGCCTAGCATGCTCATAAATGCACCGGGCACACCATGACCAGTACAATCGGCTGCAACAATCACTACTTTATGGCCATGGCTTGTAATCCAGAAGAAATCACCGCTTACAATGTCCCTGGGCAGGTAAAGAACAAAATGCTCGGGCAGGGTTTCAGCCAGCAAATCGTCTGATGGAAGAATGGCCCTTTGAATTCGGCTTGCATACCTGATGCTATCGGTAATTTCCTGCTTCTGTTGTGAAATAAGCTCATTCTTCTCCTCAAGCACACGGTTGGCTTTCCTTTTCTCACGGTACATCCTGAACATCAAAAGGGCGACAACAAGGATAAGAACGGATCCGATAATTGCTCCTATAATGGTTAGCTGTTGGCGTTTAATCTGTGCATCCTGTAATGCTGTTTCGTTTTTTAATAGTTTATTCTCCGCTTCCTTTTTATCCGTTTCGTATTTGGTTTGCATCTCAGTTATCGCCTTCTGGCTCTTCTCAGAAAAGATCTCATCCTTTATTTTAACCGATAGTTTATAGAATGCATAGGCATTTCTAACCATATCTTTCCGTTCATACACTTTTGCCAATCTTTCATAGCAGTAACGCTCATCCTCTTTCTGTTTATACTCATTGGCCAGCTGGGCACACTCAACAAGCAATTTTTCAGCCTGATCATAGTTCTTTTGCAAATAGTAGCTCTCCCCAAGCGCATAAAGCGCTTTAATAATATCGTATGGCATTTGCTGAGACCTGGCAAGTTGCAGTCCATTATTCAGGAATTGTAAAGCTTTAGGCCAATTCCTGGCGTAGCTATAGGATGAACCCAGGTTGATATTTGCCTTGGCAATATCGCTCTTGCTATTAAGCTGGTTAAAAATAGCCAATGCCTGATTGTAAGAATCAATAGCCTTACTAAAAGCAGAAAGGATTAAATTTTCAGGAAGTTTTACTAAAGAATCGGTCCACTCTTCACCAAAATCGGCAACAAACTTATTGGTGGCCAGTCGTGAATATACATTCCCGATATTTTGAAGCGATTTGGCTTCAAGGGATTTGTCTTCAATACTTTTAAACAGATCTAGAGCCCGTAGATGGTATTCTAGCGCTTTGTTATAGTTTGATTCATTCTCCTTTACGGCAAGAGTGCTTTGCGATAAATTCTCATACACCATTCCAATTCCATTACAAGAGTTGGCAATACCTGCAGTATGATTGATTTGTTCAAATGTTTTTAGGGCCTTTTGAAATTGTTCTAATGCTTGCTGATAATTTCCAATACTTGTTTGTGTATTTCCAAAATTGTAATAAGCAATTGCTAATCCTTGAGGATCATTAACTGACTCTTTAATTTGTATCTCTCTTGTGTAGTAATCGATGGATTTATTATAGTCAGCTTTCATATAATAAAGCTGTCCAAGCTGATTATATGTTTGTGCAATATCTTTAAGATTATTGATTCTGGTGCTTATTTCAAGAGCCTGTTTCATAAATATAAGAGAAGAATCAATATTATTTAGATACTTCTGAATCATACCAAGTTGATATAAAGCACTCGATTGATACTTCAAACTATCTACTTGAATAGCCCTACTTAAAAGTTGATTTGAATAAACTCTTGATTGTTCTAGAGAGTCAAGGTAGAAATATATTTGTGCAATTCGGTTTAATGCATTCAATGACCCTTTATGGTATTGATTCTTGTTACTTATTTCAAGCGCTTTTTTGAAATATTCTAAAGCTTTAATTTCTTCTTCTTGGTAATAGTAAACAAACCCAAGATTATCATAGGCATCAACAAGTGTATTTTCATCAATTTTCTTTGCTAAACTTATTGCTTCATTGGCATATTTAATACCATCACCTTCTTTAATTGTCAAATCCGATAATTTGATAAGCAAATTAAATTTGTCCTTCCCCTTTAATTTACCAAGAAGGTTTAAAAGGCTGTCCGTTTCACTTGTCTGGGCAGTACCCAGAAATGATAGAAGTATTAAACTGAAAACTAATTTGATTCGTATGAAAGGCATAATTCCAAGAATTTCATCTTTAGCAAATTAACTAAAGATAAAACGATGTAACAAGTTTTAATGCATCTTTTTAGCAGAGGTTGAAATAATCTTTATTTTGTCAGCGGAGCAAAATTACATCTTAAGGGTTTTAAACCATGCTATCGCCTCTTCCTCTGTGCTGAAAAATTTAAAGGGTACCTTGTAGATATTGGTTGTCTGAAGGATCAGGTTCAGGTAATACTTTTTAAAAGCATTCCCATCGAAAATAACAGCCGCGTATTTAAACCCTTGCTTAACCGCCCTTGGAATGACCACTTGTTCAAACCACTTACGGTTTTCAGGGTTTACAATGCCTTGCCTGCGAACATCAGAGATAAAGCGGGTGATGGGCTGGGGCGATTTTTCCTGAAAATCCAGGGCCGAAGTAAATGCTTTTACGTATTGCTCACGGGTTGGAATACCATTCCACACAACTTTTATAAGGGATAGTTCCTGATGATAGGTAACTCTTACAACTGGTTCATCAACAATTATTACCTCATGCATAGTTAATATTTTAAATTTAACTTTGAAATTTACTAAGTTAATTTATGCATATTTAGGAGTTATATCAAAGTTAAAGTTACTTTCCGGATTTTAACAGAATCTCTCTATTTTCAAACCCCATTTATGCAGTTATTGCGATGGTGATATAATCAACTACCGATTCGGATGAGGAATGTTTACCGGAATTGCCCCTTGCCAAAATTGTCGCCCTGGGATTTTCAGAAACCAGCTTTGCATATTCCAGAAGGGTCATAATCGGCCCATACCCACAAACCGAAAGACGGTTAGCCCTTACCACATCAAACAGCCCTGGTGCATCGAAAGTAAAAATTTTTTCCAGGGCAATATTGTCTTTTTTAATTCCTTCTTCGGGTGGCACGTAATGGGAAAAATCAGAAGAGGCAACAACAATTATTCGCCTCTTGGTTTGCGCTACGGCATTAATTATTAAACGGGCAAGTGTTGCGGTGGTATCAGGATGGCCATGCCCTATGGCAATCGGAAGTATTTGATAATTACCTCCTAAAACCTCCTGAATAAAAGGCACCATAACCTCTGCCGAATGTTCCATGCGGTGGGCAATTTCACTTTGCGGGAAGAAACCAGCCAGCTCCGCATCCACTTTTATTTTCCCAAGGGGTGTTTCCCAGAATTTATGTGGCGATGCCTCAAAACCTGAGCAATAGCCCTGGTGATCGGGATTAAGAATCACAATTGTTTCAAAATCAACCTGTTTTCTTTTAACCATTTCAAAAAAATGGTAAGCCTCAAAGCCAGAGTAGATATATCCCGCATGAGGCACCACGCCGCCTATAATTTTACCAGTGAGCTGATCAGGTTTTATCTTACACCGCTCCGAAAGTGCGATGGTGGAAATAATCTTCCTTATCTCACTTGCTGCTGCAGGGTAAAACATGCCTGCAACTGCTGGTTTCCGGGTTTCAATCTCCTTGCTCATATATTTGATTTTTCATACGAATCAGGATACTTCAATAGCCGGATTGTAACCACAATTGCTGCATTCCCCTTTGCCACCCAGGCCATTAGCTGAGGTTTGGTAGCCGTTTCTTTTGATAAGAATGTTGGAACAATTGGGACATAATGTATTGCGCCCAACCGGTGATGCTTGAACATTGCCTATGTAAACAAAGTTCAACCACTGACTGGCTACCTCAAAAAATCTAAGTAAAGTATCGGGAGGAGTTGCCGGATTGGTCAACCTGAACGAGGGGTAGTACCTGCTTAAATGAAGAACCGTCTCCCTTCCCAGCTCATTGGCAATCCATTTAAACATTTCTACTGCAGATTTTTCATCATCATTAAGCCCCGGGATAACGAGAAAAGTAACTTCGAGATGCCTGCCGCTGTTTTTGATTTTTTTTAAAGATTCCAATACAGGCAACAGTGTACCGCCTGTATTCTTTTTGTAGAATTGATCAGTGAAAGCCTTGAGGTCAACGTTAAAACCATCTATAACCTCCAGCAGCTCCTCCAACGGTGCAGGGTTAATGTACCCATTGGTAACCATCACATTTTTCATCCTTTTCGCTTTTGATAACCTAGCTGTTTCCAGGATATACTCAAATGCTATGGCCGGTTCGTTGTAGGTAAAGGCAATACCAATGTTGTTGGGGTGCATTGCAGCACGTGCTACAACTTCATTCGGTTCTATTATCCGGTATCTTTCAATGTTAGCCGGGATTACCTGAGATATCTCATGATTCTGACAGAATATGCACCTGAGGTTGCAGCCATAGCTGCCAATGGAGTAGATCATTTTCCCCGGATGGAAATGGTACAACGGCTTTTTTTCGATCGGGTCCAATGATGATGAGGCGATTATGCCATAGGTCTCAGCTATCAACACGCCTTTATCATTTCTTCTTACCCCGCATATTCCGGTTTTCCCGGTTTTGATTGTGCATAAATGGGGACATAAATCGCACCTAACCAAATTGTTATCGCTCCAG
>CAZKHG010000029.1:0-38871 GCA_964552655.1 uncultured Rikenellaceae bacterium
CATTTTTGCCCGGGGCTAACATTGACCAGCTCCTCAGTGGAGTTATCAGGGTAAGTAATAGTGCCTGTTGCCTGACGTTCATAGCTGATCTGACGAACCCCAAAGGTTATGCCTGTAGTGGGGTCAATGAAAACCTGACCAGTGCTTAGCGCTTTGCTTTCGATAAGATATTTTTTTGTTTCCATATACCTATACTTATATGTACCAAAGATAGCAATAATCGGTGTATAATGATTCTTAAATTTTTGCCTTATTAGGTGATGTAAACAAAAACCCCACAAGGGATAAATTCCTTGCAGGGTTGATTTTTAAAAGTTGATGAGAACCAGAAATTAGAAGCTGATGGCTGTTCTGAAGCTGATGGTTTTAAACACTTCTTTATCGCCTCTGATTTTCCCGCTACCATCCAGATCCTGGAATGTCCAACGGTAATCTATTCCAATAATGGCTCCCTTATAATTGTAACCAACAGTGTAACCCATGATTGTGCTAGGGGTTTTCCACTCCCTGAAATCCTGAACGTTATTCTGAACATAGTACCCTTTAACATCAGCAAAACTGATCATTTTCTTTAGCGCTTCACCCATCCGGAGTTCACCGTGTATAGATCTCAAGTGGCTGATGTTTTTCCCCATCAGGTCCTGGTAAGCGGCATACCCAACAACATAGTTCAGGATATTCACCTCGGCGCTGGCATATATACCATTCAGCTCTTCCTGGATATTCAGCAAGCTCTGCTGCTTGGTGAAAACCTGGTTCCCATTGATGAATTGCGCCCTTTCAAGCTCGTAAGTATTATTGAAATAGCCGAAAAGGAACTCTTTGGATGATTTACGGTATTCCGCCTTGAATGTCAAAAAGTTAGAAATGCTCCCCGAACCAAGAATCAACCTTACACCGGGTAAAGCAGCACCCCAACCGTATAAGCTATCGCCCTTCAGCTGGGTTATGTGGGAATAAATATCCAATTTTACTTTTTCCCTGTCAATAAGTGGGATTCCGATATCAACACTGGCGGCATACATTCTTGATGACTGGTTGTGCAGGTTAAACAGATCGCTCATTCTGGTCTGATCTGATGGGATAATTCCGAGCTCCACAAGTTTTTGAATCCTTTCGCTAACATTAGCACCCCAGTAGGGGTCTGTAAGCAGGTGATTCAAATCGCTGTTAACACCATTTTCAAGCGGGAACAACTTGTCCATTTCGGTAGCCCATGATTTATTTGTTGGGTAAAGGTCTATCTGATCGGGAATTCCGTCACCATCTCTATCAAGGAAAGCGTTATATTCGTTTAAGTCACCGGCCAGTGTTAAACCCACTTCTAAAAATTTAAACGGGCGGTGGAAAACTCTTGTGCCAAAAACAATCCCTTTCTTGGCGGGGCTTTCAACAAACATCTCTTTCATATCGTTAAAAAAGAGTTCGGCTCCCAAACGGGGTTTTCCGCTTTCGGATGGGATATAAAACGACATTTCACCACCATACCTTTTACGGGAAGGGTATTGAACCATGTTTGAATAGCCGTTGATAATGTTTGAATAGCCGATATAGCTGTAATCAAGCCCACCGACTTTCAAGTAAAACGGATCTTTCTTTTTCCCGTAACGGATATAGTAGATTTTATCCAGGTAATCCTGCCATTGATCCCAATCATCTTTACGAATCTGACCCTTTTCGTCGAAGAACATCTGGACATCAACCCCGAACCCAAATTTGCCGATGGGGACATCCATTCGCAGGGCAAATTGCTGGTAGGTTTTCCCATCAATGGTAACCGCTCCAACCACAGCGCCCCCGGTAACCTTTGAGCTATCGGATTTTGGGAGCTCATCTCCCTGGGCTAAAACGGGTTGAATGGAAAAAAGCAGGATAACACCCAGTATTAAAATCAATTTTGATTTCATATTTCCTCCAATTTTATAGTTTAAAATGATCATTACATTATTCAGATTTAAAAGTAAAATTAAGAAATATTAATAATATCACACCATTCAACCCATTTTTTTTGAAACCAACGCGTTTTCTATACATCAATATCCATATCTTTTTTTACAATTGTTTTTATTAACTTCATATGATGATGATAAAAATTATTGATATTTGGATCAAAAAAACATGGATCATTCAACAACATTGATTTACGCCATTGTTTTTATAAATCTTGCCTGTCTGCTATACACCATCGGGGTATGGGCGGAGCGAATTCAAAAAAGGCTCAAGTGGTGGCACGTAATATTCTTTGTTTCGGGGCTGGTTTGCGATACAATCGGAACCATGGAGATGGCGGTTCTATCCGGTTCCCTGTTTAAATTAACCTTTCATGGCATCACGGGCAATACGGCCATTCTATTAATGCTGTTCCATGCGCTATGGGCAATCATTGTTCTGCTGAGAAAAGATGAGAAAATGATACTTAAATTCCACCGGTTCAGCATTTTTGTGTGGGTTATCTGGTTAATCCCCATGGTATCAGGGATGATTTTTGGGGCTGCGAATTAGTTGGTAGCCAATATTGTTTATTGTCTTAGCCACCTTGATATTCCAAGATAAATTTAACTTCGCGTTTCGCGTATTAATAAAAAAACCACTTACCTGGTAATTCGTAAGTGGTTCATTTTCTTGTTGTCCTGCCAGGGGTCGAACCTGGACTCTTCTGATCCAGAGTCAGACGTGTTGCCAATTACACTACAGGACAGGATTGAGAGCGCAAAAGTAATACAAAATTATTTACGATGTACAATTTACAAATTAAAGAATTACGATTTTGTGCATCAACTCATGCAAAATCCTTATTCTAAAAAACTTACTGACCTGAAATCTTGGCCCAGGTATCCTTCAGGGTAGTGGTACGGTTAAAAACCAAAGCACCGGGTCTTGAATCGTAATCAACGCTAAAGTATCCCAAACGCTCAAACTGAAATTTATCCAACGGGGTTACGTTGGCAAGTGCAGGTTCCAGGTAACCGGTGATATCCTTGAAAGAATCCGGGTTAAGGGATGATTTCCAATCTTCACCTTCGGCAACATCATCGGGGTTTGCCTTTGAGAATAGCCTGTCGAATAACCTGATCTCTGCTTTTACTGCCTGACTGGCAGAAACCCAATGAATTGTTCCCTGAACCTTGCGCCCATCGGGTGAATTGCCTCCTTTTGAGGCGGGATCGTAAGTACAGTGGATTTCAATAATATTTCCGGCGGAATCTTTAATCACATCGGTACATCTGATAAAATATGCATAACGCAACCTTACCTCGTTACCGGGCGAAAGGCGGAAATATTTCTTTGGAGGATTCTCCATAAAATCATCCTGCTCAATAAAAATTTCGCCGGAGAAGGGAACCATTCTTTTACCTGCCGATTCATCCTCGGGGTTATTCACCGCTTCAAGTTCTTCGGATTGCCCTTTGGGGTAATTGGTAATTATTACCTTTAACGGGTTCAGGACAGCCATCCTTCGTTCTGCGCGTTTATTCAGATCTTCCCTGAGGCAAAACTCTAAAAGTGAAAGGTCAATCACATTATCGCGTTTTGCAACACCAACCTTATCTGCAAAATATCTTATTGATTCGGGAGTATAGCCCCTGCGACGAAGACCACAAATGGTGGGCATTCTGGGATCATCCCAACCCATAACCACTTTCTCCTGAACAAGTTGTAGGAGTTTTCGCTTGCTCATAACCGTATAGGTCATGTTCAACCGGGCAAACTCGTATTGATGTGAAGGGAAAATCTCTAGTTTTTCGATGAACCAATCGTAAAGCGGACGGTGAACGTCAAACTCCAGGGTACAAATGGAATGAGTTATATTTTCTATTGAATCACTTTGCCCATGGGCATAATCGTACATCGGGTAAATACACCATTTATCGCCAGTCCGGTGATGATCGGCATGAATGATTCTATACAAAATCGGATCGCGCATCAACATGTTCGGGTGTGCCATATCAATTTTGGCGCGTAGCACTTTCTCGCCATCTTTAAACTCACCGGTACGCATCTTATGGAAAAGAGTTAGGTTTTCCTCAACCGAACGGTTCCGAAATGGGCTTTCCTTGCCGGGATTGGTAACTGTTCCCCGGGTTAAGCGAATCTCCTCCTGGGATTGGTCATCCACGTAAGCCAGCCCTTTTTTAATTAGAACAATTGCCCATTCGTAGAGCTGCTCAAAGTAATCTGAGGCATAAAACTCGTTGGCCCATTCAAAACCAAGCCATCGAACATCCTCCTTAATAGAATCAACGTATTCAACATCCTCTTTGGTGGGGTTGGTATCATCAAAACGGAGGTTGGTTTTTCCGCCATACTTCTGGGCAAGACCAAAATTCAGGCAAATAGATTTGGCATGCCCGATATGCAGATAACCATTGGGCTCCGGAGGGAACCGGGTTAAAACCCTGCCCCCGTGTTTTCCGGTTCTGATATCCTCTTCGATAATCTCCTCGAGAAAGTTTTTTGATTTTTCTTCAACACTTTCACTTTTTAATGGTTCACTTGCCATTTGTTTCCTTTTTTTAGTCTGAGATAAAACAGAAGGCAAAATTAGAATTTTATCAATAATAATCCTGATTTTAAAAAAAGAATTAAACGCGAAGGTGCTAAGACACTAAGAATTAAAACAGAGGGGCTCAGAGAAGTTAAACGTCTCCGAGTCCCTGTATTTAAAAAAATTTTATTCGATAATGATTTGAGTATCGTAAGTCTTAAATGATATTTCGCACCTGGGGTTAATGCCGGTACTGCCCTCAAATGTCACATCTTCATTTGATTTGATATATGTTGTTTTTTCTCCAAATTTTTGTTTTGGAAAGTTTACACTTCCATATTTCGATTGGAAAGAAAGTTTATAGTTCACTGTTGGATCAACCTTTAACAAGACTGAGCCATATTTGAAATCGCCTTTAAAGCTGATAAAATCCGGGGCAAGCCTTCCAACCTTTAACTTTGTTTCGTATGAATTAGGAAGGTTGATAGCGTTTAAAACAGTCCCAATACTAAACTCGTTGTACTTGCCATCGAGGCAGGAGAGCGTTTTAACCTCTGTTATTTTAACCTGATCTTCATAGCTGGATGAGATATTCAGTTCACCAACTGCACCTGCAGTTAACTCGGAGTACTTGGAATCAAAATCCAGCTTGCCAAAATTACCTGCCTCAATGTTACAGTCGTAAAGCTTGAACTTTCCAACATTCGAATTCCCTTTTGCTTTCAGCGATGAATATTTTGCATCAAAATCAACCCCGCCAAGGTTCTCAATAACAAAATCATCATCATACGATTCAACAGCAAGCAAACTAATGCTTACGCAATTGAATTTTGAGTATTTGGAGCTGATGATCACCTTGTTTATAGCACCAGTGTTAAACTTGCTGTCATATAAACTAAAGCGAGCTTCATTGCCGCACCCCAAGGTGACAGTAGAGTATTTTGCATCAAAGGTACTTTTATCGCCAAAGTCACCCATTTCCAGGGTAACATCATAAAGTTGAAAATCAAGTTTGCCCTTCAGGCTTGGCGCACTGATTGAGTTGTATTTACTTATAAGGTTTAAAGCAATATTTTCCGGGATCCAAATGGTGTAGCTGGCTTTAAATGTTCCTACTGATACACTTTCGCCGGATGAGAGCCTGGTTTTCTTGTAAAATCCCATTACAATCGTTGTTCCTTCGCTGAACTGGGTGTTGATTTCAAGTTTGCCATTGCCTTGATTTTGCTCCGGGTTTTTAAAAGCGTTCAGTAATTTTTCAACATCTTCCTTTTTCCCGTCCTTAATAATGATTTCACCACAGAGCTTAACCTCATTGCTGTTCCATGTGTTTACTTTAAGGTCGGAGTCATACATTTTGAGAACCAGCTTTTCGTTTTCTGAGACTTTGAACGATTTCTCAAAGTTGTCCTTGGTTTCGTTCCCCTGTGAATATGCCATGTTAAATGCCAGCGCAGAGATTACACACAATAGTGCTATTCTATAATGCGATACGTTTTTCATGATTTTTCTTCTTTTCAATTTCGTTTAACATTCTTTCGAGGATCAATATCTTTTTATGGTACAAATCCATTAACGAGTTTAAAAGCTTAGGGTTTGGTCCGTTTTTTTTAAGATCGGCGGAGTAGTAGCTGATCAGATCGTCAATGTACTGTATTTCATTGCTGCCCGAGGCAAGATTTTGTGTACTAATTTGGGTAAGTTTAATCTGACTTGAGTAATCGTTTATTTTGGCCAGGAGTTCAACCTCCTGCCTGGCAAGAACCGGATCGATATTCTCAAACATAAGCGGTTTTGAACTATTCAGGTACCATACCCGTGTTATTGTTGAAGTTACAACAATTAAAACCACAGCGGCTGCTGCATACCTGAAATAAGCAATGAATCTTTTCTTTTTAGGTTGATTGAGCGATTTGGAAATACCTGCCCACAGGTAATCCGCATCAGGTTTTTCCACATCTAACCCTTCCCTGTTGTTTTTAATATATGATTCGAATTCGTCCATGGAGTTAGCTTATTATATTATCTCATTATCTTAACCCAATTTAAATTTAAAGGACCTCTCTACCAGTTGTTGTCAGTTTTTCAATCTTTCCCTGGATATTCCCCTGCAACAATTTTCTTGCTCTCTGGTACTGTGACTTTGAGGTGGATTCTGAAATACCAAGCATCCCGGCAATCTCTTTGTGCTGATACCCTTCAAGAAGAAATAGGTTCAAAACAACCCGGGCTTTATCTGGTAATTCCTTTATCTCATCATGTATCATTTGAAGTGATACTTCAGGCATTTCTTCCAACTCAACATCTTCATCCAGAAGATGAACATTCTCAATTTCGGTAAAAAGTAGTCTTTTCTGCCTCAAGTGATTTAAAGATTTATTTATCACAATACGTTTCAGCCAGGCGCCAAAGGTTGAGTCGCCTTTAAAATTTCGCAACCCGTTAAAAGCGCTTATAAATGCCTCCTGCAGGATATCTTCTGCATCGCTGCGATTTACCACAATTCTGATGCAGGTATTGAACATCGCACCTACATAAAGCTTGTATAACCTGAACATTGCCTGTTGATCGCCGTTGCGTGCACGCTCAACCAGTTCTGAATGTATTTCAACAGCACCTAAACCCAATTTTTTTGCTCGTTTAGAGTAATGACACAAAATTTTTAAAAAGACGGAAGAAAATTGAAAGAAAATTACGATTATAACTTAAATTTACGAAAAAAAGGGTGGGTTGTTGGAATTTTAGAAAACTGGAATTTGTGTTATACTTGATATTCTAAGTATTTCGTTACTCCAAAAGCCTATCAATTCAAACAAATTTTGGGATATGTCTATCATAGAATTGGAGAACATGGAGTTTTACTCCTACCACGGTTGCTTTAAGGAAGAGCAGGTTGTTGGAAATCATTTTACAATTGATTTAAGTATAAAAACAGATACCTCTAAGGCACAAATAAGCGATAACCTCCAGGATACAGTTAACTACCAGAAGGTTTACAGTTTGGTTAAAAGAGAGATGGAGAACAAATCAAAACTCCTGGAACATGTTGCTGAGCGCATTTTATCTTCCCTGTTAATAGAATTTGAATCGGTTGAATCAGCCACTATTAAAGTCTCTAAACTGAATCCCCCAATGGGAGGGAAGATACAAAAGGTAAGTGTTACCCTGAGCAAAGAGAGAAAATAATTTTTGGATTGCCTTATATAATTATTGGTATCGGGTTTTGGTTCCATTAAACTATCGGGATCAAAAATCATCATAAACAAAATTATAACCTGATTCGAAAACCTAAAATTCCTCAAATATGAAAAATCCAAATCAACTTAAAAAATTAAGCATGATTGGGCTGTCAATCATACTTATTCTTAATACAACCCTGGCATTAAGCCAAAAAAAACCTGCGGCAAAACCTGTTATTGCCGATTCTTTAGTTAAAAGTAGTTTGGTTTCTGGGTTAAAATTCCGGGGAATTGGTCCGGCTTTTACCTCTGGTAGAATAGCCGATTTTGCTGTCAACCCAAACAACTATTCTGAGTTTTATGTAGCTGTTGCCAGCGGACATATCTGGAAAACAACGAATAACGGGATAACATTTGAACCTGTTTTTGATAACTATGGAGCTTATTCCATTGGCTGCCTGGCAATGGATCCAAACAACTCCAATGTGGTTTGGGCTGGAACCGGCGAAAATAACCACCAACGGGCTCTTGGTTATGGCGATGGGGTATATAAAACAATTGACGGCGGCAAATCCTGGACAAACATGGGCTTAAAGCAAAGCCGCCAGATAGGGATGATTCTGATTGATCCCAGGAATTCAAACGTGGTATATGTTGCTGCCGAGGGTTCGGTTTGGGGACCTGGCGGTGATCGCGGGCTTTACAAAACAACCGATGGCGGGCAAACCTGGACCAAGGTGTTGAATGTTAGCGAGAATACCGGCATCAACAATGTGATCTGCGATCCAAGAAACCCAGACGTTCTCTATGCAACCTCCGAACAACGCCGCAGGCACGTTTTCACTAAAATAGGGGGTGGCCCCGAATCGGCCGTATATAAATCGGAAGATGCCGGGAAGAGCTGGAAAAAGTTAACTTCGGGTTTGCCGACAGAAGATAAAGGTGGAATGGGCATTGCAATTTCACCCCAAAACCCTGATGTTTTATACCTGATCATTGAAGCTGCAAACGATGCCAGTGGGTTTTACCGTTCAACCGACCGGGGTGAATCATGGTCGAAAATGAGCGATCATGCATCAAGCGGTCAGTACTACAACGAAATATACTGTGATCCGGTTCAGTTTGATAAGATATACTCAGTTGAAACAATCACCCAGACAACCGACGATGGTGGTAAAACCTGGTACAGGTTGAGCAACAACGAACGGCACGTAGATGATCATGCTTTCTGGGTAAACCCCAAGGATAATAAACAATATATGATAGGAGGCGATGGCGGTGTTTACATCTCATATGATAAAGGGGAAAAATGGCGATTTGTGTCAAACCTCCCGGTAACCCAATTCTACCGGGTTGCTCTTGATAACGCAGAACCCTTTTATAATATCTATGGCGGAACACAGGATAACAATACCCTTGGCGGCCCATCGCGCAATACTAACGAGGGTGGCGTAACCAGCGGGGAATGGGTTGTTACTGTTGGTGGCGACGGTTTCTGGCCAAGAATTGACCCAACCAACCCTGATATAGTTTACTCAGAATGGCAATACGGGAATGTGGTACGATATGATAAAAAAAGCGGTGAACGGATAAACATCAAACCCCAACCCCGTAAAGGCGAAAAAACCTACAAGTGGAACTGGGACACGCCCCTCATCCTAAGTCCTCATTCCTCTTCACGTTTATATATTGCTGCCAATAAAGTGTTTCGCAGTGATGATAAAGGGAATACCTGGCAGGTTATATCTGAGGATTTAACCACTCAGACCGATCGTAACACCTGGCCTGTGATGGGTAAGTTCTGGAGTGTTGACGCCGTAGCCAAGGATGTTTCAACTTCGCTTTGGGGAACAATTGTATCCCTGGATGAATCACCGGTGAAAGAAAACCTTATTTACGTGGGAACCGATGATGGGTTGGTACAGGTTACCGAGGACGCCAAAACCTGGCGAAAAGCCGCACCATTTCCTGGGGTACCGGAATACTCCTATGTAAGCGATGTATTCGCTTCGCGATTTGACGAGACTGTCGTTTATGCATCCATCAGAAATATTAAAAGGGATGACTTTAAACCTTACCTGTTTAAGAGCTCCGATAAAGGGAGAACCTGGGTATCCATTGCATCCAATTTACCGGAAAATGGTTCGGTTCATGCCATCGAACAGGATTTTGAAAAACGGGATCTACTTTTTATAGGTACCGAGTTTGGCGTATTTTTTACCATCAATGAGGGCAAGAGCTGGGTTCGGCTGAAATCCGGAATTCCTACTGTAGCAGTTTATGATCTTGCCATCCAGAAAAGGGAGTGCGATCTTGCTGTGGCAACATTCGGACGTGGTTTCTACATTCTGGATAACTATGCCCCCTTGCGTGAGCTTACCGGTGATCTGCCAAATAAATCCTATCATCTTTTTAACGTAAAGGATGCTTTGCTCTACATTCCCGATGGCAAAAAGTATGGGCAGGGAGCTACCTATTATACCGCTCCTAACCCTGAATATGGTGCAGCCTTTACCCTCTATATCAAAGAAATCCCAAAAACTGCAAAAGAGCAAAGACATGAGACCGAAAAGAAGCTCTTTGAACAAGGGAAACCAATCCCTCAGCTAACTTTAAAAGAGCTGGAAGATGAATCGAAAGAAATTCCTCCTTATTTGGTAATCAGCATAAGGGATAAGGATGGCTCAATAATCCGCACGATGACCCAAAAACCATCCAAGGGCATTAACCGTTACTATTGGGATTTGAAATACGATGACCCCAGAATTGAAAAATCCGATAAATTCGATCCATTTGCAAAGAAAGAAGGCGGTATTTATGTTTTGCCAGGGAGTTATAGCGTTAGTGTTGATCTGGTTCACAACGGCAAGGTTGACAAGCTGGCCGATCCAAAAAGTTTTGGTGTAAACGCAGTTAATAACACGACCCTACCCGCTCAAAACCGATCTGAAATGGTTAAATTCCAGAGAGAGGTTTCTGTCCTTTCAAAATCTATGATTGGAACGTTCCAGCTTATCCGCGATCTTAAGAAGGAGCTCGTTCTAATAAAACAAACTGTTTTGACCTTACCTGGTTCGCAAGATTTGGTGATGTCAAAAATCAACGGAGTTGAGAAAGAGCTGAACGATATTCAATTTATTTTCACAGGAGAGGAAGCCAAAGCGAGTTGGGAAGAAATACCACCGGCAAATATGCCGCTTTATAACCGGTTAGATGATCTGGTTCAGACACAAATAAGCAGCACATCTGATATTACCGGAACTTCCAAAACTGCTTATGAAATTTTAAAAGAGGAGTTTCCTCCTTTACTGAGCAGGATTAAAGCCATCGCCCAAATAGATATGCCTGAACTCAGGAAACTGCTGGATCAGTTGAATGCACCCTATACTCCTGGCAGGATCATAGAATGGAAGTAAACTAAATCTTTTCAAAATAATGAAGGCTGATCGGGTTGTTCCGGTCAGCCTTCTTCAAAAAATATTAGCTGATTTACTTTTTATTTGCGTCTTTCTTGGCCTTTAATTTTGATTCTTTTCCTGCTTTAGAATCTGCCTCCCTAACCTTATTTAATAAACCGATTTGCTTGTCTATTAAAACAATCTGATCTTTTGTCTGGTTGGTCACCTCAGTTAACGCTTCGCCTCCCTTGGCTAAATTTTTAGTTGCTTTAGGTTTTTTGGTCATTGAACATTTTTTGGTAGCTTCCGATGCCGGTTTCTGAAGATCCTCAAGGGTTTTAATATTATCGTTCTGCTTTTTTGCCCTGATGGCCAGATCCCCAAACTGCTGCAAGGCTGCTTCTTTGGTTAACGTTTCCCCTTTCCCGTTGGTAATTTTAAACGGGGTGGTTTCACCGTCCCCTTCAACTTTAATGAAGTTGATATCTTCACTGATCTTCTTGCTTTCATCGTAGGCATCGAAGCAAGAATTTACAAACTTATCAACCTCAGGCACATCGCATTTATCGGGACGGGTGAGGTTTTTCTTGGTCTGGTTCTGATCCTCGACTCCCTGTGCCATTGCCCTGGGAGTCACGAATGCAGATATGCTGCATATCAGCATTATAAAAAGAATCGCTTTTCTATTCATGGTAATTTAATATTAGGTTTAAAAAATAGATAATAAGACATTTAATAAAATCTAGTTTGTAATTTATTCAGATTATTACAAAGATTAAAGTTAGGGAATGCAGCAACCAATGTCAATAAAAAATGCAATCTGAAATTTTGATGATTGAAATAAATGGAACTGAAAACCTATATTTATCTAACATTCAACGGGTTTCAATTTTATTACTTCCCATCAAAATTTGCTATCTTTGAAAATTCAAACAATGTAAGCCATGAAAACAATCAGGAGAATTCTCATCGGGGGGATAATTGTATTTCTGGGTTTCTGTGCATTTACATACTGGGGTGTTTATGAAAAGGGGGTTATGGCGGGGAAAGTTCTTCGCATCAGCCAGAAAGGGATAATATTTAAAACCTACGAAGGAAAACTGAACCTTGAAACCTTTGGTGCATTGAAGGGTGCCAGCCCAATTGCTGAATCATTTGATTTTTCAGTTGAAAAAGATAATATAGAGCTGGTAAAACTGCTCGAAGAGGTTGCGCTCACCGGAGAAAGAATCAACCTTCATTACAAGAAGCGTTACTTAGCCTTTCCGTGGAGAGGAAACACCAAGTATTTTGCAGTACAAATTGATAGGTTAAGTCAGGTTAAACAATAAATAATTTGTAGAAATCAATGCCCGGGCTAAAATTGGAAGAAAAATTGATTGATGTTGAAAAGGTAATTGCCGGAAAGAATCCGAAACTGCTTAAAATTCTACCTAAATTTATTATCCGCTACCTGAAACGCATTATCCATGAGGATGAAATTAATAGTTTCCTAACCCAGCATGGCGATAAGCAGGGCGTTGAATTTATCGGGGAGATTTTAAAAATGATGGAAGTAAGCTATCGGGTTGAGGGTTTGGAGAATATCAGCCCTGACGGGCATTACCTCTTTGCATCGAATCACCCCCTTGGCGGACTTGATGGAATCATCCTGATTCATATTCTGGGGCAAAAATTTCCAGAAGTAAAATTCCCGGTTAATGATCTTTTGATGTACATCAAGCAGCTACACCCCGTATTCATCCCGGTGAACAAACATGGTGCACAAACTGCCGATTACGCCAAACAGCTCGATAATGCTTATAATTCTTCAGCTCAGATTCTATACTTCCCGGCAGGACTATGCTCCCGAAAACAGAAGGGAAAAATCGAGGACCTGGAATGGAAAAAAAGCTTTATCGCCAAGGCGGTTAAGCATCAACGGGATGTGGTACCCGTTTACTTTAGCGGACGAAACTCCAGTTTCTTTTATAACCTGGCAAAGCTAAGAGCCTTTTTAGGGATCAAGGCCAATCTTGAAATGCTCTACCTGGTGGATGAAATGTTTAAACAGAAAGGGAAAAGCATTTCGGTAATTATCGGGAAACCAATTTCCCATAAAATCTTTGATAAAACACGAACTCCTCAGCTATGGGCCAACTGGCTAAAAGCACGGGTTTACGAGTTATCTGTTAAACATTAATATCAATTAATACTAAAGTCAATTTACGTTAATTAGTGCTACATTTGAAAAATTTTTTATAGCGATGGAACAGATTATTGAGGCCGTTGACAAAAAACTCTTAGAGCAGGAGTTAACTCCCGATAGATTTATTCGTCATACCAACAATGCCGGGAATGAGCTTTACATCTTTTCAGCCATAAACTCTCCAAATCTGATGCAGGAAGTGGGCAGGCTCCGCGAGTTGACATTCCGGTCAGCCGGAGGAGGAACCGGGCTGAGCGTAGATATTGATGAGTATGATACCTGCCCTAATTGTTATAAGCAGCTTATTGTCTGGGACCCAAAGGAACGGGAGATTATCGGCGGGTATCGTTTCCATAGCGTTGATCCAAGAAAAGGGGAAGAGATAAACCTGTCCACCAAACACCTGTTCCACTTCTCTGATAAATTCATTAAGGAATATATGCCTTTTATGATTGAACTTGGCAGGTCATTCATCCAGCCAAAATACCAATCGGTACACAGGCTTGGCAAAGGCATATATGCCCTTGATAACCTCTGGGATGGATTGGGCGCCCTGATAGTTATTAACCCCGATATTAAGTACTTTTTCGGGAAAGTAACCATGTACCATACCTATAATAAGGATGCCCGCAACATGCTGCTTTACTTTTTTGAAAAATACTTTGCCGATAGTGAAGGGTTGGTTACCCCTATTCACCCAATGGAGGTGGAAATGGACAAGGAGAAAATGGGCAAACTTTTCCATGGCAAGGATTACAAAGAAGACTACAAAATTTTGTCGCACGAGATCAGGGAGCTGGGTGAAAAGATTCCCCCTTTGATCAACTCCTACATGAACCTTAGCCCCTCGATGAAAGTGTTTGGTACAGTTTTAAACCCATATTTCGGAGGTGTTGAGGAAACCGGGATTATGATTACCATCTCCGATATTTACCAGCACAAGGTTGAAAGGCACATTGCCAGCTTTTTAATGAAAATAAAAGAGAAATACTATCACCTGGGAGAAGCATTTAAGGAAAAGAATAAGCTAAAAATAAATTAATGGCCATAGAATTCAGACCTAAACGCTCCTAGTCCAGATAATCCGGGGATATCAAACCTATTAAGTTAATACGCCCGCTGATTTCGCCCTTCAATAAAGTTGATAAAAGATGTGGTTACCACCTTATTGCCCCCGGGTGTAGGGTAATCGCCGGTAAAATACCAGTCGCCTAAATCGTTTGGGCACGCTTTATGAAGGTTCTCAATGGTTTGGTAAACTATTCTAACATTTGCCTTCATCCCTTTTGGGGTAAGGATCTGGGAAATTTTATCGGATATCTGCTGATCGGTGAATGGCCTATAAATGTCCTTAACAAAGTTAACCACCTCCTCTTTGGGCAGATTTTGCTGTGCTTTGCATTGCTTGTAAACATTGTTGATTATGCTTTCCTTACCAGTTTCCTTCAGTAATTCTATAGCTGCTTTAAAGGCCACAAAGTCGCCCAGCTTTGCCATGTCAATCCCGTAACAGTCAGGATAACGGATTTGCGGGGAGGATGACACTACAACTATGGTTTTAGGGTTTAAGCGATCAAGTATTTTTAAAATGCTTTCACGCAAAGTGGTTCCCCTAACAATAGAATCATCAATTACCACCAGATTATCTATTCCATCTCTTATTGTTCCATAAGTTATATCATAGACATGCCCTACCAGATCTTCACGACCTTTATCCTGTGCGATGAACGTCCTGAGCTTGATATCTTTTACAGCTATTTTCTCAACCCTTGGCCGCATGGCTATAATCTCATCCAGCTCTTTCTCTGTAATTGATGGACCCTTTTCCAGGATTAGCCTTTTTTTCTCTCTTTTTAAAATATCTTCAACCCCTTTAACCATTCCGTAGAATGCTGTTTCGGCCGTATTGGGAATGAAAGAGAAAACGGTATTAGCATAATCATAATTAACAGCTTCCAGAATTTTGGGCGATAAAAGTTCACCAAGTTTTAACCGCTCCTGATAAATATCCCGATCTGTTCCCCTGGAAAAATAGATTCTCTCAAATGAGCAGGATTTCCGGGTTTGGGGAACCCTGATTTCGTCATGGGAAATCTGCCCGTTCTTTTTGATTATCAGCGCATAGCCGGGCTTAACCTCCTTAACCTCATCCGTGGATAGATTCATCACAGTCTGAATCACCGGTCGCTCTGATGCGGCTACAACAATTTCATCGTTAATGTAGTAGTAGGCTGGCCTGATACCCCACGGATCGCGGTACACAAAGGCATCGCCATGCCCTATCAACCCAACCATGGCATAACCCCCATCAAAATCTTTGCTGGCTTCCTGCAAAATCTTTTTTACACTCAGGTTTTCAGCAATCAGGTCACTTATACGCTTGTTGTTAAAACCTTCATTCTTGTAATTTCTGAAAAGATGCTGATTCTCCTCGTCAAGGAAATGGCCAAATTTCTCCAGTACCGTAACTGTATCGGAAAAATCTTTGGGGTGCTGTCCAAGGTCAATTAGCTTGTTGAACAACTCATCAACATTGGTCATATTAAAATTCCCTGCCAGGACAAGGGTTCGTGATTTCCAGTTATTCTCACGCATTACAGGATGAACGTAATCAATGCTGTGATGGCCAAATGTCCCATACCTTAAATGCCCCAGGTAAAGATCGGCAGCAAAGGGTAAATTCTCTTTAGCCCACTTTGGATCATTAATTATTTCCGGTTTGTTCTCATACTTTTTGAATCCCCTGTTAATGGCATCAAAAACATCTTTTATAGATGTTTGGGAGTTAGATCGTTCCCTATCGATATACCTCTTCCCGGGTTCAATATCAAATTTAACAGTTGCCAGCCCGGCCCCGTCCTGTCCGCGATTGTGCTGCTTTTCCATCAACAGGTAAAGCTTATGCAGGCCATATCGCCATGTGCCATACTTAACCTGATAGTATTCCAGGGGCCTAAGCAGCCTGATCAGGGCAATTCCACACTCGTGTTTAATCTGGTCACTCATTGGTATATACTAGTTATCATTAAACGATGTAAGTGGATAACGCTTGTTAAATAAGCAAAGTAAAAAAGATGTTGGGCTGAAAAGATCCCCTTGTGATTTTTGTTAATCTGCTCGGGTTTAGCTTTCAGCTTATGGGCGTTACCAGTTTTAAGCATATTTTGGTTATTCAAGCGGTGGAAAGTTGATCCACTCAGGTACAATAAAGGCTTTTGGAAAAGTTTTAAGGAGCTGGTTATACAGTTTCATTGCGTTATCGCGGGTTCTAAAATCGCCCACAGACACCTTGTAGTAAGGGCTTTGATATGTTCTGTAAACTGAAACTCCGGGGTATTTCTCCATTATGGTCTTCTCAATATCCTCAGATTGCTTGCGCGATTTTTGGCCCAGATCCCTGTAAACTCTGATTCTGAATCCATTCATTCCGGGGTTTTTGGAGTTGATAAAGAGGTATTGGTCAAGCAGTCTGGCCACTTTCTGATCCTGGGTTATGGTTATTGTTCCGTCCCCATTCTCTTTTTCTTTTATCCTTTTAATGACATCATCGAAGGAGCCAGCGCCCTGGGAGTCTTTCTGCCCAAAGCAAAAACTGGCGGGAATAAGCATTAAGCAAACTAACAGAAATCTCATGGGTGAAAATTTGTTGTGCAAATTTATAACGATAAATGAAGTTTAAATAATTAATAACAAAAATTAAGCTAAATAGCTGATTATCTTGTTTGCTTAATGTTGAACTTCGCTATTGATTCTTAGGCTATCACTCCCCTCTGTTTTAACAGTATCTTTGTAGGCTTTTAGAAGGTTGGTAAATGGTTGCTTCTCAATCCTTAATTTTTTTGATACCGGGAATGAGCAACCCTTTATGTAACCCTCAATAGTAAGCTCATCTAGAATTTTTTCCTTGATGTTTATCAGCTTAAAAACATCCGCAGCCGTTCTAAGCCTAATCTCTATTGGAACCTCGAAATCCTCTTTTGATTCTGGTTTTAATACGATTCTCTCGGAATTTACAAGTTTACCCAGCTCACGATCCTTAAGCCAGGCGATAAAATGAATCTTTTTTATTATGATTTGCCTGTTATTTGGGTTTTCAATTTCCAGGTTTAGGGTTAAGAATAGGGTTCCATCTTTCATACCGCGGAAATTCATCCCTTTCATTCCCTGAATCCTGATATCCTCAAACTTTCCGCAGCTGCTCAGTAGGATTGAGAAAAAAATAATCAATATAAGCCTTGATCTGATCATAAAATTATGTTTTTCGATACTAGTAGATAATTTTTTTATTCCCAATACAAAAATTCAGCCAACTATTTGTCCCAAAGTTTAACCCGTTCAACTGCCTTTAGCCAACCTTTATAGAGTTCATCTCGTCTGGTTTTGGACATATTGGGTTTAAAAACCTTGCTGCCAGGCACTTTAATTTTCAGGTCATTCATTGGGTACAATTCTACAGCCAGACCGGCCAACATAGCCGAACCCAGTGCTGTAGCCTCCGGTGTTGGGGAACAAACAACCTCAACTCTCAGCATATCAGCCTGAAATTGCATAAGAAATCCGTTTGAAGATGCTCCGCCATCGGCTTTAAGGCTCTTTAATGGAATTTTCGAGGTTGATTCCATGAGTCCAATTATATCCAGAGTTTGATAGGCAAGCGATTCTAAAGTAGCCCTTACGATATGCTTTTCGGTTACACCCTGGGTTAATCCCATGATAGCCCCGCGTGCGTACATATCCCAATGTGGTGCACCAAGACCAGTGAAAGCGGGTACAATGTAAACGCCCTGGCTATCAGGAACAGATAGCGCTACTTCCTCGGTTTCAGAAGCGTTGTTAATGATCTTTAAACCATCTCTTAACCATTTTATGGCTGCTCCGGCAATAAAAATGCTCCCTTCCAGCGCATAACAGGTTTCGTTTCCTATTGTCCAGGCAACAGTTGCCAGTAACCCTGAATTTGAAATAACCGGTTTCCCTCCTGTGTTCATGAGCATAAAACAGCCTGTTCCGTAAGTGTTTTTAACCTCTCCCTGTTCAAAGCACCGTTGTCCAAAAAGGGCCGCTTGCTGATCGCCGGCTATACCGGCAATGGGAATCTGAGAGCTCCCAAATAAACCAGGTATCGTATGGCCAAAAACCCCAGAGGATGGCATAACTGTCGGCAAAACGGCTTGAGGGATTTTCAACACCTCTAAAATAGATGTATCCCATGCCATTGACGCGATATTGAATAGCATGGTTCTGGAGGCGTTGGAAGTATCGGTCGCATGAACATTGCCACCTGTAAGCTTCCATAGCAACCAAGTATCAACAGTACCAAAAGCCAGTTGACCTTTTTGGGCAAGTTTCATTGCGCCTGGGATATTGTTTAGAATCCAGTACAATTTAGTTGCAGAAAAGTAGGAATCAATAACCAGGCCTGTGGATTGTCTGATATAGTCTTCATGCCCTTTATTTCGAAGCATTTCACAAATATCAGCTGTTCGCCTATCCTGCCAGACAATGGCATTGTGAATTGGCCTGCCTGTTTTCCTGTCCCATATAATTGTTGTTTCACGCTGGTTGGCGATACTGATTGCAGCAACTCGCTCAGGTTCAACATTGAGTTTTTTCAGCACATTTTTAGCAGCCATAAGCTGGGTTTCCCAAATCTCCTCGGGGTTGTGTTCCACCCAGCCGGGCGAAGGGTAATACTGCTTAAATTCGATTTGCTCCATCCCAACCGGGTTTTGAAACCTGTCAAAAACTACTGCACGGGAGCTGGATGTTCCCTGATCAAGCGAAAGAATGTAATCTGCAACCATTTTTATTTAATAAGAAAGGGCGTCCTGCACTTAGGAAGAGTTAACTATTTATGACAATTAATCTGCATTTTCCATCATGGCAATTACCTCGTCGGTAACCTCCAGGTTGTGGTAAACATTCTGAACATCCTCGTTATCCTCAAACTCATCTACAAGTTTTAACAATTTTATTGCGGTGGAGGCATCAACCTTCTTATAATCATTGGGTACGCGTTGCAAGCCTGCATTTTCGACTTCTATTTTAAGCTCCTCCAGCTTTTTATTCATCCGGCCAAAATCCTCCATCGCAGTGGTAATAATGTAGGTTTCCTCTGTGGTTTCTATATCCTGAGCCCCTGCATCAATTAAATCAAGCTCAATATCATCAATGTTGAGAGTCCCCTTTTGAATGGTAAAAATCCCCTTCCTATCAAATAGAAATGATAATGATCCATTGGTCCCCAATGTTCCCCCTTTCTTGGCAAAAGTGGAGCGAATAGCGCTGATGGTTCTGTTATTGTTATCGCTCAGGCATTCAAGGAAAATGGCAATACCCCCAGGGCCATAACCTTCAAATGTAAGATCGTGAAAATTCTCAGGATCTTTCTCCGCTTTATGAATAGCCCGCATGATATTATCCTTGGGCATATTCACGCCTTTGGCATTATTAATTGCCAGACGTAAACGTGGGTTGCTGTCTGGATCGGCACCGCCCTCTTTTACAGCGATGGTAATCTCCTTGGTAATTCTGGAAAAAGCCTTAGATCGCTTGGAATCAATTGCCCCTTTTTTCCTTTTAATGGTTGACCATTTATTATGACCTGACATGTTTGATGTTTTTAATGTAAACCAATATTTGGATTAGAAAGGTAAAAATATATCAAATCAATGATACTTTTTCTTTTCGATAAAAGATTTTATTTTTCTTTGGTTTTGTTAAAATATTTTCCAACAATTATTGATTGACTTGGTTAACTTTGTAATAAATTTTAACGAAATGGATTTTAACGGCGAACAGGAAAACTTATTCGAACATACTTACCCTGCTAATTCGGCGAATAAGCAGCTCGTTTTTATTGAAACATACGGATGTCAGATGAATGTAAATGACAGTGAGGTTGTTGCATCAATTCTCACCAACGAAGGTTATGGTATTACCAATGAGCTGGGCAAGGCAGATGTGATTTTAATAAATACCTGCTCAATCCGGGAAAATGCAGAAACACGTATCTGGGGGAGGCTGGATGTATTCAAGCAGGTAAAAAAGAAAAAACCTTCGGTTTTGGTTGGTGTTTTGGGATGTATGGCTGAGCGGTTAAAAGAAACCCTCATGGAGGATCAAAAAACCGTGGATATTGTAGTTGGCCCCGATGCATACAGGGATCTTCCGGTCTTATTGCGGGATGCAAGTTCCGGGCAAAAAGGAATTAACACCCTCCTGTCCAGAGAGGAAACTTATGCAGATATAAGCCCTGTGCGGCTTGATCAGAATGGCGTTTCGGCATTTGTTTCCATTATGCGCGGGTGCAATAACATGTGTGCATATTGTGTAGTTCCTTATACCAGGGGTGTTGAGCGTAGCCGCGATCCAAAAACGATTGTGCGTGAGGTACATGAGCTTGTCAATGCCGGGTACAAGGAGGTTACATTGCTTGGACAAAACGTTAATTCTTACCATTGGGTTGAAGAGGGCATCATAACACGCAGGTATAGTTTCTCCGATTTACTGGAGATGGTTGCACTGGTAAATCCTAAACTGAGGGTTAGATTTTCCACCTCTCACCCGAAGGACATAACAGATGAGGTTCTACGCACCATGGCCATGTACGAGAATATTTGCAATCACATTCATCTACCCGTTCAATCAGGTTCAACCCGAATCCTGAGCCTTATGAATCGTGGATATTCAAGGGAATACTACCTGGAAAGAGTTGACGCCATCAGGACGATACTGCCAGATTGTTCCATTTCCACCGATATCATCACCGGGTTTTGCACGGAAACAGAAATTGACCATCACCAAACCTTAACCTTAATGGAACTGGTGAAATTCGATTTCTCCTTCATGTTTAAATACTCCGAAAGGCCAAACACCAAGGCTGCCCGTAAATATCCCGATGATGTTCCGGAGGATGTGAAATCGCGTAGGTTAACCGAAATAATTGATTTGCAAGGGAGGCTCTCCGAGGAAAGCAAGAAAAACGACATTGGGAAAACCTTTGAGGTGCTTATTGAAGGGGAATCCAAAAAATCGGCCAACCAGTTTTTTGGGAGAACCTCACAGAACAAAGTGGTGGTTTTCCCCCGTGAAAATTATAATATAGGCGATTATGTGAATGTGGAAGTTGTTGATTGCACCCAGGCAACGCTAATTGGAAAACCAATCAAGTAAGAACCCCATCCATCCCGCGTAAAAGTAAGAATCACTTGTACAATTTGGTATTAAGATTGTATAAGATAATGATCTCTTTTGAAAACTTAAATCACCTTTTTATGAAAAACATTTACTTCTTAATTTTAATGATTTTTGCCTTAAACCTATATGGGCAAACCGATTCAATAGAAAAGGCAACGTTTTATAAACTTTTTATATCTAAAGAAATATCACAGGAGGAGTTCTCTGATATAGGTATTAAATGGAACAAGGCTATAAAAAAAATTCAAGGTTACCCCGATTTACCCCTAGATCAAAACGGGGAGGTTTACTACTCATTTTTGATTGAATTCAAAAATAAAAATAAGGAGTTCCTCTTTAACCGTTCACTTGAATGGTTAGCAATAAGGCATACCATTTTCCCCACCTATTTATACTCAAATGCGAACGATGGAAAAATTATTTATAGCAATAGTCTTAAAATTGATACCAACTACTCATCAAATTTTACTTGTATCATAACCCTAAAGGATGAAAAGATGCTGGTAGAATATTTCAATATTGAATATCAAGGGTTTTTTGAGGGGCATTATTCAGGGGATAATTGGGTACCAGATAAAAATGTTAATTTTAAGATAAATCAGGTTTTTCCTGTTATACTCAAGAAACCGGCTGAATGGGATTTTAACCTTAAGCTTCTGAAAGGGTTGAACGACTTTATAAATGCTGATGTTAACAGTTTAAACGATTACATTTTAAACTATGATTCGCTTATTAGGTTTTAGGATATCACTCAAAACCTCAACTATTTAACCCTTACCATTCTGGCCATATAAAACCCGTCAAATCCACTTTCTGCCGGGGATATAAATTTCTCCTCTTCCAGTTCAAAAGCCCCCGATGAACCGAGAAGAAAAGTGGATATCTGCTCCTGATTTTCTGAAGGGAGAATACTGCAGGTGGAGTAAACAACTTTACCCCCAGGTTTCACCATTTTTGTGTATTTTGCAAGAATCTCAACCTGAACCCTTTTTAGTTCAGCCATTTTTTTGATTGTCAGTCGCCATTTCGCATCCGGATTTCTTCTTAAAACACCCAAACCTGAACATGGTACATCAAGCAAAAGCCTGTCAGCGCTATCGTAAAGGCGTTTAATCACCTTGGTGGTATTTATCACTTTTGATTCAATTATTGATAAACCAGCTCTGGCAGACCGTGTTTTAAGCTCATTCAGTTTCCATTCTTCCGTGTCAAGGGCAATCAGCTTTCCCTTGTTCTTCATCAGTGTTGATATATGTAATGATTTTCCCCCGGTTCCGGCACAGGCATCGATCACCCTCATCCCTGGTTCAACTTGAAGGAACGGGGCAACCTGCTGTGAAGAAATATCCTGAACCTCAAATAATCCTTCCCTAAAGGAGTTTGCCCTGAAAATATTCCCCCTTTTCTTCAGGACGATACCTTCGTTTAACGAAACTGCCTCAAAACCCTCAGATGATAATCTTTTCAGAAGGTTAATTGTAGAAATTTTAATAAGATTAGGCCTTAAGCATATTTTTGCAAGCTCGTTTAAACTTGATAGTTCAGGTTCCCACCTGTCTCCAAGCTCCTCAAACCCTAAACTGTCAAGCCAGTCGGGAATTGATTCCCTGATAGATCTTGTTTTCTGAGACAGGTTGAAATTATTCATAATTTGATTGCTCTGCTCGCGGTTATAATCCAGCTCTTTTGCCGGCCAGTTTCCTTTAATCAAAAGGAAGAGTTTAACGAGTTCAAAATAATTGCCAACTCCCGGGTTAGTGTTAGATGTACTACACGATTTAAGGAGCCTGAACCACCTCACGCAATCAATCAACGTTTCAACAAAAAAGCCCTTGTACTCCTCATTCCAATGCGGGTTCTCCTTTAGGTAAAGGGTATTTATCTGATCCAGATTTTCGCCCACCTCCATAACCTCGTAAAGAGCATTGGCAATTGGCAGGATAAGGTTTTTTGTGTTGCTATCCATGTTAAAAATTTGAACAAAAGTAAACCTTTACCTTAAATTGAACTAAAAATTAAACTATTTGTCTTACATTTAATCAAAAAATAAAAAACCTATGAGAAAAAAAATATTCTTCATTAGCCTGTTATTATTAGCCAGTAATAGCATCCTATTTTCCCAAAACACAGCTGAAGTCCTGTGGATGAGGTATCCTGCAATATCTCCGGATGGCAAATTCATCGCCTTTTCATTTAAGGGTGATATTTATAAGGTTTCATCAGATGGGGGAAATGCCCGCATTCTCACTACAAATCCTGCTTACGATTACATGCCGGTCTGGTCGCCAGATGGGCAAACCATTGCATTTGCCTCAAACAGGTATGGCAATTTCGATATCTTTACCATGCCTGCCGAGGGCGGAGAGCCAACCCGTCTTACTTTTCACTCCAACAATGAGTACCCGTCGGCATTTACCACTGATGGGAAAGAAATAATATTTAAGGCTGTAATACAGGACAATGTCAAGAACATTCTATTCCCCAGTGATGTGCTTCCCGAGTTATATTCCGTTCCAACAGCCGGGGGCAGAATCAAACAACTGCTCACCACCCCTGCCGAAAATGCTGTTTTCAGTCCTGATGGAAGGTACATTGCCTACCACGACAGTAAAGGGTACGAGGATAATTGGCGAAAACATCACCAGTCCTCTGTTACGCGCGATATTTGGTTTTATGACACTCAACTGAAAACCCATAAAAAGATCAGCACTTTTGGAGGAGAGGACAGAAACCCCGTTTTTTCTTCCGATGGTAATACTCTTTTCTATCTTTCAGAGTTGAATGGTAGTTTCAATATAACAGAACAAGATATTGCATTGACAAAACAACCAAAAACGTTAACCAACTTCACCAAACACCCTGTCAGGTTTTTATCGCTTTCCAAAACCGGAACATTCTGTTTTCATTACAATGGTGAGATTTACACAATGGCTCAAAACGGAACACCTAAGAAAGTGAGCATTAAAATAGCATCCGATCAAACCGAGCAGGTGGTAAAATACGAATCACTCTCCAAGGGGGCAACCGAAATGGCTGTTTCCCCTGACGGTAAAGAGGTTGCATTTATTATCAGGGGTGATGTTTTTGTTGCTGCCACAGACTATAACAACACCAAGCGGGTTACCAACACCCCGGAGCAGGAACGATCCGTGAGCTTCAGCCCCGATGGTAAGAAGTTGCTTTACGCATCAGAACGCAATGGCAGCTGGAACATATATCAATCTTCAATTGCATCGGCTAATGAGCCTAATTTCAGCTTATCTACCCTGCTAAAAGAGGAACCAATTGTAACAATCCCTGAAGAAACTTTCCAGCCAGCCTATTCCCCAGACGGGAAAGAGGTTGCTTTTTTAAAGGAGCGTACAACGCTTTGCGTTATAAACCTTGAATCAAAAAAAATACGTTCAATCCTTGATGGAAAATATAATTATTCCTATTCTGATGGCGATCAGTGGTATCAATGGTCGCCTGATGGTAAATGGTTTGTGGTTAGCTTTATGGAGCTGCCCTCCTGGCCCGATTCCGATGTAGCGCTTGTGAAATCAGACGGATCGGGTCAGTTCAATAACTTAACCCGCAGCGGGTATGACGATTCCAACCCCAAATGGATGATGGACGGGAAGGCAATTCTCTGGTTTAATGATAAAATGGGAATGCGAAGCCATGGTTCCTGGGGTTCACAATTTGATGCTTACGCCATGTTTCTGACCCAGGAATCTTTTGATGAGTTTAACCTCAGCAAACAGGAATGGGAGCTAATAAAGGATCAGCGTAAGAAAGATAAGGACCAGAAGGCTAAAGATGAAGCAAAGGATAAGGAAAAAACGGCCAAGGATGGGAAAAAGGATCAGAAGGATGTAGCCAAAGACAAAGGAATTGAACCCCTTAAGATTGATGTTGATAATATTGACAACCGCAAGGTAAAGCTAACCATCAACTCCTCCTCTTTATCGGATGCGCTATTGGTGCCTGATGGAGATAAGTTGTACTACCTGAGCCGTTTCGAAAAAGGGTTTGATTTATGGGTAAACAACCTAAAAGATAATGAAACAAAACTCCTTGTCAAAATTGAAGGAAATGCAGGAAATCTTAGCATTGACAAGGATCAGAAAAATCTTTACCTTCTCTCCAACGGATCGCTCATGAAAATTGAAATTTCAAGCAACAAGCTAACCCCGATTAAGTTTAATGCCGAATTCGCTATTAATTACCCCAAGGAGCGGGAGTATATGTTCGAGCACATGTGGCGACAAGTGAATAAAAAGTTCTACGATCCTGCCCTGCATGGGGTTGACTGGAATTTCTATAAAGGTGAGTATTCCCGGTTTCTCCCATTTATCAACAACAACTTTGATTTTGCCGAAATGATGAGCGAACTGCTAGGTGAACTTAACGGCTCTCATACCGGTTGCAGGTTCAGATCCACACCAGAAAATGCCGACCAAACAGCCTGCCTGGGAGTTCTTTATGACCTGAATTATTCCGGAATTGGTGCTAAAATTATCGAAGTATTGGATAATTCTCCGGTTATCAACGCAAAAGGGAAAATAAAAGCCGGGGTAATAATCGAAAAAATTGATGGGATTGAAATCTCTCCCAACATCAACTATTTTGCATTGCTAAATCGCAAAGCTGAAAAACTTGTTCTGCTTGATCTATTCAACCCCAACACCAGTGAACGATGGACAGAATCTGTAAAACCAATAAGCAGAGGACAGGAATCCGAGTTAATCTATAAGAATTGGGTTAAGAAAAATAACGAAGAGGTGGAAAGGCTCTCAAACGGCCGCATTGGTTATGTCCATGTCAGAGGGATGAACTCGCAGAGTTTTCGTGACGTTTACTCCGACATACTTGGGAAACACAGAGGCAAAGAGGCAATTGTGGTTGACACCCGTTTTAACGGCGGTGGCTGGCTTCACGACGATTTAGCAACCTTCCTAAATGGCAAGCGTTACGTTGATTTTTCCCCCCGTGGACAAAACATTGGCTCAGAACCTATTGCAAAATGGTACAAACCATCCATCGTGCTTATTGGAGAGGGTAATTACTCCGATGCCCATGGATTTCCTTACGTTTATAAAACGCTTAATGTAGGCAAACTGGTAGGCATGCCCATCCCGGGAACAATGACTGCAGTTTGGTGGGAAACACAGGTAGATCCCAGCCTGGTATTTGGTATCCCTCAAATCGGTGTAAAAGATCTAAATGGGAATTATTTGGAAAATCATCAGCTGGAGCCGGACATTAAAGTGCCCATTAAACCTGAAGAGGCAGAGGCCGGAATTGATTCTCAGCTGAATGCAGCTGTTTCAGAACTGCTTAAACAGATAGGGGAAAAGTAATTTGTCAACTTATTTTCTTCTTCTGCTGTATGGTTTGCGTGGTTCATTGTGTGGAATTTTTACACACCTGATTTTCTTATGGTTATGATTTTTCTATATTGTTTATATTATTATTAGTCAGGATTTTAATAAGGCATTTCAGCTATTATTAATTTCTTACAAAAAAAGGTGTGGATTTTTAATTGTTAGTATATAATATAATTCTATTTTTGTCTCGAATTAACTAACAAAAACCTAGACAAGACCATGAAAAAATTTGCTTCATTACTGATGGTTGCTGGTATGCTCTCTTTATTTGCTTGCAAATCAGCTCCAGAACAGAAGAAAGAAAGTACAGTTGATACAACTGCTCAAGAACAAGCAGTTGATACAGCAGCAGTTGCTGATACCGCAAAAGCAATGTAATTTACTTTCTTGAATGAATAAAATACCTGCTTTGTAAAGCAGGTATTTTTGTTTGTGGCTATTGTAATTCTAAATATTGACTTTAATATTCAACTCTTTCAGCTGTGCATCAGAAATTGTTGAAGGGGTGTTCATCATAATATCCCTACCGGAGTTATTTTTAGGGAAGGCAATATAATCGCGGATAGAATCTGACCCACCAAAAAGGGCACAAAACCTGTCGAACCCAAAAGCAATGCCACCATGCGGGGGCGCTCCATACTTAAATGCGTTCATCAGAAAGCCAAATTGTGCTTCAGCCTCTTCGGGGCTAAACCCTAATGTTGCAAACATCTTCTGCTGAAGTTTTTTATCAAAAATCCGGATTGACCCGCCGCCAATTTCAACGCCGTTTATCACCAAGTCGTAAGCATTTGCCCTTATTGCAGAAGGATCTGATTCGAACAGGTGAATATCCTCCGGAACCGGTGAAGTAAACGGGTGGTGCATGGCAAAATACCTATTAACCTCGTTATCCCACTCCAGCAGAGGGAAGTCAACCACCCATAGAGGAACAAACTCATCCTTTTTTCTCATGTTTAACCTGTTACCCATCTCAAGCCGGAGTTCGCCCAGCGCGGAGAGGGTTTTGGTTTTATTGCCAGCCATCACCAGAATCAGATCGCCAGGCTTTGCCCCCATCAGGTGAGCCCAACTGGCAAGCTCATCGGGCGAATAGAACTTATCCACTGAAGATTTAAAACTGCCATCCTCACCACATCTCAGGTAAATCAACCCTTTGCCTCCAACCTGTGGCCGTTGAACGAATTCAGTCAGCTCATCAATTTGTTTTCTGGTATAATTACTACAACCAGTAGCGCTTAACCCGCCAATATATTCGGAGCTATCGAACACACCAAAGCCTTTCCCTTTGAGGGCATTGGTAAGATCCACAAAGGTCATCCCAAAACGCATATCGGGTTTATCCGATCCATACAGGTTCATTGCATCCGAATAGGAAATCCTTCTGAAGGGTTTATCAAACTCAATCCCTTTAACCGCTTTGAAAAGATATTTCGTCATTCCCTCAAAGGTGTTCAGAATGTCATCACGCTCAATGAAGGACATTTCGCAGTCAATCTGGGTGAATTCGGGCTGCCTGTCGGCGCGTAAATCCTCATCGCGGAAACATTTTACAATTTGGAAATACTTATCAAACCCGGCAACCATAAGCAGCTGTTTCAGCTGCTGTGGCGATTGAGGTAGAGCGTAAAACTCACCTGGGTTCATCCGGGAGGGCACTACAAAATCGCGGGCGCCTTCAGGGGTTGATTTAATGAGAAATGGTGTTTCTACCTCAATAAAACCCTGTGTGTCTAAATATTTTCTTACCTCCTGTGCCATCCGGTGACGAAGCAGGATAGCGTTTTTTACCGGATTCCTGCGTAGATCGAGGTACCGGTACTTCATCCTGAGCTCTTCACCGCCATCGGAATCATCCTCGATGGTAAATGGGGGAACCTCTGAAGGATTCAATATATGAACCTCTTCAAGCTGAATTTCAATATCCCCGGTAGGTATTTTTGAATTTTTGCTGCTTCTTTCAACGACAATCCCTGAGACCTTGATAACGTATTCACGACCAAGTTCATTTACAACTTTCATCAACTCTTCATCCGCTTTTTCATTAACTACCAGCTGTGTAATCCCATACCTGTCGCGTAAATCGATAAAAGTCATTCCTCCAAGGTTTCTAACCCGCTGAACCCAGCCGCTAAGTATAACTTTTTGATTTACATTTGCAATCCTAAGCTCACCGCAATTATGTGTTCTGTACATTTCTTAAAATTTAATCATGCGAAAGTATAAAGAAAATACAGATACAATTACATTAGATTAATTTTTTTGCAACTTTTGCATTCACTAAAAAATTAAAAAGATGTTACTTCAACCCTCTGATGAATATTTCATGCAGGAAGCGTTAAAAGAGGCCCGCAAGGCAGGTGAACGGGGAGAAGTGCCTATTGGAGCAGTGGTTGTTTGCAATAACCAGATCATTTCCAGGGCTTACAACCTGACTGAAACGCTGAATGATCCGACTGCTCATGCTGAGATGCAGGCAATAACCGCAGCAACCAATCATCTGGGAGGAAAATACCTGGACCAATGCACTATTTATGTAACCATCGAACCTTGTATAATGTGCGCCGGGGCTTTAAGCTGGGCACAAATAGGCAAGATTGTATTTGGAGCCAACGATCCAAAACGTGGTTATCATCTGGTTAATGGCGATATTCTTCACCCAAAAACCATAGTGAAATCAGGGGTTTTAAAAGAGGAGTGTGGTAAAATGGTTTCAGCATTTTTTAAGAAAAAAAGAAAATAGCCCTTATCTTTGTAATGATTTCCTTACTAAAACCAATACAGGAGTTCTGATAAATGCGCCATATCAAAATAATTTTCTCGGATATTGACGGAACCCTTCTGGATGGGAAACGTGAGCTGGCGATGGAAACCACAGAAGAGATCAAGCGCGTTTCGGCAAAATATGGGTTACCCTTTGTAATGGTCTCCGCAAGAACTCCATCCGGACTCCAACACCTTTATAACCAGCTGAATTCTGCCGATCCTGCAATTTGTTTCAACGGGGCATTGATTCTTTCACATCTTGAGGAAGACAACCTAAAACACCTTACTCTGTCCAGCACATCAATCGATTACCTGGCGGTAAAATGGATGCATAAGAAAGCCAACGAATTACAGCTGCATTCCAGTTTCTTTTCTGAGGATACCTGGGTTACAGATGAACGGGATTATTGGACAATCAGGGAGGAGAATAATACAAAAACCAACGCCCTCATCACTAATACCGATATTTACCTTACAGGAATGTTCAAAGAAAACAAGCCTGTACACAAGGTTATGATTATGGGCGACTTGAATATCCTGGATATTTATGAGCAGGAATCAAGAAATACGCTCAGTGAAAAGGTGAATATTTACCGTTCCAAAGAAACCTACCTCGAAATTTCCCCCAAAAGCGTAACCAAAGCCACAGCTTGTAAATTCATTTTGAATCGGTTAGGAATTTCACCACAGGATGCATTGGCTTTTGGTGATAATTATAATGATACAGAGATGCTTAAGATGGTGGGAGCCGGAGTGGCAATGGATAATGCTCCGGATGCTGTTAAAAAAGTTGCCAACTTTATCGCACCATCCAACAAGGCAAACGGGGTGGCTACAATTCTGAAAAGCTATTTCCCTTAACCTGGAATTGATGAAAACTCTGGAACTGCTTAGCCCGGCAAAAGATTATGAAACAGGAATTGCGGCCATTAACCATGGTGCCGATGCTGTATATATCGGTGCATCCAGGTTTGGTGCCCGTGAAAAAGCCCCGAATTCACTGAGCACGATTGAAAAACTTGCCAGCTACGCCCACCTTTTCAATGCTAAAGTTTATGTAACCTTCAATACCATAATATTCGATAACGAACTTTCTGATGCTGAAAATCTGATTAACGATATTTATCGAACCGGTGCTGATGCCCTGATAATTCAGGATTTTGGGATTCTGGGCATGAAACTTCCCCCTGTTCCACTTTATGCTAGTACACAAATGCATAACAGTACATCGGAAAAAATTAATTTTCTGCATGCTATTGGTTTTAAGAGAGTTATTTTACCCAGGGAATTAACTATTCCGGAGATTTCAGAGATAAAAAGTAAAACTAAAATTGACCTGGAGTTTTTTATCCATGGTGCGTTGTGCGTTAGCTACAGCGGACAATGTTACATGAGCCAGGCCATTACCGGGCGAAGCGCAAACCGGGGTGCTTGCGCTCAACCCTGTCGGTCAAGCTACGATTTGATAGACGGTGCGGGAAAAGTGCTTGTTAAAGATAAACACATACTATCGCTTAAAGATTTGAACTTGTCGGATTATATTGCGGATCTGGTAAAAGCAGGTATTACATCATTCAAAATTGAGGGGCGTATGAAGGATATTGCCTATGTAAAAAATATCACAGCTTACTACCACAAACTTCTGAACAATTTTATAGTTCAAAACGCCGAATATAAAAGGTCTTCATCGGGCACTTGTGTATTCGAATTTGAACCCGACCCTAATAAAAGTTTTAACCGGGGTTTTACCAATCATTTCATAAAAGGAAGAGGAAAAAATCAATCATCAATGGTTACCCAGAAATCAATTGGGGAAAAGATTGGCAAGGTGGACCAGATAACCAAACAATGGTTTACCATTGAAGGAAATCTACCTGTAAATAATGGCGATGGTTTGTGTTACCTCGATTCAAATGATAAACTAACCGGGATCAGGGTAAATAGGGTTGAGGGCAATAAAATATTCCCTTTTGGAAAATTTTCTGAAATAAAGAGCGGTGTTGAGATATTTAAGAATTTCGATTTTGAATTTAACAAAACTCTTTCAGGTGATTCCGCTACCCGGCTGGTTGATTGTATAATAAAGATTATCAAATCAAACAATGAAATAGTATTTTCAATTTCAGATAATGAGGGCAATGAGGTGAACTTAAATACCGATTTTAAAGTGGAACCTCCAAAAAACAGGGAAAAAGCGAAAGAAACATTAAGAAATCAACTTATAAAAAGGGGAAATTCAGCTTTCAATGTTACGGATGTGATAATTGGCAATGATTGTTCTTTCTTTATGCCAATTTCATCGATAAATGCTATACGTAGAATGCTTTTCGAAAAATTGGCTGATAGAAGAGTTGCAAACTATAAAAGAGAAGAGGCAGCCATACCGGCAAGTAATGTACCATACCCTTCAAGAATTATTGATTACAGGGGAAACGTTGCCAATCACCTTTCGAAAGAATTATACCTTAAGCATGGGGTGGAATCACTAAATAAAGCATTTGAAATATCACCTCCGGCAAACGCCGATCTGATGACGACGCGATACTGCATTAAATTTGAACTTGGAATTTGTCCCTCTAAACAGGATGGAAAACTAACCGGTGAACTATATTTGAGGGAAAATAAAAAGTTGTACCTATTGGAGTTTGATTGCAAAAGTTGCTTGATGAAAGTGAAACAAGTAAATAAAAAACAATGAATTTATTCTATTCTTCCAGCTGGACCGATTATGAGCTGATTGATACCGGGGGCTTTGAGAAGCTTGAGCGTTTTGGGAGTCAGGTTGTGGCTCGCCCAGAACCGCAGGCAATCTGGGATAAATCGCTGGGTGAGAGTGAGTGGCAAAAATTGGCTGACGCCTACTTTAAACTCCACCCTGTTAAATCAGGTTCAAATCAGAATGCAAGCGGAAATGAGCGTGGTGAGTGGCAGATAAAAACTAATGCACAACAACAATGGTATATCAATTATATTAGCAACGAAATGAAACTGAAATTCCGGCTTGGGCTAACCTCTTTCAGCCATATTGGACTTTTCCCGGAGCAAGTTTCAAACTGGAACTTTATATTCGATACAATTACAAACCTTAAGCAATCACCCGTAAAAGTGTTAAACCTTTTTGCATATACAGGAGGTGCATCCCTGGCAGCAAAAGCGGCAGGGGCTGATGTTACACATGTTGATTCCGTAAAACAGGTAATTACCTGGGCGCGGGAAAACATGGAACTTAGCGGTTTAAATGGCATCCGTTGGATTGTGGAAGATGCGGTAAAATTTGTAAACCGTGAAGTCCGGCGGGGAAATAAATACCAGGGTATAATTCTTGATCCGCCAGCGTATGGAAGAGGGGCTGAGGGTGAAAAATGGATTCTTGAGGATAGCATAAATAACCTGCTAAAGTCATGCAGAGAACTGCTTGATGATCATGGATTTGTAATATTAAACCTTTACTCCATGGGTTTTTCGTCGTTAATAGCCCAAAATCTTTTAACCACAGTTTTCCGGGTTAACGATGTGGAAACAGGTGAACTTTTTTTACCTGATAACGCCGGGCGCAAACTTCCCCTGGGTGTTTTAAGCAGATTTCAACGTTAGCTCAATTACTATTTCAAATGAAAGAATTCAGGTTCATTGATCTTTTTTGCGGGGTGGGTGGTTTTCATTTAGCAATGAAGAGCCTGGGCGGTGAGTGTGTTTTTGCATCAGATATTGATCCTGATTGCCGGAGTGTTTACTTTAATAATTTTGGTTTACAACCCGTTGGGGATATCACTAAAGTGGATGAGCAGAATATTCCCAAACATGATGTACTTTGTGCCGGATTTCCATGCCAATCCTTTTCAAAAGCGGGGAATAGAAAAGGGATAAACGATCCCAGAGGAACACTTTTTTTTGATGTTATCCGTATAGCCGATTACCACAAACCGAAGTACATGATACTCGAGAATGTCAGGAATCTGGCCGGCCATGACAAGGGTAATACATGGAAAGTTATTCATTACAACCTTGAAAAATCAGGCTACAACGTTTCATCGGAACCGATTATCTTTAGTCCGCACTATTTGGGCATCCCGCAGCACCGCGAAAGGGTTTTCATCCTTTGTAAAAGGAAAGATCTGGGAGAACTGCCCCCATTTACCTTTAACCGAAAAAAAATTCCTGAAAGCAGCGCGCTATCAATATTGCAATCAGATTCTGAAATAGAAAACATCAATAGTTACAGGTTAAATGCCAAAGAGGTGGATCTGATTAATCTGTGGAACGAGTTTATCAAAAACATTAAAAGTGATTTACCCGGGTTCCCGATTTGGAGCGAATGGCTTAAAGAGCTGAACGGGATAGACAATTTAAACCAATTCCCAGCCTGGAAGCAGGATTTCATCAAAAAGAATAATAATCTGTATTCTCAGAACAAGGAGTTTATCAAAAAGTGGATTGAAAAAGCCAGATCAAATCCATATTTTACAGGGGCAAAAGCCAGGTTTGAGTGGCAAGCCGGGAAAATGAAAAACCCTGATCTTTGGCAAACCATTATGCATTTCAGGCCATCCGGTTTACGGGCTAAAGCACCAACCCACTTCCCTGCCCTTGTTGCAATAACACAAACATCCATTATCGGCCCTCTTAAACGCAAACTCACACCCCGTGAGTGTGCGCGATTGCAAAGCATCCCCGATTCCTACAAATTACATTCAAGCGACAGGGTTGCTTACAAGCAGTTGGGCAACTCAGTGAATGTTGAAGTAGTTAAGATGTTTGCCGGTATATTACTTCATTCCTGATATTCTTGCTCTGATATAGTTTTCAGTAATTACGGGGTTCCTATTTTGGTGACTGTAAACACCACATTATCTATCTATTATAATCAAATAAATTGTTTTTTGAAATATTTGAACATTCGTTCAGTTTTTTTCCTAAATTGCACATAATTCGTATTGAATGGAGATTAAAAGGATGCTGTTGATATATGAATTGCTGTTAAAATTTTAAAATTAATTTTTCCACAAATAGTTCATTTATTAAACCTTAACTTAAATCTATTAATTATGGGAGCAGCAATTGTAATCTACCTTGCGATCATCGTATTAATGATTGCATCTATTTGGATAATCTTTACAAAAGCCGGCAAACCGGGCTGGGCATGCCTCATCCCGATTTACAACATTATCGTATTGCTTCAGGTGGTTGGAAAACCCTGGTGGTGGCTTCTGCTAATGCTTATTCCAATTGTTAACATTGTAATTTTAATCATCGTTTATCACAACCTGTCTTTATCATTTGGGAAGGGTGCTGGCTTTACTGTAGGTATTATTTTCCTGGCTTTTATCTTTCTCCCCATACTTGCATTTGGTGATGCAAAATACATTGGACCGGGTGGAAAATAAATATAAATAACTAATCGTTATCTTTTTAAGGGTGTTGAGGAAACACCCTTTTTTTTATTGGTCAAATTTTCTACTTTTGAGATGATCTATGAGTAAACTAAATTTTGAAATTCCTCTCTAATACAATAATTATCTAACCTAAAAATAATTAACCATGCGAATACGATTTTTGTACTTCCTGATTTTGATCTTTACCCCTGGATTTATATCCGCCCAGCAGGCTGATATGCTCCGGAGGGCAGGAACATCAGCAGATTACCCAAATGCCGGATACTTGCTGGTTTACGATAGCACAACGGTAGATGTGCAGGAAACCGGGTTAAGCTATTACCACAACGCCCGTTTATTTAAAGTGCTTACACCTACAGGGGCAAAAGAGCTGGCGGTTTTAAAATTCGATTATGATCCCCTGACTGCCTTTGTTCGGGTTGATAAGGCCAGAATTATTCGTGCCGATGGTACTGTTGAGGAGCTGGGAAAAGAAAATGTTTATGATTATCCGGCTCCGGCACGCGCAATTTACTGGGGTGCCCGTCAGAAAATGCTTGATGTTGGCCGTTTAGAGCCCGGTGACGGGGTTGAAGTGGTATCGTTTAAAAAGGGGTTCTCCTATGCCCTTTTAGCCCAGGAGGAGCTAAGCGATGAATACTACACTCCCCCAATGAAGGGGCATTTCTATGATATTGTAGAATTTTACAGCTCAATCCCGGTTAAGGAAAAAGTGTATAAAGTAACAATAGCTAAAGAGAAAAACCTCCAGTACAAAATTTATAACGGGAATCTTACCGAAAAGATGTCTGAAAAAGATGGAAAGGTCTCTTACCTTTTCAGCGGGAAAAATATTCTTCCCATAAAACGCGAACCACGAATGGTTGCCCTTTCGGACGTTGCTCCCAAGCTATTGCTTTCAACCAGCCCCGACTGGTACTCAAAATCGAAATGGTTTTACGGGGTAAACGAGGACTACAAGAGCTTCGAATCCACCCCGGAAATTGATAAAAAAGTTAAGGAGATTCTAACAGGAGCAGTTGATGAAATGGATTCAATCTCGAGGCTTAACCATTGGGTTGCCGATGAAATACGTTATAGCGGAATATCAATGGGGAAAGGAGAAGGTTTTACACTTCACAAGGGAGAAATGGATTATCACGATCGCTGTGGGGTGTGTAAGGATAAAGCCGGAATGCTTGTAACCATGCTTAGGGCTGCAGGATTTAACTCATACCCAGCAATGACCATGGCCGGTTCGAGAATTGACAGGATACCTGCTGATCAGTTTAACCACTCGGTAACCGTTGTAAAACGCCGGAATGGCGAGCTTATGCTGCTCGATCCAACCTGGGTGCCCTTTGTCCGCGAGAACTGGAGCAGCCGCGAACAACAACAGAACTACCTAATGGGACTGCCCGATGGGGCAGATTTGATGGAAACACCCCTTTCTCCTCCCGAGAATCACTATTTTAAAATAAACGGGACTTCACAACTCGATAAGGACGGCTCACTATCAGGCGAATTTATATTAACAGCCGAAGGTCAATCTGATGCTACGGTTCGTAGTATTTTTACCCGAAGCTATAAACCCGACTGGAAATCGAACATGGAGAGAGAGCTGCTAAAGATATCTCCACGCATCCAAATCATTGAAATGACCTGGACCGATCCCTATCAGTACCTTAAACAACCAGTTGAAATAAAAGTGAAATATAAAATTCCGGGTTATGCCATTGCTACTGACAAGGAACTGGTTTTTGTTCCTGTTGTAGCGGCCAACCTGTTTGGCAGCAGGCATAGCCACATTGGTTTTGACGTTTCGCTGGAAAACCGCATATACCCTTTTGCAGATGGTTGCTCAAAGCTGATTGAACTTAATGAAACCATTACACTGCCATCGGCTATGATTCTTGCCAATTGCCCGCAGACCCAGCAATTAAACGGATCCGGGGCTGATTTTGAATCGTCCTATAAGCTGGAAGGGAATACCCTGAAATTTAACCAGAAAGTTGTGCTGAAAAAACGCATTTACCAGCCTGAGGATTGGACATCGTTTAAGAATGCCGTAAAGTACCAGAATGAATTCGCCAGCAAACCAGTTATTCTCAACTTTTAAATTTTAAATGCGATGAATATAAAATCAACCATTATACTGTTCCTTTTATTTGCTATTGCCTGCAACCGTCCATTAACCGAAGAACAAAAAAACAGCGATGCAGTCTTTTACAAAATTAAAAAGGAATACATCCTGAACACCGATGGATCCTACACTTTTAAGTATTACCATAAGTTGCTTTACAACTCCTACTTTTCGTTTCACAGGATTTACGGAGAATCGTTTATCATTTATAACCCCGAATTTCAAACATTAAAGGTTACAAAATCGGTAACAAGAATGGCAGATGGAAAGGTAGTGAAATCGCCATCAAATGCTTTCAATGAAGTACTGCCCGGACAAGCCGCTGATGCCCCGGCCTATAACAAACTTCGAGAGATGGTTGTTACCCATGTTGGGTTGGAGATTGGAGCCATTGTAGAACTGGAGTATGAATTAGAAACCAAACCCGGGTTTATGCCCTTTTTTGCCGACAGGGTTAACTTTTATGAATCATCACCCATACAGGACTATGAGGTTATCATCTCCATTCCCGAAAGTGAAAGTTTAAACCATAAAGTAACCAATAAACCGGATGACCTGGATTATGTAAAAAGATCAGCAAAAAATAAAAAGATTTATGCCTGGAAAGCAAGAAATTTAAGTGCAGTATCACATGAACCCATGCAGCCCGAAGGTATGGCTGATTACCCAGTACTCACATTTAGTACTGTTGATCTTGATGCTGCTTTTAACTACCTGAAAAGCAATCTTACCAACGGTTTTGTGCCCGATAAGTCTTCGCAGCTACTCCTTGAAGACAACCTAAAGGGATGGGAAAAGGTGAACAGCCTGAAAAATCTGGTAGTTTCAAACATGAATACTTATGGTGTTCAACCACAATTTGTGGGGTATAAGTTTCGATCGCCAGAGCAGGTATGGAAGAGCAATGGTGGCACCGAAGGTGAGAAAGCCATTCTTTTATCAGCGCTTCTAAAAAATGCCGGGTTTAGCGCACAAACGGTACTTGCAGGATATCCTCACATTCTGAATGGAAAAATTGGCTATCCGGGGGCATTCGATAAATATCTTGTAAAAGTTGAGTTTCAAGGGGAAACCAGGTACTATTCCATGATTGATGATCATGTAAAATACCCGGGAACCAGATCTGTAATTGGCATTAACGAAGACATAACAAGCCTGAGCTATGAAAACCAGGAACCCGGAAAAAGAAAATCATCGCTTAAAACTTCATTGATTTTTAGTGGTGACGGAATTTTAAAGGGCACCAGCGAATTGACCTTAAACAGCTATGATGATTCTAAACCGCTGATATCTTTAAATCCATCATCCTTTACATCGGAAAAAGTTATAGAAAAAATTGACACCATTGTTTACAGGTTTACGATTGGCAATTCCGGAATTAAAGCAATTAAGAACGAAAATTACTATTATTTTGAATTACCAGCTATCTCACAAGGATTATCATCGTTGAGGCTTGGGGAGTTGCCAACTGAAAGAACCACTTCTTTAGAACTTCCAGGAAAATTCAATGAAAGCTATGATTACTCATTTATACTGCCTGACGGCATCAAATTTATATCACCAGAAAATGAAACTGTTGTTGAGAACAACCTGGGGTTTTATAAAATTAAAACCACAGTTGATGGCAGTAAGGTAGCCATAACCCGTTCAATTGAGATTAACCAACATTTGATAAAGGTAGATGACTATAATAATTTCCGTGAGATCATGTCGCTATGGCTTGACAAAAAGTTGAATACAGTTGTATTTAAAGCAGAGTACTAAAATC